>CAYWVV010000007.1:0-74645 GCA_964461805.1 uncultured Flavobacterium sp.
TAGAGCGTCAGCCTTCCAAGCTGAATGTCGCGAGTTCGACCCTCGTCTTTCGCTCAAAAGCCTCAAATTATTTTGAGGCTTTTTTTTTGCCCTTATCTCAATTCACTCAAATCTGATTCTGTTTCTATTTCAATTGGCTTCTTACCTTGTTGAAACAATCTCGCAGACAAATCGCCTTTTAAAGTAATTTTAGCCCCTAAAACTTCCAACCAACTTCCTTCTCTTAATCCTAAAACGGGTTGTGAATTATAATAATGAAATTCATTAATTCTAGTTTCTCTTGTCTCCCCCATATGCTGAGAACCTTCAATTGGATCTAAATAATGTGGATTCAAATTAAAAGAAACCAAACCTAATGTTCTAAAACTTGGTGGATACGCAATTGGCATATCGTTCGTAGTCCCCATAGTTAACCCACAAATATTACTTCCAGCACTTGTTCCTAAATAGGGCGTTCCGTTTTCAACTGCATTTTGAATCGCATCTAACAAATTCAATTTATACAACATGCTCACCAAGACAAACGTATTTCCACCGCCGGTAAAAATAGCTTCTGCATTTGTTATAGCTTCAATTGGATTTTCAAATTCATGAATTCCTTTTACAGATATATTTAATTGCTTAAAAACAGGTTTTACTTTTTCTGTATATTCATCGTGAGAAATCCCTCCAGGTCTTGCAAATGGTACAAAGATTAAACTAGAGACGTTTTTGAAATGTTCTGCCAAAGTGGGCAATAAATAATCTAAATACGTTCCTCCAAAAACGGTAGATGTGCTTGCAATAATTACTTTTTTCATAATTTCTATTAAATTTTACACTATTCTTAACAAAATTTTATATGGATTGTGGTTTTGTTCTTATATTTTTACAGAAAATTAATTCTTGCATTATTAAAAACTACTTACACATACTATTCCTATTACTTTCCCAATTTGTGGTATCTCAAAACGACTCCATACTTAAGGGAAAAATCATTGTGGAAACCAACGACAATGAGGGAATTACTATTGTAAACATTTCTAACAAAACTAATACAATTTCTGGAAATGGTGGCTATTTTAAAATAAAAGCAAAATTAAATGACACCATCATGTTTAGCGCTATTCACTTAATTGGCAAAAAACATATCGTAACCAAAAAAGATTTTGGCAAAGATTTACTATTTATAAAATTAGACATTTACACCAGACATATTAAAGAAATTATGGTTACAAATGCTGATGATTTAACAGCAGAATCTTTAGGTTTAGTTCCGAAAGGACAAAAAAAATACACACCAGCAGAACGAAGAGTAAAAACCGCTGGTGATTGGTCTGGAACTGGAATTGCCGGAGCTTTATTTTCACTAGACCCCATGCTAAATGCCATTTCAGGAAGAACAAAAAAATTAAAATCGGAATTGGAAGTAGAACGTAAAGAATTTCTTCAAAGTAAAATTAACGCTAATTTTGATTCGGAATACATTATAAATCAATTACATATACCGGAAGAACACGTTGAAGGTTATGTTTTTTATATCGTAGAAGATACCGATTTAAAAGCAGCTGCAAAAGCTAAAAACAAAACTTTAATCACTTTTAGAATGAGTGCTTTAGCCGTAGAATATTTAAAACTAAAAAACTTACAGCCTTATTATCCGAAACCCGTCGAAAATGTAAAAAATACGGATGAGAAAAAAGAAAACACCACAAATAGTAAAACAGAAACTGAACCTAAAAAAGATGAATAAAATTAAATTAAGTTTTTCAATTACCTTATTTGTATTATTGAGTGCTTTCACTTTTCATAAATTTTATGTTGGAGTATTTCAAATAGATTATGTTAAAGAAAAAAAGGCCGTTCAAATTACTGCACGCTTATTTATTGACGATTTAGAAAAGGCACTTTATAAAAAGTACAACAAACATTTTTACATTACAACCAAAGATGAAGTTGTGGATGCCAATGCGTATATTGCCAAATATTTAGATGAAAAATTGAAAATGAAAATTAACAATAAAATTCAATCCATCCAATTTTTAACTAAAGAACAAGAAGACAATATTGTGATTTGTTATTTGAAAATTAATTTTAAAGACAACATAAAAGACTTAGAAATTACCAACAATGTTTTATCCGATATTTTTAACGAACAACAAAATTTAGTACATTTGAACATTAATGGTAACAAAAAAACAATTTTGTTTACTAATACAGAAACCAACCAAAAACTGAAATATAAATAACCATGAAAAAGTCAATTTCAATTGCTTTCTTATTTTTTGCATCGCTTACAACATTCGCACAAGAAGTAAAAAAAGAAGAAGTAAAAAAAGAACCTCAAGGCCATACTGACATTAATAAATTTAGTCAAATGTACACAGAAATGGCAACGCCAAACATGTTTCGTACAGCTTCTGGAGCGCCCGGACCTGCGTATTACCAACAACGTGCTGATTATAAAATCAATTTAGAATTAGACGATAAGTTATCAAGAATGTATGGTAGTGAAACAGTAACCTATTACAATAACGCACCAGAATCCTTAGATTATTTATGGATACAACTAGATCAAAATATTGCTAAAAGAGATGCTCAAACACCTTTGATAGATTCTCAAATCATGCCGTCTTCAACTTCTCCAGAAAACTTTGCAAAATCTTATATGGGCAAAGGTTTTGATGGTGGTTTTAACTTAGAATATGTTAAAGACGAAAAGGGCAATGCCATGAAATACACCATCAACAATACGATGATGCGTATTGATTTACCAAAAGCATTAAAAAAAGGTGAAAAAGTAGTTTTCTCTATCAAATGGTGGTACAACATCAACGACTATATGAAAGACGGCGGAAATGGTCGTTCGGGATATGAACTTTTTCCTGATGGAAATAAATTATATGTAATTGCACAATTCTACCCAAGAATGTGTGTATACAATGATGTAGAAGGTTGGCAAAATATGCAATTCTGGGGAAGAAGTGAATTCGCTTTAACTTTCGGAAATTACGATGTAAAAATCACAGTTCCAGCAGATCACATTTTAGACGGAACTGGAGTATTACAAAACAGAAGCGAAGTGTACTCAGCTGAACAAGTTAAAAGATGGCAATTAGCTGAAAACACTTTTGACAAACCAGTTGTAATTGTAACTCAAGCCGAAGCAACTGCCGCTGAAAAAGGATTTTCTACAGCTAAAAAAACATGGCATTTAAAAGCAGAAAACGTTAGAGATTTTGCATTTTCTACTTCACGTAAATTTATTTTAGACGCTATGGCTGTTCAAGTTGGAAACAGCAAACCCATGGCTATTTCGATGTATCCAAAAGAAGCGAATCCACTTTGGGAAAACTTATCTACTAAAGCTGTAGCGCATACTTTAAAAACATATTCAAAATATACTTTCGATTACCCTTACCCAAAAGCGATTTCTGTTTCTGCAGAAGATCAAGGAATGGAATACCCAATGATTTGTTGGAATTATGGACGTCCAGACGATAAAGGCGTAATTAGCGACCGTGTAAAATATGGAATGTTAGGAGTTATTATTCACGAAGTAGGTCATAACTTTTTCCCAATGATTGTTAATTCAGATGAAAGACAATGGACTTGGATGGACGAAGGTTTAAATACGTTCTTAGAATATTTAACAGAACAAGAATTCGATAAAGACTTCCCGGCAGACAGAGGCCCAGCAAAATCAATTGTTCCTTACATGAAAGGTAACCAACAGTTTTTAGAACCTATTATGAGCCATGGTGATGTGATTTATAATTTCGGCGCAAATGCTTACGGAAAACCTGCAACTGGATTAAATATTTTACGCGAAACCATTATGGGTCATGAATTATTTGACCATGCATTTAAAACGTATGCAAATCGCTGGAAATTCAAACACCCAACTCCAGAAGATTTCTTCAGAACTATGGAAGATGCTTCGGCAGTAGATTTAGACTGGTTTTGGAAAGGTTGGTTCTATTCTACTGATGTGGTTGATTTAGGAATTAAAAACGTAAAACAATTTTATGTTACAGAAGATGTTACTAAAGAAGCGACTGCATCTTTTAACAGAAGAGGAAGAAAAATTGCTGATGCAGGTCCACTTTTATATCTTGTAAATGGAGAAAACACTGAGTTAAAACCAGAATTAAAAACTGCTTTAGACAAAGAAAAAGTAATTGCACTAAATGAGTACTTAAATAAAAATTACACGACTCAAGAAAGAGCTACATTAAAAAATCCAAAATACTTTTACGAAGTAGAATTTGACAAACCAGGAAGTTTAATGATGCCAATTATTGCAGAATTAAATTTTGAAGATGGAACAAAAGAAGTACATAAATTCCCAGTTGAAATCTGGAGAAGAAACAACACAACAACAAAACGAGTTTTCGCAACTGAGAAAAAAGTGGTAAAAATTCAATTAGATCCAAAATTAGAAACAGCTGATATTGACGTAACCAATAATACTTGGCCTAAAGAAGCAGTTGTAGATAAATTTGAACAAATAGAAAAGAAATAAATAAAAAAAGTGCAATTGTAATAAATTGCACTTTTTTTTTGTTAAAAACTTCTAACTTCTAACATCTAACATCTAACTTTTATTAACTTTGCAAATCAGTTATTTAATTAACTAAAATTTAAAAATCAAAATTATGTTTGGTATTGGAGGAGGCGAAATCTTTTTTATTTTAATTGTTATTTTAATGCTTTTTGGATCGGATAAAATTCCAGAAATTGCAAGAACATTGGGTAAAGGAATGGCACAATTGAAAAATGCGACCAATGAAATTAAGCATGAAATTCAAAAAGGTGCTGAAGAAAATGGTTTAGATATGAAAAGCTTAACAGGCGGAATTTCAGATGAAATTGCAAGCGCAAAAAAAAGCATGACAGAATCTATAAACCCAGTAGAAATTGCCAATCCAATAACAGAAATCAAAGAAGACATCGAAAATTTAACCGGACCTATTAAACGTCAAATGTAATATGCTTGATAAAATTATTGATGCAGATAAAAGTCTTTTTATTTTTTTAAACAATTTAGGTTCTGAACCTTTTGATGCTATTTGGTTGTTACTTACAAACCAACTCAATTGGATCCCTTTTTTCCTTTTACTTTTAGTAATTCTTTATAAAAAAATCGGTCAGAAACAATTACTAATCGCCATGCTTATCGTAACGGTTATGATTACCTTTTCAGATCAAACCATCAATCTAATAAAGAATAACGTTCAAAGATTACGACCTTGTAATGATGAAGAATTAAAAGGATTGATTCGAATCGTAAAAGATAGCGATACTTTTAGTTATTTTTCCGGACATGCCGCTAATTCAATGGCTGCAATGATGTTTGTGTTTTTAGTTTTAAGAAGTCACTACAAATACAGCTATTTGATTTTTTTATATCCTCTAATTTTCGCTTATAGCAGAATTTATTTAGGATTACATTTTCCTTTAGATATTATTTCCGGATATATTTTTGGTAGTTTAACAGGGGTTTTGTTTTACAGAATATACCTATTTATATCCTCAAAACTGAAAACCGAAACTGAACCGTAATTATTTCACTCTGGTAACCGTCAACCCATCACGAATTGGCAATAAAACAGTTTCTACACGCTCATCTTCATTGATGATTCTGTTGTAATCCAATAGAATTTGCGTGCTTTTATCGTTGGCTTTTACTTCTTCTAAAACTTTTCCACTCCACAAGACGTTATCAGATAAAATGATTCCGCCTTTATTCATTAAAGGCACAATTAAATGAAAATAATGGATGTAATTTTCTTTATCGGCATCAATAAACACTAAATCGAATTTCTTATTTAACGTGGGAATGATCTCAATAGCATCACCAATATGCTGTGTGATTTGATTCGAATATGGCGACAAATCAAAATATTTTTGTTGAATTTCTTCTAATTCTTCATTAATATCAATTGTATCCAAAGTCCCGTGTTCTTGTAAACCTTCTGCTAAACATAATGCTGCATAACCCGTATACGTACCAATTTCTAAAATAGATTTTGGGTTAATAATTTTAGACAACATACTCAAAACTCGACCTTGAAAATGCCCGCTTAACATTCTAGGTTGCAAAATTTTCTGATGTGTTTCTTTATTCAACTTTACCAATAATTCTGGTTCTTGTTGTGAATGATTGGCTACGTAATTTTCTAAATCTTCTGATATAAAGTGCATTATAATAATTTCTTTAATTTTTGGTGGTTTTGATAATTATTCCAAAACAAATGAATAACAATTTCATTATCATAAATTCTATAATAAAAAGAAACATTTTCGTGAATAAATCCTTTTCTGTAATTTTTATTGAAGACATATTCTTCAAAGCAATTTGGATTATTTGAAATTATATCCATTGAATTTTCAACTCTGTCAATAAAATCATTCGCAACTTTTGAATTCCAGTTTTCTTTCAAATATTCTAAAATTTTGTAGTACGATTTTTCTGCAGTGTCAGTCCAAATAACTTCCATTACTTAGAATATTTCTCTCTAGATACATTAATTACAGAAATACTTTTTTTTACTTTCCCTTCATTATACTCATTTTCACTTTCTTCTAACAAAGCGAGTATTTCCTTATCATTATCATCCTTCGAATAATTATCAAAAACAGAAGCTACAATACGTAAAACACGTTCATCTGCATGCTCCATTTGCTGTTTTATGTATTCTTTTAATTCAATTGCACCCATAATCACAAATATTTACAACAAATATACAAAAAACACTAACTTTGCACCATGCAAGCAGACAAAAAAGACATCAGAGCTTTATCAAAAGAGCAATTAAGAGAATTTTTCGTAACTAACGGAGACAAAGCCTTTCGTGGGAATCAAATTTACGAATGGTTATGGAGTAAAAGCGCACACTCTTTCGAAAATATGACGAATGTTTCAAAGGAAACTCGTACTATGTTAGAAGCTAACTTCGTCATAAATCATGTAAAAGTGGATACGATGCAACGTAGTGAAGACGGAACAGTTAAAAATGCCGTTCGTTTACACGATGATTTAATTGTAGAAAGTGTGCTGATTCCAACAAAAACTAGAACAACAGCTTGTGTTTCTAGTCAAGTTGGCTGTAGTTTAGATTGTAATTTTTGTGCCACAGCGCGATTGAAACGTATGCGAAATTTAACGCCAGGCGAAATATACGATCAAGTTGTAGCGATAGATAACGAAAGTAAATTGTATTATGACAGACCACTTTCCAATATTGTTTTTATGGGAATGGGTGAACCTTTAATGAATTACCCAAACGTAATGAAAGCCATTGACATGATTACGTCAAACGAAGGTTTAGGAATGTCACCAAAACGAATTACGGTTTCTACATCTGGCGTTTCAAAAATGATTAAAAAAATGGCCGATGATGACGTAAAATTCAATTTAGCCGTTTCTTTACATTCTGCAATTGAAGCCACTCGAAATGAAATCATGCCCTTTACCAAAAGTTTTCCGTTAACAGAATTAAGAGAAGCTTTAGAATATTGGTATGCCAAAACAAAAAGCAAAATCACCTATGAATACGTAGTTTGGAAAGGAATTAATGACGACAAAGCCTCAATAGATGCATTAGTGAAATTTTGTAAATACGTGCCTTGTAAAGTCAATTTAATTGAATACAACGCGATTGACGATGGCGATTTTCAACAAGCCAGCGAACAAGCCACAAAAGATTATATCACAGCTTTAGAAAGAAATAATATTGTAGTAAAAGTACGCAAAAGTCGTGGAAAAGATATTGATGCCGCTTGCGGACAATTGGCCAATAAGAGTTAGTAATTCGATTGTAAAGAAATCTAAAATAGATTTCAATAAGAGCGATAAAAAAAAAGAGGATCAATTAGATCCTCTTTTTATATGTTGTATTTTAATAAATGTTAGTTTTTAAGAAACAATCCTGTTTCAATTAATTCAGCAGGAATTGCAAAACCTAAACCTTCAACACCAAATCCAGATACTTTTGCATTAACAATTCCAATTAACTCACCTGATTTCTTAGTTACTGCACCACCACTGTTTCCACCATTTACACTTGCATCTGTTTGAATAAATGTGTTTTTATCAAAAACTCTATTACCAGATATAATCCCTTTTGTTAAAGTTTGACCTAATTCAACAGAAGTTGGAGTTCCAATTACAAAAATATCATCACCTACTGTGTATTTTTTTGAACTTGGAATGGTATAACTTTTTTCAAATGATGCTTCTACTTTAATTAACGCTAAATCTAAATTCTCATTTTTACGAATTAATTTGGCAGCATATTCCTTACCATTTCTATCTACAACTGTTAATTTATCAGAACTAGAAACTACGTGGAAATTGGTAACAATATAGCCATCCTTAGAAACAACGCATCCACTTCCATGACCGTCTTTTACTTTAATTGTAACTGTAGCATTCATTGCATCCTCAATATTAGTAATTGTTGCAGCAGATTGCATAACTAACATGTCATATTTAACTTTTTCCTCAGATTCTTGTTTGATTAAATTTTTAACTTCTTTGGAATCCATCAATTTATAGAATGATTCTGAAATAGCATCTTCTACACTCATTCTTAAAAAATCAGTTCTCGAAGTTGCAAATTCTCCAGATTCTGCTTTAAAAACTTTTTTATATTTTGATTGGTCGTATAAATCAAAAATTTCCCATTCTAAATCTAATTTAGTAACAATATAATCTTTTTGAGAACCACCTTGGTGTTCATAGATATATTGAAAATCTACTTTAGTAACTTTTGAACTAATATATAAAGTATTTGTTTTACTTTTAAATATAGTTTTTGTAGTATCTACGTAATTATTAGATTTTAATATTTCAGAAACCGCATCAGAAAAAACAGAATTATCAAACTTTATGTCTTCATCAAAAGTCTTTAATTCTTTTCCTTTTTTATTTTTTTTGTATTTACTTTTCTTGATTTTTTTAAACTTAACATCTTCTTTCTTTACATCAAATGCAGTGTTTTTTAAATACACATATTTTTCATCCTGACTTCTTGCTTTTATTTGTAAACTTTGTCCTGCTACAGACACATCCTTTTTATAATTATAAGATTTTGGTCCAAAATCCAACAAAGGTGGGTAAACAAACAAACCAAAAGGAATCCAAGACATAATATATAAAGGAGATTTTGAAGTCTGATAATGCACTTTATATACCGGTTTATAGCCTTCTCTAGCAACTTTAATTTGTTTTTCAGAATTGTCTCTTTTCATTTTTGCGACAACAACTTTTCCCGTACCTGCTAATTCATCATTAACATATACTTTTGAATCTGCTGAATTTGTTCTAATTCTGACTTTTTGATAATTTCCATTTAAAATGGTGGCACAATTTGTAAATGTTACTATCATACTAAATAATAATAGCAGCGATAAAAATTTTTTCATTTTTTTTTAAGAGGTTTAGTTTAATCGACAAATATATAAATTATTATAAATAAAAAAATTATTTAAGGTTTATTCTGACAAACCTAAAGTTTCTTTTATTAATTCGGCTGGAATTACAAAACCAATTCCTTCCACTCCAATTTTTTTAATTTTCGAATTTACTACGCCAAACAATTGACCGCTTTTTGAAATTAAAGGTCCACCACTACTCCCTTCATTTACACTTGCATCCATTTGAATTAAATTTTGATTGTCTATTTTTCGATATCCTGAAATAATCCCTTTAGATATGGTTTGACCAAGCTCTATATATTCTGGACAACCCACAACAAAAATTTCCTCTCCAATAGCATATTGTTTTTGACTAGGCAATTGAAAAACACTTTCAAAAGAAACCGCACTAACTTTCAACAACGCTAAATCCAATTGTTTATTTTTTCTTATTAATTCAGCTGAAAATTCTTTTCCGTTTTTATCAATAACTTTTATTGATTTTGCTTTTTCTACTGCTTGAAAATTGGTTACAATATAGCCATCTTCAGAAATTGCGAACCCACTACAATGGCCATCATTTGTTTTTATTGTAAAACTTGCATTTAATGCATCTTCTAAAGAAGCTACATAATTTTTCTTTTTTACTTGTATAACATCAAAATTAGACACTTCAATTTCTTCAATTTTCAATAAAGATTCTAGTGATTCATCTTCCAAAAGTCTGTAAAAAGAAAGTATTAAAGCATCTTTAATAGATAATTGAGCTCCGTTTTTATCTATAAATTCTCCTGAAGTACTTAAAACTTTTTTAGAGAATTTAACCTGTTTGTCAAAATTTAAAAGTTGCCATTCTACTTCTAATGTGGTTTCAAAAAAATTAACTTTAGTATCTAAACAAATATCTTCATATTTCTTAAGATTAATGCTTACTATTTTTGCATTTAGAAACAATGAATTTCCATAATTTTTGGCTTCCTTCTCTTTATTGTAATTTAAAGTTTCTAAAACTTCAGCAACCATTTTTACAAAATCGGCAGAAGTAACTTTATACACATCAGATGTATTTGGCTTGAAATTTTTATTCTTCAATTCATTGTAATTAATAGAAGTATAATCCAAAACCTCATTAACCATCAGCTCAACATCTTTTAAAAGAATAAACTTAGTGCTATCTGTTTTAAATGGCGTTTTAACATCAAAACGATTAAAATAAAATTCATTATCTTTTATTGTCGATTTGATACTATTTTGTAATTGGCGTTCCGGTTTTTTACCTGTATAATAAACTTTATATGAATTTTTAAATCCTGAGTTTTCAAGTTTTATTTGTTTGACAGCATTACTTTTTTCAAAATTAAGCTCAACATCATTACCTTTTCCTGCTAACTTATCATCAACATATACTTGAGAATTCTCTGAATTAGTTTTAATTTTTATTTTTTGAAAAGCATGAATTTGATTTGAGAAAATCAGTAATAAAATAAAAATTCGAAAAAATTGTTTCTTTAACATAAAATGGTCTTTTTTACAAATATAATTTAATCTTAATAATATAAAAATCTGTTTTATATATTTCTACTTTTCACTACTTTTGACACACCATGAAAATCACCGAACAAATTAAAGAACCCATAACCCATGAAATGGAACTTTTCGAAAAAAAGTTTCAACAGGCTATGTCTTCTAAAGTAGCATTACTGAATCGAATTACGCATTATATTGTAAATCGAAAAGGGAAACAAATGCGACCAATGTTTGTGTTTTTAACAGCAAAAATGATTTCTGGCGGTGGCGTAAATGACAGAACGTATCGAGGCGCTTCTGTGATCGAATTAATTCATACCGCAACTTTAGTACATGATGATGTGGTAGATGACAGTAACAAACGTCGTGGTTTTTTCTCCATAAACGCACTTTGGAAAAACAAAATTGCCGTTTTAGTTGGCGATTATTTACTTTCAAAAGGCTTATTACTTTCTATTGATAATAACGATTTCGATTTGTTGAAAATAATTTCTGTAGCTGTAAGAGAAATGAGCGAAGGAGAATTATTACAAATTGAAAAAGCCAGAAAACTAGACATCACCGAAGATATATATTACGAAATCATCCGACAAAAAACAGCCACACTTATTGCGGCTTGTTGTGCTCTTGGCGCTTGTTCTGTACTTCCAGAAGACAAGGAAGTGGTTGAAAAAATGCGAAAATTTGGGGAATTAATCGGAATGGCTTTCCAAATTAAAGATGATTTATTCGATTATACGGATGATGCTATCGGAAAACCAACCGGAATTGACATTAAAGAACAAAAAATGACGTTGCCTTTAATTTATTCTTTAAATAATTGTTCTTCAAAAGAAAAAAATTGGCTTATCAATTCGATTAAAAACCATAATAAAGATAAAAAACGCGTCAAAGAAGTTATTACTTTCGTAAAAAACAATGGCGGACTTACGTATGCCGAACAAAAAATGATGCAATTTCAAGAAGAGGCATTATTACTTATACAAGACTTCCCAAATTCCATCTACAAAGATTCCCTTACTTTAATGGTAAATTATGTAATTGAAAGAAAGATTTAATTTTAAGTGACCTCATTGCTCAATTTTCAATGAATCAATTAAAATTAAACAATTAGCGATACAACCTTTTTAAAACCATCTTCGTCTATGTTAATAGAAGCGTTTAAAATTTGATTTTTAAAAATTTTAAAACAAGATGCAACCATTTAAAAACAATAATCGTCTATACTAATAGAAGCATTTAAAATTTGATTTTTGGTATTGAAAATATCATTGACATTGAAACATGAAAGTAATAGCATTACATACAAACGAACAACAACTTATTAGCGAAGCGATTGCAAATAATCGACAAGCGCAACAGCAGTTGTATTCAAAATATGCTTCAAAAATGTTAAGCGTTTGTCGACAATACATCAAAGACATTCATCATGCCGAAGATGTTATGATTACAGGTTTCATGAAAATGTTTACCAATTTGAAAAAATTTGAACACAAAGGTAGTTTTGAAGGTTGGATAAAACGAATTATGATTCATGAATGCATTGATTATTTAAGAGTTAAGAAAAACAGCTTCAATCATAAAGATATTGACGATGTAATTTATTCCGAAGAAGAAGACAATTACGAAATGGAAGGCGATTTTTCTATAGATGACATTCAATTATTAATAGATAATTTGCCAGAAGGATATAAAATAGTTTTTAATTTATACATCATTGAAGGCTATAAACATAATGAAATTGCCGAGTTATTAAACATTTCAGAAGGCACCTCAAAATCGCAACTTTCACACGCAAGAAAAATGTTGCAAACACAGATTACCGAATTAAAAAACAAGAACAATGGCACCAAATAATTTCGATAAAAACATACAACAGGAATTCAATTCTCGAGAAATTGAACCATCTGCACAAGCTTGGGACAGATTAGATGCTATGTTAACAGTTGCAGAAGAAAAAAAACAGCCAAAAAAATATTTCTGGTTAAAAATTGCCGCTTCGTTCTTATTGTTTTCAGGAATGGGATACGTTTTTTTTCAACAAAATCAGAAATCTGAAATTTCACAACCCTCAAATGAAGTAGTTATTTCAAAAGAAACACCTTCAAATGAAGTTGAAAATTACGACACCAATGAAAGTACGCCTGCACCAGAAGTAGAAAAAGAACTAGCAATTGCTACACCAAAAAATACAAATTCTACAACGGAGAATATTTCAAAACCAAACAGCAAATCAAAATACAAATCCGATTTAGATTCACATACAGCAGTAAAAGAAAAACTTAACGAATTACTTGCCAAAAACGAAAACAACAATTCATCACAAGAACAAACCAATCAAAAAACTACGTATAACCAAGTAAATTCAGAAACTTTACTTACCGAAGTACAAGGTAATAAAAAGCCAAACGGAAATACAAATACGTACAAATCTACTTTAAAAGTAAACCCTAATGACTTACTTAATTCGGTTGAATCAGAGCTCGATCAATCGTTTAAAGACAAAGCATTAAGTAAATTTAAACAAGCAAAATCAATAATTGTAAACAGAAACTACAATTAAAAAAACAACTTTAAAACCTAAAAATCATGCAAAAAATTATTTTATACATCAGTATTGCGTTAGTTACTTTAGTTAGTACAGTTAGCGCACAAGAAAAAACATTCGAACAAAAAGCAAAAGAAATTGCTATTAACATCAAAACAATAGCCAACGAAGAGAAAGAAATTTTAAAAAGAGAAGTGGAAGCAATTGATACTAAAGTAAAAAATGGTGAAATCACAAATGAAGAAGGGCAAAAACTAAAATCAAAATTTTCAGAAGAACGTGCAAAAAACATTGAAACAAGAACAGCTGAATATGAAGTTGCCTTGAGAGAATTAATTACCAATCAAGTTCAAACAATTGACAAGGACACAACTGCAAATGCGAACAATCTCCATTTAAATATTAAAACAAAAAAAAGCGACCCAAACAAATCTGAAAACAGAACTACTAGTCAATTTGTTTTCGCAACTGGATATAACAATTTAGTAACAGATGGTGCTGTGGCCAACTCACAATTTGGTTATGCGCGTTCAACATTTTACGAATGGGGATTAACATGGAATACCCGCTTATCTAAAAACAACAATTTATTACATTTTAAATATGGTGTTGGTTTCATTTACAACATGTTACATGCTACAAACAATAGAGTTTTTACAGAAATAGGCAACCAAACTGTTTTAATTGATGCTGGTGTGGATACCAAAGCCAACAAAACTTATTTTAAAAACGTGTATTTTGTTGTTCCGATGCATTTAGAATTTGATTTTTCTAAAACACAAACTGTAGACGATAAAAAAATATTCAAATCGCACAAAGGAGCACGTTTCGGAATTGGAGGATTTGTTGGAGTGAACACAAATTCAAAACAATTTATACGATACAACCAAGATGGCCATAAAATTTCAGTAAGAGATAAAGGTGATTTTAATGTAAATGATTTTACTTACGGATTAAGTACATACATAGGTTACAAACAAACTTCACTTTATTTGAAATACGATTTAAACCCAATGTTTAAAAACAACGCAGTAGATCAAAACAACATTTCATTAGGTATCCGTTTTGATTGGAATTAAAATTTGAATTACATTTTTTTGAGTTATATTACCATACTTTTTTCAAAACCTACAGGAATTTTCTTGTAGGTTTTTTTATTAATTTTGAAAATAGCTGTATTGTTTTCCAACCTTTTGATAAAAAACAACATCTTTATTTAAAGGCACAATTACAGACCCAACAAGTAACCCAATAACAAATTGGACAAAACTATCACTAAATAATGGCTCAATCGATGCTCAACCTTGTAACTAAAAACAAAAAAAATGAAGATATTTAAATTAATTTTAGCATTTACAATACTTACATCATGTACAAGTGCTCAAGTAACACAAATAGTTCCCAATGGAGCAAACATGAATAATTATCCTCAAAATGGTGTGTATTATAAAGACATTAACAATGAAATGGCTCAATATGAAGGTATTTGGTCGTCAGTTCAAAATAACAAAAAATACATTTTTCATTTTGTAAAATTCGTACAACAATATCATGAAAAAACAGGAAATACAGGTTATTTTTATACTGATGATTTAAAAATCAAGTTTAAAGTAATAGACCTTTTGTCGAACACAATCCTTTACGATGATACAAATATCACTAATTATAATGCTTTTAAAATTATAGGATTAAATTTAAAAACAGGTGCATATTGGTATAAAGACAGGCAAAATTGTGATTTAGATATTAATTTTAATATTCTAAATGTTGCTGGTAATCCAAATCAAATAAAATATTGTTATTTTGAATATTATGGATATAAATCCGAGGGTTGCTCCTATCCAAACATTTCAAGTATTCCAATGTTTTTACCTAAAGAAGATTTAATTTTCACCAAACAATAATCTAAAAACAAACCAATCTTCAAAACCTACAGGAATTTTCTTGTAGGTTTTTTGTTTTTCTGAACTTGTTTCAGATTCTTTATTAACTTCAATATTTTAAACTTGGAATATTCCATATGGAATTTTGAATATAGAAATTTAATTTCTTTGTATATTTGCTGACCAAAACATCCACATTGATCTCTAAAGAAACCATAGAAAAAGTATTTGACCAAGCTCGTGTAGAGGAAGTCATTGGCGATTTCGTACAACTCAAACGTTCCGGAAGTAACATGAAAGGACTTTCGCCGTTTGTGAACGAAAAATCGCCTTCGTTTATGGTATCGCCAGTGAAGCAAATTTGGAAAGATTTCAGTTCTGGAAAAGGTGGAAATTCCGTTACTTTCTTAATGGAACACGAACATTTTACGTATCCAGAAGCTATAAAATATTTGGCTAACAAATACGGAATTGAAGTCGAAGAAACCATCGTTACCAATGAAGATGTAGAACAAGCCAACGAAAAAGAAAGCATGTATTTGGTATCGGAATTTGCTCGAGATTATTTTCACAAAACGATGCTGAATACGGATGAAGGTCAGGCTATTGGTTTATCGTATTTTAAAGAACGTGGTTTTACAAAAGCTACCATCGAAAAATTCCAATTAGGGTATTCTCCAGATTCTTGGGATGCTTTTACCAAAGAAGCTTTAGGAAAAGCCTACAAATTAGAATATCTAGAAAAAACCGGTTTAACTATCGTAAAACAAGAAGACGGAAAAACATTTGATCGCTTTAAAGGTCGTGTGATGTTTCCTATTCAAAGTATGAGCGGAAGAGTTTTAGGTTTTGGAGGAAGAATTTTAACCAACGACAAAAAAGCTGCGAAATATTTAAACTCGCCAGAAAGCGAAATCTATCATAAAAGCAAAGTTTTATACGGAATTTTCCAAGCCAAACAAGCGATTGCCAAACAAGATACTTGTTATTTGGTGGAAGGGTATACCGATGTGATTCAATTCAATCAAAGTGGTATTGAAAATGTGGTAGCTTCTTCTGGAACCGCATTAACACCAGACCAAATTCGTTTAGTAAATCGTTTAACCAATAACATTACCGTTCTTTTTGATGGTGATGCTGCGGGTTTACGCGCTTCTATTCGTGGTATCGATTTAATTCTGGAAGCGGGAATGAACGTGAAAGTTTGTAGTTTCCCTGATGGAGAAGATCCAGATAGTTTCGCAAAAAACAATTCGTACGAAGTTTTAAAACAATATTTAGACGATAATTCCAAAGATTTTATTCAGTTTAAAGCCGATTTATTAGTCAAAGAAGCCAATAACGATCCAATAAAAAAAGCCGAATTGATCAGAGATATGGTGAACAGTATTTCTAAAATTTCTGACTTTATAAAACGTGAAATTTACATCAAAGAATGTTCGCGTATTATGGACATTACGGAAGATGTAATTCGAAGTACTTTAGCTCAAATAGAAAAAAAAGACCTTTCTGAAGCGAACAAAAAATTTACGGAAGAAAAAAAAGTATTTGAAGTTCATAAAAACAATGAAGAAGTAAGACCCGAAAAAATTGACAAACAATTTGAGTTTGAACAAAAAATTATTGAAATTTTATTAATTAATGGTTCGAAAACGGAAACGTTCACCGAAATTTTCCAAGTAGAAGACGAAACGGGAAATTTAGTAGATATTAAAGAAATCAATTCTTATAAAATTTACGAAAAATTATATTTAGCCCTACAAGAAGATGAAATTGAATTATCAAATCCAACTTTTAAAACTATTTATACGGATATCATCAATTATTACAATCAGAATTTAGAATTTGAAATTGACAAATATATTTCGGAAACTACACCAGAAATAACAGACAAAATCACTTCTATTTTAATGTTAGAAGATCGTTATACATTAAACAAATGGCATTTAAGAAAGATTGTGGTGGATGACAAAAACACAAATTTAGAACAACTTGTTTCTGATACAATTTCATCTTATCGTTGTTTGTTAATTGATAAAATGATTTCAGTTAATATTGAAAATGTTTCAAAAGATATTTCTATTGATAATTCTGAATTTTTATCTTACAGTATGAGTCTATCAACATTACGTAACACTATTGCAAAAAAATTAGGCCAAGTTTTATATAGATAGATTCAAAAAGGATTAACTATTTTGTCATTTCGAACGCAGAGAGAAATCACATAAAGTATAGAAAACTAAATAAACTGTTTATTCAAAAACTCAAATTTAGGATTAAAATTCTTAATTAAATCTAACTTTTTTTCTCTTCTCCATTTTTTTATTTCTTTTTCTCTCAAAATGGCATCTTCAACCCATGTGAATTTTTCGTAATAAACTAAAAATTCAATATTATATTTTGAAGCGAATGTTTTATTACCAATTTCTATATTTTCCTTATGTTGAGAAAGTCTAGTTTTTAAATTATTAGTCATGCCAATATAAAAAGTAGACCTAAATTTATTCGTAATTATATAAACATAGTAGGTATGAAAACCTAATTGAGGATTTAACATTTTTGTATGGCGTAAATTAGATTATGTGATTTCTCACTTCGTTCGAAATGACAAAACTATAAAATAATTTATTAATAAAAAACACCAAATAATCATGAACTCAGTAGAGTTTTGGTACGATTCTAATTAAATTGGATAAAAAAAGCGATTCGAACTGTTAAAAACACTTCGAATCGCTTTAATTTTTAGACTTTACAAATCCTTAAATAATCTCCAATTGTTTTGCTTTGTTAATTAAATCTAACAAATTCGTAACGCTTAATTTTTGAAGTAATCTTAATTTGTAAGTACTAATAGTTTTCTCATCCAAACCTAAAATTTTAGCCACTTCTTTGTTTTTTCTTCCTTCACTGAAATAACGTAAAACTTCGATTTCTCTTGTAGATAATTTTTTGAATAAACGCTCAGATTTTTTAGTTTTATTTAAAATCTCTATAGCTTTTCTAACTTCAGAACTAAAAACAAGTTCTCCATTATTTACTTTTATAATAGCATTTTCCAATTCGCTTAATGCAACATTTTTAGATACATAGCCTTTTACACCAGACTTAATAGCTGGTGGAGCATACAAAGTATCCGAAACATTTGTGAAAAAAATTACATTCAATTTGGGGTTTTCTTGTAATAACTTCTTTATCTTTAAGATACTATTTAAGCCTTTTAATTCGGCATCTAAAACTAAACAATCAATAGAAGAAGAAACTACTTTCGATTGTAAATCATCGAAATTAGTTACAACTTCTGCAATTTTTATTGTTGTACTATTTTGAAAATACGTTTGAATTCCCAAGTGTACCACCGGAGAATTATCTGCTAAACAAAGTGTAATCATACCAATCTGTTTTTAAAATGTTAGCAATAATTTTATTACACAAAATTAACAAAAAAAATCAAAAAAAACGGTATTTATCTGATTATAAATTCTTTCGGAATTTCACACACAGGAATAGGTTGCATTTTGTGCTGATTTACTCTGTTTAATCGTTGATAAATCTTAAAAACTTCTGCTTGTCTTCCATTTAAATTCTCACCATTTATTCCTTGTTCTAATGCTAACATCGCCCATTCTAATTCATCGTAACTTGCACCTAATTGGTCTTCGTCACTTCTATCGTCTCCAAATAAACCGTCAGTGGGTTTCGCTACTAAAATGCTTTCAGGAACACCAACATATCTAGCTAATTCACGTACTTCGCTTTTCATTAAATCTGCAATTGGACTCACATCTACTCCACCGTCACCGTATTTCGTATAAAATCCAACACCAAAATCTTCCACTTTGTTTCCCGTTCCTGCTACTAAAAAACCGTGAATTCCTGCTAAATAATATAAAGTTGTCATTCGTAAACGTGCTCTTGTATTCGCTAAAGTTAAATGCAAAGCTTTTTCGTTTTCACAAGTTGGCACGTTATTTTTAAAAGTTTCAAAACTTGGTGTTAGGTCAACTCTGTCGTTAAAAACATTCGGAAAACGCTTTTTTAATTGGTCAATATGCTCGTTTGCACGATTCACATGACTTTCCGCTTGATGAATTGGCATTTCAACACATAAAACTGGAAAACCAGTTTGCGCACACAACGTAGAAGTTAACGCACTATCAATTCCACCAGAAATTCCAATAACAAAACCTTTTACACCAGAATTGGCTGCATAAGTTTTCAACCAATTGACAATATGTGTGTGAATTCCTTCTAAATTCAATGTTGTTTTATTTGACATAATTTTAATAAATAATTTAGGTATATAATTATATATTTGCAGTTCAATAATTTTTGATAAAAATAGTAAATTTCAAACGATGAAAAAATTAATCTTTTTACTAATTTCAGGATGCTTCTTCCTTCAATGCAAAAAAAATGATGCGGTTGAAATTGTAGATGTCAAAAAATCAGTAGATTTAAAAATTGAACGATTTGATAAATTATATGCTGCAGCTACACCAAAAACTTTACCCGAATTAAAAAATCAATATCCCTTTTTATTTCCAACACAATTTCCTGATTCTATTTGGTATGCAAAAATAAACGATCCCATTTTTAAAGAATTAAACGTTGAAGTAGAAAAACAATTTCCAGACAATTCAAAATTTGAAGAAGGTTTAGAAATGATGGTTTCTCGAATCAAACATTATTTTCCTGAAGAAAAAACACCAAGAGTTATTACGTTAGTAAATGAAGTATTAATTGAAAAAAAAGTTTTTTATACCAACGACTTAATCTTAATTTCTTTAGATACTTATTTAGGAAAAAATCATAAATTTTATGAGCCGTTTGCAGAATACCAAAAAGCAAATTTAGAAACCAATCAAATATTACCCGATTTAGTAACTAATTTTGCCTTTAGAAAAATTATGCCTTCGCAAGACAAAACATTAATTAGTGAAATGATTTATTTTGGAAAATTACACTATTTGAAAGACTTACTACTTCCTGAAACTCCAAATTATCAGAAAATTGGCTACACAGAAATGCAAGAAAAATTTTGTATCGAAAACGAATCGCAAATGTGGAGTTATTTAGTAAATGAAAAATTACTATACGATAATAACATAAAAAACTATCAGCGTTTCATTGAAGATGGACCTTTTACCAAATTCTATTTAGAAATTGATAAAGAATCACCTGGAAGAGTTGGACAATGGCTAGGTTGGCAAATTGTAAAAAGCTACATGGAAAATAACGATGTCACTTTAGACCAACTTTTAAAAACAGAACCAACAGTTATATTTAATAAATCTGGATATAAACCTAAAAAATAGTAATCGATTTACGATTTAAGACTTACGATTTAAGACTTACGATTTGGGATTTACGATTTACGATTTGAAATTATAAAAAAAGTAATTCTACTAGCAAAAACAAAAAACTAACCTGTAACTTACTCCAGCGGAGTAACATATTTATAAGTATGAGCAAAACATCTGAAATTAAAGTAAATATCGAATTAGATCAAAATAATGTGCCAGAAAAATTAACTTGGTCTGCACAAGATGGTGGTGTAAATAATGAAGAAGCAAAAACCGTTTTATTATCCATTTGGGATGCAAAAGCAAAAGAAACACTTCGTATCGATTTGTGGACAAAAGACATGCCTGTTGATGAAATGAAAATCTTTTTTCACCAAACATTAGTGGCTATGACAGATACTTTTCAACGTGCTACCGGTGATGAAAAAATGGCTGGAGCAATGACCGATTTCTGCGATTATTTTGCTGAAAAATTAGAATTAAAGAAAGAATAAATTTATATAAAATGTAAAAATAGCCATCAAAATTGATGGCTATTTTTTTTGAAAAGTATTAAATAAAAGTTAAACTATTAACTTTTGATAGTAATACTATTATATTTGCGATATAAATTATCAGACATGGAAAATTTAATTACAAATATTAAAATTCAAGTTAACCCTAAAACCTACGTCAAAGATCCTGAAACCACATCTTTAGGTAAAAACATAATACAACATAGTATCATATTTATTGATGAAATTGGTTTTGAAGAATTTACTTTTAAAAAATTAGGGGAGAAAATTGGTTCTAACGAAAGTTCAATCTACAGATATTTCGAAAACAAACACAAATTATTAGTATATTTAACTTCTTGGTATTGGGCTTGGATAGAATATCGTTTGGTTTTTTCTACAGCTAACATTGAAAACAAAATAGAAAAATTAAAAAAAGCTATTACAATAGTTACAGAAACGATTCAAGATGATAATTCAACGGAGCATGTTAATGAAGCTATTCTAAATAAAATTATCATTGAAGAATTCACAAAAACTCTTTATAACAAACAGGTAGACCAAGAAAACAAAGAAGGCTTTTTCCTTATTTATAAACAAGTAAATTACCGTATTGAAAAAATGGTTGAAGAAGTAAATCCCGATTATCCATTTGCCAAGAGTTTAGTTTCGTCAATAATTGAAGGATCCTTACACCAACATTTTCTGAGAAACCATTTAAAAACTATAACTAACTGCAATTCGGAAGTAAGTCCGTCATCCTTTTACATTCATTTAATAGAAAATCTTTTAAAAAAATAAAATATGTCACCACTAAAAAGATATTATAATTTATTACGATTAGACCGAAAGGATATTATCCAAATTATTTCGTACGCCGTTTTTGCTGGAATAATTAGTTTATCACTTCCGCTCGGTATTCAAGCTATCATTAACTTTATTCAAGCTGGAAGAGCAAGTGTCTCTTGGGTAATTTTAGTAATCCTAGTTGTTATAGGTGTTGCTTTTGTAGGGATTCTTTCCTTAATGCAATTACGAATAACCGAAAATTTACAACAAAAAATATTTATTCGTTCTGCTTTTGAATTTACGTATCGTATTCCAAAACTTAAATTTTCATCTACATATAACCGTCAATCTTCGGAAATTGCGAATCGTTTTTTTGATACTTTATCCATTCAAAAAGGAACTTCAAAATTATTAACGGATTTTTCAGCCGCGTTACTACAAATTTTATTTGGAGTTATTTTACTATCCTTATATCATCCTTTCTTTATTATTTTTGGAATTCTATTAACGATATTACTTTATATTATATTCAAATTTTCCTATGAATCAGGTTTAAAAACCAGTTTAAAAGAATCCAAATTCAAATATAAAGTAGCGGGTTGGTTGCAAGAATTATCTCGAAATAATTTTAGCTTTAAAAATCCAAATCATTTAGATTTTGCTTTAGAGAAAAACAACAAACTAGTAGCTGATTATATCACATATAGAGAACAACATTTTAAAATTATAAAAAGACAATTTTCACAGTTAATTGGATTTAAAGTCATTATCACAGCTAGTTTATTATTAATAGGTGGTTTTTTAGTCTTAAACCAACAAATGAATATTGGGCAATTCGTAGCCGCTGAAATTATTATTTTATTAGTTATTAATTCCGTTGAAAAAATTGTTTTAGGTTTAGAAACTTTTTACGATGTGCTTACTTCTGTTGAAAAAATTGGTGAAATTACCGATTTAGAAATTGAATCGGAATCAGAAGTAAAACAAACAGATTGTTACATCAATCTTTCGTTAGAATTAGAAAACGTAAGTTTTAAATTTGAAGATGACACTACAAATGCCATAGAAAACATCAATTTAAAAATAAATCAAGGTGAAAAAATTGTAATTGAAGGTGATAATGGTACCGGAAAAACAACATTAATTAGAATTTTATCAGGATTAATACAACCAACTCAAGGTCATTTTATCATTAACGATGACACGTTTAATAAAATGGATATCAATCAATATCGAACTCATTTTGGATGTATTTTACAAGGTGAGACTTTATTTGAAGGTACTATTTTTGAAAACTTGACCTTCAATAATCCCAACATCTCAAATGAAGATATCAAATGGGCTTTAGATAATTTGAAGTTAACGAGTTTTATCAAAACCTTACCAAACGGATTAAATACACTTATTTTTCCTGATGGAAAACAACTTTCATCTTCAAATATTCAAAAAATATTATTAGCAAGATGTGTGTTACATAAACCGAGAATTTTATTTTTAGAAAATCCTACAGATAAAATGGATGTGGCTACTTCGCAAGAAATTATTTCTTTTTTAATGGATCCAAATCAAAAATGGACCGTAGTAGTAACTTCTAACAACAAACAATTTAGTGCCAAAAGCAACCGAGTGATTACAATGGAAAAAGGTAAAATCAGTAACATTTTAAATAAATAATTATGTTAAATGTTTCAAATAACAACAGAATTGACAACAAAAAACTGGAGCGATTTAGTTCGATTCAATTATTAAATAAGGAAAAACATTATAAAATTTTAAACAAAATTCTAATGGGTTTTGTAGTATTTGTTGCCTTATTTTTATTCCTTCCTTGGACACAAAACATTTCTGGTTCTGGTGCGGTAACCACGTTAAAACCAAATCAGCGACCACAAACCATTCAATCCTTAATTTCTGGTCGTATTGAAAAATGGTATGTGAATGAAGGCGATTATGTGAAAGCTGGTGACACAATTTTATTCATTTCGGAAATAAAAGAAGATTATTTAGATCCGAATTTAGTGGAAAACACCAAAAACCAAATGAACGCAAAAGAAGACGCTGTAGCTTCTTATGAAGGAAAAGTAGGCGCTTTAGATTCGCAAATGAATGCGATTAATAGCGAAAGAAACTTAAAATCGCAACAAGCAAAAAATAAAATCCGACAAGCGCTTTTGAAAATTAAAAGTGACAGTATGGATTTAGAAGCGATTAAAACACAAATCAAAATTGCCAATACCCAATTTAAACGTTCAGTTCAATTGAATAAAGAAGGTTTGAAACCGTTGACAGATGTAGAAGAAAAACGATTGAAATTACAAGAAATTGAAGCTAAAATCATCACACAAGAAAATAAATTATTAAGTAGTGAAAACGAATTGATAAATGCTCGTGTAGAAATCAGTAGAATTAATGCGGAATATTCTGAAAAATTTTCGAAAGCACAAAGCGATCAATATACCGCTCAAAGCAGCAAATACGACACAAAAGCACAGGTTAACAAACTAGAAAATCAATACAATAATTACAAAATCCGAAACGGCATGTATTACATCAAAGCACCGCAAAGTGGCTATGTAAACCGCGCCTTAAAATCGGGTTTAGGTGAAAACATTAAAGAAGGAACGCCAATTGTAAGTATTATGCCTGCCGAATATGACATTGCTGTAGAAACGTATATTTCTCCAAATGATTTTCCTTTGATTCAAAAAGGGGAAAAAGTACGCGTTTGGTTTGACGGTTGGCCTACAATTGTATTTTCTGGTTGGCCGAATTTATCTTACGGAACCTTTGGTGGAAAAATAGTAGCAGTAGAAAATTTCATTTCTGAGAATGGAAAATATCGTGTACTAATTGCTCCTGATTCTAAAGATCAAAAATGGCCGAAACAATTAAGTATTGGTTCAGGTGCGCAAACTATGGCGCTGTTAGACAATGTACCAATATGGTATGAAATTTGGCGAACTTTAAACGGTTTCCCACCGAATTATTACCAACCCGCTAAAGAAAAAAACAAAGATGTTTCAGAAAAATAACATACACATGAAAACTTATTTTTTTATACTTTTTTTGTTTCTAAATGCAGTTAACGCGCAACAAACCAACAATGAAATGTCGTTTAACGAATATTTAGGAATGGTGAAAAAATTTCATCCATTAGTGAAAATTGCCGATTTGGAAATTTCGCAAGCTCAAGCTAATTTATTAATGGCTCGAGGTGCATTTGATCCAAAATTAGAAGCTGATTTTAGCAACAAAGAATTTCAAGATAAAAAATATTATTCGCTATTTAATGGTGGATTTAAAATTCCAACTTGGTACGGAATTGAAGTCAAAGGTGGTTTTGAAACATCAGAAGGTTCGTATTTAAATCCGCAAAATACAACGCCAAGTGAAGGTTTGAGTTATGCTGGAATTTCCGTTCCAGTTTTACAAGGGTTTTTAATTAACCAAAGAATGGCCGATATACGAAAAGCAAAAATCAACATCAATTTGAGTGCTGCCGAAAGAAATTTACAAGCGATTCAGGTTTTGCATCACGCTTCTATGGCCTATTTTAATTGGAAAAAAAATTACGATGAATTCAAATTGTATGATACTTATTTACAAAATGCAGAAATAAGATTAAAAGGAATTAAAACCTTAATTAAAGAAGGTGACAAAGCAGCGATTGATAGCATTGAAGCCGGAATTACCGTAAAAAACCGAATGCTAAACAAAGAAGATGCGATGCTAAAATTAACCAAAGCGCGTTTAGAATTATCGAATTTTTTATGGACGAACAATTCTATTCCAATTGAATTAGAAGAACAAATGTTTCCAGAAATTGACCTATTCAAAAACATTCAAGAATATTTAAAAACAGATGAATTGAATTTAGTGAACTTTTCTGCTGAAAATCATCCGAAAATTAATTCGATAAATTATAAAATCAATATGTTGGAAGTCGACAGGAAATTAAAAGCAAATATGTTACTTCCAAAAATAGATTTAGGTTACAATTACTTATCAACACCAAATCAATTTCAAGAATTTCGATTTCAAGATTATAAATTCGGAGTCAACTTTGCTTTCCCTTTATTTTTAAGAAAAGAAAGAGGAAGTTTGAAATTGACCAAACAAAAAATTGAAGCGGAACAATTTGCAGTAAGTTTTGAAAAAGAACAATTGAACAATAAAATTGAATCCCAAAAAGCAGAAATCGTATCGTTAAAAAAACAAGAAAATATCATTTCCGATTTAGTTCAAGATAATTCTACCTTATTAAATTCCGAAGAACGTCTTTTCGAAATGGGAGAAAGTTCTTTGTTTTTAATCAATACACGAGAAAACAATTTGGTTTTAGCGCAATTATCTAAAATTTTAATTGAAAATAGGTTTTATATTTCCAATGCCGATTTATTCAAAACCGTAGCCAATCCAAATTAAAAAAAATCTCCCAACTCAATTGGGAGATTTTTTTTATGAATTAATTACCATTTCAAAATAGGCTTTTTCCACGGCTTCTTGATGATTGGGATGAGCAATTTTCACCATTTCTTTCACACGTTGTTTTAGTGTTTTTCCATATAAATTGGCAATTCCGTATTCTGTAATAATATATTGAACATGTGAACGTGTGGTAACAACTCCAGCACCTTGTTTTAAATACGGAACTATTCTGCTTTCACCTCTTTTGGTAATAGATGGCAAGGCAATAATTGCTTTTCCGCCATCACTTAAGGAAGCACCTCTAATAAAATCCATTTGTCCGCCTACTCCAGAATACATTTTTCCACCTATTGAATCGGCACAAACTTGACCTGTAACATCTACTTCAATGGCAGAATTAATGGCAATCATTTTTGGGTTTTTTCTAATTATTGAAGTGTCATTTACTAGAGAAGATTCTTTCATTTCAATAAACGGATTGTCGTTTACAAAATCGTACAATCTTTTCGAACCAATTAAAAAAGTAGCTAAAGCTCTACCTCTTAACGTGCCTTTATAATTGCAATTAATTACATCGTTTTCAATTAAATCAATCACTCCATCAGAAAACATTTCGGTATGTAAACCTAAATCTTTATGATTTTTTAACTTACTCAAAGCCGCGTTTGGAATCGAACCAATTCCCATTTGCAACGTACTTTTATTCTCTATTAAAGTAGCGACATATTCCCCAATTTTTTCTTCTTCAGCTGAAAACGAATTTACTTCGTGAGAAAAAATAGGCACATCGACTTCCACTAAATAATTAATTTCTGAAACGTGTAAAATACCATCACCAAAAGTTCTTGGCATATTTTTATTGACCTGTGCGATTACAATTTTAGCATTTTCAATCGCTGCAATACTAGCTTCAACAGAAACACCTAGAGAACAATAGCCATGACTATCTGGTGGCGAAACATGAATAAAAACCACATCTAACAACACCACTTTTTTTCGAAACAACAAAGGCAATTCACTTAAGAAAACAGGTGTATAAGAACCATTTCCAGCTTTTAACGTGTGGCGTACATTCGCACCAATAAAAAAAGAATTCACATGAAAACTTGCTGCTAATTCTGGATTGGCATAAGGCGCATCTCCTTCTGTGTGTAAATGACAAATTTCTACGTCTCTTAATTCATTGGCTCTTTCCGCTAAAGCTTTGGTTAAAACCGTTGGCGTTGCAGCCGCTGCTTGTACATAAACCCTATCGCCAGATTTCACCACTTGTACAGCTTCTGCTGCAGTAACATATTTACTCATACCTAATTTTTTTGCAAAATTACTAGCCAAGTTATACTTAAAATATGACAAAACTCATACTTCTACATAAAGATAAAAATTATTAAAAGAATATTGTATTTTTGCAATCTCAATTTCAAGAAGATGATTATAATAAAAACCGCAGAAGAAATAGAATTGATGCGCGAAAGTGCCTTAATCGTTTCTAAAACTTTAGGAATGATTGCGAAGGAAATTAAACCAGGAGTTACGACTTTACATTTAGATAAATTAGCAGAAGAATTCATTCGTGATCATGGTGCTGAACCAGCATTTTTAGGCATGTATGGTTTTCCGAATTCGTTATGTATGAGTCCGAACACGCAAGTTGTTCATGGTATTCCTAACAATATTCCTTTACAAGATGGTGATATCATTTCTGTAGATTGTGGTACTTTGAAAAATGGTTTTTATGGAGATCACGCCTATACTTTTGAAGTAGGTGAAGTAGCTGAAGCAACCAAAAAATTACTTCAAATTACGAAAGAATCTTTATACGTTGGAATTAGAGAAACTAAAGTTGGTAATCGTGTGGAAGATATTGGATATGCGATTCAAACGTTTTGCGAAGGTCATGGTTATGGTGTTGTTCGTGAATTATGTGGACATGGTTTAGGAAGAAAAATGCATGAAGATCCAGAAGTGGCAAATTATGGAAAACGTGGTAGAGGAAAAAAATTAGTCAACGGAATGGTAATTGCTATTGAACCGATGATTAATTTAGGAACCAAAAACATCATTCAACATAAAGATGGTTGGACGATTACAACTGCCGACAACAAACCATCAGCACATTTTGAACACGATGTAGCCATCGTGAACGGAAAACCAGAATTACTTTCTACTTTTGCTTTTATTTATGAAGCATTGGGAATTGTGAGTAACGAAGAAGATGGATTAAGAGAGAAACCTTTGATATTATAATAAAAAACAATTAACTTTACAGAAAAGATAAAATTATGAAGCTAAAACTTCAAAATATAGGAATTATTGAAGAAGCAGATATCAATATTGATGGCATTACACTGATTGCTGGTCAAAATGATACTGGAAAAAGCACAATTGGAAAAGTTATTTATTCAATAATAAAAGGATTTAATCAAGATATCAATTCATTTGAAGAAGAAACTTCAAGAATGAAATTATATTATTATCAAAACATATTAAAGGAAATTAGCAAATATGATAATATAAACCTTAACTTATATCAAACATCTGAAATAAATAATGAGTGGATTACTTTAGTAAAAAAAACATTTTCAGAATTTAATTTAGATCCAGAAACTCAAATAAACATATCGCAAAAAATTTTTCATCTTGAAAATTATCTTAAAAAAACATATAATACAATAAATCAAAAAAATGAAGAAATTGAAACTTGGCTAAAGTCAGAATTTCAGATTTTTCATAATGTTTTTATCGGCAATAATAACATTGATTTTTTACCTAAAATCGAAATCGAAGATTTACAAGGAAAGGCAATAGTTAAGCAAAAATATCCTGATAACAACTTTTTTTATACTGAATTAGACAATAATCTAGAAATCTATTTAAAAGATGTCCATTATATCGAAAGCCCTTTTATTTTAGATAATTCATTACAAAGATTTGTAGGTAAAAACAATTTTCAATTTCTTAATCGAAATAGACAAGAGGAACTAATTAAATCTCTTTCAAATCCTCTGCCAAATGTAAACAATGAAATTAATACCATTAACGACACTAATGTTATTTACAGCAAAATACATTCTGTTATAAGTGGAGAGATCACAGTTGATTTATTGGAAGGAGTAAATTATAAAAAAAACAATCTAAATATCGCAATAAAAAACACTGCTGTTGGAATCAAAAGTTTTGGAATAATCCAATTATTATTAAAAAACAACAGACTTAATAATAGAACTTTATTAATAATTGATGAACCCGAAGTTCATTTACATCCAACATGGCAAGTTAAATATGCAGAAATTTTAGTTTTATTATCAAAAGAATTAGAAATTCCAATTTTATTAACTTCACATAGCCCTTATTTTATTGAAGCTTTAGAAGCTTACTCAAAAAAATATAAATATGAAGGTTCTACTAATTTTTATTTTGCAGAGAAAAATAAAAATGGATTGAGTTCTAAAATTATTGATGTAACAAAAGATATTACTCCAATATTAGGTTCAATATCTGATGCTTTTTATAAAATTCAAGATATAAATGATGAGGGTTAATGATATTGAGACATTTTTTAATACTCATGTACAAAAAAAAGAATTACGAGAGATTTCATTTGATGAAGAAAACAATCAATCTTTAATCAATTCTAGCAAAACCAGTTTTGACTTTGACATTATTAATGATAAAATAAAGACTTCTGACACAATATATTTTAAAGACGGAAAAATTATTTTTGTTGAGTTTAAAAACGGAAAGATTGCGGAAAAAGATTTTAGATTGAAAGCAACAGAAAGTATTATTTCTTTCTATAATTTTATTTTCGAAAATGGTTTTAAAGAAAAACTTTGTTTCTCTAATGAGGTTTTTCAAATTTATGTTGTTTACAATAAAAATTCTTCTCCTTCAATGCTAAATACTTTTAGTGCAACAGAGAAAAAACTTCAATTACAATACAAACACTTTTTTTCAAAATATCAAGTAGTGGATAATGAAAATTTTAAAAAAATATTTGGAATATAAAAATGAAGAAAATATTTAAATTTATACTAAATACCATCCCACGTCCTATCTTAATTAGATTGAGTATTGTGGCCCGACCAATTATTGCTTTTTTATTAAAAGGAAATAAATTCACGGATCCAATTGATGGAAACAGTTTCCGAATGTTTTTACCTTACGGATATGGAACACAAAGAAACAACGTGTTATCACCAAGTACTTTATCTTTAGAAAGACACCGTTTATTATGGTTATATCTTCAAGAAAAAACGAACTTTTTTACTTCAACAGAAAAAATAAAAGTCTTGCATTTTGCGCCTGAGCAGGAGTTTTACAAACGTTTTAAAAAACAAGCGAATTTAGAGTATACGACTACAGATTTATTATCGCCTTTAGCTGATGTAAAAGCAGATATTTGCAATTTACCTTTTCAGGATAATTCGTACGATATGATTTTGTGCAACCATGTTTTAGAACACATTCCTGATGATACAAAAGCCATGCAGGAATTATATCGTGTCATGAAGCCAGGCGGAATGGGGATTTTCCAAATTCCACAAGATTTAAAAAGAGACGTTACTTTTTCAGACGATTCAATCACAGATCAAAAAGAACGTGCTAAAATTTTCGGACAATACGATCACGTTCGTGTGTATGGAAGAGATTATTTCGATAAACTAAGAAGCATCGGTTTCCGTGTTGAAGAAGTAGATTATACCAATACGATTCCAGCCGATTTAGTAGAAAAATATTGTTTAGCCAAAGGAGAAATTATTCCTGTAGTTTATAAATAGTAGTTTTTGGCATAGTTTTTATATCTTTATAAATTGAAAATTTAATTTATGAAGCAGCTATTCCAAATTTTTGCACTATTACTTACTACAATTGTCTTTTCTCAAGAAAAAGAAATAGTTCCACCCTACAATATCAAAACGGTTACTTTTTCGCAAAACATTAACAACACCATTCCTTTTTTTAAATTGGGAGAAAATTTCGATTTGCAATTTGACGATTTATATGGTAACGAAGCCGATTATTATTATACGATAGAACAATATAATTACGATTGGACACCAAGTCAATTACTTAAAAATGAATATTTAAATGGTTTAGACAATCAACGCATTCAAAACTATCAGAACTCGTTAAATTGCTTGCAAATTTATTCCCACTATACGTTAAGTTTTCCTAATAAATTCAATCAAATTATTAAAAGCGGAAACTATATAGTTAAGATTTTTGATGAAGATCAGGAAATTGTTTTCTCAAAAAAGTTCATCATTTACGAAGATGATACTGCCGTTGGCATTACAATTAGACGCTCTCGTGATATGGAAACTATCAACCAGAAACAAAACATTGAGTTTTACATCGATTACAAAGACAAACAGTTGCAAAACCCTAAAGAAAACATCAAAGTTTCTATTTTTCAAAACGGCAAATTTAACAATGCTATTCACAACATCAAACCTCAGTATACCATTGGTACCCAAATGATATACAGATACAATAAAGAAACACAATTTTGGGCAGGAAATGAGTTTTTAAATTTCGAAAACAAAAACATCCGTGGTTCTTCTAATTCGGTTTTTAAAGTGACAACTGGTGATATTTATAATTCGTATTTATACACCAACGAAGCACGAAAAAATAAAATTTACACCTATTTTCCAGATATTAACGGTAACTTTTTTGTCATTAATTTAAATACCACTCAAAATGCTATAGAAGCGGATTATACTTGGGTGTATTTTAGTTTACTTTCTGATGTAAATCCGTTAGAAAAATCAGTTTATGTTACTGGAATGTTTAATAATTATCAGATTTCTGATGAATTTAAAATGGAATACAATTCCAATACAAAAACATTCGAAAAACCAATATTACTAAAACAAGGATTTACTAATTATCAATATACTTTAGTAGATAAAAACGGTAAAATTGACGAACAAAACGCTGTGGATGGAAACTTTTATCAAACCGAAAACGATTATATTGTTTTAGTATATTACAGAGGTGGCGCAGAACGCTACGACAGAATTATTGGCATAGGAAGAGCTAACAGCACAGAAATAAAAAATTAACATTTAGTTATATTTATTTTTCTGTAACTTTGATTTAACTAAAAGAATAATATGGTTACTCAAATCACCAGCGGTATAAAAATTTCAGTCGCAACTCATTTCGAAGGTAATTACTTTAAAGAATACAAACTGCTTTATGCCTTTTCATATGAAATTACTATTGAAAATTTAAGTGCTGATATTGTACAATTACAAACACGTCATTGGGAAATTTTCGATTCCTTAAATTTTACTGAAATGGTAGATGGTGAAGGAGTGGTTGGTCAAACGCCAATCATTATTCCTGGTGATAAATATGTATATTCTTCTGGTTGTATGTTACATTCTACTATAGGAGCAATGAATGGCTTTTACACTATGTTTAATTTTACCACTTCTGAAACCTTTGAAGTTCAAATTCCAACTTTTAAATTGAATGTTCCTTTTGCGATAAACTAAAATTATTTATTTTAGAATTCAATTTATCCTTTGTACTTTTGTACTGGTTTTTAGCAAATTGCTTATCACCTAAAATACGTCTAACAAATAACAAACTAAATAATGTTAAAAGGTTTTTTTAATATCCCAAAAGCGGTAAACGAGCCAGTAAAAGGTTACGCACCCAATTCTCCAGAAAAAACAAGAGTTTTAGAAGCTTACAAAGCGATGTGGAATTCGAAAATTGATGTGCCTTTATATATTGGTTCTGAAGAAATTTTCACAGGAAACACTAAAAATATGTCGGCGCCACATGATCACCAACACGTTGTTGGAACGTATCATTTAGCTGAAAAATCTCATGTTGAAAAAGCCATTGCTAATGCGTTAGAAAGCAGAACAAAATGGGCTAATATGGCTTGGGAACAACGTGCCGCTATCTTTTTAAAAGCCGCTGAATTAATCGCTGGACCGTACAGAGCAAAAATAAATGCCGCAACAATGATTGCGCAATCCAAAACGATTCACCAAGCAGAAATTGATGCTTCTTGTGAATTAATCGACTTTTTACGTTTCAACGTAGAGTTCATGACACAAATTTACGCGGATCAACCAGCATCAAATTCAGATATGTGGAACAGAGTAGAATACAGACCTTTAGAAGGCTTTGTTTACGCGGTTACACCTTTCAACTTTACAGCTATTGCAGCTAATTTACCTGCAAGTGCGGCATTAATGGGTAACGTTGTAGTTTGGAAACCAAGTGATAGCCAAGTATTTTCTGCAAAAATTATTATCGATGTGTTCAAAGAAGCTGGAGTTCCAGATGGTGTAATTAATGTTGTGTTTGGTGATCCAGTAATGATTACTGATACAGTATTAGCTTCTCCAGATTTCGCTGGAATTCACTATACCGGTTCGACTTTTATCTTCAAAGAAATTTGGAAAAAAATCGGAGAAAACATTCACAATTACAAAACATACCCTAGAATCGTAGGTGAAACAGGTGGAAAAGATTTCATTATCGCACATCCATCGGCGAACGTAAAACAAGTTACAACTGCTATTACTCGTGGTGCTTTTGAATTCCAAGGTCAGAAATGTTCTGCAGCTTCAAGAGCTTATATTCCACAATCTATGTGGCCATCGGTAAAAGAGCAATTAATTGCAGATGTGAATTCTATGAAAATGGGTTCTCCAGAAGATTTTTCAAACTTCATTACGGCAGTTATTCATGAAGGTTCATTTAATAAATTAGCTAGTTTTATTGACCAAGCTAAAAAAGATGCTGATGCAGAAGTTATTATTGGTGGAAATTACGACAAATCTAAAGGGTATTTTATTGAGCCAACGGTTATCGTAACTACAAACCCAAAATATGCAACAATGGAAACGGAACTTTTCGGACCAGTTATTACAATTTATGTATATGAAGATGCGAAATGGTCTGAAACATTAACTTTAGTAGATCAAACTTCTGAATATGCGTTAACCGGAGCGGTTTTAAGTACAGATCGTTACGCTATTGAAGAAGCAACTGTAGCTTTACAAAATGCTGCTGGAAACTTCTACATTAACGACAAACCAACAGGTGCTGTAGTAGGAATGCAACCATTTGGTGGAGCAAGAGCTTCTGGAACAAATGACAAAGCTGGTTCTGCACAAAACTTATTACGTTGGGTTTCTCCAAGAACTATTAAAGAAACTTTCGTTACACCAGAACATTATAGTTATCCGTTTTTAGGATAATCAAACAAACCTGTCAGGTTTAATGCATAAAAAATGCCAAGTGAGAACTTGGCATTTTTTATTTCGTATTGTTTCGTTTATTCTTTTTTCTTCTTACCAAATAAACCTTTTAAACCGTCTTTCACTGCGTTACCAACTTGCTCTTTTGGTGTGGCTGTAGTTTTTGTAGAATCTGTTGCAGATTTAGGTTTGTTTCCGCCTAACAGATTAGATAAAGCTCCAGTCCCTTGTTGCACCAATTTATCTTTTTGCATTTTCACTAATTGAGTTGTCAAGTTTTTAGTAGCACTTTGTACATCAGTTGTGATTTTTGGCGACTTAAAACTTCCATTCATTAAAGCATTTACTGGAATATTTTCTAACTTCTTAGCATCAGCCGGTGTTAATTTCGCAATTAAATTATTAACATCTTTTCCTAAATATTTAGCTGGAACATCAAATTTTAAATCATAATTCATGTTTTGATCAAAGCCATGTGAACCTGCAATTTGAACTGAAATATCTTTATGTTTTAAAGTAAATGGCTTCACAGAAACTTTTCCGTTTTCAAATGATAGAGCAGCTTTAACATCTTTTAAGTTGATGTCTTTAACATCTAAAAATGTGGCTTTACTACTTAATTCTGAAAGTAAAGTCGATTTACTTTTATTTAACGAACCTTGTAAAATACTTGCAAATAAATCACCTGAAATACTTTTGATGTCTGGCATCATAGCTTGGGTTAAATTCCCATTCAATTTTATAGTAGAATTCATTTTACCATTAATTACATCTGCAATTGGAGTAATTGTTTTTAAGGTATTCAACATCGAAAAAGTTTGACTAATATCAACAGATGACAATCCTAAATCCATATTGAAAGTTGGGACTTTATTTTTTGTCGAAACCAAACCATTTAAACCAATTTTCCCGCCAAAAATATCCATTGTTAAACCTTTCAAGTTCACAGCTTGATCGCGAATAATTAAAGTCCCAGCAACGTTTTTCAGATTTAAATTATCGTAAATAACTGTTGCTGCTTTAGCATTTAATGTACAATCTAAGAAACTCGGGATTTTTACTTGTTCTGTTGTTTTCTTACCTTCATCATTCGTTGTTGTAGTTGGCGCCATAAAATCGGACACCGCAAATAGAGACGAATTTAAGTTGAAATTCCCTTTTAAGATTTGGTTTTTAAACAAGAACCCGTAGAAATTATCTAAACTTCCAGATACATTAATATCCGATTTTCCTGTTTTAGCCGCTAACTTATTCAAGTTAATTTTGGTTGGATTAAATGATAAATCTGCAACCGTTACACTTACTGGTTTTGCCATTTCTGGACCAGCATAATTGAAACCTGTTAAATTAATAGTTCCAGAATTCTTAATGTTTTGATATTGACTTGTTTCTACCGATTTCATATCAAAAGCTGTTTTTACATCTGCTCTTAAAATTCCATTTAATGGTTTTTCTAATTTTACCGGATACGCTTTTGAAACGTTTGCTAAATTTATAACACCTTTTAGCGCCGCATCAATATTTGGGTTTTCAGTCAGGTTTTTAATATGAGCACTGGCATTGAAAACATCTTGATCAATCGCAAAAGATAATTTATCTAAATCTACGAAAGTATCGTTCATTAAACCTGTTTTATTTATTACATGCGTGTCAATATGAATATTTTTAACCGATTTTGGTAAGTCTTTATATTTGAAAGAAGCGTTATTAGACAACATTTCAATATTAAAAGTCGGAACCGTTGTATCTGTTAAATCGCCTTTTACTTTTCCTTTTACTTCGAATTTTCCTGTTGTTTCAACTCCTTCTAAACTTCCAGCATATGCGGCAGGAATTAAACCTAAAAAGTTTTTAAAATCTGAGGATGGCGTGTTGAAAGACAAATCGTATACTTGACCTTTTTCCACCATTTGAATAAATCCGTTGAAATTTAAAGGCAATTGATTGATTAACGCTTTATTTTCTTTAAACGAGTATTTGCTGTTTTTTAAATCGATTCCTAAAACAGCATCTAATGAAATTTTTACGTTACGCATAAAATTACTTTTATCCATATCGAAAGTTAAATTAGCGGTTGTTTTGGTGTCTAAATCTAAAACATCTTGCTCAAAATTTCCGGTTCCTTCGTGGTTGATACTATCTAAAACCATTTTCATTTTAGACGCTTCATCTTTATAGGTGAATTTTAAATTTTCCACTTCATAATTCTGAATGCTTAACGCGAATGGCTTTTCTTCTTTTGCAGCTTCTTTTTCGTCTTTCTTTAAAGCGATATCATAATTCCCAATTCCATCTTTATTGAAAAGGATATTTAATTTTGTGTTTTCTGTGCTGATAGATTCAATTTTCATCGGTTCATCTTCACCGTTGAACAATTCCATCATACTCATTTTTAAGTTGATTTTATCGGAATACACTAACGTGTCACCAGCAAAAGGTGCGTTGTTAATTACACTCATTTTGTCCAAAGTTACATTAGCTTGCGGAAAGCTTTTGAATAAGTTCAGACTTACATCTTCCAAGCCAACTTTAGCATTTACATTTTTATTGATGGTTTCTACTATTTGTTTTTTGATTTTATCTTTAAACAAAAAAGGAACTGCTGCTAAAACAATTACAAGTAAAAGCACTGAAATTCCCGACCATTTTAAAACTTTTTTCAACATAAGACTGATTTTTTGAAGATTTTTTTAATAGACTACAAAGTTAATACCAAAGTATAAATTTAAACTTAAATATTGTTAAAAAAAAACGCCAAACTTGTAGGAATGGCGTTTTAATATTAATTTATTAAAGCTCTACAAACTCAAATCGAAAGGCATTAGCATTTGCACGCCTTTTCTGTTTTGCATTACTTTTAATTTTTTTAGCAAAGTATAATTTTCTTCCCCTAATTCTTCTTTCATCATCGTTTCTTTAGATTTGTAGATACTCGCACCTGCTAATCCTTCTAAAAACTCATTGAAATTTTTCTTGTATTCTGGGTAATTTTCTGTTCTGTAGCTTTTTGTTTTTCCTAAACCTGCAGCATGAGCAATGGCAGCGTCTAAATTTCCTAATTTATCTACTAAACCGTTTTTTATTGCATCAGAACCTGTCCAAACTCTACCTTGTGCAATCGCGTCAACTTGGTCGAAAGTCATTTTTCTACCTACCGCTACTCTATTCACAAACGTTTTATAGATTTGATCTACACCTTCTAAAGCAAAAGTTTTATATTCTTCAGAAATTGGTTCGAAAACACTGTAACCGATAGCGTTTTTATGTGTTTGAACTTGTTCCGCATTTACACCATATTTAGTAGCAAATCCGTGCGCATTTGGCAACATTCCAAACACACCAATAGAACCTGTAATAGTTGTGGGTTCAGCAAAAATGGTATTCGCATTACAAGCAATATAATAACCTCCTGAAGCAGCTAAATTACCCATTGAAACAACAACAGGTTTTACTTTTTTTGTCAATTCAATTTCTCTCCAAATTAATTCTGAAACCAAAGCACTTCCACCCGGACTATCCACTCGAAGTACAATAGCTTTCACGTCATCATCTTCTCTTGCTTCTTTTAAAGAACGGTTTATAGATCCTTCTCCAATATAATCTACATCTCCTTCTCCTCCATTGATTTCACCTTGTGCATAAATAACGGCAATGATATCATCTTTCGTATAATCTTCGGATTTTGCTGAAGCATTATTTACATAATCAGCAATAGAAATTGACTCTACATCTTCGTCTTTTTCAACTTTTAGTTTCGCTTTCAACATGTCATTGAACTCATCTTCATAAGCTACTTTATCCACCAATTTTTGTTGTAAAGCCATTTGAGGCGTTCTTGCTAATAAACCATCAGCGATTGTATTTAATTGTGCAACTGAAATATTTCTGTTTTTAGCAATATCAGTAACGATGGTTTTCCATACGGATTGTAATAAAACCGTAACTTGTTCTCTATTTTCTGGGCTAATCTCTTGGGCCAAATAAGGTTCCACTGCACTTTTGAATTTTCCGTGACGGATAATTTCCATCTTTAAACCGGTTTGTTCCTGAAAGTTTTTAAAGAACAACAATTCTGTTCCTAGGCCTTTAAAATCTACTTCTCCAGCTGGATTTAAATATACTTGATCTGCAATGGAACTGATATAATATTCTTTTTGAGAAAAAATATTCGCATACGCATATACAAACTTTTTCGATTTTTTAAAATCTTCTAATTTGTCTCTTAATTCTTTACTTTGCGCCAATCCTAAACCAGATTGGTTGTTTACAATCGTAATTCCTTTGATTTTATCGTCTGTTTTTGCTGCATCAATCGCTTTTAAAACTTCAATAAAACCCACTTTGTCTTTTGAAATCATTAAAGAACTAAACGGACTATCCGATTCATATTTCCCTGCATAATCGAAATTAATTTTCGCTAAATCTAGCTGAATAACTGAATTATCTTTCAATTTTACTTTATCCTCTCCACTTCCTAATAAGGCTCCAAGTCCAATCAATAAGAAAAAACTAAGCAACATAAATAAAAATATTCCTACAACAGTAGCAAATACACTCTTAAAAAAATTCATAATTATCGTTTTATATACTGATAAGTAGCCTTTTGAACGAATTTGTTACATGTTCATAAAAAAATATTTTTTGTAAAGTATAAGTCTAAAATTGTTTGTTAATTTGTTAAAGTTTAAAACACATAGACACATAGATTTCTATTTTCAAAAAAAGCGGCTAATTATTAAAAGAGTTCACATAGCTATGTGTGAAAATTATTTTTCTATATTAACTTAAAACTATTTTATACAAAAATCTATATACCTATGTGTTTAAAAAAACATCACAAGCCAAATTTGTTTTTTACACAAAATGAAATCACAAAACACAATTACACTTTCTTTAGGCACAAACATGGGGCACAAATTGGAAAATTTGATGACCTGTATTGATGCTATTCACCATACTATTGCTACCATAATTCAGGTTTCAAAAGTCTATGAAACACCAGCTTGGGGTTTTGAAGGTGAAGCTTTTTATAATTGTGTAGTTACGATTCATACGCATAAATCGGCGCCAAAAATATTGAGTCAGATTTTAAAACTGGAAAAAGAGTTAGGTCGAATTAGAACGCATTCTGGAAATTACGAATCGAGAAAAATTGATATTGATATTATTTCGTTTAACGATGAAAGTATTGAAACGGAAAATCTAACTGTTCCACATATTCATTTACACAATAGAAAATTTGTTTTGTTTCCTTTACGAGATGTGGCTCCAAAATGGAATCATCCAAAATTAAACAAATCTATTTCTGAACTGATTCTTTCTTGTGAAGATTCTTCTGAAATTACAGAAATCGGACATTTAATAAACCCGATAGAAAATTTAGATTTCCAACAATTAAATTACATCGCCATAGAAGGAAATATTGGCGCTGGAAAAACCACTTTAGCGACAAAAATCGCTGAAGATTGTAATGCGAAAACGGTTTTAGAACGTTTTGCTGATAATCCGTTTTTACCTAAATTTTATAAAGACCAAAGTCGCTACGCTTTTCCGTTAGAAATGTCATTTTTAGCAGATCGCTACCAACAATTATCAGATGATTTGGCACAATTTGATTTATTTAAAGATTTTGTGGTGGCCGATTATCATATTTTTAAATCGATTATTTTTGCAAAAGTTACCTTGCAAGAAGACGAATTTCGTTTATACAAAACGATGTTTGACATCATGTACAAAGACATGCCAAAACCTGATTTATATGTGTATTTGTATCAAAACACCGAGCGTTTATTAGCGAATATCAAAAAACGTGGTAGAACCTACGAACAAGAAATTCCGGCAGAATATTTAGAAAAAATCAATCGTGGTTATTTGGATTACATCAAATCTCAAACCGATTTAAACGTATTAATTATTGATATTTCCGATTTAGATTTCGTAAAAAAACAACAAGATTATGTTTTTATTTTGAATGAGATTCACAGGAAAATAGAAAACTAATTTTTTTTCAAACACATAGGCACATAGATTTTTTTTTTTGTAAAAATGAGACGCTTCGCTTATAGAAGAAAACAACAGCTCTTTTTCAATCTGTGAAATTTGTGAAAATCTGTGTTGAAATAAAATACTTAAACAAAATCTATGTGCCTATGTGTTTACTTCAGCTTCTGAAACAAATCCCAAATTACAATTCCCGCACTAACCGAAATATTCAACGAATGCTTACTTCCTAATTGCGGAATTTCAATCACACCATCCGATACATTAATCGCTTCTTGAGAAACCCCTTTAACTTCATTACCAAAAATTAACGCATATTTGGTTTCCGTTTCTGGTTGAAAATCATCCAACATAATCGCATTTTCCGTTTGTTCGATTGAATAAATTTTTACGTTTTCCGCTTTCAATTTTGAAACAACTTCCAAAACCTCTTTCGCGTATTCCCAAGTTACGGTTTCCGTTGCTCCTAAAGCTGTTTTATGAATTTCTTTATTTGGCGGAACAGCCGTAATACCACATAAATAGATTTTTTCAATCAAAAACGCATCTGAAGTTCTAAACACAGAACCAATATTATGTAAACTTCTAATGTCGTCTAACACAATAATTAATGGCGTTTTTTTTGCATTTGCAAATGCTTCTTTACTAATACGATTTAATTCGGCGTTGGCTAATTTTCTCATGTGGCAAAAGTAAGATAAATATGTAAACATTTTAAAACACAGATTTAAGAAATTTCCATAATTTATATAATTTCTCCAATCTGTGTTACCAACTTTTTTAACTTAAAATTGAATTTCGACATTGTAATTGGTATTGAATTTTGAAATTACTAACTTCGCCAGCACTAAAATTTTACATTGTGGCTAAAAAATCAGCATCCGAAATCAAAGAATCGACTCCAAAAGTATCGCCGTTAATGCAGCAATATAATACCATTAAGGCGAAATATCCTGATGCGTGTTTGTTGTTTCGAGTAGGAGATTTTTATGAAACTTTCGGTGAAGATGCCATTCGTGCTTCCAGAATTTTAGGCATTACTTTAACCAAACGAGGTAACGGAAGTGAAAGCGAAACCGCTTTGGCAGGATTTCCGCATCATTCTATCAATACGTATTTACCAAAATTAGTCAAAGCTGGACTTCGAGTTGCGATTTGTGATCAATTAGAAGATCCAAAAATGACAAAAACAATTGTCAAACGTGGTGTTACCGAATTGGTGACTCCAGGAGTTTCTTTTAACGACGACATTTTACAATCGAAATCCAATAACTTTTTAGCGGCTGTATTTTTAGGTAAGAAAACCAACGGTATAACATTTCTAGATGTTTCAACAGGTGAATTTTTAACTGCCGAAGGAAACGAAGAATATATTGACAAGTTGTTGCAAAATTTCAGACCAAGTGAAGTTTTGGTTTCGAAGCAACAAAAAGCCGATTTCAAACAGCATTTCGGAGAAGATTTTCATGTTTTCTATTTGGAAGATTGGATTTACAAAGAAGATTATGCTTTCGAAAGTTTAACCAAACATTTTCAAACTAATTCTTTAAAAGGATTTGGTGTAGATGATTTCAACGAAGCGATTATTTCTTCTGGTGCGATTTTATATTATTTATCGGAAACGCAACATAATAAAATTCAGCACATTACCAATATTCAACGTATTGCAGAAGATGCGTATGTTTGGATGGACCGATTTACAATTCGTAACTTAGAATTATATCACAGTTACAATCCGAATGCGGTGACATTAATTGACGTGATTGACAAAACACTTTCGCCAATGGGTTCAAGATTATTGAAACGTTGGTTGGCTTTGCCTTTGAAAGATATTAATAAAATTAGAGGTCGTCATGAAGTGGTGGCGTATCTAAAAGAAAATTCAGAAGAATTAAATCAAATTCAATATCAAATTAAACAAATTTCCGATTTGGAACGTTTAATTTCGAAAGTGGCGACTGGGAAAGTTTCTCCAAGAGAAGTCATTCATTTGAAAGATTCATTAGATGCGATTATTCCAATTAAAACCTTGGCTTTACAATCAAAAAACGAAGCCTTAAAAACCATTGGTGATAGTTTGCATGCTTGCGAATTGTTACGAGAAAAAATTGGTTCTACTTTAAATCCGGACGCTCCAGTTGCTATAAACAAAGGAAATGCAATTGCAGTTGGCGTGAATACAGAATTGGACGATTTAAGAACTATTTCTTCTACTGGAAAAGGATTTCTGGCGGAAATGGAAAAACGAGAAAGCGAAAGCACAGGAATTCCATCACTAAAAATATCATTTAATAATGTTTTCGGCTATTATATTGAAATTCGAAATACACATAAAGACAAAGTTCCAACAGAATGGATTAGAAAGCAGACTTTAGTGAATGCTGAAAGATATATTACAGAAGAATTAAAAGAATACGAATCGAAAATTTTAGGAGCTGAAGATAAAATTTCGCAACTAGAAAGCATGTTGTACGAACAATTAGTAAATTGGATGGCGACTTATATAAAACCCGTTCAATTAAATGCGAATTTGATAGCGCAAATCGACTGCTTGCAAAGTTTTGCACAAATGGCCATCGAAAATAAATACGTACAACCCGAAATGGATGACACTTTCGATTTAGAGATAAAAGAAGGCCGACACCCAGTTATTGAAAAACAATTACCTGTTGGAACGCCATATATTTCTAACGATGTTTTTTTAGATAGAGAAACCCAACAATTAATTATGATTACTGGTCCAAACATGTCTGGTAAATCGGCAATTTTGCGACAAACTGCCTTAATTGTATTGTTGGCGCAAATGGGAAGTTTTGTTCCTGCTGAGAATGTAAGAATGGGCGTTGTAGATAAAATATTCACTCGAGTTGGTGCTAGCGATAACATTTCTATGGGCGAATCGACATTTATGGTGGAAATGAACGAAACGGCTTCTATTTTGAATAATATTTCTGATAGAAGTTTAGTATTGTTAGATGAAATTGGAAGAGGAACCTCAACCTACGACGGAATTTCAATCGCTTGGGCTATTGCCGAATATTTACACGAGCATCCGAGTAAAGCCAAAACACTTTTTGCTACACATTACCATGAATTAAATGAAATGGAAGCTATTTTTAATAGAGTTCAGAATTTTAATGTATCGGTAAAAGAATTAAAAGATACCGTTTTATTTATTAGAAAACTAGTCAAAGGCGGAAGCGAACACAGTTTTGGAATTCACGTAGCGAAAATGGCTGGAATGCCACAAACAGTTATTCAAAAAGCGCAAAAAATATTGAAAAAGTTAGAAAAAGACCATTCTGGAGAAGCTTTAAACGGAATTAAGGCCGAAAAAGACGAACTACAATTGAGTTTTTTCAATTTAGATGATCCTTTATTGGAAGATATTAAGCAAGAAATTATGAATATTGACATCAATACTTTGACTCCAGTAGAAGCTTTGATGAAATTAAATGAAATTAAAAGAATGATTAGCAAAAAATAATTTGTGATAACATTTTCAATTTCAAAAGATTAAAGAAAAGGTTAAAAAAAGATTATATTTTTTTTTAAAAAAAGCACTTGTGATAATAAAAATATATTCTATATTTGCACTCGCAATAAGAAACTATTGCAAATGTTCATACAAATAAAGAAACGCGAAAATAGCTCAGCTGGTAGAGCGCGACCTTGCCAAGGTCGAGGTCGCGGGTTCGAGCCCCGTTTTTCGCTCTATAGATATAATTTTGCTTGAGTGGTGGAATTGGTAGACACGCTGGACTTAAAATCCAGTGAGCAGTAATGCTCGTGCGGGTTCAAGTCCCGCCTTGAGTACTAATACTTTCTGAAGAAAGTACATCAAAATTTTAAATATATTACCAATAAGTTGCTTGAGTGGTGGAATTGGTAGACACGCTGGACTTAAAATCCAGTGGGTAGTAATGCCCGTGCGGGTTCAAGTCCCGCCTTGAGTACTAAAAGCTTCAAACTTTGTTTGGAGCTTTTTTTGTTTTACCCAAAAAACAAAAAATAGAATTAATTACAAATTTGAAACCTCGCTTTCAAATCATACTTATAAATTTAAAACTAAGTTTTAACAATTGTTCAGCAAATAACCGATTTTAATCGCCACCTTTGTAAATAGTTCGTTCTTATTCCATGCCATCGCATATTGCGAAATTTGAATATCAGGAACTTAACTCAATAAAAATGGAAGTTTCAGAAGTTGAAAAAGAAAAATCACATATCATTGTTGAAATCATTCAGTATATCCCGAATGCAGTTTTAAGCAAAACAATTTTAAAAAAATTAACGGGAAATATCACTGCCTCCTCCTTTGATGCTGGTGAAGAACTCGCCGAAAAAACATCGCCTTTTGATAATTATATTCAAATTATTGACGGCACTGCCGAAGTCGTAATTAACGAAATTACCCATAAACTTACACTAGGCCAAGGAATTATTATTCCGGCACACTCTAAACATTGTTTTAATGCAAATGTTCAATTTAAAATGCTATCTACCATTATCAAAAGTGGTTATGAAGATTAGAAGTTGAAGTTAAATAATTACTTATAAATCAAAAACAGCAGAAGCATAATGAAACTTTATATTAAATATATGGTAAGTCTCCGCTGTAAAATGGTGGTAAAAGAAGCTTTAGAAAAATTAGGGTTACATTATGTTATTTTAGAATTAGGTACAGTAGAAGTAATGGATGATTTAACAGAAGAGCAACGTGAAAATTTACGAAAAATGCTTTTGATGTCAGGTTTGGAACTCATGGACGACAAAAAAGCCATGTTGATTGAAAAAATAAAAAACATCATTGTTGAAATGGTTCATTACACAGATGAACTTCCCAAAGTAAATTATTCCGATTACATAAGCGAAAAGCTAGGATTAGAATACACACATATTTCCAAAATATTTTCCGAAGTAAAAGGTATTACTATTGAACAATTTATTATTGCTCATAAAATTGAACGCGTAAAAGAATTGCTTCTATATGACGAATTAAATCTTACGCAAATATCCTACATGATGAATTATAGTAGTGTTTCGCACTTATCTAAACAATTCAAAAAAGTCACTGGTTTGACACCAAGTTTCTTCAAACAATTAAAAGACAAAAAAAGAATTGCTCTTGAAAATGTCTGAATTGTACAACTTCTTTTAACTTAAGTATAACACCATCTAATATAAAAGAGTCAACTTTGAATAAATAGCTAAATTGATTTCATTTGAAACTTTATATTAAATACATGGTAAGTAATCGCTGTAAAATAGCGGTTAGAGACGAATTGAAAAAATTGGGTCTGCATTTTATTGTGGTCGATTTAGGCGTTGTTGAAATCATGGAAACTATCTCTATGGAAAAACGTCTCTTGCTAAAACAAGGTTTACTTATTTCCGGATTAGAATTAATGGATGACAAAAAAGCAATTCTAATTGAAAAAATCAAGAATATTATTATCGAAATGATTCATCATTCCGAAGAAGTAATAAAAGTAAACTTTTCTGATTATCTGTCTGAAAAACTAGAACACAACTACACCTATTTAGCCAATCTGTTTTCTGAAGTTCAAGGAACAACCATTGAACAATTTATTATTTCTCACAAAATTGAGCGCATTAAAGAGTTGATGATTTATGGCGAATTAAACATCACAGAAATTGCATGGAAAATGAACTATAGCAGTGTAGCGCATTTATCTAGCCAATTTAAAAAAGTTACCGGACTTTCCCCGTCACATTTCAAACAATTGAAAGACAAAAGACGAAATCCATTAGAAAACATTGGAAAATAATAGCATTAAAAAAATGGAACAAATAAAAAAATCAGACACACATACAAAAAAATCGGATAGCTTATTTTTAGATATGTTTAAAAATAGTGCAATCGGTATGCTTGTCATGGAACTTGAAACTGAAAAAATTCAATTAGTTAACCAATCATTCCTAAAAAGTTTTGGGTATTCTGAAAAAGAAGTATACGGAAAAACATCTTCAGAAGTAAATATGATTACAGATGAATTTTGCGAAAAAACTCGCTTACAAATCGACAAGAAAGAAACTGCTACTAATATCGAAATCGTTTTAAGAAATAAAAAAGGCGAACAATTCTGGTTTTTAGTATCCATTCAAATGATCTTGTTTCAAGAAAAAAAATGTTCCTTGTCTTCTTTTATTAATATTTCAAAATCTAAGAAACATGAAACTGAATTATTACTAGCAAATAAAAAACTGGCTTTTCAAAATGAAGAAAAAGAAAAACGCGCTAACGAACTATTAATTGCCAACAAAGAATTAAAAGTTAACAACAAACATAAAGAAAAACGTGCTGCAGAATTAATAATCGCCAATAAAGAATTAGTATTTCAAACCAATGAAAAACAAAATCGAGCTGATGAACTAATTATTGCAAACAAAGAATTATTATTTCAAACAGGCGAAAAACAAAACCGAGCAGATGAGTTAGTAATTGCTGATATTGAATTGGCTTTTCAAAATGATGAAAAAGAAAAAAGAGTTATCGAAAACAAAGAGCTTGAGGATTATTCAAACTCTTTAAAACTGGCTTCTCAACATTCATTAAGTCTAATAGAAGCTAGTCGAGACCCTCTATTTGCAATTAATCTTGAAGGAAAAATTACAGATGCCAACCAAGCAACTGTGGAAGCAACCGATGTTCCAAAAGAAAAACTAATTGGTTCTGACTTTATTATATATTTCACCAATCCTTGCAAAGCGAAAGAAAGTTATGAAGAAGTATTTTCTAAAGGTTTTATCGCAGATTGCCCTTTAACAATCAAAGACCATAAGCTTACAGATGTTTTATTTAATGGTTCTACCTATAAATCAGCAGATGGAAAAATAATTGGAGTTGTAATGGTTGCAAGAGATATTACAGTACAAAAACAACTAGAAACACAATTAACAGAAGCTAAAATATTTGCTGAATTAGCCACTGCAATTGCCGAGGAAGCGAAACTAATTGCCGAAAAAGCAACGCACCATGCTGAAGAAGCAGTAAGATCAAAACAGCAATTTTTATCCAATATGAGTCACGAAATTCGCACTCCTATGAATGCAATTATTGGCTTTACCAAAGTGGTGCTTAAAACAGAACTTACTGCGAAACAAAAAGAGTATTTAACTGCTATCAAAATGAGTGGCGATGCGCTAATTGTATTAATTAACGACATCTTAGATTTAGCAAAAGTGGATGCTGGTAAAATGACATTCGAAAAAACTCCATTTAAATTGAATTTGTCAATTAAAGCGATGTTGCATCTTTTTGAGACTAAAATTCAAGAAAAAAACCTGAAATTAATTACCAATTATGATGAAAAAATTCCAGAGGTTTTAGTTGGTGATCCTGTTCGATTGCATCAAATTATTTTAAACTTATTAAGTAATGCAATCAAATTTACTACCAAAGGAAAAATTACAGTTAGTGTTAATTTAGTTTCAGAAAACGAAGAAAAAGTATCCATTAAATTTTCTGTTGCCGATACTGGAATAGGAATTAAAGATACTAAAATTGAAAAAGTTTTCGAAAACTTTCAACAAGCAACTAGTGGAACTTCAAGAATATTTGGTGGAACTGGATTAGGTTTAGCTATTGTAAAACAATTGGTAGAAGGACAAAAAGGAAAAATATACGTTGAAAGTATTTTTAATGTTGGTTCCACTTTTAGCTTTATTTTAGATTTCAAAAAAACCAATGTAGATACTGTTTTAGAACCAGAAATAATAGATTTAAATACAGATGTGAAAGACATCCGAATTCTAGTGGTTGAAGACATGGAATTGAATCAATTGTTAATGAAAACTTTATTAGACGATTTTGGTTTTGAATGTGAAATTGCTTCCAATGGAAAAATAGCCATTGAAAGACTAAAGGAAAAATATTTTGATATTGTATTAATGGATTTACAAATGCCAGAAATGAATGGTTTTGAAGCCACAGAATATATAAGAAAAAATATGAAATTAACACTTCCAATCATTGCGCTAACTGCAGATGTTACAACAGTTGATGTTGCCAAATGTAAAGAAGTTGGCATGAACGATTATATTTCTAAACCTGTTGATGAACGCTTACTATACAGCAAACTTATAAGTATTATTAAAAAACCAGTATTGATTATTGAAGAAAAAATAAATGGAAAAAAAATCACTGAAAACATAAAATATGTTGACATGAGTTTTTTAGTAAAACTAACAAAATCAAATCCGAAACTTATGTCTGAAATGATTACTGTTTATTTAAAACAAACACCTCCTTTGGTAATAACAATGAGAAAAAGTTTTTCAGATAAAAACTGGGATTTATTAGCTTCAACAGTTCACAAAATGATACCTTCCTTTGCAATAATGGGAATTAATCCCGAAATTACAGAAGTTGCTTTAAAAATTCAAGAAAATGCACGAAGATTAGAACTTTCAACTGATTTGGATAAATTAATATTGAATGTTGAAAATGTTTGTTTGCAAGCCTGTATTGAATTGGAATTGGAATTGATAAACCTTAACAAACAAGATAATGAAAAACGATAACAAAATAAAATTATTTCTGGTAGATGACGATGCTGTATTCTTAAAATCCCTAGAAATTCAATTTTTAGATCATGCTGATTTTGAAATTGAAACGTTTCCAACAGGGGAAATGTGTTTGGCAAATATCTCAAAAAACCCAGATATTGTAATTTTAGATTTTCATTTAAATGGAATAGACAAATCTGCTATTAATGGTTTACAAACGTTAGATGAAATTAAAAAAACAAATCCTGAAATCCCCGTAATTATACTTTCCAGTCAAGATAAAATTGATGTAGCTGTTCAATGCATTCATCATGACGCGTTTGATTATGTTGTAAAAAGCGAAACAGCTTTTGTTCGTTTACAAAAAATTATTACTTCTATTTTTGAATACAACAAACTAAAAAAAGAATTAAATTGGTATATGGACAGAATGTAAATTGTTGCTTTTTGAAATAAAACTACATAATAATTTTACAAGTTTAAACTAAAATTATACAAGAATTTTTGTGTACTTTTAATAAAATTTGTTTTAGTCAAAAAAGACAAAAAAAAACTTATATGTCTGTAAAAAATTTCAATATTAAAGGATTATCAACTGAAGAAGTAACTGCCTCAAGAAGCAAACACGGAAGCAATTCAATTGTCTATAAAAAAGAAAATATTTTATTAAAAGCTATTGTAAACTTCGTGCAAGATCCAATGGTTGTTTTACTTTTAGTCGCATCTGCTATTTATTTTATTAGCGGAAAAATATCCGATGGTTTTTTTTTAGCAGCAGCAATTTTGCTCATCTCTTTAATTTCATCTTTTCAAAATTCCAGAAGTCGTAACGCGTTACAAAAACTTAAAGATTTTACAAAACCCAATTGTAAAGTGATTCGAAACGGAACTATAATAGAAATCAAAACTGAAGATTTAGTTATTGGCGATAGTTTATTAGTGGAAGAAGGCACTTCTATTTCTGCAGATGCTACCATTGAACATTCCAATGATTTTTCAGTTAACGAATCCATTCTTACAGGGGAATCGCTAGCGGTTACTAAAGACAAATCCAAAGACAATAATTTTATTTTTCAAGGCACAACTGTTTCTAGTGGATTAGCTATCGCTACAATTACTGCTATTGGCAACGCTACTAAATTAGGGAAAATAGGAAAAAGTTTAGAAAACATAAAAGAAGAAAAAACTCCTTTAGAAATTCAAATTGGCAATTTCGTTAAAAAAATGGCAATTACGGGAGCGATCATTTTTTTAATCGTTTGGAGTATCAATTTTTATCATTCCAAAAATATTTTTGATAGTTTATTAAAAGCTCTAACGTTGGCAATGAGCATTTTGCCTGAAGAAATTCCAATTGCCTTTACCACCTTTATGGCTCTTGGAGCATATAAAATGTTCCAAAATGGGATTATCGTAAAACAAATGAAAACGGTTGAAACACTTGGAAGTGCAACAGTTATTTGTATTGATAAAACAGGAACTATTACAGAAAACACCATGAGTTTAGCGAAAATATTTTCGTTAGAATCTAATAAAATAACGGATTTAGAATCAGATTTAAATGAAGAAGAAAAAGCATTAATCACGACTTCAATGTGGGCGAGTGAGCCCATTCCATTTGATCCAATGGAAGTGGCTTTGCATAAAGTATATACTAAAATCATTGAAAAAGACGAACGTTCGAATTACAAAATGATTCACGAATATCCACTTTCGGGAAAACCACCCATGATGACGCACATTTTTGAAAGCAAAAACAATAGAATTATTGCAGCTAAAGGTGCGCCAGAAGCTTTACTGGCTATTTCTAAACTTTCAGATGCTGAAAAAAATAAAATTCAAAACGCCATAAAAGAATTAACTACCGAAGGATATCGTATTTTGGCTGTTGCCGAAGCTAGTTTTGAAGGTAAAAATTTCCCAAAAACCCAACAAGAATTTCAATTTGATTTTAAAGGATTACTTGCTTTTTACGATCCTCCAAAAAAGAATATCAATTCCGTTTTACAACACTTTTACAAAGCTGGAATTTCCGTAAAAATAATTACTGGTGATAATGCAGAAACTACTACTTCAATTGCTAAACAAATAGGTTTTGTTGGTTACGAAAACAGTATTTCTGGTGATGAACTTATGAAATTATCGGATACAGAACTCAAAAAAAAGGTTTCAGAAACGAACTTATTTACCAGAATGTTCCCTGATGCCAAATTACGAATCATAAATACCTTAAAGTCAAACAACGAAATTGTAGCCATGACTGGTGATGGTGTAAATGATGGTCCGGCTTTAAAAGCCGCTCACATAGGAATTGCAATGGGTAAAAAAGGAACCGAAATTGCCAAAGAAGCAGCTTCTCTAATTTTAATAAAAGATGATTTATTAAATATGGTAGATGCCATAGCAATGGGAAGAAAAATTTATAGCAATCTTAAAAAAGCGATACAGTTTATCATTTCTATCCACATTCCAATTATTTTAACTGTTTTTATTCCGTTAGTTTTAGGTTGGATGTATCCCTCTATTTTTTCACCCATTCATATTATTTTCTTAGAATTAATTATGGGACCAACTTGCTCTATCGTGTATGAAAATGAACCGATGGAAAAAAATACCATGTCTCAAAAACCAAGACCTTTTACAGATACCTTTTTTAATTGGAAAGAACTATCAACAAGTATCATTCAAGGTTTAGTAATCACATTAGGCACTCTGTTTGTATATCAATATGCTGTTTCTTTTAACTTTAACGAAGCAATTACTAGAACCATGGTGTTTACCTGTTTAATTACAGCTAATATATTCTTAACCTTGTCTAACCGTTCTTTTTATTATTCCATATTTACTACCATTCAATATAAAAATAATTTAATTCCAATTATTACTTCAATTACAATTTTAATCACCGCTTTACTACTTTATGTAACGCCTCTAACTAATTTTTTTGAATTGGAACATTTGAATGGAAATCAGCTAGCAATAGCAATTTTCACAGGATTCATTGCAGTAGTTTGGTATGAATTGGTTAAATTATGGAAACGAAATACATCAAAACTATGACCACTCAATCTTCTACTTTTTTACAAAAACTAGCACTTGTGTTCTTACTTATTTTAGGCGTATATTTAGCCAAAGATTTTCTAATTCCATTATGTATTGGAGGAATTTTAGCCACACTTTTTTTACCTTTTTGTAATTGGATGCAAAGTAAAAAGATACCAAAAGGTATGGCTGTTTTCATTTGCTTTTTTGGATTAATTTTAATTATCTCTATATTGATTTCTATTTTAGGTTGGAAAATTTCCGAACTGTTAAACGACCTAACATTAATCAAACAAAAAGCTATTGCAATCGGAACTGAAATTCAACAATACATATTCAATCATTTAAATATATCCATTGAAGAACAATTATCCCTATTAAAAAAGGAACAACCCTCCTATTCAAATATTTTCCAAATAATTTTTGGTTCTATTGCCTCCGTTTTCGCTAGTCTAATTTTAGTGTTGGTTTATTTTGCCTTTTTATTATATTATAAAGACCACATAAAAAACTTCTTACTTAAAATAGCCAAACCATCCAAACGAGAAGAAATGGAACATGTAATTTATAATGCTACAAAAGTCTCTCAACAATATTTATTAGGATTATCAAAAATGATCGTACTTCTTTGGATTATGTATGCCATTGGCTTTAGTAGTATTGGTGTTGAAAACGCTATCTTTTTTGCTATACTATGCGGATTGTTAGAAACTGTGCCCTACGTAGGAAACATTACAGGAACGCTATTAACGGTTTTAATCTCAGCAATCCATGGAGCAAATCCTACATTAATAGGTGGAATAATTGTGGTGTATGGAATCGTACAACTTATACAAGGCTGGCTATTGGAACCTTTAATTCTTGGACCACAAGTAAAAATCAATCCGCTTTTTACCATAATTGTTTTAGTTATAGGGCAACTTTTATGGGGCATACCAGGAATAATTTTGGCTATTCCTCTTACAGCTATTTTAAAAATAATCTGCGATCACATAGAACCTCTTAAACCGTATGGATTCCTAATAGGAGAAATTAGCGTTCCTAAAAAAAAGAAGGATATGCTTTCCAATTTAAAAAATTTTTTGAAAAAATAACATTTCAAATACCTATGAATATCACAACTTTTGAAAAAAGTTGTGTAACAGTTAAGTAACGCAACCTAATGATATTTGTATAAATAATTTTAAACAAATTTCATTATGAAAAAAGTACTATTTCTTTGTATATGTATGATATATACATTTACATTAAATGCACAAACAGAAGACAAAAAATGGAATATTGGTGTGCATGGTGGTGTTACTCAATATACTGGTGATTTAGGAAGAGATTGGTATCAAACAGACAATACAATGTATGGTTTTGGTGGACTTTCAGTTTCTAGATATTTAGGGAAACATTTTGATGCCAATTTATTACTAACTAAAGGAACAATAGGTTATAATAACGGAACAACTGCGGCTTTTAAATCAGACTTTAATGCTGCAACTTTAAACTTACGTTTCAATGTGCTTACTTCAGAATATATAGTTAGACCTTATGTATTTGCTGGAGCAGGTTTCTTTATTTTTGGCAATCAATTGAATTTCCACACAGAAAATTACGATTATATTTTACCAAGTGCCGGTGGAGGATTTAACTTCAGATTATCCCCAACAGTGAATTTAAACATACAAGAATCATTTTTGTTCTCTAATAAAGACAGAAGAGATGGAGTGGACAATGCAGATGGCAATTTCAAGAAAAAAGATGCTTATTTAACACACATGGTTGGTCTTACTTTTAACTTAGGAGATACTAAAGATACAGATGGTGATGGCGTTTCAGATAAAAAAGACCAATGTCCAGATACACCAGCAACAGTTCAAGTTGATAAATTAGGTTGTCCATTGGATAGAGATAAAGATGGAATTGCAGATTATTTAGATGCATGTCCTGATACTGCTGGTTCTACAACTCTTAATGGTTGTCCTGATAGAGACAATGATGGCGTAGAAGACAGTAAAGACCGTTGTCCTGATCAAGCAGGTACACTTGCATTATTGTTGCCCAGATGCAGATAAAGATGGTGTAGCGGATATGGATGATAAATGTGCAAACACTAAACCAGGTACAAAAGTAGATACAAAAGGTTGTCCAATGGATAGCGATAATGATGGTGTTACAGATGATTTAGATCGTTGCCCAGATGTTGCTGGTGTTGTAAGTTTAAAAGGCTGTCCTGATGGTGATGGTGATGGAATTGCTGATTTAGATGACAAATGTCCAAATGCAAAAGGAACATTACTTAACAAAGGTTGTCCAGAAATTGCTAAAGCAGATATTGTAAGAATTACATATATCGGAAGTAAAATTTTCTTCGAAAATAATTCTGATAAATTAAAAGTAGCTTCTTTATCTCAATTAGATGAATTATCAAAAATATTATATAAATATGATGGCGCAAGTTTAACCATTGAAGGACATACAGATAGTGTGGGTAAAGATGATTTCAACATGACTTTATCTCAAAAACGTTCAGAATCCGTTAGACAATATTTAATCGGAAAAGGTATTTCAGATGCTAGGTTATTTTCAGTTGGATATGGTGAAACAAAACCAATTGCTACTAACAATACTACGTTAGGAAAAGCTAAAAACAGAAGAGTTGAATTGAAAACAAATTATTAAAAAAATAAAGGTTAAGTTAGGTTTTGTTTTTTGGAAAAGTGGCTGTCAATTTTGACAGCCATTTTTTTATTCTCAATAAAAATTCAAACAGAAACATGTAACAAATACAAAGAATTATGTAACAAGCAAAAGTTGCAATTCGAGTATTTTTATATAAATATTTAAACATACTTATTATGAAAAACAATGTATTAAAAGCTGGATTATTTTCAATAATTCTATTAGGAATGGTTTCTTGTGTTAATAAAGAAAAGGAATTAGCTGATAAAAGAATTAATGAATTAGAAAGTTACGTAGATTCTTTAAAAGCAGTATCTGCGGAAGAACGTCAAGCCAACTGGGAACAAATTGCTGCCGATTATGAAGCCAAAAACGCCAGTGCAAACGAAGCTTTGTTAAGTTTAGAAGAAAGCGACAAAGCAACTTCACAAGAAAAAGTAACTGCTTCAAATGCAAAATATGATGAAATAAAGGTTACTGTAATTACTAAAGCAGAACCAGAACCAACCTCAACAAACGATCCAACAAAACCCGTAAAAGTTAGTCCTTCTCAATTGTTAAGAGACCGTTTATTTGGAGCTGGTAAAATTGGTTCAGACATGAATTTTTCTTGGGTAAATAAAAACAACATTCTTGCGGTTTATGACATGTATTATGAATCGTATAAAACAAATAAGGAAAATTTTACAAGAGAAGATTATGATGAAGCAAAACTTTTATTTGAAGCTTTAGATGCTAGAAAAAACACGGTTGAAAAAGAAGGATTATCTTCTTCTGACAACATGAAAATCGCATCAATCAAATTTAAATTATCTCCCATGTTTAAACTAAATAGAATGGGTGCAAAAAGTAGAGAAAATCAAGAAGCTAAAGAATAAATTCTTTAAAATAAAAATGCCCTACAAAATGCCAATCAGAAATGATTGGCATTTTTTTTTCAGATAAAAGTCTCTGAATTATACAAGTAAATGGAATAGTTATATAACTTTTTTCATTCTTTTTTAAAGAACTTTAATACTTCAATAAAGCTACGAACTAAGTAATAAAAACCATTATGTTAAACGTTAGAAAAGAAGGGATTATTTTAGAAAAAACTACTTTAGATTTTGAAAACGAAGGTGTACTTAACCCTGCAGCTATCAAAGAAGGTAACTTCGTTCATTTATTTTATAGAGCTGTACGTGTTGGAAATCATTCAAGTATTGGGTATTGTTTGTTAAATGGTCCTAGTCAAATAGAAAACCGTCATTACACACCTATTTTAGTTCCAGAATTTGATTATGAATCTCATGGAATGGAAGATCCAAGAATAGTGAAAATCGAAGACACATATTACTTAACTTATACTGCTTTTGATGGCGTAAATGCACTAGGTTGTTTAGCAACTTCTACAGATTTAGTTCATTTCGAAAAAAAAGGAATCATTGTTCCGCAAATATCATATGAAGAATTTAATAAGTTAGCTAAGACCAATCCTTCTATAGATTCAAAATATTTTAGATACAATCAACATGATGGAATACTAGAAAAAGATGGAATAGAAATGCTGGTTTGGGATAAAAACGTAATTTTTTTTCCAAGAAAAATAAACCAGAAATTTTATTTCATGCATCGCATTCGTCCAGAAATTGAAATTGTTGTTGCTGTAACGGATTTAGCAGATTTAACTCCTGAATTTTGGCATAATTATTTATCAAATTTTAACGATTTCGTATTGCTATCTCCAAAATATGATCATGAAATAAGCTATATCGGAGGCGGTTGTCCACCTATTGAAACAGAATTTGGTTGGTTACTAATTTATCACGGTGTTAAAGACAGTTTAAACGGTTATGTATATTCAGCATGTGCTGCACTTTTAGATTTAGAAAATCCTCAAAAAGAAATTGCCCGATTGCCTTACCCTCTATTTAAACCAGAATATGTTTGGGAATTAAAAGGAGAAGTTAATAATGTTTGTTTTCCAACAGGAGCTGTTGTTTTTGAAGACTTACTTTATATTTATTATGGTGCAGCCGATGAACGAATTGCTTGTGCTTCGGTTTCATTAAGTGAATTACTAAAAGAATTATTAAATCATAAAGCTATATAGGATGAAAAATAAGTATCCAACTACGAATCAAAACAATGATTTCATAAGTACGCTTCTGCTTTCCAAAAAAGAAGATTCTTTACCTGGAATCTTAATTATCACTTCTTATCCGCCAAGAGAATGTGGAATCGCTACCTATTCACAAGACTTAATTTTTGCATTAAACAACAAATTTACAAAGTCATTTGATCTGACTATTTGTGCTTTAGAATCGGAATTTGAAAAACATACGTATTCAAAAGAAGTGACATACATTTTAGAAACAGATCTTAAAAAATCATATTTAGAACTAGCAGAAAATATTAATAAAAACGCATCTATTTCAATGGTTTTAATTCAGCATGAATTCGGGCTCTTTAAAACGAATGAATCGGATTTTATTCATTTAATTCAAACCATAAACAAACCCATACTTGTTGTTTTTCATACCGTTTTACCCAATCCTGATGAAGCTTTAAAAAACATGATGCAAAGTCTGAATGCAAACGTGAATTCGTTTGTTGTGATGACCAATAACTCTTCCAAAATATTACAAGAAGAATATCAAATTGATGCGAATAAAATTTCTGTGATTCCTCACGGAACACATTTGGTAGAACATTCTAATAAAGATGTTTTAAAAGAAAAATACAACGTATCTGGCAGAAAAGTAATTTCAACATTCGGGTTATTAAGTTCTGGAAAATGTATTGAAACTTCAATAAATGCTTTACGTACAATTGTTAAAAAGCATCCTGAAGTTTTATTTTTAGTGATTGGAAAAACACATCCCAATGTGGTGAAAAATGAAGGTGAAAAATATCGTAAAAACTTAGAAGACAGAATTAATGCTTTACAACTTAACAACAATGTGCAATTTATCAATCAATATTTACCGCTTTCTGAATTATTAGAATATTTGCAATTAACGGATATTTATTTATTTACATCAAAAGACAGAAATCAGGCCGTTTCTGGTACTTTTTCATATGCTATTAGTTGTGGTTGTCCCATTATTTCAACCCCAATTCCACATGCTTTAGAAGTATTAAATGACGGAACTGGAATAATAATCGATTTTGAAAATGCCCAACAATTGGCACAACAGGTTAATATTTTATTAGACGATGAGGAATTACGAAAAAACATTTCATCAAACGGAATTCATAAATTAGCACCTACGGCTTGGGAAAATTCAGCGATTGCTCACGCTATTCTATTTGAGGAAATTAGCGAAAAAAGTATCGAATTAGAATATAAAATTCCGCCTATAAATCTAAATCATTTTAAAAATTTGACTACAGATTTTGCTATGATTCAATTTTCAATTATCAATCAGCCTGACGTAAATTCAGGATATACTTTAGATGATAATGCCAGAGCTTTAGTTGCAATTTGCCAACATTATGAACTAAAAAAAGACACAAAGGATTTAGACTATATTCACAAATATTACAACTTCATAAAATTTTGTTTGCAACCCGAAAGTTATTTTTTAAACTATGTTGATGTGCATAAAAAATTTACGAAACAAAATTCTGAAAACTTAGCTGATTCTAATGGCAGAGCCATTTGGGCTTTGGGATATTTAATTTCACTAAGCTATATTTTACCTTCAGATTTAATTGAAAAGGCTAAAAAAACCATGCAATTGGCTTTAGTAAATGTGTGTAAAATTCATTCACCAAGAGCCATGGCATTTATTATAAAAGGAATTTATTATAGCAATTTAAAATTTCCTTCCGAAGATAATATTATGATTTTAAAACATTTGGCTGATAAATTAGTACAAATGTACAAACACGAAAATGACGAAAATTGGCATTGGTTTGAAAGTTATTTGACCTATGGAAATAGCATTTTACCAGAAGCGATGTTGTGTGCTTTTTTAGCAACGGAAAATGAAAAATACAAAACCATTGCAAAAGCATCTTTTGATTTTTTACTGTCAAAAATTTTCATCAATGATGTGATAAAAGTGGTTTCAAACAAAGGTTGGTTACAAAACAGTAAAGATTCGTTTAATGAACAAATTGGCGGTGAACAACCTATTGACGTGTCGTATACCATAATTGCTTTGAGTAAATTTTATGATGTTTTTCAAAATGAAGACTACCTACAAAAAATGGAAATCGGTTTTGATTGGTTCTTAGGAAAAAATCATTTGCATCAAATTGTTTACAATCCTTGTACTGGAGGTTGTTATGATGGTTTGGAAGATGTGTATCTCAATTTAAATCAAGGCGCAGAATCAACAGTAAGTTATTTAATGGCGCGATTAACTATTGAAAAATATTTCGTTAAAAAAAATAAAGCAAGCAAATCAATACGTATAAATCATCCTAAGAAATTAAATAAAAATCAAAGTAGTAAAATTTAAAAACATGGCAACTAAAAAACAACACACGTTCGCACCAAAAAAAAGCGACAAGAAAAAAAATGAAGCAGCGAGTGCTAAAGAAAATTCTGCAAAATCTAAGCAATCGATAAAAAAGAAAATGAACGAATTCGGTGATAACGATTCACTTTAAAAACAAAATAGTATGACAAATCAAACACAAAATTTATTTATAGTGGAAGACAATCCTGAAAATGCCATGAAATTACATGAATTTTTGGATACTCGATTTGGAACGGTCTTCAACATTTCTACTTTCACTGATTCGGTAACGGCATTATCAAAAGTAGATGAAAACACAAGCGTAGTCGTTTTAGATTACGATTATTTTGGAAATGAAGGAAACAAAATTGTTGAATTTATTAAAACAATCAACAAAAAAACAAAAGTAATAATTCTTTCCAATAACGAAGAAATTTATTCCGCAATTGACTTTCACAGAAAAGAAGCCGATAATTATTTACTTAAAGAAAAAGGTGTAAAAAAGAAATTAAGCACCACGCTATTTGAAATCGTAACCTACCCAGCTAATTATTTACAAATGAAATATAGTGTAAGTCAATTTTTCATCTATCTCGTCTTTTTATTTATTGTCGTTGGCTTTCTAGTTTTTATTGGAATGATTTCTATCTAGGAATTTTAAAACTTTTCAAATAAATTCTATAACATTTTAACCTTCAAAAAGAGGCAACTTTATACTTATACTAATTCCATTACAACAATGAATTTCAATACAATTTTAAGAGATAAGTTAGCCAACAAATTGAAGGAAAATTTAAAAATCAGCAACATCATAATTGAAGTTACTAATAAAGAAGTTAGTCTAAAAGGAATTGTAGCATCTTATGAAATTAAAGATGAAATTGAACAACTTATTATAAGTTGTTCAGAAGTTCAAGCTGTAAATAATGAATTAGCCATTTTTAACGAAAATTAAATAATATGATACCAAAAATTGGATTATCCGAAGGAGAATTAGAAAAAAGCATCAATTTATTAGCCATTGTTTTGTCAGATGAAATGACACTTTACATCAAAACAAGAAAGTTCCATTGGAATGTAGCGGGACAAAGTTTTATGGAATTACATAAATTATTTGAAGCACAATACTCTGAATTAGAACAACTTATTGACACTGTAGCAGAACGTATTAGCAAACTTGGTGGAAAAACAATTGGTACCATGCATGAATTTTCATTGCTTACACGAATTGTAGAACATCCTAATAAATATCCGGTTCAAAATGTAATGTTAACAGAATTGTTAAACGATCACAAAACCATAATTTACGAATTAAGAAAAGATATTGACATCTGTAACAACGAATGTCATGATGCTGGAACTGCTGATTTACTGACAGGAATTTTACAACAACATGAAACAATTACTTGGATATTAGGAAGATATTTAAGCTAAAAAAAACACAACCTTTAAAACAAAAGTGATGAACTACGAAAATTATTATTACGGAATGAACATTATTTGGTGGGCCATTTGGGTGGTTTTATTGTTTTGGATTTTTGCTATTCCTTACGATATTCCAGGACAACGACGTAAAAAAGATTCGGCATTTGATATTTTGAAAAAAAGATATGCAAATGGAAGTATAACCGAATCGGAATACAAAGACAAGAAAGAAATTTTAGAGCAAGAATTCAAAAAATCTTAATTAGTGAATCATGAGCAAGAAAGAAAAATTTCCAAAAGCTGCTAACGAACAATTAGATAAAAAAGACGGCTACCCAACTTATCCAGTTGATGAAGATATTTACAATAAATTCAATAAAGAATTTGATATTGATCCTGAAAACATTTCAAAAAAGAAAGAAACTATCAAAATTGAAAAACATCCTATGTGGAATGAAAAAAATCTCAAACAAGATACATCTGGAAACGACTTAGATGTTCCTGGTTCTGAATTAGATGACGAACAAGAAAATATTGGCAGTGAAGATGAAGAAAATAATCTTTACAGCGGAAGTGACAATCAAACAGATTTAGAAGATGTCAAATAATAAAATTTAAAAAACAAAACCATGATACGAACTGCAAATGCCCATTGGGAAGGAAATTTAAAAGAAGGAAACGGAACGTTGTCAACACAAAGTGGTGTTTTAGAAAATACTACATATAGTTTTAAAACAAGATTTGAAGAAGGCACAAAAGGCACCAATCCAGAAGAATTACTAGCGGCAGCACACGCAGGTTGTTTCACAATGGCGGTTTGCGCTAAACTCAACGCCAGAGGAATTACACCCAACACATTAGATACATCAGCTACTTTAACAATGAATGATCTTGGAATTGTGAGCATGCATCTGAAAATTTCTGGAGCAGTTCCTGGAATAAGCGCCGAAGAATTTGCAACAATTACTAAAGATGCTGAACAAAATTGTTTTGTTTCAAAAGCATTAAGTATTCCAATATCTTCTGAAGTGCATTTCGAATTTGAAAATGATTCCAATACAACTGTAATAAAATAAAAATCAAATGAAAAAATCGTGTTTACTTGTACTTGTTTTATTTCTGTTTTTCAGTTGTAAAAAAGAAACAACCGAAGAAAAATACACGGATTTAACCCTGGAAAACACAACAATTGAAGCTTTTTTCAAAACAAATCCTGAAAGTGATAAAATAAAAAAAGAAGTGAATCTGTTCTATAAAAATAGAGCGTTTCAATATGCTTGGTTCACCAAAAAAGGAATGACTCAAGCCGTACCTAACTTTCAAAATCAATTGCAAAATTACACAAACGCATTTAACGACAAAACATTTAAAAACGCACAATTAGATACATTACTTACCATCATTAAAATGAGTAATAATGAATCGAAAATAGATGAAAAACAAAGAGAAAATTTAGAATTACTGTTAACCACAACTTTTTTTAAATACTCAGACAAAGCATTTTCTGGAATTAACAAAACACCACGACAATTGGAGTGGTTTATACCAAGAAGTAAAAAGAATTTTCAAGTGATGTTAGAATCTTTAATTTTAAAAGACGAAAATGACACCAATTACGAACCTGTAAATAAGTATTATTCTAAACTAAAAGAAAAGCTTTTACTATATCGAGACATCAAGAAAAAAGGCGGATTTCCAATCATAAAAACTAACAAAAAGACAATTTCAATCACTGAATCAGATTCGTGTTTAATTGAAGTAAAACAGCGTTTGTTTTTATCTAAAGATTTAAAATTAAATGACAAAACAATTGTATTTACAGAAAGTTTAAAAATAGCTATTTCTAATTTCCAACAACGTTTAGGATTACCTGAAACTGGAATTTTAGACACTAAAACGATTGTTGAAATGAATAAAACTGTCGACTTTCGAATCAAACAAATGTTAGTAAATTTAGAACGCTTACGTTGGGTACCTATTGAAGTTGAAAACGATTATATATTAGTAAATATTCCAGAATATAAACTGCACGTTTTTAAGGATAAAAAAGTATTCTGGCAAACGAATGTGGTTGTTGGAAAAGAAGCGAAACAAACCACAATTTTTAAAGGAAATATTTCCAGAATTATGCTAAATCCGTATTGGAATATTCCTAACAGCATTATCAATAGTGAAATTATACCTGGAATAAAAAGAGATAAAAATTATCTATCAAAAAACAATATGGAAGTCGTTTCATTTAAAGGTGAAGCCATGAAGGAATCAAATATTAATTGGAACAAATACACCACAAATAAAGTTCCATTTATCATCAGGCAAAAACCAGGAAAAGGTAACGCTTTAGGCGAAATGAAGTTTCTTTTTCCAAACAGCTATAGTATTTATTTGCATGACACACCTTCAAAAGGATTATTTGATAGCAATGAAAGAGATTTTAGTCATGGTTGTATTCGTGTCGAAAATCCCAAAAAATTAATGATGTATTTATTGAAAAAAAACAAAACTTGGACACAAAAAAAAGTAGATGAAGTTTTAAAAACGGATACTGAAACTGGAATATCTATCCAACCTAACATGCCCGTTTATATTGCTTATTTTACATCTTGGGTGGATTCTAATAGTAACTTGAATTTTAGAAATGATGTTTACAATTTAGATGAAGAATTAGCAAAAGAAATTTTTACAGAATAACAAATCTGTGAATCTTGCAAGTTCTTAAAAAAGTTGTATAACACTTTATTTTCGGATTATATTGAATTTTACAGGATCAAAAGGTATTCGTAATTAAATTATATAAAATGGAAAACACAACAGGACAACATACAATTGAGGTTTTAAATTCATTAATCATAATCAATAACGACAGAATTGAAGGATATAAAACTGCTAGTAATGAAACAAATGAAAGCGATTTAAAATCGTTGTTTTCTACTTTTATAAAAACTAGTGAGCGCTGTAGAAAAGAATTAATTGTGGAAGTAAGTAAACTTAACGGAATACCCAATGAAGGAACCAGAATTACTGGTAAATTTTTTCGGGTTTGGATGGAAGTTAAAGTCGCCTTAACGTGTAACAACAGAAAAGCAATTTTAGATTCCTGTAAATATGGTGAAAATGTAGCCCTTGAAACTTACAAAAACGTTCTGATTCAAGAGGTTAACGATATCAATTCCAAAGAACAAAATATGCTAAATAAACATTACGAAATATTAAAATCAGACTACGAAACTATCATACACTTACGCACTTTAATAAGTAGCAAAAAAAAAACCGAGTAAATACATTTTTTGAAAAGAGAAAAAGTAATGAAACTAAATTGTTTTAGCACTTTCAAAATAAGATTTTTTTAACTATCTGCTAATTTTTATAAATTACACAGGTCTTCATAACAAAAAACATGGAAACATCTTTACTGTCAAACAATTGGAAATTAGCAACATGCATATTAATTTGTCAATTAACAGGAATAATTTCGGGGTTATTAACTACAACTCAAAACAATGCTTGGTACCAAACCATTGTTAAACCTTCATGGAATCCGCCAGGTTATTTATTTGGCCCTGTTTGGACGGTTTTATATTTACTTATGGCCATTTCTTTATGGCTGGTTTGGAAAAGTAATGCCACGGAACCTATGAAGTTTGAAGCAATGTTGTTTTTTGCATCACAATTATTTTTAAATTTTTGGTGGACTATTTTATTCTTTAAATTTCATTCGCCAATATGGGCGTTACTAGAAATAATTATAATGATTGTTCTTATAATTATCACCATTTTTAGGTTTTCAGAAATTTCAAAAACTGCCGCTTGGCTTTTAGTACCCTACATTTCTTGGGTTTGTTTTGCCGCTATTCTGAATTATAATTTATGGAAATTAAACTCCTAAAAATGCAATCTTACGTAAAAAATATTTTAATAGACACTGGAAATGTCTCTTTATTCACAGGAAGGTTTTTTAAAGAAATTTTAAAACCTCCCTTTCAAATCAATGAGTTTTTTAGACAATGTTATGCAATTGGTTACAAATCTTTGCCATTAGTTTCTATAACTGGATTCATTATGGGTTTGGTTTTAACGATACAATCTCGGCCTACCATGATTCAATTTGGAGCAGAAAGTTGGTTGCCAAGTATGGTTTCTTTATCCTTAGTTAGAGAAATAGCACCCGTAATAACAGCATTAATTTGTGCAGGAAAAATTGCATCCGGAATTGGTGCCGAATTAGGTTCCATGAAAGTAACCGAACAAATTGATGCTATGGAAGTTTCGGCCATAAATCCGTATAAATATTTAGTAGTTACCCGAATTTTAGCCACTACATTAATGCTCCCTATTTTGGTAATTTACGCCGATTTTGTGGGGATTTTTGGCGGTTATATTGGATACAACGTCCGCGGAAATATGAGTATATATCGGTATTTTTCAGATGTCATTGAACATTTAGAATTTTTAGATTTGATTCCTGCCGTAATAAAAACTTTCTTCTTTGGTTTTTGCATTGGTTTAATTGGATGTTACAAAGGATTTAATGCTTCAAACGGAACCGCAAGTGTAGGTATTGCTGCCAATGAAGCTGTTGTTGCGGCATCACTTTCAATTTTTATTATTGACATGTTAGCGGTTCAAATAACAGATTTATTCTTTTAGAAATTATGACTAAAGAAGTAATTATTTCTATCCAAAACTTGTACAAATCATTTGGCGAAAACGAAGTACTAAAAGGCGTGAATTTAACCGTTACTAAAGGGGAAGATTTAGTTATTTTAGGACGTTCTGGTTCAGGTAAATCAATTACGATTAAATGTATTGTTGGATTAGTCGAAGCAGATAAAGGTGAAATTAAAGTGTTTGATACCGACATCACAAAATTAAAAAATAACGAACTCAATTCTATAAGAAAACAAATAGGGTTTATGTTTCAAAATGGTGCTTTATACGATTCTATGTCAGTACGACAAAATTTAGCTTTCACCTTAAAACATCATACGAAAGAAGTTACTGAAGAGGAAATTGAAAATAAAATTATCGAAGCTTTAACAAATGTGGGTTTAGAAGAAGCCATTGATAAAATGCCTGCAGAATTATCTGGTGGAATGCGAAAACGAATAGCCTTAGCAAGAACTTTAATCATCAAACCAGAAATTATTTTATACGACGAACCTACATCAGGATTAGACACTATAACTTCAAGAGAAATTAGCGAATTAATTTTGTCGGTTCAAAAGAAATACAAAACTACCTCTATCATTATTACACACGATATGGCTTGCGCCAAACTAACCGGAAACCGAATCATGATTCTTAATGATGGCATAATTCACGCTGAAGGAACATATGAAGAATTAGAAAAAAGCACGGACGAATGGGTGCGCTCTTTTTTCATTTAATTTAAAAATAAAACCATGACAAAAAACACAAATTACACATGGAAATTAGGACTGTTTGTCATTTTAGGCTTCGTCTTATTTATGATTACAATTTATTTCATAGGAAGTAACAAAAATTTATTTGGCAATACTTTTCGATTAAAATCACATTTTAAAAATGTTAGTGGTTTAAAAATAGGAAATAATGTGCGTTTTTCAGGAATTAATGTGGGAACAGTAAAAGACATTGAGTTCATTTCTGATTCGGCAGTTGTTGTTAATTTAATTATTAAAGAAGAAGTTCAAAAATACATTAAAACAGATGCTATTGCTAGTATTGGTTCAGATGGATTAATGGGCGATAAAGTATTGACCATTTCTCCCGGAACCACATCAAATAAAATGGTAAGTGACAACTCAACCATTCGCTCTGTAAAAGCTGTAGAACTAGAAGATTTAATGAAAGGATTAAGAAAAAGTGTAGATAATGCTGAAATTATTACCCAACAACTTTCTGAATTTAGTTTTAAAATCAATAATGGAAAAGGAGCATTAAACAAAGTTTTAACAGATGAAGAATTTGCAAAAAACATTGAAAAAATGTTACTCAATTTAAAGCTAAGTTCCGATGAGTTTCTTGTTTTTACCACAAAAATGAATGATAAAAACGGAACATTATCTAGATTGATGACAAATCCTAAATATGTTAATTCTATTGAAAAAACATTAGATAATTTAGAAAAAAGCTCTGATGAATTTGAAGTATTTACACAAAAACTAAATTCAGATAAAGGTATCTTATCCAAATTAGTAACCAATGAACGATTGGCAACTTCCTTAGATTCTTCACTTATAAACATTGAAAAAGCCTCGAAAAACATACTAGAAATTGAAGAAGCAGCAAAACATAACTTTTTACTTCGTGGGTATTTTAAGAAAAAAGAAAAAGCATTAGAAAAGAAAAAAACAATGGTTTCAGGGAATTAAAACCTATGAATTTCACAAGTTTTAAACAATAAAACACAACATAATTTACTCGTTTTCAACCCAACTTTGTTTCATATTAATAATTAAAATTAAAAACATGAAACGAAAAAAACTATTAACAGCAATTGTATTGTCAATTGTTGTCTTATTTGGTGCTTGTTCAGAAGATGATTTTCAAGAAACTATAGGACTTTGCCCAGAAGTTATTGCTACTAGTCCAACAAATGGAGAAACTAGTGTTGCCTTAAATAAAGTAATTACAGTTACCTTTAATGAGGAAATGAATCCTGGAACAATAAATGCAACCTCATTTACAATCGTAAATGGAACTACTAATATTGCTGGAGTTATCACATATTCAGGAAATACCGCAACTTTTACTCCTACTGTTAATCTTGTAGCTAACAAAACTTATATTGGTAAAGTTACAACTGCAGTAAAAGACACACGTGGAAATGCCATGCAAGAAGACTATATTTGGACTTTTAGTACTGGTACAACTTTACAACCACTTGTAATTTCAACGGATCCTGCAAATAATGAAACCGGTGTAGTTTTAAATAAAATTATTACTGCAACTTTCAATACAGCCATGAATCCTACAACTATTAATGGAACAACATTCACTTTAAAACAAGGAACAACTGCAATTGCGGGTACAGTAACTTATAGCGGAACAATTGCATCATTTACTCCAACTTTGCCCTTAACAGCCAATACAATTTATACTGGAACGGTTACAACTGGGGCTAAAAATACTGCTGGAGTTGCTCTTTCTAACGATTACATCTGGAACTTTACAACAGGCAGTATATCAGCTCCAATTGTAGTGTCAGTAGATCCGTTTAATACCGAATCAAGTGTAGCTTTATCTAAAATTATTACAGCAACATTTAATATGCCAATGGATCCCTTAACAATTACAGGAACAACATTTACTGTAAAAATTGGAACTTCAACAGTTTTAGGTTCTGTAACTTATAGTGGTACTACAGCAACTTTCACACCTTCTAGTAATTTATCTAACAACACCACCTATACAGCAACTATTACAACTGGTGCTAAAAATGTAGCGAATGTAGCTTTAGCTAATAATTATGTTTGGACTTTCAACACGAATACTATTTCAAATCCGCCATTTGTTGATTTAAATTCTGCAGATAGATTTGGAATTTTAGCTGGTGTTGGAATTAGTAATAACGCTGGTTTTAGTGAAATTCACAATATGGATGTTGGAATTAGTCCTGGTGTACGTTCTTCAGTAACTGGATTTCCTCCTGCAATTATTGTAAATGGTGCTATTTATGCATCAGATGATGTAGCTCCAGCTGGAGTAGCCGCTATGTTAATTCAAGCAAAACAAGATTTAACCAATGCATATTTGTTCGCTGAAGCAGCAACTTCTCCTGCACCAGCAACTGTTTCTGGTGATCAAGGCGGATTAACTCTAGCGCCAGGAATATACAAATCAACTTCAACTTTATTAATTCAATCTGGCGATTTAACTCTTGACGCACAAGGTGATGCTAATGCCGTTTGGATTTTCCAAATAGCATCCGACTTTACAACAGTTGGTGGCGCAGGTGGAAGTGTTATTTTAAGTGGTGGTGCCCAAGCTAAAAACATATTTTGGCAAGTAGGTAGTTCTGCAACTATCGGTAACGGCACGGCTTTTAAAGGAAATGTATTAGCCTTAACTTCAATAACAATGGGACCTAACGCAACTGCTGTAGGAAGAATGTTAGCGAGAAATGGTGCTGTAGTTATGACAAGTACTAATATAATAGACAAACCTTAATTCATAATATAATGAAATCAAAAATTAAATTAACTACAGGACCATGCCAAGCATGGTCCTTAAATAGACAGCCTTTGAAATATTTTATTTTATCAGCCTTGTTGAGTGTAACAACATTAACTTCAGTACATGCACAAGAAGTGCAATATTCAAATCCATCTTGGTGGTTTGGAGCAGCAGCTGGAGCGAATTTTAATTTTTACCGAGGTTCCACTCAGGTTCTGAATGAAAATTTTACACCACCCACCGCCTTTCATGATGGTTTTGGAGCTGGATTATACTTAGCACCACTTGTAGAATTCCACCGACCAAATTCGTATGTAGGATTTATGTTTCAAGCTGGATATGATAGTAGAAGAGGAAAATTCGATCAAGTAATTACTCCTTGTAATTGTCCAGCTGATTTATCAACAAAATTGAGTTATTTAACAATTGAACCAAGCATAAGATTGGCGCCGTTTAAATCTAACTTTTATGTTTATGGTGGACCAAGATTGGCTTTTAACTTAGACAAATCTTTTGTATACGAACAAGGAATCAATCCTGCTTTTCCAGCACAAACTCCTAATCCAGATGTAACTGGTGATTTTAGTGACGTAGAAAAAACAATTTTATCCATGCAAATTGGTATGGGGTATGACATTCCTTTATCTTCAGCTAATAGAAAAACGAAATTTGTACTGTCGCCATTTGTTACTTTTCAACCTTATTTCGGACAAAATCCAAGAGCAATAGAAACTTGGAATTTAACAACTATTAGAGCAGGACTTGCTTTAAAATTAGGAGGTGGAAAACCAATCGAAAATGCGAATGTTGCAGACGGTGAAGTTCAGTTTTCTGTGAATCAACCAGAAAACATTTTGGTAGAAAACAGAGTTAGAGAAGTATTCCCATTAAGAAATTACATCTTTTTTAATGTAGGTTCAACAGAAATCCCTAGTCGTTATGTAGTATTAAATAAAGATCAAGTAAAAGATTTCAAAGAAGATCAAGTTCAATTTTCTTCTTCAAATTCAATTTCTGGTCGATCAGAAAGACAAATGACCGTATACTATAATGTAATTAATATTTTAGGGGATAGAATGCAAAAAAATCCTTCATCAACGATTAAATTAGTGGGTTCATCTGAAAAAGGCCCTGAAGATGGTCGGGCTATGGCTCAAAGTGTTAAAAATTATTTAACTTCTATTTTTGGTATTGCTTCTTCTCGAATCGTAATTGAAGGAAGAACAAAACCTAGTATTGCTTCTGAACAACCTGGTGGAACTAATGAATTACTTTTACTTCGTGAAGGTGACCAAAGAGTTACAATAGAAAGTAATTCTTCTGAATTGTTAATGGAATTTCAAAGTGGTGATGCACCATTAAAACCTATTGAAATTTATACTTCAAGTCAAAATTCAAATACAGATGCTATTACTTTTAATGTAGCTGGTTCTAAAGAAGTTTTTTCAACTTGGTTTTTAGAATTGAAAGATGAAAATGGTAAAGTGAAAAAATTCGGACCTTATACAGATGATAAAACGATTATTTCTAGAAAATTAATCTTACAAAATCAAAAACAAGGTAACTTTAGTGTTAAAATGACTGGCACAACTTTAACTAATAAAACAATAACTAAAGATGCAACGGTTTATATTTTACCTTATGTTGCGCCTAAAGTACAAGAAAGCATTCGATTTAGTGTGATTTATGAATTTAATGAATCCAAATCGATTGCTATTTATGAAAAGTATTTAACGGAAATTGTTACTCCAAAAATTCCAATTGGTGGAACGGTAGTTATAAAAGGGTATACAGATATTATTGGTGAAGAAGGTTATAATCAGAAATTATCTTTAGCAAGAGCCAATGACGTGAAAAGCATTATTGAAAAAAGCCTAGCGAAATCTAGCAGAACTGATGTGAAGTTTCAAGTGATTGGCAATGGTGAAAACGAAAGTACATCACCGTTTGAAAACAAATATCCAGAAGAACGTTTTTATAACAGAACCGTTGTGATAGACCTACTTCCAGCACAATAATTTACTTCAAATACATAATAAAAAAAGAACAGTTTTTAAGGAGCTGTTCTTTTTTTTATTTTAGAAAACCTATGAATTTTATAAGATTTCGATCGTATTCTGTAACAATGCAACCTTAAAATCAAGCTAAATTTGAGATGATATAAAAAGAGTTAGTCTTAAAGTTATTCAATTTCAAAAAGTAAGTGAAACTGTATAATACTACAAGTTGTTATCAAAAATCAACCTGGTAGTATCTTGACAAATGAGTTTATTATTTAAAATCTGCAATTTTAGACTTTCTCTTTTTTTTAATTCATGATTGATTATGAAAACAGAAGCCGAACTCAATAAAAATATTGTAAAAATTACGATGACCATTCGCAATGAATTTCCTGAATTAATGAAATTTTTAAACGAAATGCCTCAAACGATTCCAAATTTAGAAAATCCAGAAATCAACATCAAAATTCTTAAAGACTACTATGATTCTTTGGAAGATTTACTTCGTAAATACGCACCAAATCACAGTAGTTTAATTAATAACTTTTAAAATCTTAACCCATGGAAACAATAAAAAAAATAGCGGTGTATATGGATCATTTTATGGCAAACATAATTGAATACTCTAATTCAGCTGAAGCAATAAAAACAATAAAATCTGAATTTAATCATTTCGAAAAAGAAAAAATTTTACAAAAAGGAGAAAGCCATTTGCATAATAAAGAACAAGATATGCAGCAAAAATTTTATTTAAAACTTAGAAAAGAGTTGTTAAACTATGATTCCGTTTTATTATTTGGTTCCACCAATGCAAAAACAGAATTATTAAATATTTTACAAGCAGATGCCAAATTTTCAAATGTAGCATTCACTTTGAAAAACACAGATAAACTTTCAGATAATGAGCAAATTGCTTTTGTAAATGATTGTTTCTATATCAATTAACATGAAAGAGTTTTATTTTAATGTGGAACGCAATTTTGAAAAACTAGTGTCTTTAGCCACTAAAATTTTAGGCAATTCTATCACTTTTATTTTAGCTTGTATTTTAGTTTTATTTTGGTGGATTTCTACCCTATTAAAATCAAATGATTTACATCAAAATATTGGCGATTTCATTTTCGGTACTACATTTTTAAGCTTATTCATTATTCAAAAATCTTTCAACAGGTATTCTGCATTAGTACATTTAAAAATGAATGAATTGATCTCTTCTCATGAAATGGCAAATAATTCAGTACTAAACACCAATCAAAAAACAGAAAAAGAGATTATGGATTTAGCAAAAGAATATATTGAAGCAGAAGAAACTAAAGAAGAAGAACTCAACAAAGCAATGAAAGAAATCAACATAGAAAATCAAGTGTAAACTATGAATATTATAAGTTTTCTTTTGAATTCTATAATACTTAACAGCTTCTTATTGAAGACCTTTACTAATATAAAATAACATTAAATTTTACTTATGAAAAAAATTATTTTAGTTGCTAGTTTGATAATCGGATTGTCATTTAGCGCTCAAGCACAAAACACTTCAAAAAATGCATTAGGATTGCGTTTAGGCGATAATGATGGATTTGGAGGAGAACTTTCCTACCAAAGAAAATTAACAGATAATAACAGACTAGAATTAGATTTAGGTTGGAGAAACAGTAATGATGTGGACGCTGTAAAATTAGTAGGCTTATACCAATGGGTTTGGAATATTGATGGCGGATTCAACTGGTATGCCGGAGTTGGTGGTGGAGTTGGAACCTGGAGTTATGACCAAAATAACAATAGTGATAATGGAGCGTTTGCTTTAGTTGCTGGAGACTTAGGTGTTGAATATAATTTTGATTTTCCTATTCAGCTTTCTTTAGATTTTAGACCCGAATTATATTTTAATTCAGATTCATTCAGAGAAAACAGTTTCGGACCAGACATCGCATTAGGAGTAAGATTTCGTTTCTAATCCAAAGTAAATAAAAAAAGACTTTATTAATTTAAAATTTATAAATATGAACACTACAGAATTAAAAGGAGATTGGGAAGTACAAAAAGGGAAACTCAAACAAAAATTTGCGCAATTAACAGACAATGATTTGTTATTTGTAGAAGGAAAAAAAGATGAAATGTTAGGAAAACTTCAAATCACTTTAGGTAAATCTAAAGAAGAATTACAAATGATAATTGAAAAATTATAACATTTAAATCCCAACCCAATGAAGAAAAAAATTTTATTTTTTGCTGTGACAACGTTTATGGTAGGAAGTGTATTTACAAGTTGTAAATCAAATACAGAAAAAGAGGAAGATGCCGTTGCAAATGTACAAGACGCAAAGGAAAACTTAAATGATGTGAAGGAAGACATAAATAATGATGCTATTACAAAAGCAAACGATGCAGAATGGCAAACGTTTAAAGCAGAAGCCAATACCACAATTGCTGAAAATGAAGCTCGAATTATTGCCTTGAAAAAAGCTATGAATAAGCCCGGAACTACTTTTGATACCACTTATAAAAAAAATATTGAAACATTAGAAGATAGAAATAAGGCTTTAAATACCAAAATCTCAAATTATGAAAATAATCAAACAGATTGGGCTTCTTTTAAACGTGAATTCAACTCTGATATGACAGCACTCGGTATTGCATTGAAAGACGTAACAGTTAACAAAAAAAATAAATATCATGAGCAATTTATTATACACAATCGCAATTATTTTAATCATTTTTTGGGCTATTGGATTTTTTGCATATAGTGCCGGATCAATCATTCATGTCTTATTAGTTATTGCCATTATTGCAATATTATTAAGACTAATTCAAGGAAGAAAAGTATAAATAAAAATCAATAAAAAATAAAATTATGGAATCAGGAAAAACAGCCGCAGGCGTTGTATTAGGAATTGGAATTGGAGCATTATTAGGGGTTTTATTCGCACCCGCTAAAGGTTCAAAAACAAGAAAGAGAATTATGAATAAAAGTCAAGGATATGCCAACGATTTAAAAGACAAATTTGATGGTTTATACGAAGATGTTACGGGTAAATATGAAACTTTAGTAGAAGATGCCAAAAATGTGGTAAATTCAAAATAAAACTTAAATTATCATGGAAAACAACACAACAACAATTGAAAAACTGATTGAAAAAGCAGAAATTTATAGCAAAACGACACTAGAATTATGTAAATATGAAGCAGTTTACAAATCAGCTGATATATTTTCAGATTTAGCCGTAAAAGTAGCTATAACTTTTATTGTTGTGCTGTTTTTATTGTTCCTTAATATTGGAATAGCCTTTTTTTTAGGTGCGTATTTAGGTGAAGTATGTTACGGTTTTTTTGCTGTGGGATTTGTGTATTTGCTTATTTTAATACTACTTTTTATCTTTAAAAATGAATGGATTAAAAAACCCGTTAGTAATTTCATTATCAGCAAAATGAATAATGATGATGCCTTATGAAAACAATAAATCAAAAAGAAGAATTGGCACTAAAAATTGCCCAATTAAGAAACAAACAAGCTACAGACTTTTTAATTCTTAAAGAACAATACCACAGTACAATTGATAGTTTTAAGCCTATTAATCTAATTAAAAATTCAATAGAAGATGCAATTACTTCTCCTGGATTAAAAATGAATATTATAAATGGCGCTTTAGGCTTTAGCACTAACTATTTAAAAAACAATTTATTAAACTCAAGTTCTAAAAATCCGGCGGATTCAAGACCTTAACGCAACAAGGTCAGTTAATATTGTTCTAATCAAAAA
>CAYWVV010000008.1:0-65804 GCA_964461805.1 uncultured Flavobacterium sp.
ATATTACCAACTTCGTTTGGTGGGTAGGTATTGGTCACGCTGGTACACTTATCTCGGCTGTATTATTATTGTTCCGTCAAAAATGGAGAATGGCCATTAACCGTTCTGCAGAAGCGATGACAATTTTCTCAGTAGTTCAAGCGGGTTTATTCCCTATTATTCACATGGGGCGTCCATGGTTAGCTTACTGGGTGTTACCAATACCGAATCAATTCGGATCATTATGGGTGAACTTTAACTCTCCATTATTATGGGACGTTTTTGCTATCTCTACGTATTTATCCGTATCATTAGTTTTCTGGTGGACAGGTTTATTACCAGATTTCGCAATGCTTAGAGATAGAGCAATAACACCATTCAATAAAAGAGTATATTCTATACTTTCATTTGGTTGGAGTGGTAGAGCTAAAGATTGGCAACGTTTTGAAGAAGTTTCTTTAGTTTTAGCTGGTTTAGCTACTCCTTTAGTACTATCAGTTCACACAATTGTATCTTTTGACTTCGCAACTTCTGTTATTCCAGGTTGGCATACAACTATCTTACCTCCATATTTCGTGGCTGGTGCAGTATTCTCAGGATTTGCCATGGTAAATACGTTACTAATTGTAATGCGTAAAGTATCTAGTTTAGAAGATTATATTACAGTACAACACATTGAATTAATGAACATCATTATCATGATTACAGGTTCTATTGTAGGTTGTGCATATATTACTGAATTATTTGTAGCATGGTATTCTGGAGTAGAGTATGAACAATATGCTTTCTTAAACAGAGCAACTGGACCTTACTGGTGGTCATACTGGTTAATGATGACTTGTAATGTTTTCTCTCCACAATTTATGTGGTTCAAAAAATTAAGAACTAGTATTGCATTCTCTTTTATTATTTCTATTGTTGTAAACATAGGAATGTGGTTTGAACGTTTCGTTATTATCGTAACTTCATTACATAGAGATTACTTACCATCATCTTGGACTATGTTCCAACCAACTTTTGTTGATGCAGGTATTTTTATTGGAACTATCGGTTTCTTCTTCGTGTTATTCTTATTATACTCAAGAAGTTTCCCAGTTATTGCTCAAGCAGAAGTAAAAACAATCTTAAAATCATCAGGAGATAACTTCAAAAGAGAAAGAGGAGATAGTAAACCACATCATGATAACCATGGTCATGATGGACACGAAGGACACGATCATCATTAATATAAAGAATTATGAGTAATAAAGTAGTACACGCTATATATAACGACGATGATATTTTGTTAGCAGCAGTTCACAAAACTAAAGCTGCACATTATCACATTGAAGAAGTTTATACGCCATTTCCAGTTCACGGACTAGATAAAGCGATGGGCTTACCCGCAACAAGACTTGCAATATGTGCATTTTTATATGGTATCACAGGTCTGTTTGTATATTTTAATTTATTAAGATTTATAATGATTAAAGATTGGCCACAAGATATCGGTGGTAAACCATCTTTTGATTTTATTCAGAACATGCCAGCTTTCGTTCCTGTTTTATTTGAAGGTACAGTTTTTTTTGCTGCGCATTTAATGGTTATTACTTTCTATATGAGAAGTAAATTATGGCCATTTAAAAAAGCTGAAAACCCAGATGTAAGAACAACTGATGACCATTTTTTAATGGAAGTTGGGGTTCATGGAAATGAAGAAGAATTAGTTTCTTTCTTTAAAAACACAGGAGCTGTTGAAGTTAAAGTAATTGAAAAGCATTAATTAGTATGAAAAGTATTTTAAATATATTGACATTAGTAGGAGCATCTTTGCTAATGACATCTTGTTTTGATAAATCTGCACCTAATTATCAGTTTTTTCCAAACATGTATGAACCTGTTTCTTATGAAACTTATGGAGAATCTAATGCTTTCAACTCACCAACAGGTGAAAAAGGTAGAGTTAGTCAAATTCCACCATCAGGAACAATTAAGCAAGGTTTTGTACCTTACGAAATTCCAAATACACCTGAAGGATATGCAGCATCAAAAGCGAATGTTTCCCCTTTAACTGCTGACCAAATTGATTCAGAAAGAGGAAAAGAATTGTTTACTATTTATTGTGCAATCTGTCATGGTGAAGCTGGAGATGGTAAAGGGAATTTAGTAAAAAGAGAAAAATTTCTAGGGGTGCCTAGTTATAAAGATAGAGTGATTACTACTGGTAGCGTGTTTCACGTGGTTACTTACGGTTTAAACTCAATGGGTTCACATGCTAATCAGTTGTCAAAAGAAGAAAGATGGCAAGTTGCTGATTATGTTTTGAAACTAAAATCAGAATTAAAATAGTATTACTTTTTTGAAAAAAATAAAAATATGTACCAGTTTTCTAGTAGATTAAAAAGCTTTTCATTTGCCTTAATGGTATTAGGTATTTTAGGAATCGGTTACGGTTTCTGGACTGCGCCTAAAACTAATGAAGATGTTGAAGCAATTTTAAAAGAGCAAGAAGCTCATCATGGTGGGGCACACCACGATACTCATGCAGCAGCCACTCATTCTGAAGCTACTCATGATGCACATGCAAATGTTGATGAACATGCTTCTCACGAAGCTACATCTCACAAAGCAGAAGGTGTTGATACTTTAACACATGAAGTAGCTCACGTAGCAGTTGATACTGCAGCTCATGCAGAAACAGATTCTATTGTAGAAGCAATTGCTCCTGTAGTAACTAATCATAAAAGTGATGTTTACGTAAGTAAATTTCACAAAGAAAATGTGGATCACGCTGCAGAACATAAAGAACACGTTGAGCACGTAAAACATCAATTACAAAACAAACCTTGGTCTGCATTATATGTAGCATGTATTTTCTTTATGTTAATTGCAGTTGGTGCTTTAGCTTTCTATGCAATTCAATGGGTTGCACAAGCGGGTTGGTCTCCAATTCTATTTAGAGTTATGGAGGGAATAACATCTTATGTATTGCCTGGTTCTATTATATTTTTCGTATTATTATTGTTGGCAGGTTTCCATTTCAATCACATGTTTACATGGATGGCAGATGGTATAGCAGATCCTAAAAGCGAAAATTATGATCACATAATAGCTGGTAAAACTGGGTTTTTAAATGTGCCTTTTTTCTTAATTAGAGCTGTAATTTTCTTGTTTGGTTGGAATTTATTCAGATACGTTTCAAGAAAGAATTCTATCAAATTAGATCAAACTAGAGATCAGTCATTCTTTAGAAAAAACTATAATGCGGCTGCGATGTTCTTAGTTTTCTTTATTGTTTCAGAATCTATGATGTCTTGGGATTGGATTATGTCTGTTGATCCACACTGGTATAGTACTTTATTCGGATGGTATGTATTTGCAAGTTTCTTTGTAAGTGGTATTACAGTTATTGCTTTAACTACTATTTATTTAAAAAACAAAGGATTATTGCCTGAAGTTAATAAATCTCATTTACATGATTTAGCTAAATTTATGTTTGGTATCAGTGTATTCTGGACATACTTATGGTTCTCACAATTTATGTTAATGTGGTATTCTAATATTCCTGAAGAAGTTACTTATTTTGTAACTCGTATTGAAAACTATAATTTACCTTTCTTTGGAATGGTAGTTATGAATTTCGTTTTCCCTTTATTAATATTAATGAATGCCGATTTCAAACGCCTTCAATGGGTTGTTGTTATGGCAGGTATTGTAATATTAGCAGGTCACTATGTTGATTTCTTCAACATGATTATGCCTGCAACTGTTGGTGATCAATGGTTTATTGGTGTCTCTGAAATAAGTTCAGTACTTTTCTTCGCTGGATTGTTTATTTTTGTTGTGTTCACTGCATTAACAAAAGCTCCTTTATCGTCTGACGGAAATCCATATATAGAAGAAAGCAAACATTTTCATTATTAATAATTAATTAACGAAATAAACAAATGAACGGTTTATTGATACTTTTAATCATAGTTTTATTAGGTGTTGCAGCATGGCAATTATCTAAGATATTTAGTCTAACGCAATTAGGAACAAAAAGAGATGACTCTGGTGTTGCTAATGATAGAGACAACAATATAAATGGATATTTAATGTTTGCGTTTGTAGCATTTATATACATAGTTACAATTATTTCTTTTGTTAAATGTGGAAGTTTCGTATTAAGTACGCCAGCTTCTGAGCATGGTAAAGAAGTAGATAGTTTAATGAACATTTCGATGGTAATTATCTTCATTGTTCAAACTCTAACTCAGTTTTTATTACACTATTTTGCTTTTAAATATAGAGGTAAAGAAGGTCAGAAAGCATTATATTTTGCAGATAACAATAAATTAGAAGCCATTTGGACTATTATTCCTGTTATCGTTTTAGCAGTTTTAATTCTTTACGGATTATATACTTGGAACCAAATTATGTATGTTGACGAAGATGAAGAAGTAATCAATATTGAATTATATGCAAAACAATTTGCTTGGGAAGCACGTTATTCAGGTGATGATAATACTTTAGGTAAAGCCAATGTACGTTATATTAAAGATGTAAATACTTTAGGTGTTGACATGTCTGATAAAGCATCACAAGATGATAAAGTTGTAGCAGAAATACATTTACCAGTAGGTAAGAAAATTCATTTCAGAATGCGTTCTCAAGATGTTTTACACTCTGCTTACATGCCTCATTTTAGAGCACAAATGAACTGTGTTCCTGGTATGGTAACTGAATTTGCTTTTGTTCCTACACTTACAACTGCGGAAATGCGTGGTACAGCTATGATGATGAAAAAAGTAGATGGTATTAATAAAATTAGAGCTAAAAAATCTCAGGCATTAGTTGCGGAAGGTAAACCAGCTTTAGAACCATATACATTTGATTACTTATTATTATGTAATAAAATTTGTGGTGCTTCTCACTATAACATGCAATTGAAAATTATTGTAGAGTCTGAAGCAGATTACAAAAAATGGTTAGCGTCTCAAAAAACTCTTGCGGCTACAATTAAAGAAGCTAATGCTCCTAAAGTTGATCCAGCACTAGCTCCAGATGCAGCTAAAGTTATAGTAGACTCTACTAAAACTATGGCAGAAGTAGTAGCAAAAAAATAAATCAAGATTCAAAAAATAATATAATTATTATGTCACACGATCACGGTCATCATAAAGACACTTTCATTACTAAATATATTTTTAGTATTGACCATAAAATGATTGCTAAGCAGTACCTAATTTCAGGTTTATTAATGGGAATCATAGGGGTAGTTTTATCTTTGTTTTTCAGAATGCAAATTGCATGGCCTGAAGAATCTTTTGAAGTCTTTAAAATTTTCTTAGGTGAAAAAATGGCTCCAGGTGGAGTTATGAGAAATGATATTTACTTAGCTTTAGTAACGATACATGGTACAATCATGGTATTCTTCGTTTTAACTGCTGGTTTATCTGGAACCTTTAGTAACTTATTAATTCCATTGCAAATTGGTGCGCGAGATATGGCGTCAGGTTTCATGAATATGTTATCCTTTTGGATGTTCTTCGTTTCATGTATTATCATGATTTCATCTTTATTTGTAGAATCAGGTCCTGCATCTGCAGGTTGGACAATTTATCCGCCGCTTTCTGCTATTGAAGAAGCTATTCCTGGGTCTGGTATGGGTATGACTTTATGGTTAGTATCTATGGCTATTTTCATCGCATCTTCATTAATGGGATCTTTAAATTATATCGTAACTGTTATTAATTTAAGAACTAAAGGGATGACAATGACTAGATTGCCTCTTACAGTTTGGGCTTTCTTTGTAACTGCTATTATTGGAGTTATTTCTTTCCCAGTATTGTTCTCTGCAGCATTATTATTAATTTTCGACAGAAGTTTTGGAACTTCTTTCTACTTGTCTGATATTTTCATTAAAGGTGAAGTTTTACATTACCAAGGTGGTTCTCCAGTTTTATTCGAGCACTTATTCTGGTTCTTAGGTCACCCTGAAGTATATATCGTATTATTACCAGCTTTAGGAATTACGTCTGAAGTAATTGCAACTAACTCTAGAAAACCTATTTTCGGTTACAGAGCCATGATTGCTTCTATTATAGCAATTGCATTCTTATCTACAATCGTTTGGGGTCACCACATGTTTATTTCAGGTATGAATCCATTCTTAGGTTCTGTATTTACATTTACAACCTTATTAATTGCAATTCCATCTGCTGTAAAAGCGTTTAACTATATTACGACACTTTGGAAAGGGAATTTACAATTAAACCCTGGAATGTTATTCTCAATCGGTTTAGTTTCTACTTTCATTACTGGAGGTTTAACCGGAATCATTTTAGGAGACAGTACTTTGGATATTAACGTGCATGATACGTATTTCGTAGTAGCGCATTTCCACTTAGTAATGGGTATTTCAGCATTATACGGATTCTTCGCTGGGGTGTACCACTGGTTCCCAAGAATGTTCGGAAGAATGATGAACAAAACATTAGGATATATTCACTTCTGGGTTACTGCAGTTTGTGCTTACGGAGTTTTCTTCCCAATGCACTTTATTGGAATGGCTGGTTTACCAAGAAGATATTATACAAACACTAACTTCCCATTATTTGATGAGTTAGCTGATACTAACATCTTAATTACTGTATTTGCTTTAGTAGGAGCAGCATTCCAATTGGTTTTCTTCTGGAACTTCTTCTACAGCATTTTCAAAGGTAAAAAAGCACCAATGAATCCATGGCGTTCTACTACTTTAGAGTGGACAGCTCCAGTAGAACATATTCACGGAAACTGGCCAGGTGAATTACCTACAGTACACCGTTGGCCATATGACTACAGTAAGCCAGGTCATGATGAAGATTTTGTGCCGCAAACTACACCAATGAAAGAAGGTGAAGTTGAGTTACATCACTAGAATATAAAAACAAAAAAGTCCCAATTTTAATTGGGACTTTTTTGTTTTTATATTTTATTAAATCAGGGTTTCAATTGTATCAAATATTTCGTTAGTTACATCCAAGTCTATATCAAATATAGAAGTTCCTACTATTTTCTTTTTTTCTTGAAGTTTTATTATTTTTTCTTCAATTGTGTCCTTTGTTATAAATCGTAATACAGTTACTTTTTCAGTTTGGCCCATTCTATGTGCTCTTGATAAAGCTTGGTTTTCCTTGTAAGGATTCCACCAAGGATCTAAGAATATCACATAGCTTGCTTGTGTAAGATTTAACCCTGTTTCTCCAGCTTTTAACGATATAAAAAACAAATTTGGTTGTTCTCTATGTTGAAAGTTATAAACTAATTGTTCTCTTGTTTCTTTTTTTGTTTTTCCTGTCAATGTTTGATAGCTAATTTTGTTTTCTTTACACCATTTTTCATATATCGCAATATGCTTTACAAATGAACTAAAAAGCAATACTTTTTTATTTTTGGCTATGAGTACATTTATTTTATTTGTAATTTCAATAAATTTTCCTGAATCTATTTCAGATTTTTCATCGATTAATTTGGGATGATTACTCCAGTGTCGTAACCTAAGTAACGATTTTAAAATTTGTATGCGATCTGGTTTGTCTTTATCTATTGATAATAGTGAATTTCTGGCTTTAGATTTTTCTTTTTCATATTCTTTCGCTTGTTCTAAACTCATTTCACAGTATATGATTTGTTCTGTTTTTTCAGGGAGTTCATGTAATACTTCCTCTTTTGTTCTCCGTAAAATAAATGGATTCAATATTTTCTTCAATTCATTTAACGTGTTTTCATCCTGCTTTTTTTCAATAGGATCTAAATAGTTTTTTTTAAAATATCCAAAATTTCCTAAGATGTCTTGGTTAATTAATTGCATTTGTGACCATATATCAGACAAAGAGTTTTCAATTGGAGTTCCACTTAATATGATTTTTTGTAAAGCTGGAATAGACTCTAAGTTTTTATATGAAATAGATTCTTTGTTTTTTATATTTTGACTTTCATCTACAATAATAAAATTAAAGTTTACTTTCATCAGTTCTTTCACATCTTTGTTCAGTGTGCCATAAGTTGTGAAAACTAAATCATAGTTTTTAAGCTTGTTGATAATAGTTTTTCTTGTAGGACCAAAATACGTTATGCAATGAAAAAACGAAGTAAATTTTTTACTCTCTTGGTACCAGTTAAATAATAATGATTTTGGTGCTACAATTAACGCTTTTATTTTTGTTTTTTGTGGTTCTATTGTAGCAAACAAATCAGTCACTATAGTTGAATTTGTTTCCGATTTTAATAAATTGTTTTCTTGTATTGTGGCTAAAAAACTTAAAATTTGTATTGTTTTTCCCAAACCCATATCATCGGCCAAACAAGCTCCATATCCATTTTGAAACAATTGTAGTAACCAATGTACTCCTTTTTCTTGATAGGGACGTAATGTGGCGTTTATAGTGCTAGCTATTGGTAGGTTTTCCAGTTTTTCTATTGAATAATCTGTGTTTTCTAGTAATGCTACTTTTGTTTTCGCTAAGGTTGTTGTTTCCTCAGAAGTTACAACCAAATGTTTCACTAATGAACTGTATTTACTAAACCATTCTTCTGGAATCATAAATATACTTTGGTCAGGAAGTTCGAAAGTATATTTTTTCTGTTCGAGATATGGAATAAACTTTGCAAATGGAATCGTAAAATCTCCTATGGTGACTCCGATTTTTACATCAAACCAATCATTTTTTTCTACAACTTGTGTTTGAATTTGATAAGCTGCTGCATTGATTTTCTTGGTCCCATATAAAAAGGTTCCAATAGTAAAATTATAGTTTTCTAATGTTTTTTTATGAATTTCTAGATATTGATATAAAGAATTTGTAGTAGAAGTTAAGTGCCATTTTTCTTGTTTTGTATCTTTAAATTCAAAGTTGTTTAATAAAGTAATTTGTGCAGCTTCTTCTAATTTATTTCGTTCTGTAAGAGTGACTTTGATTTCCTCATTTTCAAAATCAATAGAAACTTGTTTTTGTCGTTTTTCTTCCGAACTAAATCGTACATCGTGATAACCAAATTCTAAATAAAAATAAGGTTTGTTTTTAAAGAAATCTACTTCAGTAACTATCGTACAAGTAGTAAGTGTGTTTTGATGGATAATTTCAAATCCATTGGTTTGAATGGCAACTTTTTGAACTATATCTTTTATAAATGTATTAAAATAAGAGGCTAAAATGCGTTGCGGAACCTCAATTGTAGTTTTGTTTAAAAAAGGTTTTAACTTATTAGTATTAATATTTTTTAAAAGGACTAATTCTGAGTTTAATACAAACCAAAAGGTAGTGTTTGTAAGTAAATGAATCGTTACTTCACAAGGAACAATCGTTTCGTTTTCCTGTTGTAAATACAATTCATACGATAAACCATCTTCTTTTTTATTGAAATGTAAACTTACATCATACTCTTTTTCCGTGTAAGTTATTTTTTTAGATATAAAATCTTTTTCGTGAAACAGATTTAAAGTAAGTTGAATTTGTTGCCCTTTTGCAAGCACAAGTAATTCATCAATACGATCATCTAAATATTGGAAATAAAAAGTAGCTAACGATTTATCTTCCAAGAAAGACCCTTTTTTGACTTTCTTGTTAAATCGCTCTAGTAGTTTTTCGGGTTGTAAAAGCGTCAGAATTTCGAATATTCTGGAGATTTCTTTACTAATTTGCTTCGGTTCTATTCCAAAATGTTGTAAAACCTCAGGTGTAGCTTTTTTTTCTATATACCTGAATTCCTTTGTGTGGTTGATATATAGTGTAGGCAAATACGCTTTAAGTTCTTGATGATAAGAAAAATCAAGAATAAAAAAATAATCCATTATGAAAAAAAGCTTAAATTCCTAAAACCAATCTTGCAATTGAAAAGTAAATGATAATTCCCATAATGTCATTACTAGTTGTAATAAATGGGCCAGTGGCTAATGCTGGATCGATACCGTATTTGTCTAATACAATTGGAATAAATGTTCCAACTAGTGAAGCAATTACAATAACCGTTAATAAAGCCACAGAAACGGTAATTCCTATAAGGAAAGGATAGCCAAGTAGGAAATGGCTACCAAGTATTAAAATACCGGCTAAAATGCTTCCGTTTAATAAGCTTAACGATAATTCTTTTAACAATCGGTTCCACAAACTTCCATTAATAGAATTATTAGCCAAACCTTGTACGACAATCGCACTCGATTGTACACCTACATTTCCAGCCATTGCCGCAATTAATGGTGTAAAAAACAAAATCGTTCTATGGCCTTCCATAGTTGGTTCAAAAATACTTAAAACCTTTACCGAAATAAATCCACCAAATAAAGCTAAAACTAACCAAGGCAAACGTGCTTTAGTTAATTCAAAAATGCTATCATCCGCTTCAACATCTTGCGAAATACCGGCTGCTAATTGGTAATCTTTATCCGCTTCTTCTTTTATAATATCGATAATGTCATCAATCGTAACTCTTCCTACCAATCTGCCTAATTCATCTACAACAGGAATGGCTTCCAAGTCATATTTTTGCATGATTCTTGCTACTTCTACATCTTTAGTTTCTACGCGAACGTAATCTACTTTTTTAATATAAATATCGCCAATTTGTGTTTTAGTAGAAGTTGTTAATAAATCTTTCAAAGACAAACGCCCTTTCAAACGATCTTCATCATCGACTACATAAATCGAATGTACTCGAGTCACATTTTCTGCTTGATGACGCATTTCTTTCACGCAAGTTAACACATTCCAGTTTTCGTTGACTTTCACTAATTCTTTTGCCATAATACCACCAGCGGTATTTTCATCATAACGTAAAAGGTCAACAATATCTTTAGCGTGCTCAACATCTTCTAACTCCGAAATTACCTGAGCTTTTTTAGATTGTGGTAACTCGGCAATAATATCCGCCGCGTCATCCGTATCTAATTCGTCAAGTTCTTCTGCAATTTCTTTGGCTGATAAACTTCGTAAAATGTTTTCACGAACTTCCTCATCCAATTCTAGTAATATTTCTGCGGTAATTTCTGAATCTAATAAGTTGAAAAGATAAATGGCTTCGGAAGTATCCAAATCATTCATAATTTCCGCTATATCAGCAAAGTGAATTTCATGCAAAATCGTTTCCAACTCAACAATGTTATTTTGTTGAATTAAATCCTCAATTTGTGTGATAAGTTCTTTACTGATTTTAAATTCCATCGGCAGCTATTTTTTGAGTCAAAGCAATGAATTCTTCAACTGACAATTGTTCTGGTCTTTGTGCAAATATAATATCTTCTTGTAATTTATCTGATAAATTTAAAGTTTTTAAACTGTTGCGTAAGGTTTTTCTTCTCTGTTGAAAAGCAGTTTTTACCACTTTAAATAAAAGTTTTTCATCACAAGGCAGTTCGTAGTTCTCTTTTCGTGTCATTCGCATCACACCAGAATCAACTTTTGGTGGCGGATTAAACACGGTTGGAGGAACTGTAAATAAGTATTCTACATCATAAAAAGCTTGCGCCAATACAGATAAAATCCCATACACTTTACTTCCTTTTTTGCTACAAATTCGCTCCGCAACTTCTTTTTGAAACATACCAGAAAATTCCGGAATTTGGTCTCTCAGCTCCAAAGTTTTAAACACAATTTGTGTAGAAATATTATATGGAAAATTTCCAATAATAGCAAATTGCTCGTTTTTAAAAGCCGTTTGCCAATCGTGACGTAAAAAATCTAAAGAAAAAATATTATTCGCCAATTTTAAATAATGCGCTTGTAAATAATCAACAGATTCTTTGTCAATTTCTACCACAAAAGTTTCGTATGGTTTTTCCAATAAGTATTTGGTTAAAACACCCATTCCCGGACCAATTTCTAATACTTTCTTATAGTTAGAGCCAACCAAAGAATCGGCAATTTGTTGCGCAATGCTTTCATCCGTAAGGAAATGCTGACCTAAATGTTTTTTGGCTTTAACTGACATATAATTTTATTTTTTATTCTTAAACTTCGTAAATCCCAAATCGTAAATCCCAAATCGTAAATCCCAAATCGAAATTCGTAAATCCAATTAGTTTTCGTTACTAAAAAACTCATTAATAACTTCCAATTCGGTTCTAAAAGCTAACATTTTATCACCAAACAAACGTAAACCTTCTTCTCTTAATTTAGGCGCATAGGTTTTGTAATATTCCTGAAGTTTTTCATTGCTTTCTGCAGAATATTGAATCGAGTAGGTTGTTCCGCCCATTTCTTCTTCCACTAAAACTCTAGAAAGTTTCGCTTTGTAAAAACATCCTGTGGCTAAAACTTCTCCAATATGTTTGGTTTTTAACCAATTTAACCATTGGTCGTGTGCGCTTTCGTCAATGTTTATGGTAACATTATAAATAATCATGTGCTTAATTTTTTACAAAGATACTTTTTTAATATCAATGACAATAGCAATGCTAAAATTCAATTATTTTTAATTTGGGCGTGCCCCTTCGGGTCGGGCTTTCCGTTCCCGCTTTTTTTGTACCGAGAAAAACGGAACAAAAAAGAGCTCCACTGCAATCCCTCACGCAAGAAACCGTATTTCAATCATAAAATTCTCAACTCAATATCAATAACACAGATTGGAGAAATTATTAAAATTTTAGAAATTTCTTAAATCTGTGTTTAAAAATCCGCGTGCCAAACTTAAATGCGCTATGATGAGCGGAGCGCCTTTACTCGCAAACCAAATTATGTGCCTATGTGTTTAGAAACTTATATGACTTATATGTTTAAAAATAAAAAAACTCCCAACTCCCAACTCCCAACTCCCAACTTAATATTATATTTGTAACATGAATGAAAATTTAGATCCCAACAAAGAGCGTTTTACACCGCAAGAAATAGATATTGAAAAAGCATTGCGTCCGTTAAGTTTTGACGATTTCGCAGGTCAAGACCACGTGCTTGAAAATTTAAAAGTATTTGTTGCCGCAGCCAATCAGCGAGGCGAAGCGTTGGATCACGCCCTTTTTCATGGTCCTCCCGGATTAGGAAAAACCACTTTAGCTAGTATTTTAGCGAACGAGTTGGGTGTCGGAATCAAAATTACATCTGGTCCAGTTTTAGATAAACCAGGTGATTTAGCAGGTTTGTTAACTAATTTAGATGAGCGTGATGTTTTGTTTATTGACGAAATTCACCGTTTGTCACCCATTGTGGAAGAATACTTGTATTCCGCCATGGAAGATTATAAAATCGACATCATGATTGAATCGGGACCCAATGCGCGTTCTGTACAAATCAACTTAAATCCGTTTACTTTAGTCGGTGCCACAACCCGTTCTGGATTATTAACGGCTCCAATGCGTGCGCGTTTCGGAATTCAAAGTCGTTTGCATTATTATAACACCGAATTATTAGCCACAATTATAGAAAGAAGTTCAGGAATTTTAAACGTACCCATCGATTTAGAAGCAGCCATTGAAATTGCAGGAAGAAGTAGAGGAACACCTCGTATCGCAAATGCATTATTACGAAGAGTTCGAGATTTCGCTCAAATAAAAGGGAACGGAAGTATTGATATCGAAATTGCTCGTTATGCCCTAAAAGCATTAAATGTAGATGCAAATGGATTGGACGAAATGGATAATAAAATTTTATCAACCTTAATTGATAAATTCAAAGGTGGACCTGTCGGACTAACCACTTTAGCAACAGCCGTTTCAGAAAACGGAGAAACCATTGAAGAAGTGTACGAACCATTTCTAATTCAAGAAGGCTTTTTAATGCGAACACCTCGTGGCCGTGAAGCTACCGAAAAAGCGTACAAACATTTAGGTAGAATAAAAGGAACAAGTCAAGGAGAATTATTTTAGAATTTCAACGAATTATTACATATGAAATTTTTTAGGCTTGTATTTGTTTTTCTTTTTTTAAATAGTTGTGATAACAATAGCATTACAATTGTTAAAATACCTACTGAATACATTCGAAAAAATCCAGAAGGAATAATAAATCAGAAAAATTATTTTTTTGCAGTAAAAGAGAATAGCGTTGATTTAATTGATAAATATGCTAAATCATTTATTGATTCAGTTGGAATAACTGAAAAAGTAACTCTGAATTTGACGTTTTATAAATATAAAGCTCATTTAAATGAGAAATCAGTTTATAAAGAAGGTGATGAAACTATTTATCAAAATGGTGAATATTTGATTAGTAGTTTTAGTTGGCACAAAGGTAAATTCTTAGGTAAAAAAGTTTTTGAAGACGGAAGTTTAGAAAAAATAGTTCCAAGCCTTCCAGGAATGCCTTGTCCGAGAAAAGAAAAATATCCATATTAATCCTTGAGATTGTAATAAAAAAATATAAACTTTCAAAAAAAGTGAAATTATTTCCGTTTTAGCTAAATAATTTATAGAATAATTCTTTAGTTCTTAAAAGTAGATTCTCTTTCAATTATGCTCGTTTCTAGTTCTATAGTTCTAGGTGTAAAAGGTAAAAATTCTTTGCGAGCATTCATTTCTTCTAAAAGTAATTTAAAGGCTTGTTCGCCCATTTCAAAGCTGGGTTGATCCACCGTGCTCAATTTTGGTGTAATCACTTGCGACATAAACCAATTGCTAAAACCAATAATTTTTATTTGCTCAGGCACTTTTATTTGATGTTCGTTAAAATGAGCTAAAACACCAACAGCAACCATGTCCGTAATCACAAAAATGCCATCCACATCTTTGTGATCGTTCAGTATTTTTTCTGCAAATTGTTTGCCTTCTTCAAACGTTACATTTTTACAAGGATACACTAAACTTGAATCAAATGGAATATTATGATCTTCTAAGGCCTTTTTGTAACCTAAAAATCTATCAATAGCATTTTGTGGATTTAACGGACCTCTAATATGGGCAATTTTTTTACATCCTTTATCTATCAAATGTTTTACCGCTTGGTAAGCCGCTTTCTGATCGTTAATAACTACTTTTGAACTAGGTATGAGTTTCGAAATTTTATCAAATTGTACAAAAGGAATTTCTCTATCTATAATTTGTTGCAAGTAAATTTCATTATTCGCATCGTTAGAAAGTGAAATAATAATACCATCTACACGTTTATTTATAAGTAATTCAATCTGTTTTTTTTCTAATTCCAAGGATTCATTAGATTGAAGAATTATCACTAAATAGCCATTATTTTCGGCCTCTTCTATAATTCCCTTAATTACATTTGAAAAAAAATGATGAACCACTTCCGGAATAATAAGACCAATAGTTTTTGATTCTTTAGTTCTTAAGTTCACCGCAAAACTATTTGGTGTATATTGTAAGCTGGAAGCTAAGTCTAAAACAGATTGTCTGGTTTTTTCATTCACATCCGAATATCCTTTTAAGGCTTTGGAAACGGTGGTGACTGAAATGCCTAAAGTTTCGGCAATTTGTTTTAGCGTAATATCTTTCATATTACAAATATGCTAAAAAAATCCAAATGATGCTAATTCTTAATCGAAAACGTTTTCGGAGTTTTCGAAAACGTTTTCGGTAGTAATTTCATAAAAATATGTTAATTTAATTTTTACATTCGAAGTAATTAACAACTAAAATTACTAATCAAATAATTATTCAAAAATGAAAAAAATTACTAGTTTTTTGAAGAAATCGATTTTTATTATAGCCATTTTGCTATTCCATCAATCATTTGCTCAAAATGGTTCTTTGTCAGGTAAAGTAACTGACGCAAAAGGTTCGCCAATAAATGGCGCAAGCGTTTCTACTGGAAGTAAAACAACAACTACTAACGAAGAAGGTAGTTTTGTGCTTTCTGATTTGCAAAACGGATTAACAAAAGTTAAAGTGACTATGTCTGGATTTGCAGACTTTAAAAAGGAACTTGAAATTAATGGAAGTACAGTTTCTGATTTTCAATTAGAAGAAAAAGCGTCCAATATTGACGAAATTGTAGTTACAGGAGTAGTTAGATCTGCTACCAAATTACAATCTAGTGTTTCAGTAAGTTCTGTTTCGGGAGCACAAATAGAACAAGCAGCTCCAAGAGCTACCGCAGAAATTTTCCGATCAATTCCTGGTATCAAATCAGAATCTACTGGAGGAGAAGGAAATGCAAATATTACTGTTCGTGGAATACCTGTGGCTTCTGGTGGAGCAAAATTTTTGCAAATTCATGAAGACGGAATGCCAGTTATGCAATTTGGTGACGTAGCATTCGGTAACGCCGATATTTTTATTAGAGCAGATCAAACGGTACAACGAGTAGAATCAATTAGAGGAGGTTCTTCTTCTACATTAACTAGTAACTCACCAGCAGGAATTATCAACTTCATCAGTAAAGATGGTAAAAAAGAAGGAGGTAGTTTGTTTCAATCTGTAGGATTAGATTACGGAAATAATCGTACAGACTTCGAATATGGTTCGCCATTGTCAGAAACACTTCGCTTTCATATTGGTGGGTTTTACAGACAAGGTGAAGGGCCAAGAAATGCAGGTTACACAGCAAATGTTGGAGGACAATTCAAAGCTAACATGACCAAAGAATTCGAAAAAGGGTACGTGAGATTATATTTCAAATATCTAAATGACAAATCAATTGGATATTTACCTATGCCAGTAAATGTATCTGGAACTAACGCTAATCCAAATTGGAGTTCAATCGCCAATTTTGATATTTTACATGATACGCCACATAGTGCTTATTTTCAAGATATGTTATCAATTGGTGCAAATGGAGAAAGAAGAAGAAGTAACATGTCAGACGGAATGCGCCCAATTGCAACTTCTTTCGGCGGAGATTTGTCTTTTGATTTAGGAAACGAATGGAAAATTGATAGCAAATTCAGACAAAATTACAATAAAGGACGTTTTATTTCTGCTTTTCCAGCTGAAGTTACTAATGCTGGTGCAATTGCAGCTAGTTTTGGTGAAACCAACTTAACTTACGCAAATGGTCCAAAAGCAGGTCAAGTGTTTGATAATAATGCTTTAGTAATGAGAATTCATACTTTTGATACAGAAATTAACAACTTCAACAACTTCACGAATGACATGAAATTAACTAAAAAATTAGGTAATTTCAATGTAACATTAGGATATTACAAAGCCTTCCAAAACATCTCAATGTCTTGGTTATGGAATTCTTACTTGTTAGAAGCTAAAGGTGATAATGCCGCTTTGTTAAACGCAGGAGCGAACTCAGTTAATGGATTATATGCTTATGGTGTACCATTTTGGGGGAACTGTTGTACAAGAAATTATGATGCAAACTATGATATCACAGCACCTTATGTAGCAGGTTCGTTAAAAGCAAATGAGAAATTAACTGTTGATGCAAGTGTGCGATTTGATTCAGGTAAAGCCCGTGGTTCTTATGCAGGAGCCACACAATCTTTAAATTTAGATGTAGATAATAATGGAACTATTGAAGGTCCAGAAGCTAGTGTGTCAGTGGTAGACAACGCTAACAGAAAACCAATCAATTACAATTATGATTATGTATCTTACTCTTTTGGTGCGAATTATCTATTAACAGAATCTCAGTCACTTTTCGGAAGATATAGTCGTGGTGGTAGAGCGAATGCAGATCGTTTATTATTTGGTCCAAATGTATTAAATGATGGTTCAGCCGTTCCAGGTTTAAGTGCAGATATGGTGAATCAAGCAGAATTTGGATATAAAAGAAAAGGAAATAATGCTTCTATTTTTGCAACAGCTTTCTACGCAAATGTATCAGAACAAAACTGGGATTTCGGAGGTTCAGGTGGTGGAATCAGACAAATTCAAAGAAAATATAATTCATATGGTTTAGAATTAGAAGGAAATTATAAAATTAATAGTTTCTCTGTTAATGGAAGTGTAACGTATACTAAAGCAGAAATTGCAGATGATGCAGTTACTCCAGCTTTAAATGGAAACAAACCAAGACGTCAAGCGGATTTCATTTTCAATGTAGTGCCAACATACAAATTCGGTACAAAAAAACAACATAATTTCGGTTTCAGTGTAATTGGTACAACCAAATCTTATGCACAAGATGATAACAAATTGGTGATGCCAGGTTATGCTTACGTAAATCCGTTCTTAAGTTTCGAATTAACAAAAGGATTTACAGCAACGGTGAATGTAAATAACGTTTTTGATACCATCGGTATTACTGAAGTAGAAGAAGGTAGTATTGTAGAAAACACCAACAATATTGTAAGAGCACGTTCTATTACAGGTAGAACAAGCTCGTTAACAATTGCTTACAGATTCTAAAAAAAAGTTTCATATTTGTTTATTCAATTCCTGTATCAGACTGTTCTGATATGGGAATTGTTTTAAATTTAAAAAGTATAAAAATGAAGAAAATAATCTATTTGATGTTTTTGATTTTCGGAATGTTTTCTGCAAATGCCCAACAAAAAAATATAAAACCAGTTGTAAACAACGTAATTATCTACGGAAGTGATGAATGTCATCATTGTACAGACACCAAAGCTTTTTTAACTCAAAATAAAATTTCTTTTGAATTTTTTGATATTGATAAAAATCCAGAAGCTTTAAAAGAAATGTTGCTGAAATTAAAAAATGCCAATATCAGTACTCAAAATTTAGGCATTCCTGTTGTAGATAAAAACGGAGTAATCTTTACCAATACTGGTGTGTTTGAAGAATTTTTACAAAAATTAAAAAACTAATGGCAGCAAAAATAAAATTAAGTTTCTGGCAAATCATCAACATGAACGTTGGGTTTTTTGGTATCCAATATAGTTTCGGATTGCAACAAAGTGCTGTGAATCCTATTTACGATTTTCTTGGTGCAAGTCCAGATGAATTGCCACTGTTAAACTTAGCTGGACCTTTAACAGGTTTGCTTGTTCAGCCCATAATTGGTGCTTTGAGTGATAAAACTTGGTTGCCAAAATTAGGAGGAAGAAGAAAACCTTACTTTTTTATTGGGGCTATTATTTGTAGTATCGCATTATTTTTGTTTCCATTTAGTAGTTCGTTATGGATGGCCGCAGGTTTATTATGGATTTTAGATGCCGGAAATAATACAGCCATGGAGCCTTACCGAGCTTTCGTAGCCGATAAATTAGATGAATCACAACAACCTATTGGATTTCAAGCACAAAGTTTTTTCACAGGTTTTGGTCAAACTTTAGCGAATGTTTCCTTGTTTGTTTTTCCAATGATTTTTATTGGTACAACAGGAAAATTACCTACATGGGTTTTTGCCTCATTTATATTAGGTTCCATTTGTTCGATTGGCTCGGTTTGGTGGAGTTCACATACTACTAAAGAAATCCCGCCTACAGAAGAAGAATTACAAAAAATTCAATCCGAAAAAGTAAGTGTTTTTACACCTTTTGTAGATATTTTCGCAGCCATAAAAGAAATGCCTAAAGTGATGTGGCAATTGGCTGTAGTCTATTTGTTTCAATGGTATGCGTTGTTTTGTTATTGGCAAAATTCCTCAAAAAGTATTGCACTTTCCGTTTGGCATACTACGCCACAACAAAATAGTAAATTATACGAAGAAGCTGTAGGTTGGACAGGTTTAGTAAATGGTTGGTACAATATTGTTACGTTTTTATGTGCCTTCGGATTGGTGTATTTTGCCAAAAAATATTCGCCAAAAATGGTGCATTTTGCCTGTTTGTTACTAGCGGCAATTGGGTTTTTAATTTTTCCACATATAGAAAATAAATATTTACTATTTCCAGCAATTACAGGTTTTGGAATTGGTTGGGCAAGTATGATGGGAATTCCTTATTTAATGGTAGTGAACAACATTCCAAAAGAACGATACGGTGTGTATATGGGAATTATCAATATGATGATTGTCATTCCAATGTTCATTCAAACGATAACTTTCGGATACATCATGAAGCATTTTTTAAATAATGATCCGCGTTTAGCTATCACATTCGCCGGTGTTTTATTAGTGTTGGCCGCTATTTTCACTTTGTCTATTTCAAGCAAAAAAGCAACTCATGAATAATGTTTCTTATCATAAAGCAATTGCCTTACTTCACCAAGTCAGTACAAATAATGGGTTTTTAGCCAGTGCCGAAAACACGTCTAATTACCAACGCGTTTGGGCAAGAGATGGTGTAATTTGCGGTTTAGCTGCTTTGGCTTCTGGTGATGAAAAACTAATTGAAACTTTCAAAAGTACTTTAGAAACTTTAGCGAATAACCAACATGAAATTGGAACTATTCCATCCAATGTTTTACTTTCTGAAGAAAACAATGAAGTCAGTTATGGTGGTTTAGCTGGAAGAGTAGATGCCGTAACTTGGTTCATTATCGGAATTTGTCAATATGCTCATCATCAAAATCAACCAGAATTCGTACAAAAATATCAAACACATATTGAAAAAGCTTTACATCTTCTAAATGCTTGGGAATTCAATAATAAGCATTTAGTATATGTACCTCTTTCAGGAAATTGGGCCGATGAATACATTACAGACGGCTACGTTTTATACGACCAATTGTTGCGAATTTGGGCTTTAAAAAGTTACAACCATTTTGCGAAATCAGCTTCCATTTCTCAAAAAATTGAGGAGATTTCGAATCAAGTAGAAACGAATTTTATTCCAAAATCAGAAGGAGAAAAATACCACGAACGCGCGTATAAAGAATTAGATTTTCAAGATTATTTGCCGTGTTCTTTTTCACCATCAGGTTATAAAACACAATTTGATGCTTTCGCGAATGCACTTGCTGTTTTGTTAAATATTGGAAATAAAGATATACAAATTAATATTTTAAATCACGCTTCAAAAGTCGCTGCTGAAACTAAATTAGGATTAGTTCCTGCCTTTTGGCCACCCGTTTTTCCAGAAGATGAACATTGGAATTTATTGAAAAACAATTGCAAATACGAATTTAGAAATTTTCCTTACGAGTTCCATAATGGAGGAAGTTGGGCGATGGTGAACGGCTTTGTAGGTTTGGCTTTTTTAAGTGAAAATCAAACTATAGAAGCGACAGCATTATTAGAAAAAATAAATACCGCTAATGCCATTGCTGATTTTTCTTTTTACGAAAATTTCAATACAAAAACACAAGAACCTAATGGAGTGGCTTTTTGCGCTTGGAGTGCAGCAGCAAGCGTTTTGTTAGAACAATCTTTACATCATAATTTTAAATTACTATTTTAAGTTGAAAACGATAGATATCATAAGTATAGGTGAAGTTTTAATTGATTTTATTGGTCATGAAGTCAATACATCTATTAATAGAACTAAAGATTACCATAGATTTTTAGGGGGTTCGCCAACCAATGTAGCCGTAAATGCGTCGCGTTTAGGATTGAATTCCGTTTTGGTAGCCTCATGTGGACAAGATGGTTTGGGCGATTATGTGATTAGAAAATTGAAATCGAATCATGTAAATGTGCAACATATTCGGATGACTGAAAGTACACCAACTTCAGTAATTTTTGTTTCAAAATCCACAGAAACACCTGATTTTATTCCGTATCGTCAAGCGGATTGCGAAATTTTTGAAGCACAATTACCTGATGAGGTGATTGCACAAGCTAAAATTTTTCATACAACTTGTTTCGCGTTAAGCAAAAATCCAGCACGTCAAACTATTTTAAATCGAGCCAAAAAAGCAGCAGAATTAGGCGTAAAATTAAGTATAGATATTAATTTTTCTGAAAGAATTTGGCCAGATAGAGAAGAAGCAAAAAAAGTTTTAAAAGAATATTTAGCCAATGATCCGCTAGTAAAATTAAGCGAAGACGATTGTTACCGATTATTTGCCGAAGTGAAATCGGAAGAATTTATTTTTAATTACTTTCATCAATTAGGTGCCACTACAATTTGCTTAACGAAAGGTAAAAATGGCGTAGTAGTTTCCGATTTGAAGGAAGGTTTGTTGTTTCAACCCGCCATTCAAATTGACGAAATTAAAGATACAACTGGTGCAGGTGATGCGTTTTGGACCGGTTTTTTATACGCACAAATTGAAAAAAAATCACTAGAAGACTGTGTAACTATAGCACAAAAATTAGCTACAATTAAATTGCAAAATGTTGGCAGATTGCCAGATAATATAAATATCAAGCAGATTATTCAAATTTAAAGTTAGTTGTGTTTTTATATTTTTCTTAAGCTGTATTTCGATACAGCTTTTTTTTTGTCAATAAAATAAGTCTTCTTGCCTGGCTCACAAAGTAAAAGTGGTAGTTCAAAAGAAAAAATAACTTTTTAGCTAAACTTTATGGTTTTGTCATTCCAAATTTTATCTTTGTAAGTTGATGCAAATGATACAATATGTCTACAAATAATAATAAAAGAAGAGAAGCCTTACTATATCACGCCAAACCAACCCCTGGGAAAATTCAGGTCGTGCCTACTAAAAAATATGCTACCCAACGAGATTTGTCTTTGGCCTATTCGCCTGGAGTGGCAGAGCCGTGTTTGGAAATAGCAAAAGATGTAAATAACGTTTATAAATATACAGCAAAAGGAAATTTAGTAGCCGTAATTACCAATGGAACTGCTGTTTTAGGTTTAGGTGATATTGGTCCGGAAGCTTCCAAGCCAGTAATGGAAGGTAAAGCGTTACTGTTTAAAATATTTTCAGATATCGATGTTTTTGATATTGAAGTGGACGCAACAGATATTGATAAATTCGTAGAAACCGTAAAAGCAATCGCGCCAACATTCGGTGGAATCAATTTGGAAGATATCAAAGCACCAGAATCTTTCGAAATTGAGAGAAGATTGGTAGAAGAGTTGGATATCCCTGTGATGCATGACGACCAACATGGAACCGCAATTATTTCCTCGGCAGCACTTTTAAATGCCCTAGAAATTGCTGAAAAAGATATTACGAAAGTAAAAGTTGTAGTTTCAGGAGCAGGTTCAGCAGCTTTAGCTTGCGCGAATTTATACGTTTTATTAGGTGTGAAACCTGAGAATCTTTACATGTTTGATGTAAATGGTTTGTTAACAACTTGTAGAGATGATGTTTCGGAATTACAAATGCGTTATGCAAAATCTTGTGAACCAGGACCCTTATCTGAAATTATAAAAGACGCCGATATGTTCCTAGGATTATCGGTAGGAGGCATTTTAAAACCAGAAATGTTATTGTCAATGGCACCTAATCCTATTGTGTTTGCAATGGCGAATCCGGAACCCGAAATTGATTATAACGTAGCAATTAATACGCGTGAAGATATCATTATGGCAACTGGTCGTTCTGATTATCCAAATCAAGTGAATAACGTTTTAGGATTTCCATACATTTTCCGTGGCGCCCTAGATGTTAGAGCTCGAAAAATTAACGAAGCAATGAAAATGGCTGCCGTTAGAGCATTGGCAGAATTAGCAAAAACACCAGTTCCAGAACAAGTAAATATCGCTTATGGCGAAAAGAAACTAGTTTTTGGAAAAGATTATATCATTCCAAAACCTTTCGATCCAAGGTTAATTTCTACTATTTCTCCAGCAGTAGCTAAAGCTGCAATGGAAAGTGGAGTAGCTGGTATTGAAATTACAGATTGGGAAAAATATGCCGACGATTTACAAGAACGTTTAGGAGGTGATAATAAAATTGTAAAATTACTTACGAACAGAGCTAAAACAGAACCGAAAACTATCGTTTTTGCAGAAGCGGATCAGTTAGATGTGTTAAAAGCCGCTCAAATTGTTCATGAAGAAGGTATTGGAATTCCAATTTTATTAGGGAATCTAGAAATTATTCAAGAATTAAAAGAAGAAATTGGTTTCGATGCAGAACTAAAAATCATCGATCCAAAATCAAAAGAAGAAGATAAAACCAGAGAAAAATACGCACAGTATTTCTGGAAAACCAGACAACGCAGAGGAACTTCCTTATTAGATGCGCAAAAATGGATGCGCGAGCGTAACTATTTCGCGTCAATGATGGTCAATTCAGGTGACGCAGATTGTATGGTAACCGGATATTCTCGTAGTTATCCAAATGTGGTGAAGCCTGTAATGGAATTAATCGACAAACAACAAGGCGTTGGCCGAATTGCTACTACAAATATCATGAATACCAAGCGCGGTCCATTGTTTTTGTCTGATACCGCTATCAATCCAAATCCATCTGCAGAAGAATTAGCAAAAATTGCTTTAATGACTGCTAAAACGGCAAGAATGTTTGGTGTAGAACCAGTTATAGCCATGGTTTCATTTTCAAATTTTGGTTCGTCATCTCATGAAAGTGCTGTAAAAGTTAGACAAGCGGTTAAGTATTTACACGAAAATCATCCAGATTTAATTGTAGATGGAGAAATTCAAACGGATTTCGCTTTAAACCCAGACATGCTAAAAAGTAAGTTTCCATTTTCTAAATTAGCTAATAAAAAAGTAAATACACTAATTTTTCCTAATTTAGATGCGGCAAATATTACCTATAAAATGCTGAAAGAATTAGATAAAGTAGTTTCAATTGGACCAATTATGATGGGATTAGAAAAGCCCGTTCACATTTTCCAATTAGGAGCAAGTGTAGAAGAAATGGTAAATATGGCTGCAGTTGCCGTAGTTGACGCTCAAGAAAAATTGAGAAATAAATTAAAAGTAAAAAGTAAAAAGTAAAAAGTAGAAAGTAAAAAGTAAAAAGTAGAAATGCGATTTACGATATGTATTATTTAATAATTTTAAAAACAACTTTGCGAACCTTGCATATTCTTTGTGAGTTTAGCAGTTAAAAAAAAGATATGATTGCACATATTCAAGGAAAATTAGTAGAAAAAACACCAACAGAAGTGGTGATAGAATGTAATGGTGTAGGGTACGAAATTCATATTTCATTACATACTTATTCTCAAATTCCTGAATCTGAAAATGTTAAATTATATACTTTTTTACAAGTTAAAGAAGATTCCCATTCCTTATTTGGTTTTGCTGATAAAAAAGAAAGAGAATTGTTTAAATTGTTACTTTCTGTTTCAGGAATTGGTGCGAATACTGCCAGAACCATGCTTTCCTCGTTAAATCCAGAACAAATTATTCAAGCAATTGCTTCAAATGATGTAGGAACTGTGCAATCGATAAAAGGAATCGGACTAAAAACAGCGCAAAGAGTAATTTTAGATTTGAAAGACAAAGTATTAAAAATCTATGCAATAGAAGAAATTTCTGGCAGTTCATACAATACAAACAAAGAAGAAGCGTTATCTGCATTAGAAGTTTTAGGTTATATTAGAAAAAATGCCGAAAAAGTATTAGAAAAAATTATTGCAAATAGTCCAACCGCAACGGTAGAAGACTTAATCAAACAAGCTTTAAAAGTATTATAATTTGGACAAATTATTCAAAAATATAGTTTCAAAATCCAGCATCGTCTTTTTCATGATGTTAGCTAGTGTTTTTTCATTTGCACAAGAAACTCCAGTAGAAGAACAAGATTCAATAAAAACAGGCTATAGTGTTGGGAAAATTACTATGCCAAACCCAAAAAGTATTATAGATGCTTATACCTATGATCCAGTTACAAATCGTTATATTTATACCGCTTCTGTTGATGGTTTTAATATAGATTACCCCTTAATCTTAACTCCTGAAGAATATGAAAAGCTAGTGCGAAAAGAAACTATGCGTAAGTATTTTTATGAGAAAGGGTTAGCGGCAGATCCAAAAAAGGGCACAGAGGAAGCCAAAAGAAATTTACTACCAAGATTTTATGTAAATAATAAGTTTTTTGAAGCCATTTTTGGAGGAAATACCATCGATGTAAAGCCAAGTGGTTCTGTAGAAATTGATTTAGGAATCCGATTTACCAAACAAGATAATCCTTCTTTTTCTCCAAGAAATAGAAAAACAATGGCATTCGACTTCAATCAGCGAATTTCAATGGGTTTACAAGGAAAAGTGGGAACGCGTTTGAACGTAAATATTAATTACGATACGCAATCTACATTCGCTTTCCAAAATTTAATTAAATTAGATTATACACCAACCGAAGATGATATTTTACAGAAAATTGAAGTCGGAAATGTAAGTTTTCCTATTTCGAATTCCTTAATTCGTGGTGCACAAAGTTTATTTGGTGTAAAAGCACAATTTCAATTTGGTAAAACCACATTTACAGGAGTGTTCTCTGAACAAAAATCACAATCAAAATCGATTACTACACAAGGTGGCGGAACCATTCAAGAGTTTGATTTCTTTGCTTTAGAATACGATTCAGACAAACACTATTTCTTATCACAATATTTTAGAAACAACTACGATAATGCGTTAAGAAACTATCCTGTAATCGATTCTCGTACACAAATTACTAGAATGGAAGTTTGGATCACCAACAAACAAAACCGCGTTACCACAACGGATAACAATTTAAGAAATATTATAGCACTTCAAGATTTAGGAGAATCGCAATTAACAGGAATCCCAGATTCTGATGTAATTGGTGTACCAGATGCAGGATTTGTTATTGTGCCACCAAATTCACCTACAGATAATAAAAACAATAAATTTGATCCAGCAAAAATTAATGACCCAGCTTATTATTTAGATAACGAAATTAGAGAAATAGCTACTGCGGGTAATGGTTTTGTTAATTCAGGAATGAATGAAGGAATTGATTATTCGAAGTTAGAAAATGCTAGAAAATTATCACCTTCAGAATATAGTTTTCACCCACAACTAGGATACATTTCCTTAAATCAAAAATTACAAAACGATGAGGTGTTAGCAGTTGCCTACCAATATACAATTGGTGGTGAGGTGTATCAAGTCGGAGAATTTGCAAATGATGGTTTAGAATCTACAACTGTTAATCCTGCTGGTGTGCCTTCAACTCAAGCCCTGATTTTGAAAATGTTAAAAGGTAGTTTAATCAATGTAAACGAACCTACTTGGGATTTAATGATGAAAAACATCTACCAAATTCCTGGAGGTAATCAATTGCAACAACAAGATTTTAAGTTTAATATCTTATACCAAGATCCTTCTCCTTTAAATTATATAACTCCTTTTAAGAACAGTGCTGGACAAGTGTTGTTAAATTTACCAGAAGGAGTTAAAAACACACCTTTAATAAAAACGTTAAACTTAGATAAATTAAATTACACTAATGATCCGCAACCCAACGGAGATGGTTTTTTTGATTTCTATCCAGGAATTACTGTGGATGTTCAATACGGTAGAATTATCTTTACAACAGTTGAGCCATTTGGATCTAGTTTATTCAAAAAAACAAATGCTACTTTAGACCAAATAGGTGAAATTGGTTATGTGCCTCCAGGAAATTATGATGATGGTGACGAGAGTACTTATAATGTTAATCAGAAAAAATACGTTTTCAGAACTTTATATAAATCTACACAAGCTGCAGCTTTACAAGAAAGTGCTAAAAATAAATTCAAATTAAAAGGTAGTTTCAAATCTACTGGCGGTGATGGAATTTCTTTAGGAGCTTTCAACGTTCCACAAGGAAGTGTTGTAGTGTCAGCAGGTGGAAGAATTTTAGTAGAAGGTGTAGATTATACCGTAAATTATCAAGCAGGTAAGGTGCAAATATTAGATCCATCTTTATTGGCATCTAATACTCCGATAAATGTGTCTTTGGAAAATAATTCTGTTTTCGGACAACAAACCAAACGTTTTTATGGTTTAAATGTAGAACATAAATTTAACGATAAATTTTTAGTTGGGGCAACTTTACTAAAAATGACAGAAAGACCTTTTACTCAAAAAGCAGATTACAATCAAGAATCTGTAAACAATACAATAGTAGGTTTAAATACTAATTTTTCTACAGAAGTTCCTTTCTTTACAAGATTAGTAAACAAATTACCAAATATTGAAACGGAAGCTCCGTCTAATTTATCTTTCAGAGGTGAATTTGCTTACTTGTTTCCAAATGCTCCAAAATCTGCAGATTTTAATGGTGAACCTACATCATATATTGATGATTTTGAAGGTTCACAATCTAATATTGATTTGAAATCTCCTTTGGCTTGGTCTTTAGCGAGTACGCCAATTGGTTTCGGTGGAGAGTTTAACGATGATCCTGATTCTGATTTGGTTTGGAGATATGGCTATAAAAGAGCAAAATTATCATGGTACAGTATTGATCCTGTTTTTTATGTAGATCAACCTTCAGGGATTAATGATAATGATATTTCATCAAACAAAACAAGAAGAATTTTTAGTCAAGAATTATTTCCAAACATTAATATTGCACAAGGACAATCGAATGTAATCAGTACCTTGGATTTAACCTATTATCCTAGAGATCGTGGACCTTATAACTACAATCCAGCCGCTGCAACAAACAATCAATTTCCAGCTCTTGACGCACCGAACAATTGGGGTGGAATTATGCGCGCCATTAACACCACAAATTTTGAACAATCTAACGTAGAATATATTCAGTTTTGGATGATGGATCCTTATACTGGAAACACAGGTGATGTTGCAAATCCAACAAATACAGGTACTTTAACCTTAAACTTAGGTGAGATTAGTGAAGATGTATTAAAAGACGGACGAAAACAATATGAAAATGGTTTGCCTGAAAATGGTGGAACACAACCAACTTACGCAAATAAATGGGGTAAAATACCAGCTTCACAATCTTTAATTTATGCATTTGATACTAATGAAGGAAATAGAGCCGTTCAGGATGTTGGTTTAAATGGTTTAAACGATAATGAAGAAAAGTTAAAATATCCTGTTTTCGCTGCTGCCGGTGATGCCTCAGCAGATAATTTCAATTTTTATTTAAACGCAACAGGAACCATTTTAGATCGCTATAAAAATTATAATGGTTTAGAAGGTAATTCACCTATTACCGTTACAGATACCAATAGAGGTAACTCAACTATACCAGATGTAGAAGATTTAAATAGAGATAATACCATGAATACCATTAATGCGTATTATAAATTTAATGTTCAAGTTTCTCCAAATCCTGTTGTGGGTCAAAATTATGTTTCAGATGTTTTAACTACTACGCAAACTATGCCAAACGGGTTAACTACTGATGTGAAATGGGTACAATATAAAATTCCAATTCTTGAAGCAACGGCTGCTAATATTGAAGGTACAATTTCTGATTTTAGAACCATTCGTTTTATGAGAATGTTTTTAACAGGTTTTAATGAAGAAGTAACCCTTCGTTTAGGAACTTTAGATTTAGTTCGTGGAGAATGGAGAAGGTATGTAAATTCTTTAGACGCAACAGATACGGATGTTTCTAATGACGATACGGGCTTTGATGTTGTTGCTGTAAACGTACAAGAAAACGCAAGTAGAAGCCCAATCCCATATGTGGCTCCTCCAGGTGTAGATAGAGAACAATTATATAACAACAATACGGTTATCAATCAAAATGAACAATCTTTATCTTTAAGAGTGTATAAGAAAGATCCAGCAATTGTTGGTTTAGGTGGTTTGGAAGATAATGATGCCAGAGCCGTTTTTAAAAATGTAAATGTGGATATGCGTCAGTATAAAAAACTACGTATGTTTTTACACGCAGAACCATTACAAGTTGATGTAGCTGGAGGAAATGCTTTAAAAGATGACGAAATGGTTGCCTTTATTCGTTTAGGAAATGATTTTACAGATAACTTCTACCAAATTGAAATGCCTTTAAAAGTAAGTTCTTTAAGCGCCCGTAGTGCTGAAGATATTTGGTTAGCAGATAACGAAATTGAATTGCCATTGGCTTTATTAGCCAAAATTAAAAGTTTAAATTTAGCGGGTGCTGTTTCCTTAGTTCCTGATGCTAACGGAATTGCCTTTTTAAATGAAAGTGTCTTAGGTTCTGATAAAAGTAGAATGACTATTGGTATCAAAGGAAATCCGAACTTCGGACAAGTGAGAACGTTAATGGTCGGACTTAAAAATCCTAATCCAACATCTTCAGGTCCGCTTCGTGGGGAAGTTTGGTTTAACGAACTTCGTATGTCTGAAATTGACAACAAAGGAGGTTATGCTGCTGTTGCCAATTTAGATACAAATTTTGCCGATTTTGCTACATTTTCTGCTACAGGTAGAATCAGTACAATTGGTTTTGGTGCGTTAGAAGAAGGTCCGAACGAAAGAAGTAGAGAAGATGTAAAACAATACGACATCGTTTCTAATTTTAATGTAGGCCAATTATTACCAAAAAAATGGAAAATCAACTTGCCATTCAATTATGCAGTGGGCGAACAATTAATCACACCTAAATACGATCCATTATACCAAGATTTAGAACTAAAACAAGTCATCGCAGCAGAAACAGATAGTGCTAAAAAAGACGAAATTGAAAACCGTGCTATAGATTATACGAAACGTACAAGTGTTAACTTTATTGGGGTGAAAAAAGACCGTGGTGAAAAACAAAAGCAACGTTTTTATGACGTGGAAAACGTAACACTTTCCTATTCGTTTAACGAAATGTTACACCACGATTTCCAAATACAAAGCTTAATCGATCAGCAACAAAAAACATCTTTTGATTACGCATATTCTTTTAAACCAATGTCTATTGAACCCTTTAAAAAGAATAAGTTTTTAAAGAAAAATGGGTATTACAAAGCCATAAGCGATTTCAATTTTAATTTCTTACCAAGTAATATTACGTTTAACTCCAATATTATCAGACAATTTAATCGTCAGCAATTCAGATTGGTGGATGTGCAAGGTATCGGTTTAGATCCATTGTACAGAAGAAATTATTTCTTTAATTATCAATATGGAGTGAATTTTCCAATTACGAAATCGTTAAAATTAAATTATACGGCGGCTAATAATAACATCGTTCGTAACTATTTTGATTCGGCAAATAATCCAATTAACGATTTAGATATATGGAACGATTATTGGAATTTCGGAACTGCTAATACACATAACCAACAAGTTACCGTTAATTACGATTTGCCAATTAATAAAATTCCAGCGTTAAGTTTTATAAAATCTTCTTATGTGTATACAGGTGATTACAGTTGGCAACGTTCTTCTCAAGCATTTGCTACTTTTCAAGCGCTAGACGGTACAATTTATCAGTTAGGAAATACCATTCAGAATGCTAATTCGCATAAAATAAACGCGGCATTAGATATGAATTCATTTTATAAATATATCGGTTTAACCGCCAAAAAACAGAAAAAACAACCAGTAGCAAACAAAAAAACACCACCAAAACCAGGTGAAAAAGTAGTTAATACCGCTCCAAAAGTCATACAAGAAGAGAGAAATGCCTTTGCTAAATTTGGAATTGGCTTATTAACGTCTATTAAAAACATACAAGTTAATTATACAGAATCTGGTGGAACGTTATTACCTGGATATTTACCAGGATTAGGTTTTTTCGGAACGTCTCGTCCAACTTTAGGTTTCGTTTTCGGAGACCAATCCGATATTAGATACGAAGCTGCTAAAAGAGGGTATTTAACAAACTATCCAGAGTTTAATCAAAGTTTTACTCAAATTGTATCAAAGAAATTAGATTATACTGCGCAAATAGAATTTATTTCAGATTTAAAAATTGATGTAAACGCAGAAAGAAATATCACTGAAAACTATTCAGAACAGTTTGATGCAGTAGGTGGAGAATACAATTCACTTTCACCTTACAGTACTGGAAATTATAGTATTTCTACTGTTATGATTAAAACGTCTTTCAAAACTAGCAATGAAAACGAATCTGAAATTTTCGATAGATTCCGTAAAAACCGTTATGCAATTGCAACACGTTTAGCAGAAGATTATTATGGAAATTCTACTTATCCTGTAGGTTTAGATGGTTATCCTGTTGGATTCGGAAAAAACAGTCAGCGTGTTTTAGTACCCGCATTTTTATCTGCGTATACCGGAACCAAAACAGCAACAGTTCAAACTGGTTTGTTCTCAGATTTCCCTTTGCCTAACTGGACCTTAAAATACACAGGTTTAATGAAGTTGACTTGGTTTAAAGACAATTTCAAACGTTTTTCTATACAACACGGTTACCGTTCAAATTACAGTGTGAATTCATTTCGAAGTAATTTAAATCCGAATCCGAAGGATACGAATGGTAATTTTTTCCCAGATGTTATTACTTCAAATGTCAATTTAACAGAGCAGTTTAATCCGTTAATCAATATCAATTTCGAATTGAAAAACTCCTTAAACATTATGGCTGAAATGAAAAGAGACAGAAGTTTAAACATGAGTTTCGATAATAATTTATTAACTGAAGTGCAAGGTAACGATTACACCATTCGTGTAGGTTACAGAATTAAAGGCGTACAATTCAATTCTAAATTAGCAGACAATGCACAAGGAATGATTAAGAGTGATATTAATGTAAAAGCTGATTTCACTCTACGTAAAAACATGACAATTGTTCGTTATTTGGATTACGATAACAACCAGCTTGGTGGCGGACAAAATATTTGGTCGTTCAAATTAACGGCGGATTATTCATTTAGTAAGAATTTCACGGCTATATTCTTTTATGATCATCAGTTTTCAAAAGCAGTTATTTCAACAGCTTTCCCACTTACTAATATTCGTTCCGGATTTACATTGCGTTATAATTTCGGAAATTAAAAAATAAAAATTAATAGTAAATTTTAAGAATATAATTTACATTTGTCAAAAATAAAACACAATTATACACATGAATATACCAGCAAACTTAAAGTACACAAAAGACCACGAGTGGGTTTCAATTGATGGAGATGTAGCAACTGTAGGAATTACTGATTTTGCTCAAAAAGAATTAGGAGACATTGTTTACGTTGAAGTAGAAACTTTAGACCAAACTTTAGATAAAGATGCCGTTTTTGGTACTGTGGAAGCGGTTAAAACAGTTTCAGATTTATTTTTACCATTAAGTGGTGAAATTATCGAATTCAATGAAGATTTAGAAAGTAATCCAGAAAGTGTAAATTCTGATCCTTATGGAGCGGGTTGGATGGTAAAAGTGAAATTTTCTAATCCTTCTGAAGTAGAAGAATTGTTATCTAGCGAAGCCTATTCAACACTTATTGGTGCATAATATATTTAAAATACTTGCTTTTCTCTGGACACTACTGATTTTTCATTTTTCTTTAGACGAATCGCCAAGTGTACCTAAAATTAATATCCAATATCCAGACAAAGTAGTTCATTTTATTTTCTACTTTGTGTTTGTGTATTTTTGGTCAAAAAGCTTAAAATCTAAACGTTTAAATTATCTTTTAATTGTTTTATTTTCAGCTTTAACTTTAGGGATTTTAATAGAGTTTTTGCAGAAAAATTTCACACACAATCGTTCATTTGATTGGTATGATATTTTAGCGAATTCAATAGGAGCAATTGTAAGTTTTATATATGTCAAAAAGTTTTGTGCAATAAAAAACCAAATAAAAATCTCACATTAGTGAGATTTTTTTATTTTTACCAATAATTCAACAATATGAACATTTCATCTTATTTAGATTCCACGTATTTAAAAACTGCGAAGCAAGCCAATATTTCTGAAAAGGAAAATAGTGTTTTGGTTCAAAAATTTGTACAAGAAACTATTGATGAAAAGTTTAAATTAGTCATGATTAGGCCGGATAAAATCGCTTTAGCTAAAAAATTAATTGACAGTCAACATTCAAATGTGCTAATAGGAACCGTAATAGGTTTTCCTGAAGGTACGTATACAATTGATGAAAAACTTCAGGAAGCACAACAAGCTATTACTGATGGAGCTGACGAATTAGATTTTGTAGTGAACTATGAAGCATTCAAATTAGGTGAAATTGATTTAGTGAAAGATGAAATTTTCCAAGGCACACAATTGGCTTTAGCACACAATAAAACCGTAAAATGGATTATTGAGATTGCCGCTTTAAACGGTGCGCAAATTATACAATTGACCTCCTTAATTAAAAATGTAGTGGTGGCTAATTTCAAGGAAAAAGACTTTGAAAACGTATTTGTAAAATCATCAACCGGATTTTATAAAACATTGGATGGTTCGCCAAATGGTGCTACTTTTCCTGCGATAATCGCCATGTTAGAAAACGCATTTCCTTTATCAGTAAAAGCATCTGGAGGCATCAAAACAAAAGAAGAAGCACTTGAAATGATAAAATTAGGTGTAAAAAGAATAGGAACATCATCGGCAAAAGCCATTTCTGAAGGAATTGAAACTTCGGGAAGTTATTAAAGGCATAAGTTATAAGGCAAATGAGCCAAATAAAAAGAATCAAGTAGTTAGATAATTCAAGTTAAAAATAAAGTACAATTATTATTTGCGAACTTTTGCGATAAATAAAAAAATATCAAAATGAAAAATATAGTTATCACTATCGTTATGTTGTTTTCTCTGTCTGTTTTCTCACAAAACAACTCAGAAAAATTACCAATATTTGAAAACTGCAAAGCCAAACTAGAAGATGAAACTTGTTTTTTTGCTACCATTCAAGATCACTTCAAGCAAAATTTCAACAAAGAATACACGACTGAAAAATCAACCCTTATTGCGCTTTTTGCAGTAGATACTTTAGGGAAATTTGAAGTATTGTATATTGATGCGGTTTCTGAAGAAATTAAAAACGAAACGAAACGTGTTTTTTCAATGTTATCTGTTGTTGAACCTGCAAAATATAATGGCAAATCCGTGTATGCTAAATATACGTTGAAAGTTAATTTTCCTTTTTCAGATGATGATAGAACGAAGAAAGTGGCAGAAAGTGCTTTTCAAACAGAAAAAATTACAGCAAAAACCGAGATTGAAGAATTCGATAAAATAGTCTATAACAAATTTGAAAATCCGCAATTGAAAAGCGGTATGAATATTCCGTTCAACCATCAAAAATATGCTGAATTTGATGCTTACATGAATCAAGTTGGTGCCAATAGTCATACTGCAGAAAAACCGTATTCGTACAAAGATGTTTCAAGATATTATGACTTTGAAAAGAAGTATGCAGCCAAAGCTAAAAACGCGAGTTCTTGGTGGGGAAGAAAATTTTGGAATGAAAATTTAGTAGAAGTACAAGGTGATGGCTACTGGTTTTTATTCAACCCGATTTTAGACGTTCGTGGGGGAAAAGATTTTGATAGCGAATTAAAAAATACATTTGTAAATACACGTGGAATTAACATCCAAGCGGGTTTAGGAAAAAACATTACGTTTACTACTTCAATTTACGAAAGTCAAGGTCGTTTTGCAGATTATTATAATGCCTATGCCGTTAGTTTAAAACCATCTGGTGGAAACCCTGGAACCATTCCTGGAGTTGGAATTGCGAAACAATTTAAAACCGATGCCTTCGATTTTCCTATGGCAGAAGCTAATATCAAGTTTACAGCCAATCAGTTTTTTGATGTTCAATTAGGATATGGAAGAAACTTTATTGGTGATGGATACCGTTCAATAATTCAGGGAGATGCTACAAGTCCGTATCCTTTTATTAAATTTAATACTACTTTCTGGAAAATAAAATACACCAACACCTATATGTTTTTACGTGACATAACACCAGAAAACACAGCGGAAAACACCTACGCCTCAAAATACATGGCCAACCATTATTTAAGTTGGAACGTATCCAAAAGATGGAATATGGGCTTTTTTGAAAGTGTAGTTTGGAGCAACACGAACGGTAGAGGTTTCGATCCGAACTTCATCAATCCAATTATTTTTTACAGAGCCGTAGAATTTGCTTCTTCACCAAAATCAGGAAATGCTTTGTTAGGATTAACGTCTAAATACAAATTCAACAGTCAAATTAGCGCATACGGACAATTTTTAATTGACGAATTTTCTGTGGGCGATGTTTCAAAAGGCAATAAAAGTTGGAAGAATAAATTCGGTTACCAAATTGGAGCCAAATATTTCAACGCGTTCAATATTGAAAACCTAACCTTACAAGCCGAATACAATATAGTTCGCCCGTATGTGTATTCGCATAGTGCTACGCTTACCAATTATACACACAACAACCAAAGTATGGGTCATGCATGGGGTGCCAACTTTAAAGAGTTAATTGCAATTGCTCGTTACAACAAAAACAGATATTTTGCTCAAGCGAAATTAATTTACGGGAAAAAAGGATTCGATTATACAGACGGAACCAACAACTTTAATTACGGAGGCAATTTGTTTATTCCTTACGATAGCGCTACCAATCCACGACCTTATGATGAAGGCGCTTTTGCCGGACAAGGAAATACCACAACTATTTTAATTGGCGATTTCACAGCAGGTTACATTATCAACCCGAATTCCAACTTGAAAATATTTGCTAATGTAATTCACAGAAGTTTCGATCCAACTAAAACATCAGCCACTTTTGAAAAATCAAATACCACTTGGGTTTCTGTAGGGATTTCTACAGATTTGTTTAACTGGTATTTTGATTATTAATAGCTTCAGAGTTATAGTCACGCAGATTTAAAAGATTAAAAGGAGTTCAATGCAAAGTTTGTCATGCTGAAAGCATCTCACACAATCTAATTCCACAATCTTGATTTAATAACCCTCGTAGGATTTTAAATCCTACGAGGGTTATTAAATCCTATAACCGATATCGCGGATTTGCAATCCGTGCACATTTTAATCAAACTCATTCAATCCATATAAAATCTCTTTCATTTTAGTGCCGTTAATTTCCACAGGTTTGTAAGCAATATTGAATTTATCAATGGCCACATCAATATCTGCTTTGAGTTTTTTATATTCTAAAGGTAATTTAGTTTCACATTGTTTTTCGTTTTCGTAGCTATTTAAAATCACCTTAAACTTTTCATAGAATTTGCCACCTTGATCAATGAAGTTGTTATACATGCTAATAAATTGCAGTAGTCTATCAATAGGAAATTCTAAATTGACTTGCATTTTATATTGTTGCGTGCCTGTTGCCGTTTTCATTTTAGATAAATACTCCTCCATTTTTATAGTAACATTTTCCCAATCGTCATTGGTTCTACATTGTTCCAAAGTAGTGAAGTAATTTATGGGTTTGGTGTAATCTTTAAATAAAATTTCTATTTCGCTTTTCATTTTTTCATTGCTTTTTTGTAGAAAAGCCGTTTCAAAATAAATAGTATTTAAATCGTTTTGCATGCGTAAGGTGAAATCTAAAATACATTCTATATTACCAAGTTCTTTTTCTTTTTCATCTTTTGTTAATGATGAATTAAGCATATTTGTAAACGTTTGAATCACAGAAACAAATGTGTTTGTTCCTAAAATAGAAGTTAAGTCTAAACCTGTTTTTTTGTCTTTTTTAGAAGCAACTAGGTTTTTTAATTTTTCAAATTCAGGATACTGATTCGGATTCGAAATTTTATGGATCTCGTTAAAAGTTCTTATAGAAGCAAAGTGATGATCTAAACTCAAAACTTTTTCATATAAAATCTTGATTATTTGTAAACCTTTTATATACCTAATCTTAGAGATATCACCAGAATTATCTTTTAGTAATTGTTTAATTTCAGAGTTAATTAGGTCTTTTTCAATTAATAGTTCTACTTTCTTTTTTGTTTTATGTGTAGCAAGAAGCGAATTATTAATGGTTTCCATTTTTTCAATTTTACGGTTAATTAGAGCTTCATACTTTAAATTGATTGAACTTATTTCTAAAAGTAATTCTGTAATGATACTATTGGGATCTTTTTCTAAGTCGTTTGAAAACGCATAACTACAAAATAGAAATATAAAGTATGTTAGAAAGCGTTTTTTCATAGTTTTAGATTTAAATTTTACTAAATAGTTTCAATAGGATTATTGCTTTGTTATCAAAAAGTTTTATTGGATACATCCCACTTTTTATGGTTGGGTTTTTGGTGGTTATCTTTAAAAGATTTATGGTTTCAGAATTCAATGAAAAGTCATAATCTTGGTTAAAGTAGAATTTTTCTATTTCTGAAATAGTTTTCATTTCTTTTCCAAAAAGAAATTTTTGATCTTCAATTGTAAGCGCATCTGTTTTGATTGTAAGTTGTAATTCCGTTTCAGAAATTTTTAATAAATAAAACTTCTCTGCACTTGTATTTTTAGTAGTAGTCTCAATTGTACATAAACCTATTCCGCCTTTGCATTCTCTTCCTCTAATATCAATTTCGAATTTATTTTCAGTTGTTTGCGCATTAATGATTACACTAAATAGTATCAATATGATTGTTGTGATTTTCATTTTTTTAGTTTTACTATGGTTCACATTATTTTAATGTTTTTTAAAAAAGCGGTAAAATTTGTTTTACCGCTTTTACTACTTAACTAAACAATTTAAACAAAACTCAACACGATTTTAAAAGCTCTTCATTAATTAGTAGATTAATTTGAGATCTAAAAGAGGTAGTTTTTTTTTGATTCAAGTTGAATTTTTTTTGAAATGTCTTAACATTTCAGGGCATATATTTTAAAAAAAAAAGATCCATTTTAATGTTGAATGGCTTATATAAAATGTTGTTTTTTCGTCTGGATCTTTTTTTACTATATTTATTTATTGTTGTAAACTGATTTTATAACCAAGTTTTTGAAGACTATCTTTGATACCAACAAAATGATTTTTGCCATAAACAATGGCTATTTTAGCATTCTTGTTTTGATTGATTTTGTTTATAACAACACCATTTCTATAATGTGTAATAAACTCGTTAAACATTTGTTTGTCAATTTTATTCTTGCATTTATTTCGATCATAATTGTCAAATAGTTTTGTTTTTAAGTCGTACTCTTCAAGAATTATGTTTCCATATTTATTTTCATAGGCTCTTATCAATTCATCCATAGTTGCGTCTACATTTTCAGACAGCTTATTTTTCAAGCCTAAATCGGTTAAATTCGATTGAGGGACAAGGTTTTTTTTGATTTTAATTCCTTTTTCTTTAAAAAATTCGATATAATTTGTAGCACCTTTTGCTGATAGACCTAATAAACCGAAAGCTTTTCTGAATTTTAAAATCATGGTTGTATCCATTATTTCTTGTATACTTGAATCATTACTTTTCATGTTATTTGTGAGTATCATTTCATAAAAAATTTTATACTTTAAATTTGTCAAAGAGTCTACTTTCTTTCTGACGTTTTTATAAAAATTTTCTTTTCCAATATGATGCATTGGAATAATGATTATTTCATTTTCTCCTACTAATTTTTCAATCTTAGAAGTTTCATCATAAATTCCTTCTCTTTCAAAAAAGTTGTTCATAAGATATGATTTGCAAGAAGTGGATACCAATGAGGTCACAGTTAAAAATAAAAGTAATTTTTTCATATAAAAATATTAGAATTAGAAACTTTTAAATTGATTTTAAATTTTAAGATTTTAGTCAGATTTATTAATTTATTATACTTTCTTGAGGTAATTAAATTTATTTGCTAAATTTTAAAAGCATTTAATATTTCTTTTTTTTCATCATTGTTTAGTTCCCAACTTTCTTGTAAATCATAATTTATTAAATAGTAATTTACTTTTATTCCTTTTTCTTTTGCTTGTTCTAATAGTTTTATCCATTCAAAAGCTTTTTTTTTATTTGTTTTGCCTAAAAAGGTTGCCCAAGTAATTAAAACTGTAATTTCATTTAAAACAATTTCTTTATTTTTATCGTTGCTTAATAGAGGAATAAAGTCTTTTATGTTTTTGTTCTCAGATTTATTAAAATTTATGTTTTTTAAATCAGTTATAAAATCATCAACTTTTGCATTGCATTTCTCTGTGTTTTTTTTATAAGGAATAAAATTACCATTTTGATTAAAAAAATACGCATCAGGAATCGTAGAGTATTTTAATTCGTAACCTTTAGCCATTGTGATGAAATCTTTAAAAAAATAAATTGATTTAGAATCAACGTTGTTTTTTTTTAAAAAATTATACAATTCATAATTTTTTTTAAAACTTGGATTTTTTATCCCATAACTCATTTTTGTTAATGTTTTGCAATTTGTTAATAGGATAAAAAGCAGTAAAAATTGAATTTTTTTCATAGTTAAGAATTTAAATAAAGGTTACTTGAAAACTCAAGTAACCTTAAGAAATTTAAAATGACACCGTATACAAACCGTTGTCTAATGTTTTAATTGCATACTCACCTTTTTTTATGATATAGCCTCTTTTTAGTTCTAATTTTTCACATACATTATCTGATAGACTATAATCTTCAGATATTGTTATTATTTCTGAAGAACCGAAGTGTTTTTTTAATATTGTTAATTGAGTTTTATTAAATTCCAATGAAAAAACTCCATTACCATAGTTTACTCCTGACATTTTATTGTCATCAATTTCTATTGAAACATCTGCATCACAAACTCCAAAGCCTTTGCAATCCTTTGATTTTCTACCCCAAGTAATATCAATGTTAATTCTTACTTTTAAGGTTTCAACAGTTGTGATTTTTAACTCAGGATTGGAATTAGTCTTTAAGCTATTTGCATTTCCGCTAACACTTAACATTACTGTGGCAATTAAGCCAAATACCATTTTTTTCATTATATTTGTTTTTTTAAAATTAATTGCAGTCAACTTAAGTACGCCAATACTGTTTATAAGTTCGACTGCTTTTTTTATAGTTGGAAATTTCGATATTAAAAGCAAAGCCAACTTTCTCTTTACTCCTAATAAACAGTTTTTAAGAAATCTGATAATTCTATTTTTAGTTCATCATTTCTACTTGCAAGTTTTTTATTCTGAACATTGCAAAGAAATGGGAATTGCAATATAGAAAGCAAATTATCTAAGTCTGTTTTCGAGAATTTCGAGTCGAAATTCCGAAATTTCATTTACTAGTGTGTTTAAGTTGTTGATATACAGTGGTTAAATTTAAATAAAATATTTTAGCTCAAACATAAGAAAAACATTACTTTTGGCTTTTTTTTAAATATTTATATAATGAAAAGATGTTTTTATCTAAGCCTTTTGAGTTTTATACTCTTTACTTTTAAATTACAAGCACAAAATTTTAAAAAACCTCTTAACTCATTATCTTATGATGAATTGAAAGAAATTTTTTTTAAAAATGAAGGAAATATTGAAATTCAAAAAAAATATGCTAAAGCTTTTTTGAATAAAGCTAAAAACGAAAATGATACTCCAAAGATAGCTAGGGGTTACTACTACTATTCCCTTTTATTTAGTGATAATAGAAAAATTGTTTATTTTGATAGTATTATTAACAATGTAAAATATCCACCTAGTGAAAAGAATTTTCCTTTTGTAGCTTATTTGGAAAAAGGGTATTTTTTAGCAGATAAGTATAGGTATAATGAAGCCATTAATAGTTATTTAGAGTTAGAAAAACTCGCTATTTCCAAGAATATAAATTATTATTACAAAGCAAAATTTGCTATTGGTATTTTGAAGTCTGAAAAAATGGGAGAGGTTAAAGAGTCTCTTCCGTTATTTAAGGATTGTTATTCTTTTTATAAGAGTCAAAAAAATAATTCAGAATTGACTTTTACCTATCAACTTTCAATATTTGCTTTGGCAGATTCTTACAAATCTTTAAAAAAAACGGATAGTTCTTCTTATTATAATAAGTTAGGTTATTTTGAAACTAAAAGATCCAAAAATGAATACTTAAACAATATTTTTATTCTTAATGAAGGAGCAAATCAAGTATTGGTAAATAATTTTAAGGCAACTTTAGATAGTGTTGAAAAAGCTTTACCATATATAATTAAGAATAAAGATAATAACAATACATTAGCCTCTTATTATTACAGAGCGAAAGCTTATCAAGGTTTAGGAATTAAAATTAAAGCTTTAGAAAACTATAAAAAAGTCGATTCATTGTATAAGTTAAATTCTTTTATTTCTCCTGAATTTTCTGATGGATATAAATTTATAATTGATTATTATAAAGAGATTGGTGACAAAGAAAATCAATTAAAATTTTTAACAACTTATCTTGAAATTCAAAACCGATTTCAAAAACAATATAAAGAATTATCTGTGAAACTTAAAAATGATTATGACTTGCCCAATCTAGTAAAAGATAAAGAGACGTTAATTAAATCATTAAAAACAGACGAGAAAAAACACCTTTGGTTAATCATTTTTCTAATTGGTTTGGCCATATCTTTCATATCAATCAGTATTTATCAAAACCGATTAAAGAAAAAATATAAATTAAATTTTGAAAAAATTATCAGTCAAACTTCAAAACCTGAAATTCTTAATGAAGTTGCAATCAATCAGGTTCCAAAAAAAGAAAGCATGCTTTCAAGTAGTTTAGTAAAGGACATAACTGAAAAATTAGAAAATTTTGAAAAGGAAAAGTTGTATAAAAAGCAAGGTCTAAGTAATCAATATTTGGCAAACGAATTCAGTACAAATACGAAATACTTATCATTAGTTATCAATGAATATAAAAACAAAACTTTTATTAATTATATTAATGATTTGAGAATTGATAATATCATTGAAGAACTAAAAGAAAATAAAAATCTCAGAAAATATACCATTGCTGCATTAGCAGAAGAAGCAGGATTCAATACGGCAGAATCCTTTTCTAATGCCTTTTATAAGCGAACAGGATTAAAACCATCATTTTTTATTAAAGAATTAAGTAGTGTTAAATAGTTGGTAATTATGTAATTATGTTTTTTAATTACCGAAATTCTTGAATTTCGAGAAGCTTTGTTTTATTAAGTAATAGGTAAAAATTAGGTTTGCAGTCTAAACTTAAAAACTTAAAAAATGAAAAAAGAAAAAAAATTCACATTGGAAAAATTTGAAGTTGCCAAATTAAAAAATTTGAAAAAGATCATTGGAGGAGATGTTACAAATGATGGCGGTACAGTTTTTACTACTACAGATCTAACTAGTGTTAATAAAGATGGTTCAAATGGTAATTGTTAGTTTAATAAATTTATGATATATATATTGAGGTTGGTTTTTCGATTGGTTGTTTTTGTTTGTCTATTATCATCTTGTGGTTCAAAGAAAAAAGTAGTTATAGATTCTAAATTCTATACTGAAAATTGGCATCACTTTGATTTTGAAAAAGACAAAATTTACGGAATTTCATTACAAAAATTGTATAATGAAAACACCGTCAAAAAGAATTCAAATTCGATAATTGTTGCTGTTTTAGACACTCAAATAGATTTAAATCAAGAAGATTTAAAAGATCAAATTTGGGTAAATAAAAAAGAAATTCCAAACAATAATATTGATGATGATAAAAATGGTTACGTTGATGATGTTAATGGATGGAATTTTGTAGGAAAACCTGATGGAGGGTATTTTTCATATGGGAATTTCGAGTATACTAGATTTGTAAAAAAGTGGGATGTTTATTTTAAAAACAAGAAAACTGTTGGAGTAGATTCTTTGGAAGTTTTTGAAGAATATAAAAGAGCACAAGCAAAACTAGAGAAGTCTATTAAATATTATACTGGTTGGAAAAAATCTTTAGATTTTAGAATTAAACATTATCAACTTGTTGAAGATACAATTAATTATTTTTTTCCAAAAAAAGATTACACAGTTGCCAAATTAGATAGTTTGTATCAGAAATTTAAAATTAATGATAAAACTTTTAAGCAAAGAAGAGATGATAATGATTTGGATTTGGGGGCTTTAATTTATTATAAAAAAACTGATTTTGAAACAGGTATAAAAGTTATTGGGGACCATATAGATCCGAGCAATCAATTTGACTCAATCATTAATAAAAACTTAAACATCAATTTTGTTGATAGAGAAATGATTAAAGATAATCCAAATAAGTTAGAAAAAGGTTATGGGAATAATAAGTTAAATCTGTATAAAAATTTAAATTACCATAGTACGGTAGTTTCCGGTACTATTGCAGGTATAAGAAATAATAACATTGGAGTAAAGGGTTTTCATGATAATATTAAGATAATGCCATTAAGTACCTCGATTTCTGGCGACGAGCATGATAAAGATATCGCTAATGCCATTTATTATGCAGTTGATAACGGAGCTAAGATTATTAATATGTCTTTTGGTAAAGAATTTTCTCTAGAAAAAAAATGGACATTTGATGCTTATAAATATGCAGAAGAACATAATGTTTTAATTGTTCATATTTCAGGAAACGACAAGTTTGATATTGATAAAAACCCATATTACCCAAATGATAATGATTATATCAATAAAAAAGAAATAGTTGGTAATTTTATTAATGTCGGATCTATATCTAAAAGAACAGATAGTACAATGGTTTCAAAATTTTCTAATTACGGTAAAGAAAATGTTGATATTTTTGCGCCAGGTGAAGAAATTCATGTTGCGAAACCTTATAATGAATATGGCTATGATTCTGGGACTTCACTAGCAGGGCCAATGGTTTCTGGAACTGCAGCTTTAATTTGGTTATATTATCCAAATCTTACCGTTCATCAAGTGAAAAATATAATTTTAGAATCGGGTATAACAATTGATAAAATGGTTGTTAAACCTGGGACAAAAGAAGAAATGGTTCCGTTTTCGGATTTATGTAAAACGGGTAAAGTGTTGAATACTTATAACGCTATGCAATTGGCTAAAAGAATCAGTAAGAAATAATAAATCGATGAGAAAAATTTTGTTTTTATTGTTGCTTTTTATTTCGTGCTCAACCAATAAAAAATTTGTAGCACCTAATGATTCTAATTTTGTCAATAAAAATTGGCAGCATCAAGTTTCAGAAAACAATAGTGTTAAAAGCACATCTTTGCAGAAATTTTATTCCGAAAAATTTAAAAAAAGTACTTTAAACTCAATAATTGTCGCTGTTTTAGACAGTCAAATAGATTTAAATCATGAAGATTTAAAAGATCAGATTTGGGTAAATACGAAAGAAATAGCCAACAACAATATTGATGATGACAACAATGGATACATAGATGATGTTAATGGTTGGAATTTTATAGGAAAACCAAATGGGGGTTATTTTAGATATTGGAATTTTGAATATTCGAGAATTGTTAGTTTAAAAAAAGAATATTTGAAATTAAATATTAAAACACCTTCAGATTCTTTGCTTTTTTTTAATGAATATTCGAAAATTGATGAAAAACATAAAGAGGAATTAGTTTATCATAAAAATTGGTTCAAATCATTAGAATATGCAGTAAAAATTCGATCAAAAGCCATAGATACTTTAAAGTATTTTTTTCCAAAAGGAGATTATACTTATGAACGATTAGATAGTTTGTACCAAAAAAGTAAATTAAATGAAAAAACATTTAAACAAAGAAGAGATGCTAATGATGAAGATTTAGGGGCTTTAATAAATTCTGTGATGATAGCTATTCAAATGGGGCTTAAACAAAATGAACAATTATTTGAATTAAAAAATCAATTAGATTCTATTGTGTTTAGAAATTTAAATATTGATTTTGATGACAGAAAATATATTTGTGATAATCCTGATATTTTAGAAAAAGGGTATGGTAATAATAAATTGAATAGTAACATATATCAATTAACTCATTCTACAGAAGTTTCATCAATTATAGCAGGACAAAGAAACCAAATTGGAGTAAATGGATTTCATAATAATATTAAAATAATGCCTTTATGTATTTCTACTTCTGGAGATGAGTACGATAAAGATATTGCTATGGCAGTATATTATGCTGTGGATAATGGTGCTAAAGTGATTAATATGTCTTTTGGAAAAGAATTTTCATTAAATCAAAAATGGGTTTCTGACGCTTTTAAATATGCAGAAGAACACAATGTATTGTTAGTGCATGGTTCGGGTAATAATAGTTTTAATGTTGATAAGAATTCCTATTATCCAAGTGATATTGATTATGTGAGAAATAAAGAAAAAGAAGTAGTAGCCAATTTTATTAATGTAGGTTCCGTTTCGAAAAGAACAGATAGTACTATGGTTTCTCCGTTTTCTAATTATGGGAAAGAAAATGTTGATATTTTTGCGCCAGGTGAAGAAATTCATGTTGCGAAACCTTATAATGAATATGGCTATGATTCTGGGACTTCACTAGCAGGGCCAATGGTTTCTGGAACTGCAGCTTTAATTTGGTTATATTATCCAAATCTTACCGTTCATCAAGTGAAAAATATAATTTTAGAATCGGGTATAACAATTGATAAAATGGTTGTTAAACCTGGGACAAAAGAAGAAATGGTTCCGTTTTCGGATTTATGTAAAACGGGTAAAGTGTTGAATACTTATAACGCTATGCAATTGGCTAAAAAAATTAGTAAGCAGAAATAATAATGAAAATAAACTCTGTTGGCTGTTTTGATACTTTTGTATTGCGAACGCCTTTGTTTCCCATAAATTATTATACTAATCTTCTTAAAGATTATTCAAGCGATAAGTTGTATGAGGTTTTAGAAAATGATCTTGTCAAAGATGCTGTTAAAATTGCTTCTCCTGAACTTCTAAGAGAATTGGAGAAGTTGTCGAATAATCCAAATCAAATTGATCCCGATAAAAAAATAAATTTAGAGTTAGCCTTGTTAAAATATATAGCAAGGCTTTCTTCTAGAGCTACACCTTTTGGGGTTTTTGCTGGTTGTACTACTGGTTTTCTAGCAAATGAAACTTTCATTCAAATTGATTCTGTCGAAAAGCATGAAGTTTTTACGCAATTTGACATGCATTATTGGATTAGTCTGCTACAGGATATTTCTAAAAATGCTTCTTTTCAAAAGAATTTAATTTACTATCCAAATTCATCATTGTATAAAATCGCCGATTTTTACAGATACATCGAATATGAATATGTAAATAAAAAAAGAGAACATACTTTGTCTTCTTTTAGGGTAAACCCTGTGATAGATACGCTTATTGAGAATTCTAAAATAGGTTTAAAATTCAATGAATTGATTGATTTAATTATTGATGATGCATCTGAGATTGAAGAAGCCAGTGAATTTGTTTTGGAATTAATTAATAATCAAATTTTAGTCAGTGAACTTGATGCAACGATTACAGGTGGTTTTGATATTAAGAGAGTTGTTGAAATCATTGAAAAAAGTACTGAATTTAATCTAGAATGCAATATTTTAAAAGAAATGTCCTTGCTTTTAGAAGGTAAAGTTAATCTGACTGATTCAAAAAATCAATTTGATAGTTTAAAAAAGTTGGTCGAGAAATTTGATACAAAATTTGAAGAAAAGTATGTTTTGCAAACGGATTTATATAAAAAAACGACTTGCGCTTCATTGAATAAAAAAGTGAGTTTTAAAATTACAAAAGCACTTCAATTCTTAAGTAAAATCCGAGAAAATAAAGAAAATCCGAACTTAACAAATTTCAAAAATACTTTTCAAAGAAGATATGAAACTAGAGAAATGCCTCTATCTGTCGTTTTAGATTCCGAATTAGGAATTGGATACCTTCAAAACACTAAAATGAATGATACACATTCTGTATTAGATAAGTTTTCTTTCGATAGTAGTCGGAAATCAAATGCCAATTCTGAAGAATGGACAAAAACAGATTATATTTTAGAGAAAAAATTAAAAACTGCGATTGCTACTTCTAAAGATATAATTGTATTAGAGGATAAGGATTTTGATTTTGTTGAGAAAGAAGATTACAATATACCAAGTACATTTTCTGTAATGGTAGAAATTCTATCTACAAATGAGGAAGAATTTATTGCTATTGAATCATCAGGCAATTTTAGCGCTGCAAAACTTATTGGAAGATTTTGTAATGGTGACCAAGCCATTCACAATTTGGCCAACGAAATCATTCAAAAAGAAGCGGAGTTACACCCAAATAAAATTTTAGCAGAGATTGTTCATATTCCACAATCCAGAACGGGAAATGTATTAAGACGACCTTGTTTACGAGAACACGAAATTCCATATTTAGGGAATAGTGTTTTGCCAAAAGCTAAACAAATTGCTATAGAGGATTTGTATGTGTCAATAAAGAATAATAAAGTGGTTTTAAAATCGAAGTCACTTAATAAAGAAATCATTCCTTGCTTATCCAATGCACATAATTATTCCTATAATTCGTTGCCGATATACCATTTTCTGTGTGATTTGCAAGGGCAATCATTGCATTGTATTCCAAGTTTCAGTTGGGGGATCTTAGAAAATCATCATGCCTATTTTCCGAGAGTTGTCTATTCTGGTATTGTCCTATCAAAAGCAAAATGGGTATTTGAATATATAGAACTTGAAAAATTCGCTAAAGCAATATTCACAAGTGCATTACAAAACGAGTTTATAGTTTGGAAAGAAAAGATGAAATTGCCACAATATGTGAATTTAGTAAATGGTGATAACACTTTGTTGTTAGATTTGAATATAGAAATTGGAATACAATTATTTTTAAAAACTATTAAACCCAACTCGAAAATAATTTTAGAAGAGTTTTTGTTTGATGATAATTCTGTAGTTAGAGATAAAGATTATAATTCGTTTGCTAATCAGTTCATTTTATCCTTTTATAAACTGCATAAAAATGAATAGAGTTTTTAGTTTAGGAAGTGAATGGGTATATTTTAAAATATATGCCGGTTATAAAATTTCCGAAGTCATTCTTTTGGATTACTTGAATGAGAAAATCGAGTTGTTGCTTACGGAAAATGTAATTAAAAAATGGTTTTTTATTCGCTATAACGATTCGGATAGCCATATTAGAATTCGATTTCAATTGAATAACAATGAAGATGTTTTTCAAATTATAAAAGAACTCAATCCTGTTTTTGAAGATTTGTTGCAAAAAAATTTCATCTGGAAAGTTCAAAACGAAACCTATTTAAGAGAAATAGAACGCTACGGTTTAAATACTATGGAAGATTCTGAAACGTTATTTTATTTTGATAGTAAAATGATAATGGACTATTTAGTTTTGAAAAATGATTTCCAAAATGAGAAAACTCAGTTGCTATTTAGTTTCCTTTCTATAGATGCTTTTTTAAATGCATTTTCTTTGTCAACTTCAGAAAAAGTAATATTTTTTGATGATTTACAGCAAGGATTCAAAAAAGAATTTAATGCTACAAAAGTTTTAAAAAGCGAATTAGATAAACATTATAGAGGATTTGAAAATGAGATTTCAAATTGTATGAATGCAATTTCAAATCATGAATTATTACCGCTTTATGAAATAATTGAAAAAAAATCCTGCAACATAAATCCTGTTGTTCAAGTAATCAAACAAAACTTAGAAATCAATTTAAATGCCTTTCTTTCCAGCCACATCCACATGATGATAAACAGGCAGTTCACTTCTCGTCAAAGAGAATACGAAACCCTAATTTATGATCATTTGTATAGGTATTATAAAACGTGTTTTTATAGGAATACTTATACTATTAGTTTAATTAATGCTACTACATAAACTTAAGTTCTTACTTGATTTGACGCTACCGCGCGAATCCTTTCGCGTGGTTTTCTAATAATTATTTAAACATAATAAATGAGTAGAAATTATAAATTCCATAATTCAGAAGGTGTTTATTTTGTAAGTTTCGCAGTTGTAGGTTGGTTAGATGTGTTTACAAGAAATGAATATAAAGATTTGATTATTGAAAGTTTAGAATTTTGTCAACAAAGTAAAGGAATGGAAATACATGCTTGGTGTATTATGACAAATCATGTACATTTGATTTTTAGAAGTGTTGAGAATCAAAAACCTGAGCTTTTATTAGGTGATTTTAAAAGATTTACAAGTAGAAGTGTCATTAAAGCAATACAGGAAAACTCCAAAGAAAGTAGAAAAGAATTTTTATTAGATTATTTTAAAAAAGAAGCTAAAAAAACTTCTAATACGAGTAATTTTCAATTTTGGCGACACGATAATAAACCAATAGAATTATGGAGTAACGAAGTAATACAACAAAAAATCAATTATATCCACAATAATCCAGTTGAAGAAGGAGTTGTATTTAGACCTGAAGATTATAAATACAGTAGTGCATCAGACTATGCCAGAGAAAATGGTTTATTGGGTAATGTTGTAGTGTTTCAGTATTTTAAATTATGAAACCACGCGAAAGGATTCGCGCGGTAGCGGGGATAATAGTGTTTCAGACCCTGAAGAAATCAGAGCTGTTTATAATCAAAATAGAGCTCGAGCACTTGAAGGAAGAGTCCCAAAAACGACATATGCTCAAGAAAGGATTGACCCTAAAAAGTTACAGAATCCACCAAATAATAAAAACATAATGATTAAATAATGAGAAAAATAACAATGTTTTTTTTGATTTTGATTTCTTGTAATCTCAAGACTTCTAATGTTTTAATTTCAGCGGAATTAATTGATTCTATTAGCGCTGAAACGATTAAATTTAAAACAGGGCAACACGTAAAAGTTAGATATATTCATATGCCAGTTTTTGTCAGATTTAATGATACCAGTTTTGTTAAAACTAATTCTGATGAAATATATTATATATATGAAACAAGCTATAAGGCTAGTTTTGATAGATATAATGCTTTCTTATATGAAGTGATAAATAATGGTTTCAAATTAAATAAAAATGATTTTGATGAAAAAACATTTAGTTTAAATAATGTAATTAATAAAAAATTTAAACAAACTGAAACTAAAGATTTTTTAAATTATTATTCTATTAAAGATTCTTCTGAGGATAAACCATATCTTAACAAAAAAATTAAAACAGAAAATGAATATTTAACTATTTCATATTTATTATTTACTAAAGGTTATTATTTAGGTAGTGATGATTTAAGAGGTAGGAGTTATGTTTATCGATTTGATGGTAATGTTGGTAATGTCCCAAATTAGGACATGTCTAATTTACAAACATAAATAACACTAAAACAGTAGCTAGTAATATAATATTTTTTAGTTGCTGTTTTATTTTTTGGAATAAAAGTAAATTAAAACAAAAAATCCCAACCGTTGAAAGTTAGGATTCTTGCTTTAATTAAAAGATTTGGTAATCATAATACCACGCGAAAGGATTCGCGCGGCAGCAGATATAAGTCACATGTAAATCCCGTAGGGATATTATATTTTGTAACAATGGATTTTAATCCGTTAGATGTAAAAAAAATAAAACTCCTTACACAAAACTCACAACTTCTTACTATCTTTGCCCTCGATTAAAAATTCACTTTTGGAAACAAATACCATTAACCTAAAATCACTTTTTTTAGATTTTAAAGAAATCACCAAAGCAGGCTTAGCCATAAGCGTGGTTTTTTCTTCTATTGTCGGGTATTTATTGGGGTTTTCTGAAACACATCCTTTTAGTATAATTACCCTTTTGCTATTAGCTATAGGTGGATATTGTATGGTTGGTGCCTCAAACATTTTCAATCAAGTCATTGAAAAAGATTTAGATGCCAAAATGGAACGTACTAAAAACCGTCCTGTGCCATCAGGTAGAATGTCAGTAAACAATGCTTTAACCTTAGGTTTCGTGTTAACGTTCGTTGGTTTAGTTGTTTTATATGTTATCAATCCGAAAACGGCTATGTTTGGTGCCATTTCCATATTTATGTATGTAAGTTTGTACACGCCATTAAAAACATTAACACCTTTATCTGTTTTTGTCGGAGCTTTTCCTGGTGCTATTCCTTTTATGTTAGGATGGGTAGCGGCAACTGGAAGTTTTGGTATTGAAGCAGGAACGTTATTTTTAATTCAGTTTTTCTGGCAGTTTCCGCACTTTTGGGCAATTGGCTGGTTCTTATTTGAAGATTATGAAAAAGCAGGTTTTTTTATGTTACCAACAGGTAAACGCGACAAGAAAACAGCCATACAAATTATATTATACACCTTTTGGTTAATGGTGGCATCAGTGCTTCCGGTTTTTGGTTTTACTGGAAAATTACAGTTATCAGTGGTTGGAGCAGGAGCTGTTTTGTTTTTAGGAGTTTGGATGATGTATTGGGCTTTTAAATTATATAAAAACAGGGATGCAAAAACTGCAAAAAAACTAATGTTAGTTAGCGTAACTTACATAACTTTGTTGCAAATCATTTACGTGATTGATAAATTTGTTTAAACACATAGAATAAATAAAAAAATGGAAAGTATTTCGATACAAGAAGCTTACGATAAAAAAGCAAAAACATATAAAATGTTGTTGTATTTCGGTATGATTAGTATTATTATGATTTTTGCAGGTTTAACCAGTGCGTTTGTAGTTAGTAAACAACGCCCAGATTGGTTGAAAGATTTAGTCATTCCAGATACGTTTACTTATAGTACTATTGTTTTAATAGTTAGTAGTGTTACGTTCTATTTGGCCAAAAAAGCAATAAAAACAAATAATCAGTCTTTAACTACAGTGTATTTATTAATCACTTTAGGGTTAGGTTTAACGTTTGTATTTCTTCAGTTCAAAGGGTTCGATTTATTGTTCAACCAAGGGCTAGTACCTTTTGGTTCTTCAAGTAAAGTTACCGTCTCTTTTTTGTATGCTTTCGTGTTTGTGCACGTTGCACACCTGTTTGGAGGTATGATTTCGTTAATTTATGTAATTTATAATCATTATAAACAAAAATTCAATTCGTCGCAATGCCTTGGTATTGAACTAAGTGGCCTGTATTGGCACTTTATGGATTTTATTTGGGTTTACTTGTTTTTATTTTTCTATTTTTTCAAATAGAAAAAAATCAATAAATTTGGGAACTTTTTAACAATAACTATTTTATGAGCGCTACGGTTAATAATGAACACGCTTTAGACGGAGGTCCAGGACCAATGGGAGCCACTTATGGTAAAATGATGATGTGGTTTTTCATCGTATCAGATGCTTTAACCTTTTCAGGTTTTATCGCTGCTTACGGATTTTCTAGATTTAAATTTATCGAAACTTGGCCAATCGCCGATGAGGTATTTACGCACTTTCCATTTTTACACGGTGTAAATGCACCAATGTACTATGTGGCATTGATGACGTTTATTCTTATCTTTTCTTCAGTAACAATGGTAATTGCCGTTGATGCTGGTCACAAACTACAAAAAACTAAAGTGGCTGTTTACATGTTACTTACTATTATTGGTGGTTTTATGTTCTTAGGTTCACAAGCTTGGGAATGGAAAAACTTTATCAAAGGAGAGTATGGTGCTGTAGAAACTGCTGGAGGTTCTATTTTACAATTTGTAAAAGTAGATAAAACAGAAAAAACAGGGTACAAAAGAGTAAAATTAGAAGAGTTTGCTGCTACTTTGCCTGAAGTAAGAGAACAGTTAACTAGAGACAAAGGAGTTTGGTTTATGGAAGAAGACCATGAATTGCCTGCTTATTCAATGAATGAGGTAATGGCTGGTTTCAAAGCTCACCCTGAAATTTTAGTAAGAACTGAGTTCATAACTAAGAAAAAGGAAAAAACAGTTCTTACTCGTGAAGAATCTGAAAAAAAATTACAAGACGGAGTTCTTGTTGTGGAAGGTGCAAGTTTAATCAGAAACGAATACGGTCATAAATTATTTGCTGATTTCTTCTTCTTTATCACTGGTTTCCACGGATTCCACGTATTCTCAGGAGTACTACTTAATATCTTAGTTTTCTTTAACGTATTATTAGGTACTTACGAAAGAAGAAAAAGTTATGAAATGATTGAGAAAGTAGGTTTGTATTGGCACTTTGTCGATTTAGTATGGGTGTTTGTATTCACATTCTTCTATTTAGTTTAATTTTTAGTAAAAAGAAAATATTATGGCACACGCACATGAATCTAACATGAAAAGAATCTGGACAGTTTTCGGAATCTTATCTATCATAACAACGGTTGAGGTATATTTTGGTATCACAAAACCTGAAGCATTATTTTTAGGTACTTTTTTAAGTATGAGTTTACTTAACTGGTTATTTATTATCTTAACAGTTGTAAAAGCATACTACATTATGTGGGCATTTATGCACTTAGAAGGGGAAAAGAAAAGTTTACGCTGGTCTATTGTGGCTCCATTAGTATTCCTAATTTTATATTTATGCTTCATTGTTTTAGTAGAAGCAGATTATATTTTTGAAGTATTTAAAAATTCTCATTACAAATGGATTTTTTAACATAATTTATACTATTCAATCCCGACTAACGTCGGGATTTTTTTTTACCTTTGTTTTTCAAAATTTAATATACTTATTGTGAAAAAATATCTAGTATTATCCGTTCTATTCATCTTGCCAATAGTGGCTTATATGTTTTTCGCAACCGCTTCACACAACTCTCTTTTTCTTCCTATTATTTCTAAAAATCACTCGGATATTCCAAGTCAATTTGTTTCCCTAAACAAGGAGAAAATTACTTTAGACCAAAACATTACGGTTTTAGGTTTTCCAGGATGTGATATCGACGAAGTAAAAGCCAATCTTTTCAATTTGAATCAGAAAATTTACAACAAATACGGCGGTTTCAAAGATTTTCAAATGGTAATGATTTTGCCTGATGGCAATCAAGATAAAATTAAAGCCATCATGTTAGAGTTTAGAAGGTTGTCAAATGATTTAAAAAACTGGCATTTCCTTTTCGGAAAACCTGAAGATATTGAAACATATTTTAATGCATTCAATTTCAAAAACAGCTTAAACGATAAAACTGGAACTTCTTTCGTGTATATTTTAGATAAAGAAAAAAGTCTTCGAGGAAGAAAAGGTCAGAAAATAAAAGGTAAAGTCGAATACAGAGAATGTTACAATACCATTTCTGCTGCCGAATTACACAATGAAATGTCTGATGATGTGAAAATATTGCTACGTGAATATCGTTTAGCCTTAAAAAAGAACAAACGTAAAGACGATTTCAGAGACAAAATTGAACAAGAAGTCATAAAGAAGTAATCAGTCGCAGTTGTTAGTGGTCAGTTAAAGAATTTTAAACAAAGTTTATGTTTTCTTTTTTAATGATACTTCTTTTAATCAACAACTAGGTGTCTATGTGTTTAAAATAAAAAAATCATGAAAAAAAACTCTTATATCGGAATTACGTTTATCGTTTTATTGTTCGGAATTTGGACAGTGAAAGAATTAACCGAAAAATTTAAAGATAATGATTTAAAAAAACTAGCCAAAGTGCCCAGTTTCGAATTAACAGATCAAAATGGTAAGAAAATTTCAGATAAATCTTATTTAGGAAAAGTGTATGTAGTTGAATTTTTCTTTGCAAATTGCTTAACTATATGTCCAATTATGAATAAAAATTTAGTTCAAGTTCAAGATGAATTTTATGGAAATTTAAATTTTGGTATCGCTTCAATTACTATAGATCCTGAACACGATACTCCAGCTTTTTTGAAGGAACACGCAAAAAAATTAGGAGTTAAGCATCCAAATTGGCATTTTTTAAGTGGAGATTCAGAGTATATTATGAATTTAGCTAACAAAGGTTTTTATATTCAAGCAGGAAAAGACGCGAAAGCTCAAGGAGGATTTGGACATTCTGGACAATTTGCTCTTATTGACAAGGAAGGGAATATTCGTAGTAGAAAAGATAAATTCGGAAACCCAATTTTATTTTACGACGGTTTAGAACAAACTGGAATTAATGCTTTAAAAGAAGATATTAAATTATTATTAGAAGAATAGTTAGAAGAGCTAAGTAAAATGTCAAAAGGTATATGCAAAAGCTTTCGAACCTTGCGATTAACAATCAAGAATAAATAATAAAATATAATATGGAAAACAATACAGAAACAAAATACAACAAACTAATCACGGCCGTATCTATCATTATTCCAGTGGCAGTAGCAGCGTTATTTGGTGTGAATTTAAGAAAATTAGGCTACGATGTAGAACCGTTAAACTTTTTACCACCTATTTACGCAACCATAAACGGAATTACAGCTGTATTGTTAATAATTGCTGTCTTAGCCATTAAAAACGGAGAAAGAAAGTTACATGAAAATTTAATGAAAACAGCCATTGCTTGTTCTATTGCGTTTTTGTTAATGTATGTAGCGTATCATATGACTTCTATTTCTGCAGTCTATGGTGATTTTAACCATAATTCGATATTAGATCCTTCAGAAAAAGATGCAGTTGGGTATACAAGATTATTGTATTTGTTTATTCTCATCACTCATATTTCTCTTTCTGTAATAATTATTCCATTAGTTTTAATTACGTATGTGAGGGCTTTGTCTGAACGTTTTGACAGACATAAGAAAATAGCAAAAATCACCTTCCCAATTTGGGTATATGTTGCCATTACAGGTGTTGTGGTGTATGTAATGATTTCTCCTTATTATGTTTAGTAAAGCAAAAAGTTGGAAGTTGAAAGTTGGAAGTAAAGCCGTAGTTTTTACTATTGCCTTATGCTTATTGCCTTTATTTTCAATTGGACAATGCGCAATGTGTCGCGCTTCCTTGCAAAATGAAGCGAATAAAGCCGCAGCAGAAGGTGTAAACGACGGAATCGTATATTTAATGGCAATACCTTATATTCTTGTTGCTGGTGTATTTTACGCGGTTTACAGATTGAAACAAAAGAAGAAAGAAAAAATAACTTCATAAAAAAATCCCGACTCGCTTTAAATAGGTCGGGATTTTTTTATATCCTAAATCCAAAATCGTAAATCCAAAATCGTAAATCCAAAATCGTAAATCGTAAATACAATTAATCCATTCCGTCAATCGTAATTTTCATCGTACCTGTAGAAGTGATAAAAGCTACAATTCCTTTTTCGGTAAGTTCCATTTTTTCAAAGATGAAATCGTTTAATTTTCCATTTACGAAAACGCCTTTCATGGGTGAATAATTCGTTAAATACGGTAACATGTTTTTCTTGCCTTCGTCTAAATTCGGTTTGATAGAATATTTACAACTTTCTTTAATCTTATTTAAAATCATACCTTGTAGCAACCAATTTGCAGTACGAGTTAAAATACCTTTTGTATTTAAAACATAATCCATTTCTTCAAAATATATTTCCTTAGTTTCCGGATTGTATTTCGGAATTCCAGCTAAATAAATCGTACCGTTTACCGAACCTAACATATCTAAAGCAATAATCATTTTGCCATCTTTATACCATAAATCCACTTTTTGAACCGTGATTTTTCTTTTTCCAGAACCAAATTCTTGACCCATGAAGTTTTTGGTCATAATTCGACTTGCACTTTCATAGGTAGAAACCGCAGCTACAGAAGCATTAAAATCAGAAGGGATTTTAGTTACTGCTTTCGAAGTAATTTTAGTTCTGTCAAATCCGTTTTTTGGTTTTTGTCCGATTAATGTTTGCATCTGACATTTCATTCCTAAATTCATTGTTATTTTAGAATGACTCATCACAGCATTCGTACTATAAATTTCATTCGGAACTAATTTAAACCAAGTTTCATAGGTTTCATTCGCCATAAATGGAGTAGAAATAGTTTCTAAAACATCCATTACTTGTTCTTTAAAATCACAACTTTTATTAATAGCTTCATCAATCATTTTAGCTACTTTTCCTTTAAAAATTGATAAAGTTGGATTGATGATATAGGTAATCGGAACATTTTTTCCAGCAACCAAAATACTCGGACTTTCGCTCCATTCAAAATCTTCAATTTTAGATGTGGTGTTCAATTTCCAATTCGCAAAATTAGCTTTACTGTTTAAAGTTATCGTGCCATTTAAATTGATTTCTCTCGTATCGTTTAAGCCCATAAACTCGGTACCGTATTTTATTTTTGCCCAAATTTTTAATGGAATAACAGAAACTATTTCTCCGTTTTTCTCTACCAATTTGATGTCAGACGTTTTCCAAATTTTCATTTCTGTTTTATCATCATTTAAAATAGTATCGTTGTAAATTAATCCTTTTAAATTTTTATTTAAATGGTATTCAATTTCTTTCATGCTCACTTCCATTGGCATGGAAATTAGCGAAGTTTTGTTACTATAAACAATTGGGGCGTTATTAGTTGGCTCTGGTTTCAAAGCTTCAATCTTTTTAGTCGAGCTACAACTAAAAAGCCCCATAGTTAAGATTCCGAAAAGCAAAATTTTAATTTTTATGTTCATTGTGATCGTGTTACAAAAGTTTCAATTGGTTTTAGTACTTAAACGCTAAGGAATTCAAAATATTGTTTCCTGAAAATTCTTGGTTTTTAGAGTTTATTCCGCCATAAAAGTAAAATTTTAATTGTAAAGTGTAACATTTTTTTGAAAAATTGGTCAAATAGGAAAATAATAATTATAATGAAGTCAGTACAAGTAGTTTTTGTATTATTTTTAGTAAGCGCTGTGTCTTTTGCCCAAGAAAAAAAATGGACATTAAAAGAATGCATCAATCATGCTGTAAAAAATAATATTTCAATAAAACAGTCAGAATTAGATTTACAAACTACCGCCATTTCTAAAAAAGATGCGATAGGTAATTTTCTACCCACTTTAAATGGAAACGCCTCTCACGGTTGGAATTTCGGATTTAGTATCAACCCAATTACTAACGACAGAACCAATCAAACGAATCAATTTTCTAGTTTTGGTTTAAATGGTGGTTTTGATGTTTATAAGGGTTTACAGAATGTCAATCAGTTGCGAAAAGCGAATTTGTCTATCATTGCATCGCAATATAAATTGACAAAAATGCAAGAAGATGTAGCTTTAAATGTGGCGAATGCGTATTTGCAAATCTTGTTTAATAAAGAAAATTTGAAAGTACAAACTGTGCAAAATTTATTAGATACAAAACAGTACAATAGAACCCTTCAATTGGTAGATGCTGGAAATGTACCTAAAGGCGATTTGTTAGACATCCAAGCTACAATGGCATCAGGAAAACAACGTGTTATTGTTGCTGAAAATGCTTTGATGTTGTCAAAATTAAGTTTAGCCCAATTACTACAAATTCAAGATTTTCAAAATTTTGATGTGTCAGATAGTGATATTCCAACTCTATTGTCTACTATTTTAAATGAAACACCAGAAGCAGTAATTGCTAAAGCCAAAGAAAGTAGAACAGAATTAAAATTAGCGAAAGCCAATTTAGAAATTGCTAACAAAGACATTCAAATTGCAAAAGGAGCATTTCAACCTTCTCTAACTGTAAATTATGGTTTAAATTCAAATATAAGTTACAATAAAATACCTTTTTTAAATTCAGGAACCGGACAAATAGATTACAACAGAGCGAGTCCGTTTTTTAAACAAATGGAAAATAATTTTGGTCAAAACATTGGAATTTCTTTAAATATCCCAATATTTAACGGATTTGCAACTCGAAATAATGTACAAAGAAATAAAATAAATTACGAAAAAGTAAAACTAAACCTTTCACAACAAGAATTAGATGTGGAACGAAATGTTTTTACAGCTTATACCGATACAAAAGCAGCTAAAGAAAGTTATGAAGCCGCTTTACAAATTGAAAAAGCTCGTGAATTAGCGATGCAATACGCAAAAGACAGATACGAAATTGGAATGATGAATATTTTCGATTACAACCAATCACAAACTGCTTTCGTTAACGCACAATCAGAAGTTTTAAGAACCAAGTACGATTATATTTTTAGAATTAAAATTTTAGAATTTTATTTCGGAATTCCACTTATAGAAAAACAATAAAGCCATGTCAAGAAAAAAATTATTTATCATTTTAGGAAGTGTAGCTGCCGTTATTGCGCTATTAATTGTTCTGAAAAAATCAGGAAAAATTGGAAATAGCGACGACGGTAAAGTGGTTGAAGTTTCTAAAGCAGAAACAATGACAATTGTTGAAACGGTTTCAGCAACAGGAAAAATTCAACCAGAAGTTGAAATTAAAATTATGCCAGAAGTTTCAGGTGAAGTGATTGCTTTAAATGTGAAAGAAGGGCAAGAAGTTAAAAAAGGACAATTGTTAGTAAAAATCAATCCAGATATTTACACTTCTGGGGTGGATAGAACCGTAGCGTCTTTATCTACTTCTAAAGCTGGCGTGAGTCAAGCCGATGCTCAAGTTAAAGAAGCGAAAGCGAACTACGATAGAAATAAAAAATTATTCGATAAAGGTGTAATTTCTCGTTCTGAATGGGATAGAATTGTTTCTGCTTATGAAGTGGCAGTTGCAAGTAAACAATCTGCCTATTACCAAATGAAATCAGCTTCAGCTAACGTAACTGAAGCTAGTGATAATTTAAAAAGAACTACCATTTTCGCACCAGCAGATGGAACAATTTCTAAATTAGATATCGAATTGGGAGAAAGAGTTTTAGGACAACAACAAATGGCTGGAACGGAAATGATGCGTATTGCCAACTTAAACAATATGGAAGTTGAAGTGGATGTAAATGAAAACGATATTGTAAAAGTAAGCATTGGTGATTCGGCAAAAATTGAAGTGGATGCGTATTTAAAAAGAAAATTTGATGGAGTAGTAACAAGTATTTCTAACTCGGCTACAACAGGATTAACTGCAGATCAAGTAACTAATTTTAAAGTAAAAGTAAGATTGGTTAAAGAATCGTATCAAGATTTATTAAATGGAAAACCAGTAAGTTATTCGCCTTTCCGTCCAGGTATGACGGCTACAGTTGATATTGAAACCAAAAGAAGTACGAATGTTTTAGCAGTGCCAATTAGCGCCATCGTTATTAAAGACGATACTACTTCAACTAAGAAAGATATTGTGGCTGAAATAGAAAAAGAGGAAGCTGAGAAAAAAGGAAAAGCACCTAAAAAAGACATCAAATTCGAATGTGTTTTTGTAAAAGTTGGTGAGAAAGCTAAAATTAGAGTGGTGAAAACTGGAATTCAAGATGATACAAATATTGAAATTTTATCCGGATTGAAAAAAGGGGATGAAATTATTACTGGACCGTATACTTTAGTTTCAAAAGAATTAATGCCAAATGATAAAGTTCGATTAGAAACTAAATCGGATAAAGATAAAAAAGCAAAAGAAAATAAAAGTTAGTTGTAAAATTGATTTTGATTTTAAAAAGACACAAGAAATTGTGTCTTTTTTTTGTTTCTTTGTATCACTAAAATAGTATTAAAATGGCATTACTTCTCAATATAGAAACCGCAACTAAAAATTGTTCTATAGCTTTGGCTAAAGACGGAAAAACTATAGCTATAAGAGAAATCGCAACTCAGAATTTTTCTCATGCTGAAAAGCTACACGTTTTTGTTGAAGAACTTTTTGCTGAAACAAATTTGAAATTGCAAGATTTAAGTGCGATAGCAGTAAGTCAAGGTCCAGGTTCTTATACGGGTTTACGAATTGGTGTTTCAGCTGCAAAAGGCTTGTGTTATGCTTTGTCGGTTCCGTTAATTGCTGTTGACACGTTAGAATTATTAGCCAGAAAAATTACTATTACAGAAGGAAGTATCGTTCCCATGATTGATGCCCGAAGAATGGAAGTATTTTGTGCTTTTTTCGATATTAATTATAATAAAATCAGAGAAACCAAAGCCGAAATTATTGACGAATCCAGTTATCAAGATGTTTCAGAATCATTACATTTAATTGGTGATGGCGCTATGAAATTCAAAGATATTTTAACTGATGCGAAATTTCACTATTACCCAGAAATTGAATTTCCATCTGCTATTGAAATGGCACAAGTTTCCTTTCAAAAATTTCAAAACAGTCAGTTTGAAGATGTAGCGTATTTCGAACCTTTTTACTTGAAAGATTTTGTGATGCTGACTAAGAAAGTATAAATTATAGACTCACCAAATCTTTGGATTGTTCTAAAATATCCGATTTCACTTTCATGTGGTGCGCGTTTTCTGTCCAAACTCTTGCGCTAAAATGAATAGATGTTTCTGTGAAATTATTGATAAAAACATCGGGTCTAGGGTCTTTTAACACCAAAGGATGTTGATTGACAAGTACAGTGATTTTGTTTTTTATGTCTGAAACGTCAGAACTATAATTGGTGATAATTTCAATATCAACTCTTCTTGTGCTGAGTTGACTATGATTTTTTATTTTCCCATTAGATAATATGCCATTTGGAATATATACCACTTGGTTGTTAGAAGTGATTATTTTAGTTGAAAAAATTAAAATTTCGGAAACAATTCCTTGTTCGCCTTGTACTTCAATTGTATCACTAACTCGGAATGGTTTGAATAAAATAATTAAAATTCCTCCTGCAAAATTAGAAAGAGAACCTTGTAAAGACAACCCAACTGCTAAACCAGCTGCTCCCAAAATTGCTACAAATGACGAGGTTTCTACGCCTAACTTAGAAATTACAGTAATGAAAAGCATGATTCTTAAGGTCCAAAAAATAATGTTTCCTAGAAAATTGGTTAATGTAATTTCTACATTTCTTTTAGTCATTAATTTTTTAGCAGTTTTGGTAATGAAACTGGTGAACCATAATCCGCCAAATAGAATAAGTAATGCCATTGCAATTTTCGGAGAATAATCGAAAATTAAATTTTTTATAGTGTTTAAATAGTTTTGAAATTCCATTGTCATATTTTTTGCAAAATTAAAAAAGCGTTCAAATTATAGAACGCTTTTTTGTTTTTTTTATACTAATTAATTTACTTTTAAAAAGGTTAACCATTCATAGCTTCTACGATAATGGTGTTGTTTTTTAGCATATCACGTAGCATGTTTTCAATTCCGTTTTTCAGAGTAAATGTAGAAGACGGGCAACCACTACACGCACCTTGTAAAGTTACTTTTACTACATTGGTTGTTTCGTCATAAGAATTAAATGTAATGTTTCCACCATCACTTTGAACAGCAGGTTTTACATATTCTTCCAAAATATTGATGATTTCTTGTGACGTAACGTCTAAATTATCAAAAAATTCTTCTTGTTTGATTTTGAAATTGTCTGTTTTCTCAATTAAACTTTCATCAACTACTAAATCGGTTTGTTCTAAATATTGTTTTAAGAACGTACGCAATTCTAAAGTAATTTCGCTCCATTCTGCAATGTCATATTTGGTGATTGAAATATAATTTTCATCAATGAACACTTCTTTTACGAAAGGAAAACTAAATAAATCTTTTGCTAGTGGAGAAGCTTTAGTGCCATCAATATTTTTGCATTCTACTGCTGTATTTGTAAGCTTTTTATTGGCTACAAACTTAGTTACAGCTGGGTTTGGTGTAGATTCTGCATAAATTGTCACTGGGTTTTTCTTTGCAGAAGTTTCTTCTAAAATTATTTTCCCACCTTTTTCTATGAAATCTTCTATTTGATTAGCCACTTCATCCTGAACATCTTCCCATTCTACAATTGAGAACTTTTCAATAGCAATGAAATTTCCAGAAATGTAAACCGATTTTACAAATGGAAGATAGAATAATTGTTTCGCTAATGGCGAATTTTCGGTTTCGTCAATGTTTTTAAATTCAAAATTTTGATTCCTTGTAATAAAATCTTCCAGTTCAAATTTTACAATCGACGGATTATTTGTGCTTTTTATCGATATTTTGCTCATATTCAATCCTTTTTTTGCAAAGATACAAACATTGCATAAAGTAAAGTTATATATTTGAATATTATAATTTTGTTAACACAACCAACTTTAATATATGAAACTACTACTATTCATATGTGGATTGTTATTTTCATTAATAACAAATGCACAATTAAATGTAAATAACACAACTTTTTCACCCGCCGATTTAATTTTAACTAAATTAATTGGTCCAGGTGTTTCGGTATCAAATGTAAAATATAATCGTAATGGTGCTACTGCTCCCGTTACTGTACCTGTTACACCATCTGTTTTAACTACAAACAAGCAATTAGGTTTTTATACAACCGGTACAACTCCAACAAACTTGGGTCTTGTGAGTGGTTTGATTATGACAAATGGTTCTGCAAGTGGAGCTGTTGGTCCAAATAGTACTGGTAGTCAAACTACTGCTCCGCAATTTGAGCAATTTAATGATGTTGATTTATTTCAAATTACAAATAGACCAATTAATCATATTTGTATTTTAGAATTTGATTTTATTCCGCAAGGGCCAGAAATTAAATTTGAATATGTTTTTGCTTCTGAGGAATATCCAGAATTTGTAGGTACATCTTTTAATGATGTATTTGGTTTCTTTTTAAGCGGTCCTGGTATTAATGGTACTTTTTCAAATGGAGCAAAAAATATTGCTTTAGTGCCTAATACTACTACACCAATTTCAATTAATAATGTAAATCCCGGTTTAAATAGTGCATATTACGTAAGTAACGCTGGTGGTTCAACCATTCAATATGATGGTTTTACAACTGTTTTAACAGCTAAATCTGAAGTACAATGTGGGTTAACTTATCATATGAAGCTCGCTATAGCGGATGTTCAAGATAATATTTATGATTCTGCAGTTTTTTTTAAAGAAGGTAGCTTTTCAGCTCCAGAGATAAATTTAGGACCAGAATTGGTAGGTTCGGCTAGCGCCTGCTGTGGCGAAAAATTAAATTTTTCAACTCCTTTTAAACCAACAGAATATCCAGGTGCAGTGCATAATTGGTATTATAATAATGTTTTAGTGTATACTTCTACAACTTCAAACACCTTTGAATTTCTGAATACAACTTGTACGAATGGCGTTTTAAAAGTTGTTATAAAGCCATATCCTAGTCAAAATTGTACTTTCGAAAAATCAAAAACAATTGAATATCAATTCGGGCCTGTGTTAAACACGCCACCGCCATTAACTTTGTGTTCAGATAATCCAGCAACAGCAACTGGCTCTTTTGATTTGAATATGCAGATTAATAATATAATACCAAACTTTGATTCAGATTACGAAGATTTAGGTTTTTTTAATACAAGAGAAGATGCAATAGCAAATATAAATCCTATTCCAGTTGGTAGTTGGCATAATTTTACTGGTGTTCATAATCAGTCTGTTTTTTTAGGGGTAATTAATATACTTTTAACAGGTAATATTTGTCGTTCTGTAATGGAATTTAAATTGAATTTTGTAAACTGTGACGACACTGCTTGTGTTCCGAATTCTAGTGCAACAGTTTTCGATTTAACCACTAGAAAACCAATTATTCTTAATGGATTTGATCCTTCTAAATATTCTGTTAGTTTTCATCATGACATGCCATCTGCTGTAGCAGGAACTTTGCCAATCTTGCCTCAAAATGCTTATCCTATGGCTACAAATCCTGAGGAAATTTACGTTAGATATTGGGAAAATGCTGTGCCGTTAAATAAACAATTTACTCAATTTACACTTTTAGCCAATCAGTCTAATTATGCTGGTAATGATGGTGCTTTAACTTTTTGTAAAGATGATACTATGACTTTTAGTTTGTTTGATTATATTTCTGGAGAACAAGCTGGTGGTACGTGGTCTATTGTATCTGGTTCAGGAGCAAATGTTAATTTAGCTACAGGTACAATTACATCAAATAATAGTGCGGCTAATTATGTTTTGGAGTATAGAGTGGATGCTAGTGCTAGTTGTCCTATAGATGTTAGTACTTTGACTGTAACTATAAATTCTGTTTGTGGTGTGCAGGCGCCACCAGATTTACTACTTTGTGATGATGGTAGTAATAATGGCATTGAAACTTTTGATTTATCTGTTCAGAATGCAATAATTTTGGGTAGTTTATCTAGTTCAGATTATACAATATCTTATCATGAAAATAGTTCTGAAGTTTTGACAGGTGCTTCTCCTATTTCTCCAATTACAGCTTATCCGAACACATCAAATCCTCAGACTATTTATATTAGAGTTATTAAAAATTCTGATGGATCTGTTTTTGATACCTCGAAAACTTTTCAATTGATAGTTAAACCACAACCAATTGTGTCAAGTTTTACTGGTACCACCGCAATTTGTGTGGGTTCTTCAACCAATTTAACTTTTGTTGGAACACCAAATGCCACAGTTACGTATTCTGATGGTGTGACAGTTCCAAACCCAACGGTCTTATTAGATGCAACTACGGGAAGTGCAACAGTTTCAGTGTCTCCTACAAATACCACAACTTATAGTTTAGTGAGTATAAAAACAGTTGTTCCTTTGGTTTGTACGAATCCTGCGACAGGTAGTGTCACAGTTACAGTAAATAATCCACCAACAGCAGCAATAACATACGCTTCTCCATTTTGTTCGAATAATGCTACGGTACAACCGGTAACATTCTCAGGAACAAGTGGCGCATTTACAGGAGGGGTTTTCTCTTCAACGGCAGGATTAAGTATTGATGCTACAACAGGAGCTATTAC
>CAYWVV010000009.1:0-63572 GCA_964461805.1 uncultured Flavobacterium sp.
AACAACAAAATAAATTCAAGAAAAATTACGTTATATTTACCCTATGAAATATGTGATATTCTTATTTTTATTTTCACCTTTTATATATAGTCAGCAGTTTTATCTAAAAATTGAAGGGAATTCTTCAACTGAAAATAAAACTATTGACAGCATCGGCTATATCAAAACCCATAAGGAAATTAAGAATCTATTAGAGTCTCAACTAAAATTCAATCAGAATTTAATAAAAATTGGGTATTTGGAAAACGAATTACTCGAAACCAAAAAAACCAATGATAGTAGCTTTACTTTTATATATAAATTAGGAAATCAAACTCGAAACATCGAAATCAAAACCAACAGTTTACCCAACGAAGTAAAAGAAATTTTAAACTTACAATCTTCAGCAATCATTCTACTTTCGGATACAGAAAATTTCATTAATGAAAAGTTAACTATTCTTGAAAAGAAAGGTTTCGCACAATCTAAAATTAAATTAGACAACTTCAACAAGACAAATAGTCAATTCCAAGCCGATTTAATTATTGAATTGAACCAAGTTCGAAAAATTAACAACTTAGTTTTTCAAGGTTACAGTCAATTTCCAAACGGAATTAAGAAAGTCTTTTTAAGAAAATATCAGTCGAAACCTTTCAACAAAAGCATCATTAAAAAAATCCATTCCGATTTTAATGCTTTACCGTTTGTGACACAAACTAAATATCCAGAAGTTCTACTTACAACAGATTCTACAAAAGTATATTTGTATTTAGAAAAAAGAAAAAACAATAGCTTTGATGGCTTTTTAGGTTTTGCAAACAATTCAGCAACTCAGAAATTACAATTCAACGGATATTTAGATTTGAATTTATACAACAATTTAAATTCGGGAGAACGCTTCAATTTGTATTGGAAAAACGACGGAAACAAACAAAGTACTTTCAATGTGAATTTAGATTTAGCCTATATTTTCAAAAGTCCGTTGGCATTAAAAGCAAATTTGAAAATCTTCAAACAAGATACGATTTTTCAAAACAGCAGTTTCGATTTCGATTTAGGTTACATGATAAATCACAACACAAAAGCCTTTATCGGATACAAAGACAATGTGTCTGAAGCCATTCAGAAAATTACAAGTTCCGATTTAAAAGATTTAAAATCAACCTTTATCACTACCACTTTCGAGCATAAAAAAATAGATTTTGACGATTCGTTATTTCCTGATAAATTCTCCTTTTTTACCAAATTCGGCATCGGAGACAGAACGGCCAGTTCTATAAAAACCAATCAGTTTTTTGCGCAATTTCAAGTCCAGCAACTGCTTGAACTTAACAAAAAAAACTACATTCATTTAAAAAACGACACTTATTTTCTACAAAGCACGAATTATTACACCAACGAATTGTATCGCTTTGGTGGCATTCAATCCATTAGAGGTTTCAACGAAAACAGCTTACAAGGAAATGTTTTTAGTGGGATTTTTGCCGAATATCGTTACGTAGCTTCTTCCAATTTGTATTTTTACAGCATTACCGATTTTGGTTATTATCAAGACAAAGCCAATAACAGCAAAGACCAACTTTACGGTTTAGGTTTTGGATTCGGATTATTAAGTAATGGCGGCTTATTCAATTTAGTGTATGCCAATGGAAGCACGAGCAATCAAACCATAAAACTTTCCAATTCCATTGTACAAATTAGTTTTAAGACCTATTTCTAAAGAGCAAAGTAAAAAGTAAAAAGAACCAAGTTTGAACAAAGTAAAACAACTTTATTATTTTATTTTTTACTTGACCTTAATATTATATCTTTGCACCTATGAAAAATGACAATCAGATTTTTGGAATTAGAGCTATTATTGAAGGCATACATTCGGGTGCACTTATAGACAAAGTATTTATTCAGAAAGAAGCTCAGGGCGACTTAATGAAAGATTTAATGAAAGCTATAAAAGCGAATAATGTCAATTTTAGTTATGTTCCGGTTGAAAAACTGAATCGTTTTACTTCTTTAAATCACCAAGGAGCGGTGGCAACTATTTCACCAATTGCTTTTCACGATTTAGATACTTTAATTGAACAAACTTTAGAAAGTGGAAAAACGCCTTTGTTTTTAGTTTTAGATCAATTGTCTGATGCTAGAAATTTTGGTGCGATTATCAGAACGGCAGAATGTGTTGGTGTAAACGGAATTATTGTTCAAAAACAAGGTTCTGCTCCAGTAAATGGTGACACGGTAAAAACAAGTGCTGGTGCGGTTTTCAATATTCCTATTTGTAAAGTAGACCATATTAAAGATGCTGTTTTTCACTTACAAAGTTGCGACATCAAAACTGTTGCAGCAACAGAAAAAACAGAAAATACTATTTACGATATCGACTTTAAAGTTCCTGTAGCCATTATTATGGGTAACGAAGAGCGCGGTGTAAACCCATCAGTTTTAAAAGTAGTAGACGAAAAAGCAAAATTACCAATGTACGGAACTATTGAATCTTTAAACGTTTCTGTTGCTTGTGGTGCTTTTTTATATGAAGTGGTGAGACAAAGATTGCTTTAATACTTAATTAGATTATTTTATAAAATGAGTAGAAAATTATATTTTCCTTTTGTTTTATTATTTTGTTTATTTTCTTTTTCGCAAGAAATATCAGGTACTTATTGTTCGGAATCTAAAAATCAAAAAAAGATTTGGACTATTACTCAATATTGTTTTACTTTTAATGAAAACGGAAGCTTTACCGAAGAAATTAAACTAGATGTTGGATTGAGTTTAACTGGAAAATACACATTTTCCAATAACGAAATTACATTGATTTATGATGATGAAAAATTTGAAAAATCAATTTTAAAAATCATCGAAATTTCAGATGAAAAAATAATTTATAAAGAAATATCTCCAAATAAAAGCAGAAAGAAAAAAATCATAAACAAAAATAATTAAATTCTATTTCCCTCCCAAAAACTCATAAATTACTTTTACCGACGATTTAAAATACGAATCGACTTCCGTTTCTTCTATAACTTCAGGTTCAGGTTTTGGTGGATTGATGAAATTTCCATGTGCATCAAATTGCTTAAAGAATGGTTTGTCTGTTGGATCAAAATCTGGATGTTCCCAATCGTAGAAAATTGGTGTTGAAAATTGTGGCGTTTTTATAAAAATCCCCATTGTCAAGCCCGTTACAAATCCAGCGAAATGTCCTTCCCATGAAACGTTTTCCTTTAAGGTTTCTGCATTCGGAAACATATACCAAATAATTCCGCCATATAACAATACAATTGTTAACGAAAGTGCCACTAATCGGTAATATTTGGATAAAATTCCTTTAAAGAAAATAAAACTCACCAAACAATACACCAAACTACTCGCACCAATATGATAGGAATTTCTTCCAATTAGCCAAGTTCCAATTCCAGAAAATAAAATGCCTAAAATCAAAACTTTCCAAAACTGTTGACGGTAAAAATACTTCAACGCCATAATTAAAAAGAAAATTGGAATGGAGTTATGGAGCAAATGTTTAAAATCGCCATGAATAAAAACGTGCAACGGAACACCACGTAAACCTTTAACCGTTTTAGGTAAGATTCCGAACTCATGCATTTCTGGAAAATAATGTAAACCTACATAATAAGAAACCCACATTGCCATTACAAAAAGCAAAGGAAAAAGAAGTACCGAAGGCGAAAAATAAAAATTTTTATCTATGGAAGATTTTATCATACACTACAAAAGTCAAAAATGAAGCCAAAGTAAAAGGTCTGTAATTTTGGCATACCATTTTAAAATCGAAAAAGATTGTTTCAAAAGATATCATTGTTTAAATTTGCTTTATGACAACACCTTTAGCAGAAAGAATTCGCCCGAAAACATTATCGGAATACATAAGTCAATCGCATTTGGTTGGCGAAAACGGCTCGTTAACCCAACAAATTGCGAAAGGAATAATTCCTAGTTTAATTTTATGGGGACCACCTGGAACCGGTAAAACTACTTTGGCGCAAATTATGGCGCAAGAAAGCAAACGTCCGTTTTACGAGTTAAGTGCGATTAATTCTGGCGTGAAAGACATTAGAGAAGTCATAGAAAAAGCCAAACAAAGCGGCGGATTATTCACAGCTAAAAATCCGATTTTATTTATAGATGAGATTCACCGTTTTAGCAAATCACAACAAGATTCCCTTTTAGCCGCTGTGGAAAAAGGTTGGGTGACACTTATAGGTGCTACTACTGAAAATCCGAGTTTTGAAGTCATTCCTGCACTTTTGTCAAGATGTCAGGTTTATGTTTTAAATGCGTTTACAAAAGAAGATTTAGAAAATATTTTACATCGCGCAATCGCTTCTGACGCCTATTTGAAAAGCAAAAAAATAGACTTAAAAGAAACCGAGGCTTTACTAAGACTTTCTGGTGGTGATGGAAGAAAATTATTAAACGTTTTCGAATTAGTAGTCAATGCGACTGAAAGTGACACTATTGAAATCACGAATGAAAAAGTCATGCAATTGGTTCAGAAAAACACTGTATTGTATGACAAAACAGGTGAACAACATTATGATATTGTTTCCGCTTTTATTAAATCGATTCGTGGAAGTGATCCGAATGGCGCTGTATATTGGTTAGCTAGAATGATTGAAGGTGGCGAAGATGTAAAATTCATTGCACGAAGAATGCTAATTTTATCTAGTGAAGATATTGGAAATGCTAATCCGACTGCATTTATTATGGCGAACAACGCTTTTCAAGCTGTAAGTACGATTGGTTATCCAGAAAGCAGAATTATCTTGAGTCAATGTGCAATTTATTTGGCAACCTCAGCAAAAAGCAATGCAAGTTATATGGCAATTGGAAAAGCACAGCAAGTAGTCAAACAAACTGGTGATTTACCGGTTCCGATTCATTTACGAAATGCGCCTACAAAATTAATGAAGGAATTAGGTTATGGTGAAGAATACAAATATTCGCACGATTTTGCGAATAATTTTGCCGAACAAGAATTTCTACCAACTGACATTTCAGAAACTACCTTTTTTGAACCAGGTGAAAATGCTAGAGAAAGAGAAATTCGTCAGTTTTTAAAAAACAGATGGAAAAATAAATATGGGTATTAGTTAAAACAAAAACTCCTCAACCACTAATTTATCATTCAAATAGTATTCGAAAATTCCTTTGTTGCCTGATTTTGTAAAAATACCTTTTACACCAAATTTATCAGCAATAAACACGTTAGGATTTGTGGTTTTGTAAATTTGTAAAATCACTTTTGGAGTGGCATCCATAATAGCATATCCATTGGCGATTTCAATAAATTGGCATTTTGAATTCGTAGTAGTACTTGTTTCTGAAGAGGGAACTACAATTTCTTTCTTTTGTAGCACAACAGGTTTATATTTCTTTAATTCAGGACTTAACAACTTAATAGCTTCCATAAAACCTTGTTGAAAATCTTTTTCTTTACTTTTAACTTCAACAGTTTCAAATAACAAATTATTCTGACAGTCTTTTATTTGAAGTTTCACTTTCGTTATAAACAAATTACTTTTATCTAATAGCACACCAGTTAAAGCATTGCATTTGTTTTGAGCAATTTCAATTGGCAAAGTTTCATCATCAAAATAAACTTGATAGTTATTGGAAGTCAAAATCGCTTTTAACATGTTATTTATATTATACGAATTCCTTTCCTCTTGAAAATCAAACTTACTAGAAATAATAATTGCTTGTTTTTCTTGAGCAAAAGAAGCCATTGAAAATAGCGCTGTGAATACTACTAAAAATTGTTTCATTACAATATGTTTTTTAATTGTGTTAATTTTTGAATTTGAATAATTTCTTGGTGAGTAACCGTTTCATTAGCTGGATTAAAATAAACGGCTTTCATTCCGAAATTTATGGCTCCAAAAACATCTGCTTCAATACTATCACCAACCATAATACTTTGGTTTTTGGAAGCATTTGCCAAATTTAATGCATATTGAAAAATATTTTGGTGTGGTTTTTTATGACCTGCTACTTCCGAATTGGTAATGGTGACAAAATAGTTGGCTAAATTACTTTTCTGCAATTTTACTTCTTGAACGATTGAAAATCCATTAGTAATAATATGTAAAGTATATTTATCTTTTAAATACTCTAACAATTCAATCGTACCATCAATTAAATGATTATTCGATGTCAAATAAGCTATAAACAAATCTGAAATTGTATTGATTTCATCTAATGAAATAGGAAATCCAATAGCTTCAAATGCATCTTTCACTCGATGAATTCGAAGGGTTTCTTGATCAATTTCGTTTCTTTCATACAACTTCCAATACGATACATTAATCGGATTATAAATATCCATGAAGTGTTGCGTATCGATTGAAAACTTCAATTCTTGAAATATTTTTTCAAAAGCTAAAGCGGAGTTTTTTTCAAAATCCCACAGCGTATGATCTAAATCGAAAAATATGTGTTTAATTTCGTCCAAGACTTATTTTCCTTTTACTATTTCTGCATTATCACAATTGTAAATCCAATCTTCCACATCGTTTTCATTTGGACGGAAAGTTCCTTTAATGGTCAAATACGTATCTGTTTTAAGTTTCGGAGTTGCTCCTTTAAACTTAATTCCCATAATGGTTTCTGGTCCTGATTTTCCACAGAAAAAACAAGACGCGAATACGTTTTTACTTAACGCGTAGTTTTTATTATCAATTGGCACAATAAAACCACTCATTACGATAGTTTTCTTGGCTAATTTTTTCAATTTCGTATTGATAATTGGAAAATCCACTTCGCCATAAGACACGTGTTTTTTCTTCATATATTTAATTTCACCTAACATTTTCCAAGTTAAAGTATCAGCTGCAACAACTACATTCTTTGAAGATTTGAAAGTTGTTACTTCACTTTGATTTTGAAAACTGAATAAGAAAACGCCTAAGAATAAGGCTACCATTATTTTTACTGAATTACGCATTTGCTAAAGTTTTTGATATGTTTAATGTATATGCTTTTATTGCAGGAATACCTGCCGCAATTAATCCGACTAACAAAGTTAAACCGAATAAAAGCCCTTCTTTTTCCCAAATGATTTCCATGGGATTGAATCCTAATTTAAAATCTGATTCTGAAGCTTTCGACAACAAAACTATTCCTACTCTACCTAAAATTGTGCCAAATAAATAACCCACTACGCAAAGTAAAAGACTTTCGTATAAAACCACAAAAAGCAATTGATGTCTTTTGGCTCCGTTTACACGCATTAAGGCAAATTCCGATTTTCTTTCTTTTAAGGTATTGAACAACGCAATGAAAATTGAAATTCCAGAAATTAACATAATTCCGAAAGCTAAATATTTCAACGCGTTCAATCCTACTCCAAACATATCGAACAATCTGTTCATTTGATAGGTTGGTAAAGCCGCTTGCATTTTAGTGTTTTGTGCGATTAAATTCGGCCACATGAACACGCCCATTTTATTTTTAAATTCGATTAAAACTGAAGTGATTTCCATATTAGGCTCGTCAATTGTCATATCCGATTCGTGTTCATCATGCACATGACCTTCTTCACCATGAGCTGGATTTTCTGAAACTTCTTCGTGTTCATCATGAACATGTCCCGGTTCACCGTGTGCTGGATTTTCAGCAACAGCTTCCTCTTCATGATGCACATGACCTTCTTCGCCATGAGCCGGATTTTCGGCAACTTCCTCATGACCTTCTTCATGATGCATTTGCCAAACCGTTGGAATATTCGATAAAATTAAATTATCAATTACTTTTCCAGTTTTTGACAAAACACCAACAATAATGTATTCGCCATGATCGTGAACTTCTCCTTCTGCGGCACTTCCGTGCGTTCCTTTAAAAGTATCGCCTCTTTTTAAATTCAATTTTTCGGCTACATCTGCTCCAACAACCACTTCGAAATTGTGTTCAAACACTTTTCCATCAGTAATTTTTGCTTGGTATTTTTCTAAGTAATCTGGTGTAGTTCCAACAATTTTAAAACCCACATAATTATCGCCATACGCTAACGGAATAGCTTTTTTTACGTACGGATGTTTCATCCAAACTTTTACAGAATCGTAACTAATGTTTCCTGTGGGATCATCTACTTGATAAACTGATGACAACACTAATTGTAAAGGACTTCCTTGTGCTCCTAATACCAAATCAACACCATCTAAATTGCTTTGGTACTTTTCTTCGAATTGTTTCTCCACTAAAATTAAAACTGTTATAATCGCTACTGAAGCCGTTAATAACAATATACTTAAAATGGTATTTAAAGGTTTAAACCAAATGTTTTTCCATGCTAACTTTCCGATCATACCATTGTAATTTGATTGGTGAATTTTTGTTTGATACGATTATCGTGAGTGACAATAATTAAAGCTGTTTTGTATTCTTTTGATAAGTTTTCTAATAATTCAATCACATTATCTGCATTTTTATCATCTAAACTGGATGTTGGTTCATCTGCTAATAACACTTTTGGTTCATTCATTAAAGCACGAGCAATAGAAACTCTTTGTTGTTGCCCAACACTTAACTGACTTGGTAATTTGTGAGCTTGTTCAGAAATATCTAATTTTTGTAATAATTCTTTAGCTCTAATTTTGTGCTTTTTTCCCGTGACCAACCAACTTGCCATTTCTAAATTCTCCAAAACAGAAAGCGAAGCAATAAAGTGCGATTTCTGAAAAACCACTCCGATATTTTTTCCTCTAAACTTATCGGCTTTGCTTCCTTTTAGATGTGTGATTTCTTTAGTATCGATTACAATTTCGCCAGAATTGGGTTGTAACAATCCGGCTAAAATGTGTAAATAGGTAGTTTTTCCTTTTCCAGAATTACCGGTAACTAAAATCGTACTTCCAGCCTGACAAAATAAATCGGGCATAATGAAAGTTTGGTCTTTGTTATAAGAAAATGTTATGTTTTTTGTGCTTATCATTTCTTTTATATTATGTTGCAAGATAACAATAATGAAGAAGATTGAAAATCTATTAACAAAATTTTTAACTTTCTAAAAATACTCGAAATTAGAATTCAAAATCTTCTACCAGCAATCCTTTTTCTTCATGATAGTAAATCGCTAACGAACCATCAATAAAATCAAAATGAATGAAATTTTCGTTTCTATTTTCGTAATCAACAACTGTGTTTACGGACAATAAAGGTGTTTTAATTTTTTCTTTCCAAACCGTTGCTTGACTTACATCAATTCTTTTCAAAGAAAGTATATCTTGAAATTTGGCAGCCAACGCTTTTTGTTCTTCTTCAAAATTATAGTTGGAAGAAATTGTATAACCATTATCTTCTTCATTAATTTTAAAAAAGTAAGTCGTGGTTTTATCAAAAACGATTTCGATAGTATCCACAAAAACAAACTTTTCTTCTGGATTAACCAAATTGATCCAAAAATGATAAAATATGGATGTGATGTTTTGGTGTTTTTTTATTTGAGAAACCAATTCTAAATCTTGATTGGTAAACTGATATAATTCGTTCATTGTATTAACTGTAAATTTATTTTGCAAAAGTAGGTTTTCTATTTTAAACACATAGGCACATAGATTCCTTTTATTGCTGTTTTGAATAAGAAAACATAGAGTTTGCTTCGCAAATTAAAAAAAACAACAAATAGTTTTCTGTAATTATTCTATTCAAAAGAAAAACATAGAAAAAGATTTTTCAAAAAACTATGTGTCTATGTGTTTTAAATTATTTTAAGTTTCTATAAATTTCATTAACAAAAGTTTTTTGTCCATCTTTAAATATGTTATTTGAATTGAAATTGATTAAAATTCCTTTTGGCACTTTTAACAGATTCATATAAGTTAAAACTTGAGATTCAAAAACTGAATGAACTCCAACAACAGATTTTAATTCTACAACTATACAGTTTTCGACTAATAAATCACATCTAAAATTTGAAGTTAACTTTTTATCTCTATAAATTATTGGAATATTTTTCTCGGTCTCAAAATTCAGTTTTCTAAACTTTAATTCTTCTTTCATACATTCATGATAAACAGATTCTAATAAACCTTTACCTATAAATTTATGCACTTCAATGGCAGCTCCAATAATATCAAAACTTAACTTATCTATATATTCTTTATCTATTTTCATTCTCTATGTTAACTTAAAAAATCCAATAACTATTTAAAACTATGTGCCTATGTGTTTTAAAAAATCCCAGCATCTCTAAAACTTAAATAGCCAAATTCTGTAACAATCACATGATCTTGCACAATAACATCTAAAGTTTGTCCGGCCTGTTTTATTCTTTTAGTTAGAAACAAATCCGATTCGCTAGCTTGTAATTTTCCTGAAGGATGATTGTGACACAAAATAATAGCAGTTGCATGATATTCGAAAGCTGTTTTAAAAACCATTCTATTATCCACAACAGTTCCTGTGATTCCGCCTTTACTGATTTGCGATTTATGAATCACTTTATTCGAATTATTCAGATATAATACCCAAAATTCTTCATGCGGTAATTCACCAATAATAGGCTGCATAATTTCGAATATTATTTTACTAGAAGTGATTTGAATTAACTCAGAAGCTTCTTCTAAACGTCGTCTTCTGCCTAATTCTAAAGCTGCAATAATTGTTATGGCTTTTGCTTCACCTATTCCTTTAAATTGGATCAATTGATGAATAGATAATTTACTCAACTGGTTCAGATTATTTGAAGAAGAAGCTAAAATACGTTGACACAATTGTACTGCACTTTCATTTCTGGAACCGGAGCCAATCAATATCGCTAATAACTCAGAATCGGACAAGGTAGCTTTACCTTTTAATTGTAGTTTTTCTCGTGGACGATCATCTTCAGCCCACAAATTAATTGGCGTATACATAAAATTTTATTTTGGCGATTATTAAAACAAAGTAAGAAAAATATAATTAATCTTCCAAACACTGTAACTTTATTTAAAAAACTACTACTTATTTAACAAACCTTAAAAAACAATTAAATGAAAACTCTTAGAAATCTATTAGCGTTAACTGTTATTTTATTTACAAGCTTAACGGCTTCAGCACAAACTGCTGATGAAATTATTAACAAATATTTTGAAAACATTGGAGGGAAAGATAAACTTTCAAAAATCAATGGTTGCAAAATGAACTTGGTTTCCAATTATAATGGTATGGAAATTCCTATTGAAATTTTTAATGACAAAACTGGAAAAATGTATGTGAAAATTAATTTCCAAGGTAAAGAAATTACACAATTAGCATTTGATGGAAAAACAGGTTGGAGCACTAATTTCATGACAATGAAAGCAGAAAAATTAGATTCTGAAACTACTGAAAACATGATCAGTCAAATCAATGATTTTCCAGATCCTTTTTACAACTATAAAAACAAAGGCTACAAAGTAGAATTACTGGGTAAAGAAACAAAAGAAGGAACTGAATGCTTTAAAATCAAATTGACTAAAACTCCAATTTCTGTTGCTGGAAAAAAAGAAGATAACGTAGTTTTTTATTATTTCGATACTGAAAACTTTGTACCAATTATGACAGAATCAGAAGTTAAAGAAGGGCCTGCTAAAGGACAAATGTCAACTAGCACAATGGGAGATTATCAAGAAGTTGATGGAACTTTTTTCCCTTTCACTATGAATCAAGGTGGGCAAGCAATGACAGTAAAAAGCATTGTCATAAACCCAACTGTAGACGCAAAAGCATTTGAAATGAAAGCAGAATAATATGAAAAAGTCATTATTATTTTCTATAATTTCTTTAGGTGTATTTACTGCAAACGCACAAGAAATCACCTTAAAAGGAAAAGAACTTTTTGGAGATTTAGAAGCAAGACAAATTGGTCCAGCCTTAATGAGTGGCCGTGTTTCCGATTTAGCCATGCATCCGAAAAACAATCAAATTATCTTTTTAGGAGCAGCTGGTGGTGGAATTTGGAAAAGTTCTGATGGTGGTGCTTCTTTCGTACCCGTTTTCGATAAGCACATTCAATCTATTGGAACCATTACTTTCGATCCAAACAATCCAGATAATGTAATTTGGGCTGGAACTGGAGAAACCTGGACAAGAAACAGTGTTTCTGTTGGTGATGGAATTTACAAATCTACCGATGGTGGTTTGAACTGGACCAATATGGGTTTACCAAAATCGGATAGAATTTCTTCAATTATTGTTGACCCAAGAGATTCAAACAATGTTTGGGTGGGTGTTTTAGGTGCACTTTGGGGTGATAGCGAAGAAAGAGGCATCTACAATTCAAAAGATGGTGGAAAAACTTGGAATAAAATTCATTATATTGACAATAAAACGGGTTGTTCCGATTTAGTAATCGATCCAACCAATCCAAATGTAATGTATGCTAGTTTTTGGGAATTCAGAAGAACCGGTTGGTCATTTAATTCTGGAGGAAACTTCTCTTCATTATTAAAAACTACAGATGGTGGAAAAACGTGGAACAAAATTCACAATGGTTTTCCAGCAGGACAATTAGGAAGAATTGCCATCGCAGTTGCTCCTTCAAATCCAAATATTTTATTTTCTGTAATTGAATGCGAAAAAGATTCGGAAAAAGGATTATATAAATCAGAAGACGGAGGAAAATCATGGAAACATTTAAATAGTGATTTCGCTTTAGTAGTTCGTCCGTTCTACTTTTCAAGAATTACAATCGATCCAAAAAATCCAGATATTGTTTACAAAGGCGGATTAAACGGTTCTATTTCTCGTGATGGTGGAAAAACGTTTAGAAATTTAGGTGCGATGCATTCTGACATTCACGATATTCTTGTGGACCCAATTGACACCAACCGAATTTATGTCGCTACCGATGGTGGAATGTACAGAAGTTGGAACAATGGAAGCACGTTAGACATTGTGAAAAACTTACCTATTTCTCAATATTATCACATTACTTTAGATAACGAAGAACCGTATAATATTTATGGAGGTTTACAAGACAATGGTTCTTGGTACGGCCCAAGTAAAAGTGACGGCGGAATTGAAGCTAGAGACTGGAACAGCGTTGGTTACGGAGATGGTTTTAGAGTTTTAAAACATCCAACCAAAAAAATCATTTACAGTGAAATGCAAGGTGCAGAAAACATTTGGCGTTATAATTTAGAAACGAAAGAGTTAAAAACGATTCAGCCTTTACAAGAAAAAGGTGTGGTAAAATTACGTTTCAACTGGAATACTCCGATTGTTACAGGTTTACATAATCCGGATAGAATTTATGCTGGAAGTCAGTTTGTACACGTTTCTGATGATATGGGTGCGAGTTGGAAAATTATTTCTCCAGATTTAACGACTAACGACAAACTAAAAATGAACCAGGAGAATTCTGGTGGTTTGTCTAAAGATAATTCTGGTGCAGAAAACCATTGTACATTATTTACCATTGCAGAATCGCCTTTGAGCAAAGATATTATTTGGGCTGGTGCTGATGATGGAAATGTACAAATCACTCAAGATGGTGGAAAAACTTGGAAAAATGTAACCGCAAATATTGTGGGTTTACCAAAAAACACATGGTGTTATCATATTGAAGCTAGTAATTTCGCAAAAGGAAGTGCGTATGCTGTTTTTGAAGGACATACTAAAAACGACATGAACACGTATGTTTACAAAACTACTGATTTTGGAACCACTTGGACTTCAATTGTAACCAAAGACATTGATGGTTTTGCACGTTGTATTCAAGAAGATTATGTAAATGAAAATTTATTATTCTTAGGTACAGAAAAAGGTTTATACATCACGGTTGATGGTGGTAAAAACTGGTCGAAATTTGAAAACAATATGCCAGCAGTTGCTGTGATGCATTTAGACTTACATAAAAAAACTAACGATTTAGTAATGGCGACTCACGGTAGAGGTGTTATTATTCTTGATGATGTTAGTATTTTAAGACAAGTAACAAATGAGATAATCGCTTCTGATGTATATTTTTTCAAAACAAAACCGTTTGTTAAAGTCGAGAATTCATCATTTGGAGGAACAGCTTCTGAATTAGAATTTGTAGGTCCGAATCCTAGCACTTCTGCACAAATTGTATATTATCTAAAAAAGAGAAATACGTTTGGTAAAATTGAAATGGAAATTCAGGATATGAATGGAAATAAAATTGTGAATTTACCTGTGAGTAATCAAAAAGGGATAAATATTGTTTCTTGGGATTTTAATGAAAAAGGTCCGAAAGTGGCAACAGGGAAAACGTTAGATTATAGCGGCTTCACTACTCCACTAGTTCCTGCAGGAAAATACAAAGCTGTTTTAACGAAAGGTAAAGATAAATTCACCCATGAATTTGAAGTGTTAAATGATCCGAAAAGTCCAATTACAGCAGCTTCAAGAACAGAGCAAAGAGCTACTACAAAAATGCTTTTTGATAAAGTTCAGAACTTAGCCTATATGGTTTATGAAATGGATGAAATGATTAAAATTAACGGAGAAATTGCTGCAAAGGATAAAAGCTATACAAAAACTAGTGATAAAATTAATGCTGAATTAAACAAATTAAAAAACAGCATGGTAGTAACAACTGGTGATAATTATGTAGGTGCTGCAGAAAAGCAATTAAGAGAAAAATTAGGAGCTATTTATGCTTCAGTTGCGAGTCAGTATGATGCGCCTTCTCCATCGCAAAAAGCCAATATCGAATCGATAATGGAAATATACAACAAAGCGGAAGTTGAATTTAAAAGAGTAGAAAAAACACATTTCTCTAAAATTTTAGAAAAAGCTAAAAAAACGAATCCAGATTATAAATTGAAATCATTTGATGAATTTATAGCGGGATAATTTTTAAACCGAAAATTTAAAAGGCCAATTTTTTAATTGGTCTTTTTTTTATACTAAAAATTGAAAAATAGCGTTACAATTGAAATCTCTTTTATGAATTATATATTTATTTTTGTCTTTTTCTTAAGTTTTACTTCTTGTAAAAAACAAGAATCACTTTCTGACAAAACAATTTTAATTTCTGAAAAGCAAGCAATCTCTCCAATTGAAAACCCGAATTCTTTTGCGGAAAAATTATCAAATGCAGCCATTTCAATTATTGATAAAAATGTGATTTACACACCCGATTATGTGAAGTTAAAATACCCAAATGGTGATGTTCCAGCTAAAACTGGTGTTTGTACGGATGTAATAATTCGTGCTTATAGAAAATTGAATATCGATTTACAAAAAGAAGTGCACGAAGATATGGTAGCGAATTTCACGAAATACCCAAATTTAGAAAAGTGGGGTTTGAAAACTACTGATAAAAATATTGATCACAGAAGAGTTCCTAATTTAGAAGTTTTTTTTGGCAGAAAAGGAAAAACGTTACCTATTTCACAAAATGCAACCGATTATAAAACAGGTGAAATTGTCACTTGGATGATTAATGATAAATTACCACATATTGGAATTATGACCCATTTAAAATCGGAAGATGGTAAACGCAATTTAATTGTCCACAATGTGGGTAGCGGACAAGTTTTAGAAGATTGCTTGTTTAGCTATACGATTGTTGGGCACTATCAATATGGCAATTAGACAATTTTCAATGTGCCAATGTACCAAATTCAACTAAATAAGTAGCGAATTTTATTTTTATAGAAGTATAAAAAACAAAATATAACCCATTAAAAAATAAAAACCTACCAATAGAATCAAAGAAAGAAATGCGACAAACCTTCCTCCTAAATACTCATTTTTATCAGTTAATTTTAACCAATAGTTTTTAATGGATTTTATTGGATTAGTAATTTGATCTAATAAAATAAAGAAATCTAAAAAGTCCATAAAATTGAATTTAATTTTAAAACCCTCCAAGAATTTTAAAGTCTTGAAGGGTTTTATATATTGACACATTGGTTAATCGACTAATTGATCAATTGACTAACTTCATCAAAATTCAATCCACCATAATTTCCTGAACTCATTAAAAGTAAAGCAGAATTATTAAAATCTTGGGCAAACAAATAGTCCTTAAATTCTGTTGGATTGGTATAAATAATTAAATCTTTTCGGTTAAATGACTGTGCAATTTGTTCATAAGACACTTCATCTAATTGTTTGATTTTTACCGCATCTGGCGAATAAAAAACTACCGCAACATCTGCTGCATCTAAAGCGCCTTCGTATTCTTTTAAAAATTCGGCATTTAAACTACTATATGTATGCAATTCTAAACAGGCAATTAATTTTCTATCTGGATATTGTGATTTTACTGCTTTTGTTGTTGCAGAAACTTTACTTGGTGAATGGGCAAAATCTTTGTAGGCTACTTTATTACTGCTTTCTGCAATTTTTTCTAAACGTTTACTGGCGCCTTTGAAACTGGCAATTGCTTCATAAAAATCGACTTCATCCACACCCATACATTGGCAAATCCATTTCGCACCAGCTAAATTATTTAAATTGTGTGCTCCAAAAACTTCAATTGGCATTGGACCTTCAGGCGTGTCTAATAAAGTTGTTCCGTTTTCTACTGTATAACTTGGGGTTTGATAGGCAATTTTACGAATTGGATTCGTAGTTTCTTCAGCTACTTGCTTAACCGTTGAATCTTCTTCATTATAAATTAAAATCCCACCATTGGTAATTTGCGAAGTGAAAATACTAAACTGTTCTACATAGTTTTCAAAAGTTGGAAACACGTTAATATGATCCCAAGCAATTCCAGAAAGTAAAGCAATATTCGGTTGATACAAATGGAATTTTGGTCGTCTGTCCATTGGAGAAGACAAATATTCATCACCTTCTAAAACAATAAAATCATTTGTTTCTGTTAGATGAACCATCGTATCAAAACCTTCTAATTGCGCACCAACCATATAATCTACTTCAATATTATGATAATGCATTACGTGTAAAATCATTGAAGTAATTGTTGTTTTTCCGTGCGAACCACCAATAACAACACGCGTTTTATTTTTAGATTGTTCGTATAAAAATTCTGGATACGAATAGATTTTCAAACCTAATTCTTGAGCTTTTAATAATTCTGGATTATCTGCTTTCGCGTGCATTCCTAAAATAATCGCTTCAATATCTGACGTGATTTTTTCTGGAAACCAACCCATTTCAATAGGTAATAATCCTTTTTTTTCTAATCGAGATTTTGAGGGTTCAAAAATAGCATCATCGCTACCTGTAACTTGATATCCTTTATTGTGTAAAGCTAATGCTAAATTGTGCATGGCTGCTCCGCCAATGGCTATGAAATGTGTACGCATTTGAAAATTCCAATTTTTAAAATCCTAAATTCCAATGGGTTTTTGGAATTCGAATAATGATTACTTTTTTAAATTTAGTGCTTTTGCTTTGTCTTTTAATTTATTCAAATATAAATCGTAAAGTTTGGCATAAGTGGTTGCCGATTTCCCAATTTGATGTGCTTTTAGCAAATTGACTTCAGCTGCTTTATATCGTTTATAATATACATCAATATATCCTTTGGCTAAATAACCATCTACTTTTGAAATCGCTAAAAGCTCGTCTGCATATTTAGCTGCTTTTTTTTCACTTCCGCCGATAATTCCAGGCAATTCAATGTATAAAACCACTAAAGCCCATCGTGATTCAACATGTTTTTTATCTAAAGATGCTGCTTTTAGAAATGCGGTTTCAATCTCATCAATCATTCCAACAGCTTTGAATTTATTGACAGATTTGGCTTTCATTCCCATGGCACCACCATATTTAAACCAATAGTTAGCGCTATTTGGATTTGAAATTTTTAGTTTTTTATAATGTTCAATTGCCACATCCCACATTTTAGAACTTCCTGCAATATCTCCTAAATATTCTATTGATTTCTGATGATTGGGAACCGATTTTAAATAACTTTCAAATAAACCTTTTGCTTCCTCAAACTTTTTTTCTTTGTATAGTTTTTCGGCTTTCTCGAACAAAGTTTGAGAAAACAAGCATTGGCTAAATAATAGTAAAAAGAAAATGATTTTTTTCATGGATGAATTATTTATTGGCAACTCTATTAAAATACCCACATTCTTGAATCACTTCTTGATAGTATTTTGTATTGGAATATTTTTGAATTAAACTTTTATACCCATTAAAAGTAATAAAATCTACTTCATATGGAACAAATTTATCAGAAAGATAAAAATTATTACGTTCAATTTTTGTTAAAAGATAGGTGGCTTTTGCTCTATCTTCATCATTTTCAGCGGCGTTTAATGCTTTTTGATAATATTGTTCTGCATAAGAATTACTCATTAAAATATCGTTGTATTCTTCATCTATATAATTCCCATACTGATCTAAAATCGGATTATCATAAAAAAACCTAGCATTTCCGTAATGTGAGATATTATAAAAAGCATTTCCTAATAAAATAGTACCGGAAAATGTTTCTTCATTATTGGCAACATTATTCTGAATTTCTTTAATTTTTTCTAAAAAAGTTAACTTGGTATATTTTGTTCTTTGAACTGCATTATGATCGCAATCATTACAATCTTTTATTTTTCCGTTAAACGGATTACCTAATAAATATTCCTGATTTTTAGTACACTTTTTAAATTCTGCTATAGCTTTATCCACTTCGTTTTTATACGTGAACATTATTCCTTTGTACTCATAAATATCATCAAGTGTTATCGTATATAAACTTTGCGCTAATTTGTCCCAAGCTGTATTTTTGTTTTCTAAAAAATACGTTTGCATTTTTTCTAAACGTTCTCCTATCGCATAATAATTTTCATCTCTAGAAAAAAGTTCAGCCATTACTTCATTATTTTGTTTTTTATAAAGATTCGAAATGTAACTTCTTGTCCAGTTTACTAAAAAATCAGTTCTTAATTTCGCCTCTTCTTCTAAAGTGGTATTATAATAGTTTTCATATGCTTTAGTTATTTTTTTATCATACTCATATAACCAAACTAAATTAGGAAGCAATTCATTTTCTGATGCTGAATTCATCACCTTCGTTTTAGAAACTTGGTTAAAAATGGTAAACAATTTAATTTGATTTTGAACGATACTTTTTTGTGGAGCTGATTTATTAGCTTCATTTAAATAAGTGGTAGCTTTTGAATAATTCCCATTAAGAGTTTCAAAATAACCCGCAACAATTTGCCACATATATGGATTTGAAGTATTGTTTTTATTGACAATTTCAGTTACAAGTTCATACAATTTCTTATCTAATTGAGTTGCCTTAACACTTGACTTTTGCGCATATTTAACATACTCCGTATCATTTAACTTATTTTCTTCAATGTTAACGGCTCGAGTTAATAAATAAGACAAATGTTTGTTTTTAGGATCAATAGAATATATCTTAGAAATTGCTTCTACAGGATCTGCATAATACCCATATAAAGCCCATAAAGCTGCTTTCTCTTCTTTGTTTTTAGACATATTTAGAGATTGATCGAAGTCTTCAGTTTCTTGCGGTTTGAAATTTAATATCGCTTCTTTACGTAAACTAGGGCAATTTTCAAAAACTACACCAAATTGATAATTAGATAAAGCAAAATTATTTTTTGTGTAATTTATTCCAGCAATATAGGATAGAGCTCGATAATAATTAATACCTTTTTCGATATTGTCCGTTGTAGCGGTAAAAAAAGCAATCGCATTATTTTGATTTTCAGAATAAAAATAAGCTTTCATAGTTAAAAACCAATACTTTTCTTTTAAAAAAGGATCTATCGTTTGATGATACGTTTTCTCAATTTTTTTAACTTCACTTGTTTTTATTTTTGACGATTGAGAATACGTATCGGTTTTATAATCCCAATCAGGGGAAAAATTTGTAGCCTTTTCAAGTGATTTTGCTAAATTAATAAACACAAAAAATTGCTTATTTTTTATGTTTTCTAAATTATACTTTTTACTTGTTCCATTGGGTGTATTTGTTTTAATAGCTTTACAAAGTCTAGAAACCACGTTATTTAAGGAATCGGAACCAATGATTAGATTTAATTCATTTTTAGAAATTTCATTATTTAAATACGAATTCCACTCGTTGACTTGATTTTCAACAAATCGATTGGAATGATCTTGTAAATAATTATCGTATCCATAAAACATATTGTTTGAATAAAATAATGGTTCATAGGATGTATCAGTAACAAAAGCTTCCGGTGTAAAAGTAGAATTATATTTCACCCAATACGAATCGTCATCACCACCTCCTGAAATTGAAAAAATACTCAATACACAAATGATTAAAGCCGAATATTTAAGATTAAGGGAACTAAAAATTGTATTCATTTTCGTTTTTATTTATGTTTTTTTGATCTAAATCGTAATAGATAAATTCTGTTTGCGGATACCTGCTATATTTATGTAATAATGTTTTCATTTCATCAATAGCATTTGCTGAGATACCTTCTTCAAATAAAATATCGCCTTCCTTATAAAAATCACCAAAAGCTATGCCATTTTTAGTTACTACATGCTTTTGGAAATCGCTATCAAAAGTAATTCTATTTTGATAATCATTAATATTCTTTTTAGAAATAATTTGCACAACTATTCCATTTCGTGTGTGCACTAACCAAGAAAAAATAGGCAAAGCTGTTTTAATTTTCAGCGGATAGTTTTTTAAATAGGGTAAATATTGTAACGCAATTTTTGTGTCATAGATCGCTTTTTTACCTTTTGCATTAACACTTCCTATATTATAAAGCATCAAAACGCCATAATCTACAGGTGGTACTTTTGTTTTTTCAAAATATTTTATTTGATGTAATCGTATAGTTGCCGAGACTGTTTTTCCGTATTTATTTTTTAACAATCTTAAAAAAGCCATGTAAGTATCTCGACTTTCTAATGACCAATCACAATCTATTTGAATTTCTGAATTTGAAATTTTATAAGTTGTGTTGATTTGATTGATAAGTTTTAAAATGTTTATACTTAATTTTTCTATATCGGTATTTCGAAATAAAAAAACTTCATTTTTTATAAAAATAGTAGGTATTATTTTTTGCTTAATCGTTTTGTTTTTAAATTGAATAGGTTTAACTGGAACTGGAACATTATTTTGAAGTGCAACATCGAAATAACGCACGTAAAGTTTGGATACTTTATTATCATTTAAAGTTTTTTCTTCATCAGAGGAAAGTACAAATTTTGTTCTCCAAAAATAGAATGACACGTCGTTTTTCGGAGTGTCTTTACATGAAAACACAAGGAAGAAAACTATCAATAAAAATGCTTTTCTCATGAGTGAAGAATAAGGCTCAAAAATAAGAAAACTATTGGTTTATTTCTATAAAAAATCCATTCTAAATTGGAATGGATTATTGTATGGTTACTTAAAAGGATGGCGCTGTTGCCAAATCGTTTCTGGTTCTAGTTTTTTAAATATTTTACCTAAATACTTATTGACTAATTTATTTCTATGATATATGAAACCGGACATCAGCACTGGCGTTGCTCCGATAGAACTTTTTATTTCTAAAGCGGTTCTTCCGAATATGATTTTCTTAAATTGGTGGGTAATTCCGAATTCCGTCATGTTGTACAACATATTTAAATACAACATTTTCTCTTTTTGAATTTGATCATCATACCCTAAAAAATAAGTTTCTAAAACAGAATCATTCAATAAAACCGAATGAAAACCAATTAATTTATCATCTAAGAAATAACCAAAAATTTTAAAACCATTTCCACATTCTTTTTTAAATGTAGAAAAATGATTTTCAGCTAAGAAAAACGTATTGAAAGGTGCATTTTTAGCCACATGATGGTATAATTCATTAATTCTTGTTTCGTGAAAAACAACCTCATCAAGCGTTAATTCTTCAACTAAAATGCCTTCAAATTTTTTATGTGATCTTTTATATTGATCTCGGTATTTTTTTGAGAAAGTAGTATAATAATCTTCCTTATTTTGCCAAGATGCAGGTAATTCAAAAACCATATTGGGTTGCGTTTTGAATTCGTACACTTTGGAAAAAGCTTGATTTTTGAATGCTGAAGCACAATTTTCATAAAAATCTTTAAAAGAAACCAAATGAATTTTAATTCCTTTTTGTTTGAAATAGGCTACTAGTTCTTTGGAACATTGCATCAACATTTCACTGATTTCTTCAAAACGGATTTCTTTAGAAAATGTAAAGCTGTTCTGACCAGTAATCATGTTGTTACCAATAAACAAAGTGTGAGAAGCAAAATTTCGGAAAATAAAATTTCGAACGTAGGTTTTTAAACAACTATCTCTTTCACCAAAAGATTCTAGTTTATTCAAATCTAGATATTGCGCTAACGACACTCCAATTAACTCGGCATTTTCATAAAAACCAATGTAAAAACACTGCATATTAGTGGGCGCGGAAAGCTCTAAAACCTTTAAATACGGCAATTGTAGAAAATGGTTTTCAGCAGCAACTGCGTTCCAATTTTCTGGCAAATCCTGAATTGATTCGAATATATGTATTGTAATTTTTCTCAAAAGTTAAAAAAAGGCATAAAAAAGTCCCACAAATGTAGGACTTCTATTTTATAATAAAATGTTAATTATTTCCAAGCGCAAATTATTCCGCCCATTATGGCTAAAGCCACGAAAAAGTAACCCGCGTGAATAAAAATATATTTCCAAGAACGGTGTTCAAACATTGCAGTCATTCCTATGACTGGTAAAGAAAAAAACATCCCTAATAGCGCTCCATGCAAGGCGCCGTGTTTAAAGGTTCTAAATTTTTCACCACATGCTGCTATGTACTCCAAATAAGCTGAATTGGTTGCATCTCCTCCATTTAACTGAGCTGCACCAATTTCGTGAATAACCGCACCAGGTAAAGAAAGTGCTAACATAAAAGAAAACAAAAAGGCAAAACCAAAGATTTTAAGCAGATTTCCACTTCGGGCTTTTTCTTCAGACATACCGATTTCTTTCATCCAAATCGCTCCAAAAACTTTTGGATTATACCAAATCATTCCAAGAATCATTGCAGCTACTGCAGCTACTAAAATTGCATAAAAATTCATAATATTTTAATTAATTGGTTAGTTCAACCAAATATAAAAAAAATAGTTAACATTTGTTTAATTAATGCTTTTCTTCTGTTCTATACAAACAACAACCATGAATTTTTTCATATTCCGCATCTGTTGCTTTTATATCTTGTGTGTCATGACCCACTTTTGCAATTGCTTTTTCTACATCAAGTACTTTACATTTTGTTTCATCTATGATTAAATGCAAATCTTGGTGATCAGCATGCCAAGTTGCACTTTTTACGCCTTTTACAGAATAAGCAGCTTTTTCAATACGTTTTTTACACATTTCACAATTGCCATTTACTTCTACTTGAACTTTCTTGTTCTTATTTGGTTTCTCTTGTGCGTTTACATTTATTCCTAAAAACGCGAATAATACAACTAATACTAATTTTTTCATATCTTTTGTCATTACGAGGAACGAATTAATCCCGTCCTCAAGTTAAAATTTAATTAATTATTTTTCTTTTGAAACACAGATTATAGTAATTAGTAAAATTTCAAAAATCTATATAATCTGTGTTATCTTGATTTAATGCTTATTATGATTTTCTGCTTCTATATGTGTAGGATCATGAACCTCTTTTTTTGCTTTAATTTTAAAACGCAAACCTGCATAAAACATGTTACCAAAAACTGGACCATAAATCATAGTACTATCAAAATAAGGACTATTTGGATTATCAGATGCAATGATGGCATTCTTTTGTTTAAAATTACCTAAATTTTCAGCACCTAAATACATTTCAAATGTACTTGAAAACGTTCTAGTTACTTGCGCATTAATTAATTGGTAATTTGGTGAATACGCGGCTAATTGATAGGATGTTGGATTGGCTAAAGTACTTGGTAAACGTTGTTCTCCAATCCAATTAAAAGTAGCATCAAATTTCCATTGTTGACCTTTATCTAAGATATGTGTTTCGTAAGCAATATTTGCAAAAAATCGGTTTTTAGCTTGTAATGGTTTGTCTAATAATCCGGTGGCGTAATCCGTTTTAACATTCAAATATTTGTAGGCAGTTCTTAGATTTAAATGTCGCATTAACGTAATATTCCATTCAATTTGAAAGGATTCTGCAAAGCTTTTTCCTTTTAAATTGGAGAAAGTAACTTGCCTCGGATTTTCTAAATCTACCACAATTTGATTGCTGAAATCTGTTTTATAATAATCTACTACAATTTCATTTTCTTTTCCGAAAAGGAAAAATTTCTGAATGATACTGGTTCCATAATTCCAAGCGATTTCTGGATTTAGGCCATATAACTTTCCGTTTTCGTCGTTTACAATTACATCTCTAGAACTAGCTAAAACATTGATATTCTCCACAAACATATTCGAAGCTCTTTTTCCTCTTCCTGCAGAAAAACGCAACGTTGTTTTTTCAAACGGATTATATTTTACGTGTGCTCTTGGAGTGAAAAACAAACCTAATCTATTATGATTATCGGCTCTTGCTCCTAAAACGAAACTGAAATTATTTAAATTATCAAAAGAATATTCAAAAAACGAACCTATTGAAGTGTCAATTCGGTCGTAATTTTTCGTAAAATTAACTTGTAAATTTTCTTGAAAACTATCGTAATTGAAGTTAATTCCTGTGATAAACTTATGTTTCGTATTACTAATAATAGAATTGAACAATAAGTTAGAAAAATAACTTTTATGATTAATTTGATGAGTATTCGAACCAAATTGAGAACTCATTTTATTGTACTGAAACGCTTGTTGAAATCCGATACTTTGAAAGGGCATATCTGGAAAAAGATATCCGATTTTATTAGATATTTCAATTTTATCAGTATTTACATTACTTATCCAAGTTAATGGATTGGAAACATCTTGATTAAAGGTTCCGCCCGTTTTTTCATCTTTAAAATATTTAATGTTTAAGAACGAAACAATTCCTTTTTCCACATCATTATATTGCCAACGGTTTAAAATATTGACTTGTTTTCCTAATGGATTATCTAAAAACCCGTCATTATTCATATCATTTTTTATGTTTCTGGTATTTCCATGAAGTAAAACTAAGGAACTTAATTTATCGGAATATTTATTAGCGAAATGGGTATTCCACTCATATCTTCCATCGTTGGACACGTAAACATTAGCAAAAAACGGATCTTCTTTTTGAGGTTTTAACAACTCGTAGTTAATTTGTCCAGAAATACTTTCGTAACCATTTGTTACACTTCCCGCACCTTTCGTAATTTGGATACTTTCTGCCCAAGTTCCTGGAATAAAATTTAAACCTGTTGCTTGTAAAGCGCCACGAATAGCAGGAATGTTTTCTTCACTCATTAAAATATACGGACTTGTTAATCCAAGCATTTTAATTTGTTTGTTACCCGTAACGGCATCAGAAAAGTTAACATCAATTGATGGATTAGTTTCAAAACTTTCCGATAAATTACAACAAGCGGCTTTTTGTAATTCGCCTTGTGACAAATTTTGAGTATTGGTAACTGCTTTTTGTTTTCTACCTAAAGTCTTCTGGTTTTTAACTACATTAACAGTTTCTATATTGCTTTCAATTATAGTTTTTTCTAATTGAATGGTAAAATCTTTGGCTGCACTTTGTGAAATTTCTAGTTTCTGAAACCCCTCTTTTTCTATAACAAGTGCTACACTCCCATTTCCTTGAATTAAAGTAAACGATCCATTTTCGTCTGAAAAAACAGATAAATTATACTCTGAAATAGTGATTTTAACTTTAGCGATAGGATTGTTTTCTTTATCTGTGATTTTTCCTTGTACACTACTTTGTGCCAAAGAATATATTGGAAATAAAACCAATAATAGAATTTTATACATAATTATTTTAATAAAGTTTATAAATTTTAAAATCTAAAAACGATAGTAATTATGCGTAAAAAATAAGTTGAGAATAGAGTTTGTAAAAAGGTGGCGCATTTCAATCACAATAGTAATCAAATACCTTTAGGTTTGCAGACAAAATAGCTTCTTGACTAAAGAAAGAAAGTATTTCATTTTCGAAAGTAACGGCTAAAACTTTAAATTGAAATCCTTTTAAGATAGAATAATCAATTTTTTTGTCCACTTTAATTTCTTCATCTGAACAACAACTTTTTTCATCAGATTTGTCATCAGCAGCACAACAAGAATCGTCTTCGATAGTATCTGTTACTTTATTTTCTTGATACACTAAAGATATGGAAGCAATTTGGTCATGACAATAATGCAACACCAAACTAGCACTACTATTTACCAATAAAATAAATAATGCTAAGAAAATACTTATGTGTCTTTTGAAATTCATTGTAGCAAATTTACATCATTTTTAGTTAAGTTATTTATTATTAACACTTTTTTGATAATAAAAAGCGGGAACAAACAAAATCAAAAACAAAGGCTGAATCAAAAATCTGCGGATATAAAAAACAAATAAATAGTCTGGTTGTGTTGAAAAATTTAAAATAAGAAACAAAACAGTAATTAAAACAATAAATAAAACTACCAATAAAAACGAACTTAATTTTACAATTGAAGTTTCTTTAAAAAGTAAATAAATAATTAAAATCGTTATCACACTATTAATTAAAAATCTGAAAAACAAGCCTAAAAACAATCTGAAACCATCATAATCAGGCAAAGGTTTGTTTTGGATTTCTCCATGAAAGAATTCTAAAAAAGGATCATAAAATAATTTACTTTCAAATGCTCTGACGAGTATTAATGCTATAATTAATACGCTAACTAGAACAAAATTTATCTTACTAATTTGTGCGTTTTGCATAAGCTGAAAATTTAATTACCCAAATTATCCATAAAGCAAAAACAACACCATAAATCACAACTGGAAAAACAATATTATGCAAAAACTCTTCGTATTCTGGGTAATTATATAACCCAATAGTTAGCAATGCAATTCTGAAAATATTCAAAACAAAAACTAGAGTTGAGCCAAATACAATGAACAAAAAAGTATTTTTAATTTTTGCCGAAAAAGCAAATACAAAAGAAGCAAAGAGAATAATTACACTAATAGCGTTGCAGCCCTCAACAATTCTTGCCAAATATTTATTGAAATACAACACTTTAAAGGAAGCTTCAAATTCATGTTTTCTTATTTCGCATTCTTGACCAAAAAACACCAATGTATTTTTAGTTTGTTGTGCTACAAACTCTGTAATTCCATCTATCTCTTTGTTCTCTACATTAAATTGATTCAAATAGAATTTGTAAATACATGTAAAAATCAAATAGAACAAAACGAATTTCATTAAAAATATAAAAAAAGGTTTGTGCTGATCTAGAGTGTTTTTCAAAATATGAGATTTTTAACAAAAATATAATTTTTACTTTCTTATTTATACATAAATTTGTAAAAAATTTAAAAATGCAATTCGAAAACTTAAAACCACAAGTAACAAGCATTGTAAATAGTGAAGTTACGAGAGATGAAAAATTAAAAAACATTTGTCAATTATTACAAGACAATATTTCCTATTACAACTGGGTAGGTTTTTATTTTGCCAATCACGAAGCCAAAACCTTACATCTTGGACCTTATGTTGGTGCGGAAACAGACCATACTGTAATTCCATTCGGTAAAGGTATTTGTGGACAAGTAGCAGAAAGTAATGCTAACTTTGTAGTTCCAGATGTTGCTGCTCAAGACAATTACATTGCTTGTAGTTTTACTGTAAAATCAGAAATTGTTGTGCCATTATTTGTAAACGGAATAAACATTGGTCAAATTGATATCGACAGTCATGTTATTGATCCATTTACAGAAAAAGACGAACGCTTCTTAGAATTTGTTAACGAACAAATCGCTACACTTTTTTAAAAAATTCACATATTCTTATACAAATCCGTTGCTAAATTTTTAGTAACGGATTTTTTATTTCTATTACATAATTGAAATTCCAATTTAATTACTTAATTTTGTTTAACTTTATTTTAATTTAATTAAACAAAATAATGCCAGTTGCTCAAAAAACAGAATTAGATGACATTGCCATCGATAGAATTATTGAAATGGCTTGGGAAGACAGAACGCCTTTTGATGCTATTAAATTTCAATTTGGATTAGCCGAAGCAGATGTTAAAGCGTTAATGAAAAAAGAACTAAAATTTTCAAGTTATAAACTTTGGCGAAAACGTGTCGAAAATTGTAAAACCAAACACACGGCAAAACGTGTCGAAGGCATTGACCGATTCAAATGCAATTTACAAAGAGCGATTTCAAACAATAAAATATCAAAGCGTTAAAAGCAAACAATAAAATGGAAAAAGAAATACCAGATAACGTAGTATATTCTGAAGACAAAGGATATAACGCAAGTTTTTTACCTTATGCAACAAGTGTTGGCGCGCCTATTATTAAAGTAGATGATGTTGCTGCTTGGAAAGGTAGAGGTGTAAGAAATGTAAACAAAGAATTTGAAAATAAATTCAACGAATTAAAACTACAATACCAAAGTTTGATGGAAGAATTCGAATGGAATGAATTAGTTTACAATTCTAAATTTTCATTTGAACCTATCATTGGAGAAATATATCATTTATATGCCGCTGGAGATGGAACCTATTTTTTATCTTTAATTCCACCACACGAATGGAACAAAGAACACATAGGTACTTTTCAATTAAATAGTGATAAAAAATGGGTAAAACAAATTTAAAACCGATACAAAAACAAATTACATATGAGCAAATCATGCAGATGGAAAAACAAGAACGTGTGCATTTTGCGAATAGTTTAGGAGGTTTTAAAAGTGTGGGTTTAATTGGAACTCAAAATAAAACTAAACAAACAAATGTAGCCATTGTAGATTCGATTTTACATATTGGAAGTAATCCGCCTTTATTTGGAATGATTTTTCGACCAGGAGTTGTAGAACGTCACACGTTAGAAAATATTTTAGAAACCGGTTTTTATACTATTAATCATATCAACGAAAACATATACGAACAAGCGCATCAAACTTCTGCTAGATACGACAGAAACATTTCAGAATTTGAAGTTACAGGTTTGAATTCAGAGTATAAAAATGACTTTTTTGCACCATTTGTAGAAGAAAGCCAAGTGCAACTAGCTATGGAGTTTAAAGAAAAAATAGAACTTCAAATCAATAATACAATTTTAATCATTGGTGAAGTGAAAGAAGTATATTTTCCTGAAGATTGTTTATTGCCTGATGGATTTCTCGATTTAGAAAAAGCCAATTCTATCACTTGTTCTGGGTTAGACAGTTACCACAAAACCAAAAGAATGGATCGTTTAAGTTATGCCAAACCCAATAAAACAGTTACCTCAATAGTATAATAAATTGTGACAAAAGAAACGGTAAATATGGTTTGGTTTAAACGCGACTTACGTTTTACAGATAACGAAGCACTATTTCACGCGCATCATTCTGGTTTACCTCTTTTACTAATATATATTTTTGAACCTTCTGTAATGAATTATGAGGATTCAGATGTAAGACATTGGCGTTTTATTTACCAATCTATTCAAGAATTACAAAAGAAATTACAAGCATCAAACAATTTTATCTTTTTTTTTCATAACGAAGCGAGTTTCGTGTTTTCAGAAATCTTTAAAAAATTTGAGGTGCAAACCGTTTTTTCACATCAAGAAATTGGGAATAAAGTAACGTTTGATAGAGATATCGCCATGCAAGACCTTTTCAAAAAAAACAATATTATTTGGAAAGAATATCAGATGCATGGGGTCATTAGAAAGTTAAAATCGAGACAAAATTGGGACAAACGTTGGGAACAAGTCATGCAAGCCACTCCGAAAATTGTAAAAGAATCGGAATTAAAAACCATAGAAATAGTAGCTGATTTTTACAATTCAATAAAAGGAGAAGTTTTATCAGATGAAATTACAACTCCAAATAAAAACTTTCAACTTGGTGGCGAAACACTAGCTTGGCGTTATTTAGATAGTTTTGTGAAAGAGCGTTATGTGAATTACAGCAAACACATTTCAAAACCAGCTTTAAGCAGAAAAGGCTGTAGCCGATTATCACCGTATTTAACTTACGGAAATATCAGTATGCGAATGGTTTATCAATATACCAATCAGTATTATGAATCGGCAACAAATAAACGTGCTATTTTAAATTTTGTGTCGCGATTGCATTGGCATTGTCATTTTATGCAAAAGTTTGAAGACGAATGCGAAATGGAATTTGAAAATGCAAACAGAGCTTATGATACTTTAATCAAACCAAAAAATGAAACCTATATAAAAGCCTGGCAAGAAGGCAAAACGGGTGTTCCTATTGTAGACGCTTGTATGCGCTGTTTAGTTGCTACAGGTTATATCAATTTTAGAATGCGTGCGATGGTGGTTTCTTTTTTCACGTTTAATTTATGGCAAGATTGGCGCGAATTGCATTTTTTAGCCCGACAATTTTTAGATTACGAGCCAGGCATTCATTATCCGCAAATCCAAATGCAATCGGGAACCACCGGAATTAATACGATACGAATTTACAATCCGATTAAAAACTCGGAAGAACACGATTCGGAAGGTGTTTTTATCAAACAATGGCTTCCAGAATTAGCTGAAGTTCCTGTTCATTTGCTTCACGAACCTTGGAAAATGAACGAAATGGAACAACAGTTTTACAATTGCGAAATCGGAAAAGACTATCCTGCTCCGATCGTTAACATCGAAGAAACCAGAAAATATGCCAGTGATATCGTTTGGAGTTTCAGAAAAAAAGACGAAGTCAAACAAGAAGGAAAACGCATTTTACAAAAACACGTGAGTAGAAAGCCAGCTTTACAAAGTAAAACTGTACGAATCACTCCTTCCGATCTTTTTTCGGAATCTAATCCAATTCGGAAAACAAAAAAGAAAACATAAATGGCATTATTTTTAAAAGCAAATTGGGAAGACATCATTATGGCAAACTATGAAATTGATCCAACTATTTTGTTGCCGTTTTTACCTAAAGGAGTCGAATTAGATGTATTCAACAATAAATGTTACGTAAGTTTGGTTGGATTCATGTTTAAAAACACAAAAATATTCAACATTCCAATTCCAAAATTTGGATCATTTGAAGAAATTAATTTGCGTTTTTATGTAAAGAAAACAGAAAACAACACCATTAAAAGAGGTGTGGTTTTCATTAACGAAACAATTCCATATCCAATTGTAGCTTGGGTAGCCAATAAATTATACAAAGAACATTATACCGTAGTGCCAACAAAACATACAAAACTAAGATTTGAAGATACGCAAAGTATTAAGTTTGAATGGGAAACAGAAAAAAAGTGGCATAGCCTTGCTGTAACTTCTTCAAACCAGTCTGAAAGTATGGAACAAAATAGTTTAGAACAATTTATTTTCGAACATTATTATGGTTATACGAAAGTTAATGAGTACAAAACTGAAGAATATAAACTGCAACATCCTAGCTGGAAAACTAGAAAAGTAATAGATCATAAAATTGTTTGTGATTTTGAAGATATGTACGGAAAAGCGTTTGCTGTTTTAAACCAAACGGAACCGGAAAGCGTATTTATTGCAGAAGGTTCGGCTGTTGGAATCGAATGGAAAAGAAACAAATTAAAAATGGAATAATGCGAGGAGTCAAAAAAGAAAACTTACCCAATAAAATTTGTTTGGTATGTCAAAAACCTTTCGCATGGCGGAAAAAATGGGAAAAAGTTTGGGACGAAGTAAAATACTGTAGTGATAAATGTAGAGCTTCTAAATAAACACATAGGCACATAGAATTATTTGAGAATTTGAGAATCTTCGATTTACTAAGTGAACATAAGTGAATTAAACTTTAAAAATTCGATTAATTCGATAATTCGTGGCAAAAAAAATAAACATTTAGTTATTAAGTTTCATTAAGACATAATACTAAACTTTCTTAATTCCTTAATGGTTCAAAAAACAAACAAATGTCTAAAACAGTAAGATTAATCCTTGGCGATCAACTAAACATAAATCATTCTTGGTTTCAAACTATCGATGATTCCATAACTTATGTTTTGATGGAAATTCGTTCAGAAACCGATTATGCCACACATCATATTCAAAAAATAGTAGGTTTCTTTGCTGCGATGCGAAATTTTGCTTCTGAACTGCAATCGAAAAATCATAACGTGATTTATTATTGTTTGAATGACGAAAACAATCTACAGGCCTTTGATAAAAATGTACAACAATTAATTGAAAACAATCATTTTACACATTTCGAATATCAATTCCCAGATGAATATCGTTTAGATGAACATTTGAAAAGCTTTTGTCAAACACTAGCTATCACTTCTTCTGTTGTGGATTCCGAGCATTTTATGAGTTCAAGAAATGAGTTAGGCGATTTCTTCGAAGGCAAAAAAACATTTTTGATGGAAAGTTTCTATCACATGATGCGAAAAAAGCACAACGTTTTAATGCAAGGCGATAAACCGCTAACAGGAAAATGGAATTACGACGGCGACAATAGAAAAAAATTACCGAAAGACCACAAACCTACTTCTCCTCTAGTGTTTAATACAGATGTTTCGGAGATTCTTTCAGAAATTCAAAAAACAGATATCAAAACGATTGGAACTATCGATGCAAAAAACTTCGTTTGGCCCACAACAAGATCGGAATCTTTAGCATTATTAGACTTTTTTGTGACAGAATGTTTGGCGCTTTTTGGAAGTTATCAAGATGCAATGACACCTAATGAATGGTCGTTATATCATGCTAGAATTTCATTTTCGATGAATGTGAAACTAATTTCTCCTTTAGAAGTTATCAATCGTGCTATTGAAGAATGGGAAAAAAGACCTAATGAAATTGAATACAATCAACTAGAAGGTTTTGTACGACAAATAATTGGCTGGCGAGAATACATGCGAGGAATTTACTGGAATAAAATGCCAGAATATGCTACAATGAATTATTTCAACCATGAAAATAAATTACCCGATTGGTTTTGGACAGGCCAAACAAAAATGAACTGTTTGAAAGATGCTATCCATCAATCTTTAAATTACGCTTACGCGCATCACATCCAACGTTTAATGGTTACTGGAAATTTCGCGCTTTTAGCTGGAATTCATCCAGACGAAGTGGACGCTTGGTATTTAGGCATTTACATTGATGCGATTGAATGGGTAGAAATTACGAATACACGTGGTATGAGTCAGTTTGCAGATGGCGGAATTGTAGGTACAAAACCGTATGTGAGTTCCGCTTCGTATATAGATAAGATGAGTCATTATTGCGGAAGTTGTTTCTATAAAAAAGCTGTAAAAACAGGTGAAAAAGCATGTCCTTTCAATAGTTTATATTGGAATTTTTACGATAAAAACGAAGACAAACTAGGCAAAAATCCTCGAATTGGCATGATGTACAACGTGTGGCGCAAAATGAAACCCGACGACAAAGCCGCATTATTACAACAAGCCGATTATTATTTAAAAAACATCAATAATTTATAACCTCAAAGGAGGAATAAATGGATTGAAACTATTAACAATAAAACCCTATTTACCCCTAATAGGAATTCCCCCTTTGGGGGTTAGGGGGCTAACATGGTAAAAACAGCATTAGTTTGGTTTAAAACCGACTTAAGAATTGAAGACAATGAAACCTTAGTTAAAGCTATTTCACAAAGTCAAAACCTACTTGCAGTGTATTGTTTTGACGAATCTCATTTTGAAACCACAAACTACGGATTTAAAAAAACGGGGAATTTCAGAACTCAATTTTTAATGGAAGCATTGGAAGATTTAGATTCGAATTTAAGAAAAATAGGTTCCGGATTACTTATCGTAAAAGGAAAACCTGAAATTGAACTTGCAAAAATCGTACAAGAATATAAAGTACAAAAAGTTTTTGCAAAACGAGAAGTAGCTTTCGAAGAAAAACAAACCGAAAAATTAGTACAAGATGAATTATTCAAATTACGATGCGAATTAGAAACCTGTAGTACCAGCACTTTATATCATGCGGAAGATTTACCTTTTTCAATTAAAAATATTCCTGATGTATTTACCAATTTCAGAAAAAAAACAGAAAAAGACGCCGTTATTCGTAAGCCATTTGAAAGACCTACACAAATAAATTCACACGAAATTCCTGAATTTCGACTACCAACTTTTGAAGAATTAGAACTAAACAAACCAATAATAGAAAAACGAGCAGCGATACAATTTAAAGGTGGTGAAACCGAAGCCATAAAACGCTTAAATCATTATTTTTATGAAACAAAAAGCTTATCAAAATACAAAGAAACCAGAAACGGAATGGTGGGTGCGGATTATTCTTCTAAATTTTCTGCATGGTTAGCCTTGGGATGTATTTCACCACGTTTTATATATGCGGAAGTTAAAAAATACGAAAAGGAATTTGGAGCGAATGATTCTACCTATTGGTTAATTTTCGAATTGCTTTGGAGAGATTTTTTCCGATTTATGTTTAAAAAATACCAAACCAAATTTTTCTTGTATTCTGGCATTCAATCTGAAAAAGTCAATTCAAAGTCTTTAAACGAAAAATTACTTTCGCAATGGAGTAACGGAGCAACTCAATCTGATTTTATTAATGCAAATATGATAGAATTGAAACAAACTGGTTTTATGAGCAACCGTGGCCGACAAAATGTTGCAAGTTATTTTTGTAATGAATTGAATATGGATTGGCGAGTTGGAGCAGCTTATTTTGAAGAACAATTAATTGATTATGATGTATGTAGTAATTGGGGAAACTGGGCTTATTTAGCTGGTGTTGGTAATGACCCTAGAGATCACAGATGGTTTAATATCGATAAACAAGCCAACGATTACGACAAAAAAATGGAGTTTAGAAACCTGTGGCTAAAATAAAAATCCCAGATAAACTTGCAACTTCAAAAATAAAATGTAAATTTGCACCCGTATTGAGACATTCTCAATCTACATAATAATCATTTAAATAATATTAGCATGTATTTGACTAAAGAAACAAAAGCAGAGATCTTCGCTAAACACGGAGGAAAAGCTGAGAACACAGGTTCAGCAGAAGGACAAATTGCGTTATTCACATTCAGAATTTCTCACTTAACTGAGCACTTGAAAAAAAATCGTCACGATTATAACACTGAAAGATCGTTAGTACTTTTAGTAGGTAAAAGAAGAAGTCTTTTAGATTACTTAAAAAAGAAAGATATCTTAAGATACCGTGAGATTATTAAAGAATTAGGAATTAGAAAATAATATACTTAAGGGGCTTTGTGCCCCTTTTTGTTTACAAAAAAAGCAAGAAAAGTTTGGTTTTTCATTGGGTTAGACACAACTACAACAACTACACAACAACAACACAACTAACCCTTTGTATAACCTTTGAGAATTAAATTTATGATTCCACAATTATTTGTAGAAAAAATCGATTTAGGTGATGGCAGAAGCATCACAATCGAGACAGGTCGTTTAGCGAAACAAGCTGACGGTTCTGTAGTAGTTAGAATTGGTAAAACTGTAATCTTAGGAACAGTAGTATCATCAAGAAAAGCAAGTCCAGGTATCGACTTTTTACCATTAACGGTAGATTATCGTGAAAAATTTGCTGCAGCAGGTCGTTTTCCTGGTGGTTTCTTCAAAAGAGAAGCACGTCCAAGTGATAGCGAAGTATTAACTATGAGATTAGTTGACCGTGTTTTACGTCCGCTTTTCCCATCAGATTACCATGCAGAAGTTCAAGTTATGATTCAATTAATGTCTCATGACGAAGAAGTGATGCCAGATGCATTAGCAGGATTAGCCGCTTCGGCAGCACTTGCCTTATCTGACATTCCTTTTGAAACTTTAATTTCTGAAGCTAGAGTTGGAAGAATTGATGGAAAATTCATCATCAACCCATCTCGTGCACAATTAGAATTATCAGATATTGATATGATGATTGGAGCTTCAACTGATTCTATCGCCATGGTAGAAGGAGAAATGAAAGAAATTTCAGAAGCAGAAATGTTAGAAGCAATTAAATTTGCACACGAACATATTAAAGTACAAATTGCTGCTCAAGAAAGATTGGCGCAAGCATTTGGAAAAAAAGAAGTTCGTACTTATGAAGGAGAAAAAGAAGACGAAGCTATTTACGAAAAAGTAAAAGAAGCATCTTACGATAAAATTTACGCAATTGCTAGTAAAGGTTCTGCTAAACACGAACGTTCTGCTGCATTTGAAGAAGTAAAAGAAGAAGTAAAAGCATTATTTACTGAAGAAGAATTGACTGAAAACGGAGATTTAGTTTCTAAATATTTCAAAAAAGTCAATAAAGAAGCAGTTCGTAATGTAACTTTAGATTTAGGAACACGTTTAGATGGAAGAAAAACTACTGAAATCAGAGACATCTGGTGTGAAGTAGATTATTTACCATCGGTACACGGTTCTGCATTATTTACACGTGGAGAAACGCAAGCTTTGGCAACTGCAACTTTAGGAACTTCTAGAGAAGCGAACCAAATTGATTCACCATCTGAACAAGGAGAAGAAAAATTCTATTTACACTATAATTTCCCACCATTTTCAACAGGAGAAGCTCGACCATTAAGAGGAACTTCAAGAAGAGAAGTTGGTCACGGAAACTTAGCACAACGTGCTTTAAAAAATATGATTCCTGCTGATTGTCCTTATACAATTCGTGTAGTTTCTGAAGTATTAGAATCTAATGGTTCTTCTTCAATGGCTACAGTTTGTGCTGGAACATTATCATTAATGGATGCGGGTATTCAAATGATTCGTCCAGTTTCTGGAATTGCAATGGGATTAATTACAGATGGAGAACGTTTTGCTGTTTTATCTGATATTTTAGGTGATGAAGATCATTTAGGAGATATGGATTTCAAAGTAACAGGAACTTCAGAAGGAATTACTGCTTGTCAAATGGACATTAAAATTGACGGATTAAAATATGAAATCATGGAGCAAGCATTAGCTCAAGCTCGTGATGGACGTTTACATATCTTAGGAAAATTAATGGAAACTTTAGCTCAACCAAATAATGATGTTAAAGTTCACGCTCCAAAAATTATCATGCGCACTATTCCTGGAAACTTTATTGGTGCATTAATTGGACCTGGTGGAAAAGTAATTCAAGAATTACAAAAAGCTACTGGAACAACTATTGTAATCAACGAAGTTGACGAACAAGGTGTAGTTGAAATTTTAGGAACAGACCCAGATGGAATTGCAGCAGTTTTAGCTAAAATTGACTCAATTATCTTCAAACCAGCAATGGGAGAAGCTTATGAAGTGAAAGTAATTAAAATGTTAGATTTCGGTGCGGTGGTAGAATATACAGCAGCTCCAGGAAACGAAGTTTTATTACACGTATCTGAATTAGCTTGGGAAAGAACTGAAAATGTTACCGATGTAGTAAACATGGGTGATGTATTTATGGTGAAATATTTAGGTTTAGATCCTAAAACTCGTAAAGAGAAAGTATCTAGAAAAGCACTTTTACCAAGACCTCCAAGAGAAGAGAAAAAAGACGACGCTCCAAAAGCATAATCTTTTATTTAAATATCTTAAGAAACCTGAAAATTAATTTTTTCAGGTTTTTTTTTATAACCGAGGCAACCTTTTATTTTTTTTCATACTTACTAGTATAACCACTAAACTAAAAATCATGAAAAAACTAAAAGTATCGTTGCTTATCTTGGTGCTTGCCATTTTTATGTCTTGCGACAAAGAAGATTCAAATATTGAAAAAATTCCTTCACTACTTAATTCACCCGAAACCATAAGTACAGGAATAACTTATACTTCATTTAAAGTAAAAGGAAAAGTGATTACTGAGGAAGCAGAAAACGTAACAGAAAAAGGAGTATGTTGGAGTACAAATCCAAACCCAACAATAAACGATAATAAATTAATTTCAGAAAATAACGATTTTGATCTTACCATAAATAACCTAATCACAAATAAAACATATTATTTTAGATCCTATGCTATAAACCAGATTGGTGTCGGTTATGGAAGTGTTCAATCTACTCAAACCTTATCCTTAGAAAATACAGTTTGGAAATTTTCTTCCGTATATTCGCCAACCAATTTCCTAATTGAATCTACAATAAACTTTTATGCGGATGGAACAACTAAATTTGATGAAATTGGCCCAGGTCAAGGCTATTTTATCACTTACGGAACTTGGACTTTGAACGGAAACACATTAACTTACAAGTGGAATTCAGCAGATCCAAACAATCCAGAATACCTTTACACTGGAACGTTATCTGGAATGACAATGAGCGGAATTTTTACACATCCAACCATTCCAGGAACTTGGACTGCTATACAATTGTAAAATAAAAAAAATAGGAATTGAACAATTTAACTAACATAATTGAAGGCTGCAAAAAAGGCAGTAGAGCTCATCAAAAGGAGCTTTACTGTTTTTATAACACAGCGCTTTTCAACTTGAGTTTGAAATATTGTACTTCATTTTCTGAAGCCGAAGATAATGTACATGATAGTTTTATTGAAATCTTTTCCAAAATAAATTCTTACAAAAACACCGGAACATTTGAAGGTTGGATAAAAAAAATTACTATTTACAAAGCCATTTCAAAATTTAAAAACAACATAAATTTTGAACCTACTGAAAATCTAATTTTCCCCATTCAAGATACAGAGATTGAAATCAATGAAATTGATATTAGTCTGGCTAAACTATTAGAACTAATTCAATCCTTACCCAACCAATACCGATTGGTTTTTAGTTTGTATGAATTAGACCAATATTCGCATAAAGAAATAAGTGAAATGTTAGGAATTTCTGAAGGCACTTCAAAATCAAATTTATACAAAGCCAAAAGAATATTAAAGAAGCAAATAGTAGAATTCAAAAATAAATTAGTTCAAAATGGATACTAAAAAAGATATCGGACAATTTTTTAACGACAGTTTCAATCAAATGGATTTCACTCCAAATGAAAACGGTTGGGATAAAATTGAAAACGAATTAAACGAGAAAAAGAGAAAGAAAAGAATCCTTTTTTGGATGTTTTTTGGTTCTTTTATATCGGGTTGTTTGTTAACGTTATTAGTAGTGTATTCAAATAATTTATTGGACTCAAATTCTGTAAACAACAAAAACAATTTTGAAACGGTTGGAAATGCTAATACAAATGCTAACTCTAATATAAACTCAAATAACAATTCTAATATGAATAGTTTAACTAAAGAAAACAATTCATCAGGAAAGAAATCAGAAAGTACTTTTTCTAAAGATAATAATTCAATTACTAGAGAAATGGATACGAAGTATTTAAAGAACAACAAAAATAATGTAGTTGCAACTGATACTAATTTCAAAGAAAACAATAGCTTAAATCATTCAAAAGAAAACAAGAAAAACAGAGATAACAAAACAATTAACAATTACCAAATCAATTCTAAAAATTTTAAAAGAAGCAATTCTAAATATAGTTCCAATTCAAAATTTTCAAATTCAAAACGAAAAAATAAATCTCATTCTAATCAAAAATCAACAGCTTTAGCTTTTCATAAAAAATCAAATCAAAAACGAAACCATTCAGCAAATGACGAAATTAATTCTAGCGATTTAAAAAATACTAGCGCAACTAATTTTGACAAAAACTTAGCATCTGAAATCTCAATTATAAAAGATAGTAATGCTATTGCAATAGCTGAAATTGAAGTAAAAGACACTACAAGCATTGCTGCAATTGCAAAAAAACCAATTAAAAAAACAGAAAAGCTTTTAGTAAAAGATTCTACTGAAGTTGTAGCAGAAAAGAAAACAAATACTTTTATCTTTTCTCCTTATATTGGTTACGGGCTACTAAATAAAAATCAGGTAAAAGGAAATTTTAATTCTTCCAATGAATTAACCGTTTCTAATATACATTATGGAATCAATTTAAGATGGATGGTTAACAAAAAGTATGGACTTCAAATTGGTTTTGGATATATAAATGGGTCCACCAAAACTGAAATTGAAAAAATCAATTCAAATACTTTAAGTTTTAATGATGTTGCAAATAATTCAATTGTAACTTTTCCACCCTCAAACAAACTGACAATGACACATGATTTAAGTATGTATGAAATTCCATTAGAATTTTATTATAAATTAAATGACAAGAAAATTAGTTTTGCAACAGCGGCAGGAATTAGTCACACACTTATCAATGACAACACTGTTTATATTGAATCACCAAGTGAAAAAACTAAAATCGGAAAACTAGAAAGTGTTTTAAAACAAAATTTTAGCGCGAATTTAAAAATATATGGTCTATATAAAATTTCAGATAAATTACAACTCGAGTTGTATCCTACTTTTCAATATCAATTTTTAAATTCGTTAAAAAACAAAGATTTAAATCCATACATCTTGTCCATTAGAGCTGGAATAAGCTACAGGTTTTAGTGATTTAAGTTAAAAAGTTTAATACGTTTTTTTTATATATTTGTGAACCAAATCACAAACTTATGAAAACAAAATTAAAACTTTCCTTAAGAGTACTACTACTGCTCTTTGTTCAAACCATCGCATTTTCGCAATCCTTCATACAAGGATATCAAAATGTTGTAAATCAAGTTTCGCAGGCTAACACCACAACTAACTTAACCGATTTTGAGAATTTAGGAGTAAAAGTAAGAGGAAGCGCCGCTCAAACTAACACATTAAATTGGATTAAAAACAAATATTTAAGCTACGGCTTTACAGCTGGGCAAATTGTAGAAGACCCGTTTACCTACACAGGTTCTACAGCTATTTGTAAAAATTTAATAGTGACAAAAACAGGAACTTTGTATCCAAATACATTTGTAATTATTTGTGCTCATTATGACACCGTAACCGGCAAAGGAACCAACGACAACGGAAGTGGAACAAATATTTTATTAGAAACTGCCCGCCTTTTACAAAGTATTCCTACCGAATATTCTATAAAATTTATACACTTTAGTGGAGAAGAAGACGGATTACGTGGTAGTCAACATTATGTTTCAAGTGTTGTAAATAGTACTTCTCCAAAATTAAACATAAAATTAGTTTTTAATATTGACCAAGTTGGTGGTGTTGCCGGACAAGTTAACAATACTATCACTTGCGAAAGAGATATTAGTAACACGCCTTCAACAAATAACGCCACTTCAACCATCATAACAAATGAATTGATAAATTGTGTGGGATTGTATTCTAATTTAAACACTTTATTAGCGGGCGCTTATTCGTCAGATTATGTCCCATTTGAAGATAATAATGAGATTATTACAGGCTTTTATGAAACCAACGAATCCACCTTTACACATTCTGCAAATGATTTATTAGTAAACATGGATCCCACTTATGCTTTTAATGTAACGAAGGCTGCAGTTGGTGCGATGTTACATTTCGCTATTGCGGATACTTCTCTATTGTCTAACGAAACTTTCAATTCGGAAAATCAAGTAACAGTTTATCCAAATCCTGCAAAAAACAATTTATACATCAATAAAGGAACTTTAGATACTGAAAATTATAATGTAAAAATTGTTGATCTTAATGGAAAAATTGTAACTGAAAAAGAATTTAATAATTCCCAATTGATTGAACAACTTCCAGTTTCAGAATTAAGTTCTGGAATTTACATGTGTGTTATTTCAACGGAAAGCAAACAGATTTTCAAGAAAATAATTATTGAGTAAAGCTTTACTTTAAAATCAAAAAACCGCAATTTATAATAAGTTGCGGTTTTTTTAATTTTTGACTTTAAGGAGTTTGGAGAAATATTTAATGAGTAACTTATTCTTTATCATATTTCTCCAAACTCTTTTGCAAAATAGCTTTCAGGCGGTTTCTAATTCGTGGCGGTTCTAAAACCTCTAAACCATCTCCAAAACCAAGTAACAAACGTTCTAACTCGTAATTTTCAATTAGAAACAAATGAATTTTCACACTTCCGTCTTCATAGGTTTCTATTAAACGCTGTGAACTATGCAAAGGTTTTGTAATCACATAGGGTGCGTGAATTTTATCAATCCAAAGTTCAATTTTTCTGGGTTTCAAACCTGTATTTACGGTTACTCCTACTACATTTTTATAAAACTGTTCTGCATCAAATGCCTCATTTAAATAGGGCGTTTGAAAATCGTAATCAATTCGAATGATTCGATCTAACGCCAAATTGGACACAGGCGCCTGTTTTCTTTTTTTCCCCACTAAAAACCATCGGTTATTAAATTCTTTCAGAATAAAAGGATAAAACTGAAACGTATTTTCATCACGAGATTTAAACGATTTATACGTAATTTTCAACACTACTTTCTTCACAATCGCCTGATAAATTTCATCTAGAAAATGTAATCCTTTCAGCTTTTCATTCTTATCCAAATGAATCACAGGTTGCGTGTGCGATTTCTCGGCATAGATTTTATCTTCTAACCGTTGTAAAATATCGGACACATCATTAAACAGCGAAAAATCTTTAAATTGTTTCAACATGGAAACTGTTTCTGTCAATACGTTAATATCAGTTTCTGTTAGTGGAATATCTGTTATCGTAAACTCTTCGTCTTCGTATTTATAAAACTTTTTATCGTATACTACAATTGGTGCATTATAACCCAACTTTTCACTACGCATCAGTTGAATATCCAATTGCAAGGTTCGCTTACTAACAGAATTTTCTTTGCCTTCGTATTCAAACAAAGCTTCGCTAACGGCTTCAATTAAATCGTCTAACGTCCATTGGCGATAGTTGTTTTGCAAACATTTATCAATGGTTTTATATCGGATAAGGGCGTTTTTGGTTTGTGCCATATTTTGAGAGTGTTCAGTGTTCAGTTTTTAGTGTTCAGTAATTATAGTTGCGCAATTTCTTTCAGAATATTTTCTCTAGCTTGTTTTTCGAATTTTGTTCGGAAAGTTTCTGTTTGATAGATAAATTCATTTTCTAAAAAATGTTGCAAGGCTTTTTTTCTTCCTGGGTTATAAAGAAAATCAGGATACATTTTATATTCTTTTCGAATCTGTTTGAAATACACTTCATAATCTTCCCATTCTTTGGATAAAATTTTCAAATCGAAATCTATCAACCAATTACTATCTTCTACCCTATTAAGTTCGTGAAGTTTTGTTGCGAGAATCATATCAAATACTAAGGCTGTATTAATCTTTGCTTTTTCAGGTAAAATGGAAATAGCAAATTCTGCACTTTTCAATTCGTTTTCTTTACTCGTGGCTTTATAAATGTAGTCGTGATAAAAAATAGCATACAACACCTCAACAGGAAAAGACAATTCAGATAGATACTTTTCATATTGTACAATCATTTCTTCCAAATGTGTCAAATTATGATAATGCCTGTTTTTCCCTGAATACGCTTTGACTAATTCTTCCCACAAAGTATCGGTTTTACTCACTTCAAAACCAATTTCTAGCAAAAGATTTACAAACTTATCTTTCAAATTCATGACCTAATTTTTATCAAATGTAAAATTTCTTTTTTGCTACGCAAAATAATTGCGCAGTGGTTTTGAAATCTTTGTAAAGAAATAAAACGTTCCTTGAATTAAAATATCAAGCAAGTCTAGTTGGGTGTTTCTGTATAGCACTATTGTAGTATTCTTTTTGCTTTTGCAAATGATGCAATACTATTCAACTTGACTTGGAGGTTTCGGTAATTTTCCAAAAAATCACCACCATTCACACTATGGGTCGTGGGTTCGAATCCCGCTCCCGATTTATCGGGATAGTTCAGTCCGGTTAGAACAATAGTCAAGCGTAGGTTCGAGTCCTACTCCCTAATATATTGGGATAACTCAGTTGGTAGAGTACTACACTTTTAATGTAGATTGTCAGAGTTCCATCACTCTCAAAAAAGATGCTCATTAAAAATCTTTGGTCTTAGTCGGTTTAATTTGACTTAGTCTTAGAAAAACACTTAAGAAAAAACCTGAAATACGAATCGATTTCAGTTCCGTTTTTTTGCTTTTGTATTGGATTGTAACTTACATTTTAAAAGTTTCAAAAAAGAATACTAAACCATTAAAATGCAATTGTTCTCTAACTTATTTCCGTTTTAGATTATGGATGAAGGACTGAAGATTTTTTTAATTAAAAGTAAAAACAACAAAAATAAAAAGCAGAAATTATGATAAAAAGAACGACTATCAATGCGTACCAAGTAGGTTTGGTTTTTGAAAAAGGAAAATTAGTAGACGTATTACAACAAGGAACTTTTTGGATTTTAGGAAACAAAGAAGTAAAAACATACGAAATGAAACAATCTTTCGTAGCACCAATAGAATTAAACATTTTATTGCAAAACGAAAAATTGGCTTCACTTTTAGAAATTGTTGAAGTAGCAGATAATGAACTAGCTTTATATTTTACAAATGGCTTATTTAAAGAAGTTTTACTAACGGGTAGATATGCGTTTTGGAAAGGCTATGTAGAAAATTCATTTATTAAAGCCGATGTTTCCAAAGTAGCTATTACTGAAAAAATCACAGATGCTTTATTGGAAAACGTTAAAGTAAGACCTTTTGTAAGAAAATTTGAAGTAGCCAACTTTGAAAAAGGATTACTATTTGAAAACGGAAAAATTATAAAAGAATTACAAGCTGGAACGTATTACTTTTGGAAAAATGCCATATCACTTGAAGTAAAAAACATTGATGTGAGACAACAACAAATGGAAATTTCTGGTCAAGAATTATTGACCAAAGACAAAGCCGCTTTGCGTATTAACTTTTTCGTAAGATACCAAGTTATCGATACAATTAAAGCCTTAGTAAACAATAAGGAGTTTGACAAACAATTGTACATTGTGATGCAATTGGCGATAAGAACTTTCATTAGCAACTTCACTTTAGACGAATTGTTGACCAGAAAAGATACGATCTCGAAAGAAATTTTAGAACAAGTAACTTCTAAAATTAACGATTTAGGTTTAGCGGTTTCTGATGCGGGAATTAGAGATGTGATTTTACCAGGTGATATGAAAGAAATCATGAATCAGGTTTTGGTTGCCGAGAAAAAAGCGCAAGCCAATAGCATCATGAGACGTGAAGAAACGGCTGCTATGAGAAGCATGTTAAACACTGCCAAATTAATGGAAGAAAACGACATGTTGTGGAAATTGAAAGAAATGGAATATGTAGAAAAAATTGCAGATAAAATTGGCGAATTAACTATTTCTGGAAGCGGAAACATCATCGGACAATTGAAAGAAATTTTCGTGAAATAATAAGTACACCAAACCTGACAGGTTTTAATAAGCAACATCATGAAAAAAAGAATTATAAAAGAAGAGCCTAAATACATCACTCAAAACCCAACATTACCCAAAGCTATTATCTGTGATTTAGATGGCACTTTAGCTTTTATGAACGGGAGAAATCCGTTTGATGCGGGACGATGTGAACATGATGTTTTAAATGAACCCGTTGGTAATCTGTTGCGAAACTACAAAATGTTAGGATATCAAATTCTTTTGGTTTCGGGAAGAGAAGAACAATTTAAACCACAAACACTATTATTTTTAGAAAAGCATTCGATTGCATTTGATACGTTACTGATGCGAAAAACTAAAGATTACCGAAAAGATGCTTGTATAAAAACTGATATTTATGAGGAACACATAAAAGATAAGTTCTTTATAGATTTTGTTTTAGACGATCGGAATCAAGTAGTAGATATGTGGCGGAAAGAATTAGGATTACCCTGTTTCCAAGTTTTTTACGGAGATTTTTAGATGACCTACAATATCATCCATCAAGTAATGGCCGCGCAACAAGATTTGGTAGATGTAGTAGCGAAGTTCACCCCAAAAATGGTACGAATGGCGGAAGATGGAAGTCATGAGGATTAAAAACCAATTTTCAAACCCGACAGGTTTATAAATATTTTTGCCACGAATTTTCGAATGAATCGGATTTGCTATTCGAATTCATTCGTACCGATGTATCGGGATAAATAAAAGGAACTAATTTTTACGTTAGTTTTTAAAAAAAATCGAGAATTCGTGGCAAAGAACAAAACAGGATCACAGCGAATCAAACAATAAGATAAACTTTATACTATTCCTAAACCTGAGAGGTTTTATAACCCAATTTAAAAACTGTTATTTTTTTTTCGTTTAAAAATAAAATAACAAAAGTTGTAACAAAATTTTTATTTCAAAAAAAATGTTACACTTTTTGTAACAAAAAAATATTTTCAAAAAATTTGTTACAAGAAATTTAATGAAAAATAATTGAAAAACGAATAACTCTAAGTAGTTGTAGGAAAATTATTTTATTTATATTTGAAACTAACGATGAAAGAAAAAATACTAAACAAACTAAAAGAGATTGAACTTCAAAAAGGAGTTGAAATTTTATATGCTGTAGAATCTGGAAGTCGTGCTTAGGGATTTGCCTCGCCTGATAGCGATTATGACATCCGTTTTATATACAAACATGACCTTGACTATTACCTTTCACTTTGGGAACAACCCGATGTCATTGAGTTTATGACCGAAGACGATTTAGACGGTAGTGGTTGGGATTTACGGAAAACCGTAAAATTATTAGCCAAATCTAACGCACCTTTGTTGGAATGGTTGTTTTCGCCAGTAGTGTATTATGAAAATGAAGCGTTTGCTACTCAAATGCGAGAGTTAGCCCAAACCTGCTTCTCTCCTATTGCGTGTTTGCACCATTATTTAGGTACGACCAAAAATTTCATGGATGTTTGCGAACAAGAAGAAGTAAAACTAAAAAGTTATTTCTATGCCTTACGCACCGCTTTAGCAGGAAAATGGATTATAGAAAACAATAGTTTTCCACCCGTTGATTTTATGGAGTTATTACCCATAGCCCCACAAAACATACAAGAAAAAATAAAAGAATTAATACAATTAAAAGCCAACCAACACGAAAGCTATTTACACCCAAAAGAAATTGTAATAACGAACTTTTTGCAAGAAACAGTGGTTTTTAACCAAGACCACGCGAGTAGTTTGAGAAGTGGTGAGAAGATAGCGGAGGAATTGGATGGGGTTTTTAGGAATTTAATAAAATAAAAATATGAGTAAGATTAACAGAGGTTCAGAATGGAGAAAATGGGATTTGCACTTACACACACATTATACTTTTCTTAACAAATACACATGTACAGATGAAGAGTTTGTAAATAAGATTATTGAAGAACAAATTTCATGTATTGGTTTAACAAACTATTTCAAATTTGATGATAGAGAATTTGAGCTAAAAAAAGATCTTGAAAAAAATGACATTACTGTTTTTCTAAACCTTGAATTAAGGTTAGATTATCAAAACAAGGAAGATGATTGTCTGGATTTACATGTTATTTTTTCAAATCTTGTCACAAAAGAACAAATTATTAAATTCCTACACAATATGACCGTTAATATTAACGGAACAGACAAAAAACTGATTGATATGGATGATTCGAATGATTTTAAAAAAGCAGTTGTAAATTTTGACAAATTGATGAATTGCTTAAATGAAGAATCAATTGGACTAAATGGAAAATATTTAGTTGGTTTTTTATCAAGAGGTAAAGGAAATGCAAGAACAAGTACAAACTATGAAAAGATTGCAAAAAATGCAGATTTGTTAATCCACTCTACAGATAACGATAAAAATGTAACTCAAGACAGAGAATATTGGCTTAATTTTAAAAAACCATTATTACAAAATAGTGATGCACATTCTTTAGAATCAATTGGAAAAAAATACACTTGGATAAAAGCAAACCCAACATTTGAAGGATTAAAACAAATTATTTACGAACCAGAAGAAAGAGTAAAAATTCAAAAAGAAAAACCAGAGTCAGAGAAATTAGATAATTTGATGATTGAAAAAGTTTCTTTTACTTCCTCTAACAATAAGTTTACATCTAATCCAATTTATTTTAATAAAAACTTAAATGTTATCATAGGAGGAAAATCTTCAGGTAAGTCAATTTTACTTTTTAAGATAGCTAAATTACTCTATGAAAATCAAAATGATACTATATTAAAATATAAAGATGCAGATGACAATTTTAAAGAAAAAGATTTATACAATCTTTCTTTTGATGATTCCTCTTTTGATTTTATAGTAGAAACATATTTAGGCACAAATCAAAGTTTTAAAAGAGAAAATAAACAAGCAAGTATTTTACCTAGCATAAAATATATCCCTCAAAATCATTTATCAAATTTGGTAGATAAGAGTAAAAGAAATTCTAATGAGCTAAAAAAGTACATAAGAAATCTAATATTAGAAGTACCAAGCTATAATAAGATTTATGAAGATTTTAAAGATAAATTAAGACAAAACGATAAAATAAGAGAGGATGATATTTCACAATTTTTTACATTTAAAGAAGAACTAAAAAAGAAAAATAGTGAATTACAACAAAAAGGAGATAAAGACAACATTAAAAAGACTATAGAAGCATTAGAGAAAAAAATTACTGAAACTAAAAAAGATTTAACTCCAGAACAAACTCTTGAATATAATGATTTAACAAGTAAATATTCTGAATTAGAAAAAAATAAGAATTCTTTATTAAACGATTTAGAAAAATTATTCAATTTCAACGAATCAACAAAGCAAACTTTAAGTGAGTTAAAAGCAAAAAAAACTTTATTATTAGAAAATATTGAATTATCAGAAATTAAAAATGAATTTGAGATAAAATTGAAGTTCATTGATGATTCAATTACAGAAAATGATAGCATAAAAAAGTTAATTACAAGGAATGAAAATGGTGATTTTCAAACAGTAGATGATAATATTTTTAGTTCAAAATTGAAGTATATAAATGAAACAATTGAAGTATTAAAAACTAAATTATCTACTTATTCAAGCTTATTTGAAAATCAAAAATTAGTTTTAGGTTATCAAAAATCTATTTCAGAAGAGAAAATAAAATTGAGTGAAATTGAACAGATTGAGAAAGAGGTAGAAAATATATTAAAAACTGCCAATGAAAGAAAAATTAAAATTTTTAATGACATTAGAAATAACAGAAAACTTTATGATATTTTATTGAAAGATTTTTCACCTCGCATTGAGAAAATTAAAGAAGAAGATCCTGAATTAAAAATAGAAGGTAAAATTTATTTTAACTTTCCAAAATATAGAGAAATTATTTTAGGAATGAGCCATGGAAGTTCAAAGACATATTCTAACTTTAATATTTTTAATGAAGAAAATAAAGCCCTTATAGAATATGATTTTGAAGATTACATATCAAATTTAAAAGCCGTTTTTGAGAGTATTGAAAAAGATGATTATAAATTATTAAGTAATGTTTCAAATCAAGAAGCGATTATTAAAGTTCTTGAACAAAAATTTTTCTTTGACCATTGGGATATAACATATAAGAATGATACAATTCATAAAATGTCAACCGGTAAAGCAAGTTTAGTATTACTAAAGGTAATGATAAAGTTAAGCGGTATTAGAGGTCCTATTTTAATTGATCAACCAGAAGATAATTTAGATAATCGTTCTGTTACAAACGAACTAATTGAATACTTAAAAGAAAAGAAAAAAGAAAGACAAATAATTTTGGTTACTCATAATGCAAATATTGTTGTAAATGCAGATGCTGAAAATATTATTGTAGCAAACCAAAGAGGGCAAAATGAAGATGACCAAGAAGGTAGTATTTATCAATTCGATTACATTAATGGAGCATTAGAAGACACTTTCCAAAAAAATAAAGGTATAAAAGATTTGCTGAAATCTATGGGAATTAGAGAACATGTAGCAGAAATTGTTGAAGGAGGTAAAGAAGCTTTTAAAAAGCGTGAAGAAAAATATGGCTTTTAATCAAATGACCATCCAAGACCTACGCACCCAAAACCTCCTCCTCTTCGAAGTGATTTCGGGGAGTAAGTCGTTTGGGCTAAATACACCAACCTCTGATACGGATATAAAAGGCGTGTATTATTTACCCAAAGAGCAGTTTTATGGGTTGCAGTATATTCCGCAAATTAGTAATGCAACTAATGATGAAGTCTATTATGAAATTGGTCGTTTTATAGAATTATTGCTAAAAAATAATCCTAATATTTTAGAAATTTTAGCTACACCTGAGGATTGTATTTTATACAAACATCCTTTAATGGAGCAACTTAAATTAGAAGATTTTTTATCTAAATTGTGCAAAGATAGTTTTGCGGGTTATGCCATCACACAAATTAAAAAAGCGAGAGGTTTAAACAAAAAAATTGTCAACCCAATAGCCAAAGAACGTAAAAGCTTGTTACACTTTTGTTCCATATTACAAGGTTATAATAGTGTTAATGCGTTAGAATGGTTAACCCAAAACAACTTACAACAAGAAAATTGCGGTTTAATTAATGTCCCAAACGCCAAAGGTATTTATGCTTTGTTTTATGATGCACATAAAAACTTAGGCTACAAAGGCATTTTAAAAAATGAGTTGTCTAATGAAGTTTCGTTGTCCTCTATTTTAAAAGGCGAAAAGGAAATGACCTATTTATCTTGCAACTTAGAAGGCTATTCCAAATATTGCAAAGAATACGCGGAATATTGGGAATGGATAGAAAAACGTAATGAAGAACGTTACAACACCAATCAGCAACATGGTAAAAACTACGACAGTAAAAACATGATGCACACCATAAGGTTATTACAAACCGCAGAACAAATTTTAGCTACTGGAAATTTAACCATCCGAGTCAACAACCGAGAAGAATTACTAGCCATAAAAGCTGGCGAAATGGAATACGATGCTTTATTACAAAAAGCAGATGCTTTAATTACTTCCATTGAACAACTATATGAAACCTCCAACTTACCAGAATTTCCAAATTCTGAAAAAGGAATAAAAGTTTTAATTGCTATAAGAGAAGCCCTTTATAACTAAATATTTTAAGCACACCAAACCTGTCAGGTTTATCTAAAATATTTTCGCCACGAATTTTCGAATGAATCGGATTTGCTATTCGGATTCATTCGTCCCGATGTAGCGGGCTAATTTTAAGGAGCTAATTTTAATGTTAGTTTTTAAAAAATTCGAGAATTCGTGGCAAATAACAAACCCGCATCACTGCGAATCAAACAATAAGATAAACTTTATACTATTCCCAAACCTGACAGGTTTCAAAAACCTGTCAGGTTTTAAAACCCAATTTAAAAACTGTTATTTTTTATTCTGTAAGAAATAAAATAACGGTTTTTGTTATTTTTTTTTGAAATGAAAAATAAATAACAAAAGTTGTGGTAAAAAAATAATTGCAAAAAAATTGCCACAAAAACTGTAACAAAAAAATATTTTTAAAAAAAATGTTACAGAAGTACTTTATAAAAAATCTTTACTAAACCAAAAACGCCAGTCCGAGTGTTTTTTGCAGCGTAAAAACGAAACAATAAACACTCAAACTGACGTTAATTTTATGAAATCAATTAGTTGTTAATTGATTTTAACCATACTTATTTTCTCTAAAGTTACCTGAACATCTCCTGAACCATTCTTTTTGATAATAACTTCAAAAGGCTTATCTGTTTCCAATAAGTCGTCAGATACATAATACGAATAATTCAGTTTTACACCTTCTTCTCCAATAGTATGATTTTTTCCAGTTCCATGATCATGTGCTACACCAAAAAACGTCATCATACCAACATATTTATCTTCTTCTCCAGGATAACGTAAATAAACCGTGTAATAGCCAACAGGTTCTTTATATACCACTAAATCTAAATTTAAAACAATATTTGAATTGGCTTCACTTTTAAACATCTTATTGGTGCTTTTAGATAATTTGTTTACCACTTTATGTACGAAAGTTATTTCTCCAAGCGTTTTGTTTACTTTTTGTTCCCAAACCAGTGTCTTTTTTGGATCTTGAAAAGAAGCGGTATTCATCAGTATTTTTTCATTAGAGGCTAGTACTGCATTATCCGTAGTGTACAGCAAATCGCTATATTTATAATCTAAATTAAAAACTACATCATACATTTGTTGTACTGTATAGGTTACTTTTTCTCCATTAGGTTCGATAAATTCATATTGCCAAGGATATTTTTCTAATTCTGCTAATGTAGGTCTTTGCCCATAAGGACTAACATCCCAAGATTCCCAAACACGATCCACCATACTATGATGTAACCAAAAAACAGGATCAAAACCAGCAGAAGGCACATTAGCCATTAATCCAGAATAATTTTCTAATTGATAAATTTCATTGAAAAAAGTCTCACTTGGAATGGCATATTCTCCTCCAATTAAATCATGCATGTACCCATGAGGCGAACCTTCCATACTTCTACTAAAACCAGCATCACCGGCGAAAGTTGGATTGGTTCTCAATTCATTAATAGCTTGTTCAATATCATTTACATTTTTATTAGGAATAGGTTGCCCGTTGTTAAGTACCGTATATCGTGCTTGTTCGTATAAAGAAGTTTGTTTATCACTTAACAAACTTGGCATGGTGTTTTGTTGTCCATAATTCCAATAAGGAAGGGCAAAATCGGCTTTACCAGATAATTCTCTAACAATTTTTTCTAAATGCCAAATATACATTCTGTGCCAAAGTAGAAAATGTAATTTTGCATCTTGCGTACCATTATGCGTACAATCGCCCCAAGCCCATAATTTATCGGCACTTTTTTGATATACTTCACAAAGTTTGTTTTGACCATTAATTGTATCCGGAATATTGTGCATAGCGCCTTGATAATACCATGACAAACCCTTATCACAACTCATAGCTCGCATTTTTTTGAAGGCTACATTCATCGCTTCCAAATCGGGTTGTGCTTCTGGGGAAGAAGCGTTTAATCGTACATACTTAATGTTCGTTTTGTTTTGACTATAGCCCATACCTACCATCAAAATCGTTACTAATAAAAGAAGTGCTTTTTTCATTTTCTTAATTTTAATTACTATTAATTTGTTATTTATTTACGCTATAACACCTCTACTTCAAAAGTGAGGATTTCTGAATATGTTGGATTTGCCTTATCATAGATCTTAAATTTAACGACGCCTTTTCCTGTTTTTTGTGCTGGAATAACATGAATGGCAATAAATCCTTGCTGATCGGCATTCAATTTATTAAAAACTGAACCTTTTGGAATTCCAATCTGACAAGCTCCATGTTGACACATCGAACAATCCCATTCCTTTGGAAAAGAATTATAAACGGTTTCCCAAACCAAGAATATGGGTTTATTGGAAATGTTTTCTACTTTTATTTTGGAAACATCCAAACGTTTCCCTTTCGTTATATTTTCTTTATTAATTGCATTTCCAACAACTGAAAAAGTAGGTTTACTTTGCGCATAGGTGAAACCAAAAAGCAAGAAAAAAAGAAGAATGTTAAAAGTTGTTTTCATATGTAAATATTTATTGTTTTTTAAGGTCATATGGTATCGCTTTATTTTCATTGGAGTTTGCAAGCAAACGAGTTTGTTTATGGCGATTTCATATATGTAAAATTTATTTTTTAGCGGTCATATATGTTATCACCTTTTTATTTATTGGTGTTTGCTTACACAAATTTTTTGTTAATGGCGATTTCATATATTTATTTTTAATATTAATAAAAGACAGGGATTTTTACTTTATGCATCACCTTTTCTATTTTTGGATCTACATAATTATAAAGAATTGATTCATTTCCCTTTAAATCAGCTAAAGAAAGTTGTATTTCCATCGTTTCCTTGCTATCTAAAACCACTTTAGTAGTTTCTGATGTTTTTATAAGATTAGATGTATTTCCGAAAATAATTTCAGGATGCATCGCTATAGAAAATTCAATTTCATGTGTATATAAACCCGCATTCACAACACGAAGAATGATCGAATCTTTTCGAAACTTTACAGACTGTAAACCTTTTATTTTCTTAGCTAATTTTCCATTGATCAAAAAATAATTGGGTTGATAGGCTGGAAGAACTAAAGAATCATTTGTGGGAGCATTAGTTGCATTCATACTATCATTTGTATGCCAATTTGTATCTATCTCATGGCTACACCATACTACCTCATCCGCTTGTTTCGTTTCTAAAGCTTCTCGCTCACGAATAGTAATAATTCCGAACATGCCTGCTTGCAGATTAAATGGATAATTTTCTGGACTGTAATACAGATAAGTGCCTGTTTTTTGGGCTAAGATTCTATACAATCCATGCTCCATATGAGCTATAGGTTTGTTTTTTATGATTATATTTTTCTCATCAACTGGTTTAAAATCTAATCCTTCCCCAAATAACGAAATAGGATTGCCTTGAGAAATATTCCAAAAATCAACAGTCAGACTATCGCCAACTGTCATTTCAATGGGAGAACCTGGCAAACTTACTTGCCCAGATAGTGTGCTACTAAAGCCAAATACTCTTATCTTTTTATTTTTTGCTACTTCTAATTCTCCGGTTGTTCTACCAATAACTAATGTTTGTCTCTGTGCTGACAAGGAAACTGTCATAAAAAAGACCATAAACCCTAATACAATTCCTTTATTAATTCGCATAGCCTTAATCTAATTTATATAGGTTACATTAATTATGTGTTTACATTCAAACCAAATTAAAAAAGAAAATACAAGTAATGGAACTGTTTTCTTTAGAGTAGTTTTTCTTTTAAGTAGTTTTTGTGCTACTTTTTCTTTCATAAAACTACCATAAGAAATGTAGTAAAATTAAATTTATGTCATAAAACCAATAATTTGTGACTTGAAATTCAGAAAATGAGGTGTGGAAATTATTTTAAAAAGAATTTGCTTCAAAACAATTTTATCAAATACTAAACTACCTAAAACCTGCTTGTGGTTTTTTGTTAACCAATTTTAAACCTGTTATTTATTTTCGCTCAGAGAAAAAAATAACGGATTTTGTTATTTTTTTTTACTTCAAATAAAAAATAACAAAAACTGTTATTAAAAAATTATTACAGAAAAAAAATCACAGTCTCGGCATAATTCTTGAACTAGAAAAAAAACTAACCCATCCACTTTATCATGTACACTAGCAAACACACTTACGGCAGAAAAAGCATTACACCAAAAGCTAAAAAACTACATCCTTTTGTAGACTTAACCGCTATGGTCAATTTATCCTTTTTATTACTGATGTTTTTCATGTTGCAAAGTTTCATTAAAAAACCAACCGCTATGGATTTAAGTTTGCCTCAAGATGCTTGTGTCGATGGAAGTATATGCTGTGGTGGAATGGAAGGTTGGAGAAACCTTACTATATTGATTGGTGAAAACAATAAAGTGGTTACGTATTTAGGATTGGTTCAATGCCCAGTTGAAAAACCAAAAGCTTTTAAATCAGGTTCAAAAGAACTTAGTAATAACATTTTCGAAATTAATAAATTTGTTATGCAAAGAGTTGAAGTGCCAGAAAAGCAAGGATTATTTGTAATTATTAAACCTAGCAGAGATTGCGTTTTTGAAAACTTAGTAGAAACTTTGGATGAAATGCACATCAATAAAGTAAGAGGTTATATTGTAGATGACCAACTTAACATAGAAGAACAAAAACTACTAGAGGAAAATAAGTTGTAAAACTTGCTTAAATAGGATTATAGTAATTTATTGTTATATTTTTTTATCTTTGTAATATAAACTTCATGAAAAATGAACTACAACATATCATTTCAGGAAAGAGCCAAGTTAGGCATGGAGATTCTATCCAAGCAATCGCCAACTACCTTAGAAAAAGCAAGAGCCCAAGCAAAACGTTTGAGCCTAGCAAGCAAATCAAATGTGAAGAAGCAACGCTAATAAAACAATTTTGCAACAAAAATAGTTTTTGGATAACAGCAATCAATATAAATGCTTTTGTTTCATCTGGCGCCGAGCAAAAAGTATATCTCTACAACAAACACAAAGTAATAAAACTAAACGATAGTATCTACTACGAAACTTGGGAAGATTACTTTATAAATTTATTACTAAACAATTATTTTTTTCCAGACACAGCATATCAACTGATTGGTTTTTACGAACAAGATGACATATTATATGCAGTTGTAGAACAAAAATTTGTTGAAGCTGACTCAGAAACAAAATTAGAAAACGTAAACAAATTTTTAACATCAAATGGTTTTATAAATACTCGCAACAACGACTATTTTAATCCAGAACTCAACATTATACTTGAGGATTTACACGATGAAAATGTATTAACATTTCAAGGAAATCTATTCTTTATAGATACTGTTTTTTATATAACTAAAGATTTTTAAAGTAACAAATTCACAACCAATCACAAATGAAATTCATCACCAACCGAACTATAATTATAAAATCTATTCTTGCAGCCTTACTTATTTTATGCATTAAAAATTTTGTTTTCAAACACTTGTCGTTATACGGTCAAGATTTTCACGATTTAATTGAATTGTCTGATATTACAATTATTTTCACCGGAGCTTTTTTTGTTTTTGGATTATTATTAGCCGCTACGATGTCGGATTTTAAAGAAAGTGAGCGTATTCCAGGTGAAGTAGCTTCGAATTTAGAAGCCATAAAAGATTGGATTTATTTAGCCTTAAGAGCACCAAGAACCGGTACTTCCGATTTATGTAAAGAAGCATTAAACCAACCTTTTTTACGCGAACAATTATTATTTATTACGGATGGAATTATTTCTTGGATTTATTCTAAAGAGAAAGATTCTAACGTAATTTTTCCGTTAATTAGAAATTCTAATGAAATTGCCTATTATTTCGCAGAACGCGGTGTAGACAAAGAAGCTATTAAAGGCATACAAGAAAACACTAATGCCATGAGAAAACAACTGACTCGCGCTTATTCTATTTCCCGAAATAACTTCATAAAACCAGCTTATATTTTATTAAAAAGCATTTTATTTATTGTGATGTCGTTGCTGTTAATCACAAAATTTAAATCGAATCCAGCGGATTATTTTGTTACGGCTGCCGTTACGTTTTTGTTTTGTTATTTGTATTTATTAATTAGAGGGCTGGATGATCCGTTTGATATTTCCAACGATGAAATTGATGTTGATTTAAAACCGATTGACCGATTTAAACAACGCTTAGAGAACGATTTTTTGGTATAGCAAAAGTTAATTGATAAAAAAAACACTCAAATACATGAGTGTTCCTTACTAATTAACCTAACAACTTATTTTAATTTTTATTTCTATCTTCTATAATTGCAACCGTTGGGGTTGGTGCAGGTAATCCTTTTAACAATCCATTAAAAACATGACTTAAATCACCAGGTCTTATGCCTTTATTATTAGAATGACAAGAAAAACAAGTACCATAAGCGGTATATTTTTCGCCATTTTGAGCATACGTTTCCATAGTTGAATTCGCCAATTGACTAGTTCCAATAGCCACGCCAGCTACACTTAAAGAATCTACACTTGGATTGTAACTATAACCATTAGGTCCTGCTCCGTTTGCCGTCCATGTTGCCCCAATAAAAACATAATTTTTACGAACATCTTTACCTTTTAATTTAGAAATCACCGCATTATTAATTGCAATAATTTCACTGTTTGAAGCGGCTGGTGAAGCATCTTCAGCATTTGGCTTCACGTCAACTGCACTTCCCCAAGGTTTAGTTCTAAGCGTATTACTTGGTGAAATAGTATATCCTTTTTTAGCTTTTATAGAATCACCAGCAAAAACCATATGAGATACATTTTGTGCTCCTTTTAAATCTGAATTAAGCAACCATTTCCCTTTTTGGTCTGCTAAAACTGTCTCTGTGATTCCTTCTTTATTTACAAAAGTATAAGCTGCATTTGGAGCATTACGTTTGTGTTCAAATGTAGCCCAAATCATTTCTGGATGTCCGTCGGCACTTCCCACAATATGCATTCCAACCAAAGCTAACTTAATTTTATGTTCACCATTTATTATCCATAATTTGTCGCTGGTTTTTTTATATATAGGAACAATAGCTTCTATGGTTACAAATTCATCCAATTTAGATAATGACGTTGCATCCACCCAAGAGGTTTTGATTTCTATTGCTAAAGCATTTGGGTTTTTTAACACTACTCCATTTTGTTTTGCGAAATTAAAGATGCTGTCTTTTTCTGCTTTAGTAGTTGGGAATTTATCTCCAGACATTTTCTTCTGATTTACGGCATTTAAAAATTCGGCATACACATCGTTTACCATTGAAATATAATATACTAAATTTCCATTGGCGTCCATTAACACATCATCAGTAGCTTGGCCTTCTTCACTTACAATTTTTCCAGTTTTGTCAACATTTGCCATAGCACGTAACATTTGACCTGGTTTATTTGGAATTAAATCTCTTTTCCCATCAATTTTTGGAGAAACGGTATAAAATTCTGAAGATTCAAATACGGCTTTGTTATCACTCTCTTTTGAAGTCATCCAAAGAAACATTCTTTCCGACCATTTATAAAAATCGCAATTGTTATCGTGAATAAAATCTACACTGTTAGCTGGAGTTACTGCTCCGTTCTCAGTAACTTCCCCTCCTTTAAACCAAGTAGCGAAGTCCTTATCTGACAAATCACATAATGGTTTTACATTTTGAGGTAATTTTCCATTCTCCACCACACAAGAAACCACTAAAGCTGCTATTACGATGATAAGGAATGATTTATTTAGTATACTTTTTTTCATACTATATAGTTTTAAGTTTTTGAATTAATTAGGTAGTATGTTAAGTAAAAAGAGGTTGATTTGTAACAAGCCACCTCTTTTTAATTTATAGTTCAATTGTTCTAAGCAACAAAATGCACAAGCCTAACATTGCAAAGGAATAGAAACCTTTTATTTAGAAGAAACTACAGGCACATTCTCAACATGAACATTAGCATAAGTAAAACCACCAGTTCCATTCCAAGAACCATCAATTGCTAAATGTGCTTCGAAAGGTATTTCTATTGGCATGTCTCCGTCAGAATGAATAGATCCGCTAACGGCAACCACTTGAGTTACATTTCCAAATCCTGTTGCATAAAGCGTTCCTGTAACTTGACCGCTATAATTTCCGTTTTGAGTAGCTTGAGTAACTTGAACAGAACCACTCACTTTATGCTGAGATGGAACTACAACAAATGAAAAATGAACGATAGGCGCTCCTGGCATACCTACGTTTCCAATTGTTCCTTGTGCTAAATACGCTCCTGCTAAATTTGATTGTGTTGACATAATTTTTAGTTTTAGTTTTTTTTCCTACTCTATAGGCTTTTCGGTTCCGCCATATTAATTTAAGAATACTAGTAGTTTTATTTCTTGATGTGAAAGTAAAACGAAAAGCAAAACGAAAAATAATTATTGTAATGAAAGCGGTTTTTTGGTGCATAAGGAATGAATATAATAGGAATGAAATTGTATTCTTATGATAATTTTTTAAAATAAAAAAAGGTATTTATTTTATGTATTGATTCGTTTCCCTTTACTTAATATGTCTTTTTATATTTTTTTTTAAAAACTTTTGTAACTTTTTAGGAACTTCTTACGTATAACTATTAGAACTTTTAAAGTCAGGAGAAAACCCCATGAGACAACTTAAAATCACCAAGCAGGTTACAAACCGTGAAACTGCTTCCCTAGACAAATATTTACAAGAAATTGGTAAAGTAGATTTAATTACTGCCGATGAAGAAGTTGAATTAGCACAACGCATAAAAGCCGGAGACCAACGCGCCTTAGAAAAATTGACTAAAGCGAATTTACGTTTCGTTGTTTCGGTAGCTAAACAATACCAAAATCAAGGTTTAACATTACCCGATTTAATTAATGAAGGAAACTTAGGTTTAATTAAAGCAGCACAACGTTTTGATGAAACTCGTGGTTTCAAATTTATTTCTTATGCGGTTTGGTGGATTCGTCAATCGATCCTACAAGCTTTGGCAGAACAATCTCGTATTGTACGTTTACCATTAAACAAAATTGGTTCTATCAATAAAATCAACAAAATGTATGCTTTATTAGAGCAATCTAACGAACGTCCACCAAGTGCTGAGGAAATTGCAAAAGAACTTGATATGACTGTGAATGATGTAAAAGAGTCAATGAAAAACTCTGGACGTCATTTATCTATGGATGCGCCACTTGTGGAAGGTGAAGATTCTAACTTATACGACGTTTTACGTTCAGGTGAATCTCCAAATCCAGATAGAGAATTAATCCACGAATCATTACAAACTGAAATTGAAAGAGCGTTAGAAACGTTAACTCCAAGAGAAGCGGATGTAGTGCGTTTGTACTTCGGATTAAGCGACCAACACCCAATGACATTAGAAGAAATTGGTGAAACTTTCGATTTAACTCGTGAGCGTGTACGTCAAATTAAAGAAAAAGCAATTAGAAGATTGAAACATACTTCTAGAAGTAAAATATTAAAAACGTATTTAGGATAGTTCTCGATACAATTCCGATGAATCGGAATCACTCGAACTGACGAATACAAATAGCAAACAACCGTGTAAACGGTTCGTTTTTTGATTGATGATTGAAACTCCGGCTGATTACCGGAGTTTTTTTATAAATATGTAATTTCTCCGAAATTAAAAATCACTATAAATTTCATCTTTTGAAATCTATCAAATCAAAACTTTGCGAAAATCCTTGCGAACCTTGCGGTTAAATTTAAAACTAGATGCTCTCTACAATTAATTATCATTATAAAATTAGCGCAGTTAACAATATCTTTAAATATATTGAGAAGCAAAAAATCAAAACTTTGCGAACTTTGCGAAAATCCTTGCGAACCTTGCGGTTAAATTTTACCTTTGCCCAACAACATAACTACAATATAACAACATGACTAAAAACACACTTATTGCACCATCAGTTTTAGCAGCTGATTTTGCTAATTTACAACGCGACATTGAAATGATTAACCATTCTGAAGCAGATTGGTTTCATATTGACATTATGGATGGCGTTTTTGTTCCAAATATTTCTTTTGGAATGCCAGTTTTACAAGCGATATCAAAACATGCAACAAAAACTATCGATGTACATTTAATGATTGTAGATCCGGATAGATATATTTCAACTTTCGCAAAATTGGGAGCTAATGTATTGACGGTTCATTATGAAACTTGCAATCATTTACATAGAACCTTACAAGCTATAAAAGCAGAAGGCATGAAAGCTGGAGTAGCGATAAATCCTCACACTAGTGTAAAAGTTTTGGAAGATATTATTCAGGACATAGACTTAGTTTGTATCATGAGTGTGAATCCAGGCTTTGGCGGACAAAGTTTTATAGAAAAAACATACGACAAAGTTTTTCAATTGAAAGAAATGATACAAAGATGTAAATCAAATACTTTAATTGAAATTGATGGCGGTGTAACCAATAAAAACGCCAAACAATTAGTAGATGCTGGTGCAGATGTTTTAGTAGCTGGAAGCTATGTTTTTGGTGCTGAAAACCCAACGGAAACAATTGCTGATTTAAAGAAAATCACAAAATAAAGAAATAAAAAGCCTTATAAAAAATTAATTTATAAGGCTTTCTACTTTTAAAAAACGCTATTAAATTTTAATAAAATTCTTTACTGTTGTACCGTTTTCAGTAGTTAGTTTTACTATATAATTTCCTGTTATTAAATTGGAAACATCTATACTAAAATTTGTTTCATATTTTGTATTTGAAGTAAAAACTGCTCTACCAGTCATATCAAAAACTTCAATTAAATTCTCTGTACTAAAAATTGGATTAACAATGGTTAAATTATTTTTAACAGGATTCGGATACATTACAATTTGAGAAGAAAATTCATTTGAAGCTAATCCCAAAACTGTTCCATTAAATTTAAATGGTATAGCTAATATATTTGTAGAACCACCATCTGCAGTATTTGCCCATGCAGCCGCATTTCTTTGCTTCCCATTCCATGTTGGACTAGACAATGTATTCAAAATTGTTACTGGTGGAAAGAACACAGTTGCATCATTTGTAGCATGTGCTTGAAATTCAACCCAATATGTCCCGGCAACTAATGACGCAGTTACATTCGCGTTAAATCTCCAAACTTTTCTTGTTGTTCCTGTTGCAGTAGAGGTTCTGTATACAAATTCTTCTCCACTTCCAGCGGCATTTAAAACATTTGTGGTCATATCACCAAAAACTATAGAAGATGTTCCTAAAGAAGGATCACCATTCCAAATTCTCACACGAATAGCATCAATTGGAATTGTAGTTCCAGCATATGAGGTTTGGTATCCAAAAACATTTAAACTTGAAATGTTCCAAGTTTCTCCAACTGGAACCACAAAATCATCTGCCAAAGCAAAATTTGTCGTAAGTGCGTTATTATAATATCCTGAAAGACCTAACGAACTATTTGGTGTTTGTAATTCAGACCAAGAATATCCTACTGGTGCGGCTGTTGAATTTGTGGATACTGTACCCGTCGCAATTGGTCCATTTGTATAGATTTGCTGAGCACTTACTACTGATGTACACGCAAATAATATAACAAATAATTTAAAAGTAATTTTTCTATTCATAATACAATCATTTAGAGTTAATTACAAAACTACCATTAAAAAAACTCTCGTTAATTTTCTTTTACAAATTTTCGATGAAGGAATACTTTTATCCGATAAAAAGCAATAAGGTTTTATTTAATTCACTTTATAAAAATTAAAACTTAAAAAATTACGAAGTAAAAACAGCTTCATTATAATTCAACATTTCCTTCACTCTTATATAAATTGAAGGAAATTTTTGTTTTAATTCTTCAGGTGATTCAAAAAAATGTTCTAATAAAACGGCTACAAATTCGTATTGATTTTCAAAAGCATACTCACGTAAAAACCCAGAATTTAATAAATCTTGACGTAATTTTTCGTTAGAAAAAGACAAAAACAAATTGCGAAGCGATTCGTTAAACAAAACATGAGTAGGCTTATCACTTTTTAAAGTTGCGATATGTAAAGCGTGTGTGAATTCGTGTAAACCTAAATTTAAATTGTCGTTTTTTATGTCAATTCCTTCTTTGAAATCTGACCATGAAAAAACTACTGTTTTCATTCTTGGATTAAACTCTCCTTTAAAATATTCGTTAGTATGTGTAGACAAATAAATATCTGGATAAACAATAATTTGCTGAATGAGTTGATTTAAGTAATGCTTCATACCGAATGTCAGTTGAATATAAACCGCAGCAATAGAAACTTTCATTTCTTGATTGATTGAAATATCACGAGCAGAAAACTCGGTTTTTTCAATAAAAGTAGCAACACGATGTTCGAAATACAGTTTATATTTCGGTTTTAACTTTTGGTAAAACGGACTGTTGTTTTTCAGAATCAGTTTATCCGTTTCTGAAATTTTTTTATTGTAGATATGTCCAAAAACAAGTAACGGTTTTTTGAATTTACGTTGGTAAATAATTACAACCACATACAACATGAAATAGCAGTAGCCAAAAACAATTGGAGATAACAACAAAAACATTACAACAAATTCACCAATAGTATATTCTCTTTCTAGTATAGGAATTTCTTGCATGGTTTGATGAAATATTATATTTGAGGAAAATATTTTAGAACCAAGAATACTTTACCGTTCTAAAACAGCATCTCAAAGATATTAAAAATACCATTAATACGACACAAAATTTTTATTTCAAATTTTTATTGATATAATCTAAATTTAAAAATTCAACTTTCATTCAAAATTGATTGCTTAATTTGCAATATGAAAATTTTAAT
>CAYWVV010000010.1:0-60377 GCA_964461805.1 uncultured Flavobacterium sp.
CTTGAGTTGATAAACTTGGAGAAGTTGTATCTTGAATGGTAAATGTTCCAGTTGAGTTAGAGAAATTTCCACAAGCATCAGTTGCTGTAAATACAACAGTTGCAGCACCAGTCAATCCACATAAATCGGATAAACTTCCTGAATAATTGTTGGTCCAAGTCACACCAGAACAAACATCCGAAGCAGAAGCACCACCGTTAGAAGTCAACCAAGCATTAAGTTGAGTTAAATTTCCAGCTCCATCACATTCAACGATTTGAGAAGTCGCTTGCGTTGTTAAACTTGGATTAGTTGTATCTCGAATAGTGAATGTTCCAGTTGAGCTAGAGAAATTTCCACAAGCATCAGTTGCTGTAAATACAACAGTTGCAGCACCAGTCAATCCACATAAATCGGATAAACTTCCTGAATAATTGTTGGTCCAAGTCACACCAGAACAAACATCCGAAGCAGAAGCACCACCGTTAGAAGTCAACCAAGCATTAAGTTGAGTTAAGTTTCCAGTTCCATCACATTCTAACGTTTGATAGATGGCTTGAGTAGTTAAACTTGGAGCAGTTGTATCTTGAATAGTAAACGTTCCAGTTGAGCTGGAGAAATTCCCACAAGCATCAGTTGCAGTGAAAGTTACCGTAGCTGAACCAGTTAATCCACATAAATCGGATAAACTTCCTGAATAATTGTTGGTCCAAGTCACACCAGAACAAACATCCGAAGCAGAAGCACCGCCGTTAGAAGCTAACCAAGCATTAAGTTGAGTTAAGTTTCCAGTTCCATCACATTCTAACGTTTGAGAGATGGCTTGAATAGTTATGTTTGGAGGTGTAACATCCTGTACGTTTATAGTTTGCGAAGCGGTTGAAGTATTATTACAATTATCTTTCGCAGTCCAAGTTCGGGTAACAGAATAATTTCCTGTACAACTACCTTGTGTAGTTATATCTGCAAAAGTTAAAGTTACAGGTCCGCCACAAGCATCAGTAGCCGTTGCGGTAGCAAAACTTGGTACGGAAGGACAATTAATAGTTGAGATTGCAGGAAGTGTTGCTATAACTGGCGCAGTAACATCTTGCACATTTATAATTTGCGAAGCAGTTGAAGAGTAACAAGAATTACTAGCTGTCCAAGTTCTTTTAATTGAATATTTTAATGGACATGTTGTACTTGGTGTAATAATATCTACAAATGTTAATGAAGTGCTTGAGCAACCATTTGTAATTATTGGTGTAGTAAAATTAGGGGTTGCAGGACAGTTTATAGTTGTTGGACTTGGAAGTACTGATAATATTGGAGCACATGGAACGCAATAATTAGGAGTTGTTATGTTTTGAAATGTAGCTAAACAGCTTGAATTTAAGTAGTCAAGTCTAGATGTGCTTACAATGTTATCTCCGCAAATATTTGGTTTTGGTGTTAATTGATATTTTAGTGTTATAGTTTCAGCATTAAGAAAGTCGATATTCCAATCAATTATTTGACCAGTTTGGATAAAAGTACCTTTTGATACAGAAATTGATCCAGCAACTATATTAAAATTATTATTTACAGTTTCTTTATTAAAAGCTGATCCAGGAATTTGTGCAGCAACCCAAGAAATTTGATTCAATATTTGGGTATAAATTCCAGTTAAGTTCGCAGCATTTTCAGTAAAAAAAGCTCCTCCTGATTGAATATTATTCAAACAATAAGTGGCATTGGTTTGATCGGTTCCGGAGATTCCTCCAAATAAACCTACAGAAAAAATTTGGTTATTATAAATAACGCTTGAAACTGTTGTAGTTTTTGCATTAGTAGCAGCTGTGATTGCACTTTGAATGCAAGTTCCTCCTGTGCCACTTGTACAAGAAGAACCAGAAAGACCAGTTGCATTAGCAACACCATCAGTAAGTAAAATAATACTTCTAGAAGTATTACAATTAAAGCTTCCATGTGCTGTTAATTCATTATCAGCTTTTACAATCCCATCTTGAATATTAGTTGAACCATTAGCATTAAGACCGTTTACAACAGAAATTAACCCTGTTTTTCCACTTGATAAAGTTAAAATTTGATTGATTGTTGCTGTAGTAGAATAGGATACAATGGCTACTTTATTTAGTCCGGTAGGGTTGTTTGCAGGTAGAAAAATATTGTTAATAAAATCAATGGCTGCATCTTTCGCATGATCCATGGAAGTGTCTGGACTACCACTAGTCATACTTCCTGATCTGTCAATAACTAATACAACTTCAAGTGGTCGAGCTATTGGGTTCGCACCAATTACTTTTAATTCAACATCAATAATTCCACAAGAAGAAATATTTTGAACAACTGTTTTTGTTGGTGTGATAGTTTGCCCAAATAGGATAGAAGATGAAAAAATAAATACTATTTTAAGATAAGTGTTTTTTACATCTCGAATTTTTTTGAAAAATGGTATAATTTTTTTCATATCAAATTATTTAAAAGGTTGAAAAAGACATAATCAATCATCATTAGAATTTATAACAAGTGTATGTAATGTTGTGTTTAAATTATAACCTTCGCATAGGTTTGATGACGCATTAATTTGAGTACAACACCACTTATCTATTGGAGTTCCAAAAGGTATTGTAATGTGAGTTAAAAAAGTTATAGTTTCCCCAGATTTAACTTCAATTGAAGATATTGGATTAAAATTATTGTCTTCAAATGAAATATTTAAAGCAACATTAGTTGATGTATTGCTTCCGTCACTATTTGTACAAATAGTATTAGTATTGAAAGAAGACAATGTGTATACATCATTTGGACCATTGTTAATAATGGTCATTTTGTAGTAAGTTCCAGTGAATGATGTACTTCTTGTATTTCTGTTTTTTAAGACTTCTAAATTAGCATTACAAGTTTGAGCAAAATTTAAAGTTGAATTTAAAATTAAGAAAATGATTAATAATTTATATTTTATTTTTGAAATATAAATTGTTACTGTTTGTAAAGTTAGTTTTGTTGTCATATAATTTCATATTTAATTAAAGTTGATTTATTATTTTAACTAGGCATTTCCAATTCAGTTTAGCAATTCATTCTTTTTTTAATCGAATAAAAATTTCTTAAAAAGAGTTTTCTCCTGATCTCTTAAAATACCATTAGGGAAATATTTTAAGAGTAATGGAAATTTAGGTTAAGTTGATAATCATTTATTGAACTAATTGAGAAATGATTAGTTTTTAAATTAATGTAAATTTTGAAGTTTTATGTAACGTTTCTATTTTTATCAAAAAGTATCTAAAATGAGTTAAGAGAAAACTTCCTTAATGCATTTATGTAGTATTAAATGGTATTTGTGGATACGATTATATATTTCAAATTTAACGCAATAATTTTCAATGTTAAACACAAAATTGTATAAAATCGTTATACGGTATTATAAAATCTTTTAAATACAATAACCTTATATTTAAATAGTTAAAATTTATTATATAAAGTATTAGTTTAGTTAAATTGTTTTAATTTTTGTTTAGCTATTTTTTGGAAGTTCTTCTGAATTTAGTTTCTAAATAGTTTGAAAACAGATTCTAAATCAAAATAAGAAGATTTTTATTTCAAATTAATAACTGTATTATTTTTATTAATTTGTTGTTTTATCAAGTGTTTATTCAAATTTAATGTAATTTTTTGGTGTTTTAACTGGTCATTCTTGTAAAATCGATATAAAGTATCATAAAGTCTGTTAAATACAACTTATTGATATGTAATTAGTTAAATTTTTTACTTACTTTTAATTTTCACTAATTTAGTAACCTATGAAAAATTTAATTTTAATACGACATGCGAAATCTAGTTGGGATTTTCCTTTAAGTGATATTGACAGACCGCTTTCTCAAAGAGGTATTAATGATGCTTTTTTAATATCCTCTATAATAAATAAATTTTTGCCAAATAAGTTTGTGGTATGGAGTAGCGCAGCGAAACGAACGCAAGAAACATGTTATATTTTTGCTCAAAATTTGTTAATTCCTATCGAAAATATTATCTTTAGAAAAGATTTGTATACTTTTGATTATAAAGATTTATATGACAAAATTAGAGTCTGTGACAATAGGTTTGAAAATATTATTTTGTTCGGTCATAATGATGCCATTACAAAATTTGTAAATAAATTTGGAAACCAACATATTGATAATGTTCCTACAACTGGAGTTGTACAAATTGAATTCGATGAAGATAATTGGTTAAACATAAAAAAAGGAAAAGTAAAAAATATACTCTTTCCAAAATTAATTAGAAGTAAAATAAAGAATGAATCCATACATTGATAGAGAAAAAAGCTGGTTAACATTTAACGCTCGAGTATTACAAGAAGCTGCAGATCAAAATGTTCCTTTATTAGATAGATTGAGATTTTTAGGGATTTTTTCCAATAATTTAGACGAGTTTTTTCGCGTAAGATACGCCGCAATACGAAGAATGAGTTTAGAAAATATAGATACAAAACCCATTTTAGGAGATATTAGTGCCGAACAATTATTAAAAGATATTACTGAAATTGTAATTGAACACCAATCGGAAAGTTTAAGAATATTAAATGATATCGAAAAAAAATTAGAAAAAGAAGGAATTTATATTATCAATGAAAAAGAAATCAATAAAGAACAAGAAGCCTTTATCAAAGATTTCTTTATCCAAAAAGTAAGTCCAGAATTAGTTACAATCATGTTAAATGATTTGGTCGAATTTCCTTTAATTAAGGATACTTCTGGTTATTTAGCTGTGAAATTGGTGATGAAGAAAAACAAATCAGGTATCATTTCTCAATTATTAAACGATAGAGAAATTAGATATGCAATTGTAGAAATCCCAAAAACCATCAACCGATTTGTAGTTTTACCAACCAACTCAGAAAAACAACATATTATTCTTCTTGATGATGTTATCCGATACAGTATCGATAGCATTTTTAATATTTTCGATTATGAAAGTATTGACGCACACATGATAAAAATCACACGTGATGCGCAGTTAGAATTTGATTCGGATTTAAGTAAAAGTTTTATAGAAAAAATTTCATACAGTGTTAAAGAGCGAAGAGTTGGTGAGCCTGTACGTTTTGTGTATGATCAAGCCATTGATAATGATACGCTTGAGTTTTTTCTTAACAGAATGAAAATTGATAGTTCCGATTCAATTATCCCTGGTGGAAGATACCATAATCGTAGAGATTATATGGATTTTCCTAATTTAGGTCGCTACGATTTATTATACAAACAAAATGTTCCGTTACCTATTCAAGGTTTAACTTTAGACGGAAGTATGTTGGAAAGTATTAAAGAAAAAGATTACTTATTACACGCGCCTTATCAATCATTTTCATATGTTATCCGATTTTTAAGAGAAGCTGCTTTAGATCCGAAAGTTCAATCAATAAAAATAACGTTGTATCGTTTATCAAAGAATTCACAAATTGTAAGTTCACTTATAAATGCTGCTAAAAATGGTAAAAAAGTAACCGTTCAAATTGAATTACAAGCGCGTTTTGACGAAGCAAGTAATATTTCGTACGCAGAACAAATGCAAGAAGAAGGCATCAATTTGATTTTTGGAGTAAAAGGCTTAAAAGTACATAGTAAAATTTGTGTTGTAGAACGTGTTGAAAATGAAGAAATGACACGATATGGATTCATTTCAACAGGAAATTTCAGTGAATCATCTGCTAAAATATATACAGATGTAACCTTATTTACAAGCAATTCTAAAATTTTAAAAGATATTTCTAAAGTATTTGAATTTTTTGAAGTGAATTATCGCGTACATCGATACAAACATTTGATTGTTTCGCCTCATTATACGCGTTCTCGTTTCGTAAAATTAATTGATAGAGAAATTAAAAATGCTTTAGAGGGTAAACCTGCATATATTAATTTAAAAATGAATAGTTTATCAGATTATAAAATGATTGATAAATTATACGATGCAAGTATGGCCGGTGTAAAAATAAAATTAATAATCAGAGGAATTTGTTGTTTGGTACCAGGCGTAAAAAAATTAAGCGAAAATATTGAAGCAATTAGTATAGTAGATAATTATCTAGAACATTCTCGCGTATTTATTTTTGGTAATAATGACAACCCGGAAGTATTTATTTCTTCTGCTGATTTTATGACAAGAAATATTGATGCTAGAGTAGAAGTGACTTGCCCAATTTACGATGAGGAAATTAAAAAAGATTTAATAGATACTTTTGAAATTGGTTGGAAAGCTAACGTAAAAGCCCGCTTACATTCAGATAAATTTGAAAATTTATACAGAAAACGTGGAGATGAAAAGCCGTTTAGAGCGCAACAAGAAATGTATAAATATTATCAAAATAAGTTAGAAGTAATTAACGAGATTTTATAAATGTTTGATCGTAGGTGTTGTAAAGTTAATTTAGGTTAACGCATTAAATACTAAAAATCGTTTAAATCTTTTGTAATTCCTTCCCAAAATAAACAAATTAATGATTCAAATAAAAAAATATGCTGCAATAGATATAGGATCCAACGCTATGCGATTGTTAATCATGAATATTGTTGAGCAAAAAGGAAAAGAAGTTCATTTTAATAAAAGTGCGCTAATACGCGTACCAATTCGTTTAGGGCAAGATGCCTTTACCGTTGGCGAAATCTCTGAAGAAAATATTGACAGAATGATTGATGCCATGAAAGCTTTCAAATTATTAATGAAAGTGTATAAAGTAGAAAAATATATGGCTTGCGCCACTTCTGCCATGCGCGAAGCCTACAACGGAAAAGAAGTTACAGACATTATCAAGAAAAAAGCAGATATAAAAATCGATATTATCGATGGTAAAAAAGAAGCTGCAATTATCGCATCTTCCGATTTACATCAATTTATAAAAACCAATGAAAACTATTTATATGTAGATGTAGGTGGTGGAAGTACAGAATTTTCTCTGTTTTCTGACGGAAAAATGATAGTTTCGAAATCATTTAAAAACGGAACCGTACGTTTGTTAAACAATATGGTGAATGAAGTCGTTTGGCAAGAAATTGAAAAATGGATTAAAACCAACACAGAAGGTTTATCCAACATCATCATGATTGGTTCAGGTGGAAATATTAATAAAACGTTCAAATTGTCAGGGAAAATGCAAGACAAACCTTTGACATATAAATATTTAAAAACACAATTTGATTATTTTAATTCATTAACTTACGAACAACGTATCGCCGAATTAGGTTTAAACACAGACCGTGCCGATGTAATTATACCAGCACTAACCATTTATTTAAGTGCAATGAAATGGAGCGGAGCCAACCATATTTATGTTCCAAAAATCGGATTATCTGATGGAATCGTTAAAGCCATGTATTTTGACAGGATATAAACATAAAAAAAGGACTTTAAGTTTTACTAAAGTCCTTTTTTGTACATATAGAATTTTGTAATTTATTTTAATTCATTGTATTTCTTAAGAAAAGCTGTTAATTTTAATTCGTCAATTTCAAAATTTTCTTTTATCACGTTATTTTCACACAAAGCAAATATAATTTCTTTCCTTCCTATGATTTTTTCATTTGAAAAATCTTTTCCAAATGTAACAAAAGTAATAATACTTGAAAATTTTCCATTTTCGTCAGAACTTATATGACCTTTAATTAATTCTTTTCCATTCAGATTTGAAATAATAAAATCAGAATCAATTCTTAAATAGTTAAAAGCTAACTGATCGTTTAAGAAAATTTTGTCCGCTTCTAATTTAACTGAAGTAATAATTTGTTTCTCTACCGCTTCTTGTGCTTTTAAAGTAGTTGTAAGGACTAAAAAAACAATACATATTATTTTTTTCATAAGGTTTCTTTTGTGTTTTTTAAATTTTCTAAACACCTAAACATTTCAAATAATCTATAAAAAAAGTATCAGGTGTAGATTTTTCATTATAAATTTCAGAGTTTAATTCGGGTTTAATTACAAAATTTACATCACCTGTATTGGCTGTAATTTTAATTAAATATACTTTTTCTGTTTTTAAATCTTGAAAATTTTCCGGTGTAAAATAAAAGAAACCACTTAAAACACGCACATTATTTTTGCTAATCGCATCATATTGTAATTCATTACAAGTTTCAAGTTCAGTAGAATTTATCATTTTTACTTGCTTTCCGTTTGATAAATCTAAAAGTATTTTCGTGTTTTTATCAATACAAATAGGAGTTAGGATGTCTTTACTCTTCTGTAAATACTGAAAGTTTACCCCTAAAATTCCATCCACTTCAAATAATTTAAAGGTTAAAAATGACGTGGTGTTTCCAAAAATACTTTCATCAATAATTTTATCTTTAAGTACTTTAGTGCTTGAAGTATCTGTTGCAACATTAATCTCAAAATCGCAAGGTTTAACTTGAGCAAATGAAAGGTTAGTGAATAAAAGTAAAGCCGTTAATTTAAATAATGTTTTCATTTAGATTTTTATATTTTGTTGCAAATTAAAACAATTTTTTCGTCATTGCTGTTTGTTGTAAAAAAAGTATACACATTTCCACCTTCAGCAATTTTATGTTTTTTTCTTATTTCTTCTACGGTTAAAGGAAAATTACGAGTAGTAATATTCATTTTTTTTCGTTCTATATGTTTTTTTAATTCTTCTTTTTTGAACGGAATTATAGTTTCAATGATAAATCTTCTACCTGGAAAGTCAATCAATTTTAAATTCGTAAACAAATGAGAATGCGGATGTAATTTATCAATACCTAATGTTTTACTCAGATTATCAGAGCAACCGGATTTTAATAAAGGTGCATTGGGTTCGTATAAAAACATACTGGGCAAACCAAAAGTAGTAGGAGTATTTCGACCAATAATAAAACTATTGGAATCTGTTTTTTCTTTTTGAATGTTTACCGAAGTAATTTCAATTTCTCCAACATACTCTTTTTCTAACATCCATAATACTTCTTTCACTTCATTGTCAATTGCAATAATATGAATGGATTTGATGTGATTCAATTCGTTAATTCCTGCGGTAATATCTAAAATTGGAGCGGTTTTAATTAAGATGTTGTTGCTTTTTGAAAAGTACAAATCTAAAGTTGCAGGAACATTTGGCAAACAATCTTTCAATAAGAAAACTTTTCCTTTTATATCGCTTCTTCGACTAGGGTCAATATATATCCAATCAAAAGTTGACTCATTTTTAGATAATACTTCTGAGCTATTTTGAGCTAAACAGTCTATGTTTTTAACTTGTAGTTTTTCGTAATTATGACTTACAATTTCAGAAAGCGCTGTGTTTTTTTCACAATGAACCACTTTTTCAAACTTTTTCGAAAAATAATAACAATCAATTCCAAATCCACCAGTTACATCAATTATTGATTTTCCTGAAAGTAAGTCGGCTTTATATTTTGCGGTAATTTCTGATGAAGTTTGTTCAATAGAAATGCTTGGTGGATAATAAATTCCGTCAGTTCCAAACCAAGTAGGTAATTTGCTTTTCGATTTATTTTTAGATACAATTTGATTGATAATTTCTTTCCAATCAATTTCAGGAAAAGGATTTTTAGACAATGCTAATTTTGAAATATTAGCTTGAAGTGAATTGTTTATAAAACCTTGAATTTCAGTTGAAAGTATGCTTAAATTCATTATAAACTTCTAGTTAATATTTCGATAAATGTGTTTTTTGGATAAAATTCTTTTAAGACCACTTTTACGGCTGTATAAATTGGTATCGCAACTATCATTCCAGCAATTCCTAAAAGTGTTCCAGAAATAATGGTAACTAAAAAAATTTCTAAAGGATGTGAATTTGTGCTTTTTGAAAAAATTATGGGTTGACTGAAGTTATTATCAATTAATTGCACAATAAAATATCCAATAATTACATATAAAGTGGTTGGTAAAACAACCGTTTGAAAATCTTGATTAATATGACCTAGCATAGTTAAAAATGCAGTCATTACAAGTGCTATAATTGGTCCGATATAAGGAATAATGTTTAAAATCGCACCCAATAAAGCAATAATAAAAGCATTTTCTACACCAAAAATTAGTAATACAATTAAATATAAAATAAAAACAACTAATAATTGTAACAACAATCCAATGGCATACTTAGCTAACATGTTTTTAATTCTTAATAATGAAGCCAGAATGCGCCATCTGTTTTTATTTGGTAAAATGGCACGTAAATTATTTGTCACTAATTTTTGATCTGTTAAAATAAAAAAGCAAATAAAAAAGATAGAAAATAATGCCATTCCAAAATTTCCAATGGAACCAACAATAGAATTTAATATATCAGTAATGAAATTAAAATTAAAGGATTGGGCGATTTTTTGAACATTAAAATACTTTTCATAGTTAATTCCATAGGCTTGTAACCAAACATCAACATTGGTTATGAAAAGCGAATAGTTTTTTTCAAGTGAAGTGATGTCAAGTAAGGATAAGTTTTTACTTTGACTTAAAATTAAAGGAACAAATAAAAGTATAATTCCGAATATAATTAATATAAATAGAGTTAAGGAACTTATAATTGCTAAAGTTCTTCCAAATCTAAATCGTTTTTGAAGAAAGTGACAAATTGGTTCTGCAACAAAACTTAATAAAATTGCTGAAATAATATAAATGATAATTGAAGAAATGGAGAACAAGAAGTACCCACATACTAAAATTGCTAAAAGGATAAATATAGTTCTAAGCAAAGCGTTAGAAATGTCTTTTGATTTTATCATTATTATTTTTTTCAAATATAAAAAATCCCTAATAGTTTTTCAACTATTAGGGATTAATTTATTACTTATTTTTATACTATACTATCTGAAAGAAGCTCTTGAACCACCTACGTTAAAGATAGCTAACATTCTAGATTTTTGTCCATTTGAAAACATGTACATTCCTCTGTCATCAGTATAGTCCATGTAATTCATGTACATTTCTAATGGTGTACCAGAACAAGTACTTCTATGTCCTACTGCAGGAACACCTGAGTTAGCAGCATTATGAGTTGGAGTATCAGAAACTAAATCTGAACCACAAGTAGCATCACCCCAAATGTGACGTAAATTCATCCAGTGACCTACTTCGTGAGTTGCAGTTCTTCCTAAGTTAAATGGATAAGTAGCAGTACCTGTTGTTCCTAAATATTTTGAATCAATTACAACTCCGTCAGTAGCAGAAGCTCCACCTGGGAATTGAGCATATCCTAAGATACCACCACCGATAGTACAAACCCAAAGGTTTAATTTTGTTGTTGGAGTTACAGCAGCCATACCACCTTGAGCAGTAGATTTCATTCCGTCATTAGTTCCCCAAGAAGTCTTAGTAGTAGATTTTCTGATAACTTGGTCTAAAACGAAACGAATTCCAACATTAGCTCTAACGCTGCTGTATGGATTGTTTGCCGTATTGTAATCTGAGTTTGTTGCATTAAAATCTTTGTTTAACACATCAATTTGAGATTGAATTTGAGCTAAAGAAATGTTTTCAGCAGTAGTTCTGTATAATACATTTACTACAACAGGAATTTCTAAAACACCGTTAACAATTCTACCTTGTGCAATAGCTTCAGCAGATTTTAATTCAAACTCTTCCATTCTTCTTGCTAAACTAGGGTCAGAAGCTAATTGTGCTTTCAAGTGTTCGTCAGAATAACATCCTCTTCTTGCAGCATTTTCAGTTAAATTTCCTTCAGTACTAATAGTGTCTTCTTGTTTGTTACAAGAAAAAAGCATACTTACAATAGCAAGCGATAAAACAATTTTTTTCATAAAATTTATTTAATTGGTTAATTAGTTAATGCAATATTAAATGTAAGAATTTTAATTTCAAAGAAAAAGTGTAATTTTTAGATAAAATTCAATAAAAACATAAAAAAACAGAATTTTTATCATTTTTTGGTTTTAATTTTATTATTAATTCAATAAAATCAACTATTGTTTTTTAGGAATTATTGAATATTCATATTGTTAAAATAGTGAATTCTTATTTTTTGATATATATTGTTAAATAATATGCGAAATTAACTAAAAAGGAATAGTGTTTTTTTTAACTATTGTTTAAATTTGTTTTTCTCTTACAAAAGGAAGGCCTTTTAAAAGCATGAAATATTAAAAATAGAATATAAACAATTGCAAATTGTATTGTACAATTTGTCAAATAAATAGAGAATAAAGAAGGTAAATTATTTTAAAAAATTTAGAACACAATTAAATTAATGTCTCTGTGTTCTAAATTAAACCAATCAGCAATCGGTTTGTTGGTTAAAATTCCGTGATAAAAGTATATTCCGTTTTTTAAACCTTTGTTGCAACGTATGGCTGCTTCAATTCCGCCGTCTTCAGCAATTTGAATTAAAATTGGAGAAATAATATTACTTATAGATATACTCGCTGTTTTAGAATAACGAGAAGGAATATTCGGAACACAATAATGTATTACGTTACTTTTTATAAAAGTTGGATTTTCATGTGTAGTAATTTCTGAAGTTTCAAAACAACCACCAGTATCAATGCTTACATCTACAATTACAGCACCTTTTTTCATGTGTTCTACCATGGTTTCAGTAACCACAATTGGAGTTCTGTTTTTGCCACGAAGTGCACCAATAGCGACATCGCAACGACGAATCGCTTTTAACAGTGCTTTATCATGAATCGTAGAAGTAAAAATTCGTTGGTTTAAAGTATTTTGTAATCGGCGTAATTTCGTAATAGAATTATCAAAAACTTTTACGTTCGCACCTAAGCTTAAAGCCGTTCTTACAGCATATTCTGCGACAGTTCCAGCGCCTAAAATAACAACTTCAGTTGGTGGAACTCCAGTTATGTTTCCAAAAAGCAACCCTTTTCCGTCATTATTATTAATCATTAATTCTGCTGCAATTAAAACCGAAGCCGTTCCTGCAATTTCACTTAACGATTTCACAGCTGGATAGGATCCGTCGCTATCTTTAATAAATTCAAAAGCTAAGGATGTAATTTTCTTTTTAGTAATCGCTTCGAAATATTCCTTTTTTTGAGTCTTTAATTGAATCGCTGAAATCAGAATCGCTTCCATATTCATCATGTCAATTTCTTCCAAAGTTGGTGGTTCGACTTTTAATATAATCGGACAAGAAAATATTTTCTTCGTATCGTGCGTAACTTCAGCTCCAGCATCCGAATAATCTTTATCTGAAAAACTCGCATTTTTTCCTGCACCACATTCTACCATTACTCGGTGTCCATGACTAACCAAAGAACTAACCGCATCTGGGGTTAAACAAATACGACGTTCTTGGTAAGAAGTTTCTTTTGGAATTCCAATAAATAATTCACTTTTGTGTTTGGCAATTTCCAATTTTTCTTCTTGAGGAAGTAATTGTTTGGCTGAAAATGGAGAATAGATTGACATGGTTTTTTCGAATTTGTAGCCAAATTAAGTAAAATTCTCAAATATGACAAATGTAAAGTTATAAAGTTCTTAAAGCAATTTTGAAAAATCTAAAAAATAAAAATCTGTGATTATCAGTTCAATCTGCTAAATCAGTGTATCTATCTAATCATTTTTTAATAATAATTCTCTTTTACCATTGGGTAAACTTTTAATTACAATTGAAGCATGGTCTAAAGGTAACAAATGTGGTACTTTTTCTGGCCATTCAATAAAGCACCAATTTCCAGAATAAAAATATTCATCAATTCCCATATCGTACGCTTCTAATTCATTATTTATTCGATACAAATCGAAATGATAAATCGTTTCACCTGTTTTAGATTCATATTCGTTAACTAATGAAAAAGTCGGACTACTAGAATTTCCTGTAACGCCTAATTCTTTAACTAATTCCTTAATTAAAGTGGTTTTTCCAACGCCCATTGTAGCGTGAAACGTAATTACTTTTTTTAAATTAGGTGTGGCTAATATGTCTTTGGCTACTTTATTTATTTCTTCTAAGGTAAAAGTTGCAGTCATTTTTTCTTTTATTTAATGGTGACTTCGAGAGCTTCAGTCACCATTTATTAAGATTTTATTATTTCGGATTTAAAACTATACAAGGAATAATCATTTCTTCTAATGAAATTCCTCCGTGTTGATACGTATTTCGGTAATAACTTACATAATGATTGAAGTTATTTACATAGGCTAAAAAGTAATCGCTTTTCGCAAAAATATAGGAACTTGTCATGTTTATTGCTGGTAAGCCAATTTTCTTAGGATCTTTTACAGCATAAACATCTTTTTCTTCATACGTTAAACTTCTACCGGTTTTGTAACGTAAATTTAAACTTGTGTTTTTATCACCAATTACTTTAGATGGATTTTTACAATTGATAGTTCCGTGATCGGTTGTGATGATTAGTTTGAAACCCATTTGCTGTGCTTGCTGAATCATTTCTAACAAAGGTGAATTTTTAAACCAACTCAACGTTAAAGAACGATACGCTTTGTCATTAGACGCTAATTCTTTTACGACATCCATTTCCGTTTTCGCATGAGATAACATATCTACGAAATTGTATACAACTGTAGTTAAATCGTTGTTTTTACAAGCTTTAAAATTGTCAACTAATTTCTTTCCATCACGTAAATTCGTGATCTTAAAATATTCACTTTTGATGTTTAAACCTAAACGTTTTAATTGTTCGTTTAAGAAATCGGCTTCATGTAAATTTTTCCCACCTTCATCCGTATCATTTTTCCAATATTGTGGGAATTTTTTCTCCATTTCTAAAGGCAATAATCCTGAGAAAATCGCATTTCTCGCATACTGAGTTGCCGTTGGTAAAATAGAGTAGTAGTTGGCTTCTTTTTCCACTTTGTAATGATTATAGACGATGCTTTCGAATATTTTCCATTGATCCAAACGCAAGTTGTCAATTACGACAAAAAGAATTGGCTTGTCTTTTTTACGAATTTCTGGCGCAACAAATTCACCAAATAATTTATGAGATAAAATAGGTTTATCCGCTTTTTCATCGAACCAATCTTCGTAATTACGTTCAATAAACTTTCCGAATTGTAAATTGGCTTCTGCTTTCTGACTTTCTAATATCTGAATTAAATTTTGGTCTTCAATAGTTTCTAATTCAATTTCCCAATACACTAATTTTCTATAGAATTCCGCCCATTCATCAAATGAATTTACCATCGACATTTCCATGGCAATTTTTCTGAATTCTTTCTGATAATCTAAAGTCGTTTTTTCAGAAATTAAACGCGAATGGTCTAAGTTTTTCTTCAAACTCAACAAAATCTGATTTGGATTTACAGGTTTTATCAAATAATCGGCAATTTTACTACCGATAGCTTCTTCCATAATATATTCTTCCTCACTTTTTGTAATCATAATTACTGGTGTAGAAGATTTAAATTCTTTCATTTCCGAAAGCGTTTCTAATCCTGAAAGTCCGGGCATGTTTTCATCTAAAAAAACTACATCAAAAGCGGTTTCTTTATATAAATCAATCGCATCTTGTCCGTTATTGCAGGTTGTTACATCGTAATTTTTCTTTTCTAAGAATAAAATATGTGGCTTTAATAAGTCGATTTCGTCATCAACCCAAAGTATTTTTATATTGTTCATCGTGTCTCTGTTTTAAAAGTGCAAGTTACTATATGTTTAACGTAATTTTTCTTAAAAATTGTGTAAAAGTTTTATATTTGATGAAAATATTGTTTTTGTTTAAATTCAAAATGAGAAATAAATTTGAATTGAAAACTGTAAATTACTATAATTGATTGAGAAAGAAAATTCAAGATTATAATCTAAAAATTACATGAAGAATGAAAAAAAATATTAATAAATTAGAACTTGAAGACTTAAATCGTTCAGATAGACTTTTGTTGATTGCAATGTTGAAAAATGCTGAACGAGACAAATTATGTGAACAAAATTTAAATGTTGAAAAAAATAGTTTATTTGACAAAGAATTAAAAAAAAATAAAGTTATGAGAAAAAATGAAATTATTGTTTTATCTATAGTTATAGGTGTAATTTTTGCAAGTATATTAGGTTATTTTTTTGGAGAAAATATTTTCACAAGTACAGTAACAGGTGAAAGAGTTGGTCCTAACACTACTAGCGTAGAAATAAAAGAATCTATTTTACCAAATTATCAGATAGGATCAATCAGTTTTATAATATCAGCTGGAATTACTTATTTAATCTCTAATAGATTTGTGAAAAATTGATTATGTGATTTCTATAATCAATTATAATTTTTTCTTATTCTTTTGTTAAAACAAATAGATTTTATTTATATATTTGTGTTTTAAAATAGAATCATTATGGTTTCACATGAAAATTTAGGTATAAAATTAAATAAAGAATTTTATAATAAACTCAATTCGATGTTCAATAAACTTGAAGTTAAATATGGAAAAATTGATATAGTTCACACAAGAAATTCACCAAACATTAAATTAACAAACAATCAAATTGATTACTTTGTTGAGATTAATTGTTGGGATATAATAATTGACAATAAAGCTGTAGAAAATATTTTTTCTATGCTTGATAAACAAGGGACATATTATTATATTTCTAATGATGAAATAACTTATTTGACTAATACAAATAAAGAGACAAAAACTTTATCATAGTATTTTTTAAATGAAAAGAAATAAAAGAAATAAAGAGAAATAATTTCAAAAAAACATATTCTATTTTTTCTTACATTTGTTACACAAAAACATATTCTGTGAGCCAAATCAACAAATTAAAAATACTCAACGATCCTATTTATGGTTTTATAACCATTCCCAATACCTTAATTTACGATTTAATTCAGCATCCGTATTTTCAGCGTTTGCGACGCATTTCTCAAATGGGAATGTCGTATTTGGTGTATCCAGGTGCGCATCATACTCGTTTTCATCATGCTTTAGGTTGTATGTATATCATGCAAAAAGCCGTGCAAACTCTTAAGTTTAAAGGTGTCGATATTTCTGAAGAAGAAGAAAATGCCTTATATGTTGCTATTTTATTGCACGATATCGGTCATGGACCTTTTAGTCACGCTCTAGAAAATAGTGTAGTAGAAGAAGTGCATCATGAAGAATTATCGTTGTTGTTTATGGAACAATTAAATGCGGAATTCAACGGAAAATTATCATTAGCCATCCAAGTTTTTAAAGGCGAATACCATAGAAAATTCATGTTACAATTGATTTCTAGTCAGCTAGATATGGATAGAATGGATTATCTAAAACGCGATAGTTTTTATACAGGTGTAAACGAAGGAAACGTAAATAGCGAACGTTTAATTCAGATGCTAAACGTGCAAGATGATGTTTTAGTAATGGAAGAAAAGGGAATTTATTCTATTGAAAAGTTTCTAATGGCGCGCCGATTAATGTATTGGCAAGCCTATTTGCATAAAACTAGCGTTGTTGCCGAATTGACTTTAACTAAGATTCTAAAACGTGCGAAAGAATTAGCTACAAAAGGCGAAGTACTTTTCGGAAGTCCATTTTTATTGTTTTTCTTGAATCATAAAATCGAATTAAATCAAATTGATAAAACTATTTTAGATAAATTTTCTAATTTAGATGATTATGATGTGTTGGGTGCGATTAAGCAATGGCAATATCATGACGATTTTGTATTGAGTTCTTTAAGTAATATGATTATCAATCGTAATCTATTAAAAATTGAATTAAGCGAAGATAAAATCGATAAAATCAAATACTTAGATTTGAAAGAAAAGTATGCGAAACAATATGGAATTTCGGATAAAGAAGTAGAATATTTTGTGTTTAAAGGAAAAATTAAAAACGAAGCCTATAGCAAATCTTCCGAACCTATTCGAATCTTGAAAAAAGACAGAACGATTGAAACAGTAGTTGAAGCATCAGACCAAATGCATTTAAAAGCATTGTCTAAAACGGTGACCAAATATTTTATTTGTTATCCGAAAGTTATAGATTAAGGTTAATTTTTATATTTTTGCACAGATGAAACGAGCAAAAATTAGTTTTTGTTAATGAAATAGAGAAAAAAAGCGAGTTCCATCTCATACAGATGGTAATTTTAAGCGTACTAGATGAAATTTACAGCAGAACAAATAGCAGGCATTTTAGAAGGAGAAGTTATTGGTAATCCTAATGCTGAAGTATATAAGTTATCTAAAATTGAAGAAGGAATTGAAGGTTCTTTAACTTTTTTAGCTAACCCAAAATATGCCAATTATATATACACAACAGCAGCTACAATTGTTATTGTGAACAAAACTTTTGAAGCAGAACAAGAAATAAAAGCGACTTTAATTAAGGTAGAAGATGCCTATAATGCTTTTTCAAAATTACTAGAATATTACAATCAAGTAAAATTGATGAAGTCGGGTATTGAGCAACCATCAGTGATTTCTGATGGCGTACAATATGGTTCTGATTTATATTTAGGTAGCTTTTGTTATTTAGGTCAAAATGTAAAAATTGGTAACAATGTAAAAATATATCCAAATAGTTTCATTGGCGACAATGTGATTATTGGAGATAATTGTGTTTTCTTTGCAGGCGTTCGAATTTATTCGGAAACGGAAATTGGAAATAATGTAACGATTCATTCTGGAACTATTATTGGTTCGGATGGTTTTGGTTTTGCACCACAAGAAGATGGAACTTACATAAAAGTGCCACAAATTGGAAATGTAATCATTGAAGATAATGTAGAAGTGGGTTCGTGTTCTACTGTTGATAGAGCCACATTGGGTTCAACAGTAATTAGAAATGGAGCCAAATTAGACAATCAAATACAAGTAGCTCACAATGTAGAAATTGGCGAAAATACCGTAATTGCAGCGCAAACGGGTATTGCTGGTTCTACAAAAATTGGTAAAAATTGTATGATTGGCGGTCAAGTTGGTATTGCTGGACATTTAACTATTGGCGACAATGTTAAAATTCAAGCGCAATCAGGAATTGGTAAAAATTTAAAAGAAAACGAAGTAGTACAAGGTAGTCCAGGTTTTAATTATAGTGATTTTGCGAAATCATTCGTACATTTTAAAAACTTGCCAAAAATTGTAAAAGAAATAGAAGAATTAAAAAAGGATAATAAATAAAATCATGTTAAAACAAACGACTTTAAAAAGCGAAATTTCATTAACAGGTGTAGGATTACATACTGGTCAGGAAGTAACAATGACTTTTAAACCAGCACCAGTAAACAACGGATTTACATTTGTACGTATCGATTTAGAAGGTGCTCCAATTATTGAAGCGGATGCCAATTATGTAGTAAATACTCAGCGTGGAACTAATTTAGAGAAGTTAGGCGTGATGATACAAACTCCTGAACATGTTTTAGCTGCTTTAGTAGGTTGTGATTTAGACAATGTAATTATCGAATTGAATTCATCAGAATTGCCAATTATGGATGGTTCTTCCAAATATTTTGTGGAAGCTATCGAAAATATTGGAATTGTTGAACAAGAAGCAGAAAGAAAAGTATATGTTGTAAAAGACGTTATTTCCTATTTAGACGAAACAACAGGTAGCGAAATTACCATTATTCCAAGTGATACTTATTGTGTTACTGCTATGGTTGATTTTGGAACTAAAGTTTTAGGAACTCAAAACGCCAATATGAAAAGTATTTCTGATTTTAAATCGGAAATCTCTGCTTGTAGAACGTTTAGTTTTTTACATGAATTAGAAGCACTTTTAAATAACGGACTAATTAAAGGTGGCGATTTAAACAACGCTATTGTGTATGTAGATAAAGAAATTTCTGCAGAAACCATGTCAAGTTTACAAAAAGCTTTCAATAAAGAGTCTATTTCTGTTACAGAAAACGGAATTTTAGATAATTTGACGTTGCATTTTCCGAACGAAGCCGCTCGTCATAAATTATTAGATATTGTGGGTGATTTATCTTTAATTGGAACAAGAATTCAAGGAAAAGTAATAGCGAACAAACCAGGTCATTTTGTAAATACTCAATTTGCGAAAAAACTATCAAAAATTATTAAACTAGAAGAGAAAAACAACATTCCAGTTTACGATTTACATAAAGAACCTGTTTTAGATATTCATGGGATTATGGATTTGTTACCACACAGACCACCATTCTTGTTAGTAGATAAAATATTAGAATTATCAGATACGCATGTAGTTGGATTGAAAAATGTAACTATGAACGAACCTTTCTTCGTAGGACATTTTCCAGGAGCACCAGTTATGCCAGGTGTTTTACAAGTTGAAGCTATGGCACAAACAGGAGGAATCTTAATTTTAAGTACGGTTCCAGATCCAGAAAATTACCTTACATTTTTTATGAAAATAGACAATGTGAAATTCAAACAAAAAGTTTTACCAGGCGATACCTTAGTGTTTAAATGTGAATTGATTACTCCAATCAGAAGAGGAATTTGTCACATGCAAGCTTATGCTTATGCGAACGGGAAGTTAGTTTCAGAAGCAGAATTAATGGCACAAATTGTAAAAGTTAAAAACGATTAATTATGAACCAACCCTTAGCATACGTACATCCGGGAGCAAAAATTGCAAGAAATGTAGTTATCGATCCTTTTACAACCATTCATAACAATGTAGAAATTGGCGAAGGAACTTGGATTGGTTCTAACGTGACCATTATGGAAGGTGCTCGAATTGGTAAAAATTGCAATATTTTTCCAGGAGCAGTAATTTCAGCCGTACCACAAGATTTAAAATTCGGTGGAGAAGATTCATTAGCCGTAATAGGCGATAATACTACAATTAGAGAATGTGTAACTATAAATAGAGGTACAGTTGCTGCAGGAAAAACAGTAATTGGTAAAAACTGTTTAATTATGGCTACAGCTCATATTGCACACGATTGTATAATTGGCGATAACGCTATTATTGTAAACGGAGTAGCTTTAGCAGGACATGTTACAATTGGCGAATATGCTGTAATTGGTGGTTTAGCCGCTGTGCATCAGTTTATTTCAATTGGAGATCATGCCATGGTTTCTGGTGGAAGTTTGGTTCGTAAAGATGTGCCTCCTTTTTCAAAAGCTGCAAAAGAACCTTTATCATACGTAGGAATTAACTCAGTTGGATTAAGAAGAAGAGGTTTTTCAACCGAAAAAATAAGACAAATTCAAGATATTTACCGAATATTATACCAAAAAAACTACAATACTTCTCAAGCAATGAGTATTATTGAAGCAGAAATGGAAGCTACACCAGAAAGAGATGAAATATTAGATTTTATCAGAAATTCTTCTCGTGGAATTATGAAAGGTTATACTGGAAGCGTATAAATAATTAAAACATAAAATAAAAAACAAACAAAATGGCAAGTACATCAGATATTAGAAATGGTTTATGTATAAAATTTAACCATGATATTTATAAAATTATTGAATTTTTACACGTTAAACCAGGAAAAGGACCAGCGTTTGTAAGAACAAAATTAAAATCATTAACAAACGGAAAAGTTTTAGATAATACATTTTCTGCGGGTCATAAAATTGATGTAGTGAGAGTAGAAACTCAAACCTACCAATTTTTATATCCTGAAGGAAATGATTTTCACTTTATGAATATCGAATCTTTTGAACAAATTACCTTAAATAAAAACATTTTAGATGCACCAGATTTATTAAAAGAAGGTACAAATGTAATGGTTCAAATTAATACGGAAACAGATTTACCTTTATCTGTTGATATGCCAGCATCTATTGTTTTAGAAGTTACTTATACAGAACCTGGTTTAAAAGGAAATACAGCTACAAACGCAACAAAACCTGCAACTGTAGAAACTGGTGCAACAATTAATGTACCTTTGTTTATTAATGAAGGTGACAAAATTAAAATTGATACAACCTCTAGTTCTTATATGGAACGTGTAAAAGAGTAATTGAAATAAATGAAATTTAACAAAACATACACTCTAAAACAAATTGCTGAAATCATCAATTCTAAGTATATTGGAACTGATGATTTTCCAGTACATGGTATGAATGAAATTCATGTGGTGGAACCTGGCGATATTGTTTTTGTAGATCATCCAAAATATTACGATAAAGCCTTGCAATCTGCTGCTACAATTGTACTAATTAATAAAGAAGTAGATTGTCCAGAAGGTAAAGCGTTATTAATTTCTGAAGATCCATTCAGAGATTTTAATGTATTGACGAGACATTTTAGACCGTTTCAATTTTCAAATGTTTCTATTTCAGATTCTGCGAATATAGGAGAAGGAACTTTAATTCAACCCAATTGTTTCATCGGAAATAATGTACAAATAGGAAAAAATTGTTTAATCCATTCAAACGTTTCTGTTTACGATAATACTGTAATTGGTGATAATGTAATTATTCACGCAGGAACGATTTTAGGAGCCGATGCTTTTTATTATAAAAAACGTCCAGATGGTTTTGATCAGTTGCTTTCTGGTGGGCGAGTAGTGATTGAAAACAATGTTGGTATTGGAGCGCTTTGTACAATAGATAAAGGAGTTACAGGCGATACAACTATTGGTGAAGGAACTAAAATTGACAACCAAGTTCATGTTGGACACGATACTGTAATTGGTAAAAAATGCTTAATCGCTTCTCAAACCGGAATTGCAGGTTGTGTAATTATTGAAGACGAAGTAACACTTTGGGGACAAGTTGGTACAACTAGCGGTATTACAATCGGTACGAAAGCTGTAATTATGGGGCAAACTGGTGTAACCAAATCTGTGGAAGGTGGAAAATCGTATTTTGGAACACCAATTGAAGAATCAAGAGAAAAATTAAAGCAACTAGCAAATATTAAACGTATTCCTGAAATCATAGAAAAATTAAAATAATGACTCCAAAAGAAATTGTACAAGAATTATACGCTAATGACGGTTTAAGAAACAGAGATTTTTTAAATGATGTTCTTCACGAAAATGTACTTTTAGAATGGCATAGTTCTGAAGGATTATTAGTTAAAGATAAAAATTCAATATTAGATTTAGCGATCGAATTAAAAAATAATTTTTCTATTTTTAATTCCGATATTTTATATTCAATTGCTGAAAACAATACAGTTTCTATTGCTTTTAATCATTTTGGAGCAAGTATTGAAAATCAAAAAGATTTGATTTTGATTGGAAGATTTATGGCTATTTGGGAATTTGAAAATGATAAAATCATCAAAGGATACCAAATTAGCAAACCTACTTAAAAAAAAGTAAAAAAAAATTAATTTATTACTGGCAAAAAACTTATTTTTGCTCAACTTTTAAAAAACAAATAACATCATGAGTGTTTTAGTAAATAAAAATTCAAAAATTATAGTTCAAGGATTTACAGGAAGTGAAGGAACTTTTCACGCTTCTCAAATGATTGAATATGGTACAAACGTAGTTGGTGGAGTAACTCCTGGAAAAGGTGGTTCTTTACATTTAGACAGACCCGTTTTTAATACAGTTAAAGATGCTGTACAGGAAGCAGGTGCAGATACTTCAATTATTTTTGTTCCGCCAGCTTTTGCAGCAGATGCTATTATGGAAGCTGCCGATGCAGGTATCAAAGTAATTATTTGTATTACTGAAGGTATTCCAGTCGCTGATATGATCAAAGCTTACGATTTCATTCAAGGTAAAGACTGTCGTTTAGTTGGTCCTAACTGTCCAGGTGTGATCACTCCAGGTGAAGCTAAAGTTGGTATTATGCCAGGTTTTGTTTTCAAAAAAGGAAATGTAGGTATCGTATCTAAATCAGGAACTTTAACTTATGAAGCTGCTGACCAAGTTGTAAAACAAGGTTTAGGAATTACTACTGCTATCGGAATTGGAGGAGATCCAATTATTGGAACTACAACAAAACAAGCTGTTGAATTATTAATGAACGATCCTGAAACAGAATGTATCATTATGATTGGTGAAATTGGTGGTCAATTAGAAGCTGATGCTGCATATTGGGTTAAAGCTGATGGAAACCGTAAACCAGTTGTTGGTTTTATCGCTGGAGAAACTGCTCCAAAAGGTAGAACAATGGGTCACGCAGGTGCAATTGTTGGTGGTGCAGATGATACTGCAGAAGCTAAAAAACGCATCATGAGAGAATGTGGTATTCACGTAGTAGATTCTCCTGCTGAAATTGGAAAAAAAGTAAAAGAAATTATGGGATAATATCCTGTATTTAAAATACATAGTAATAAAAGCTCCTTTTTATGGAGCTTTTATTAATTATATTAATCAAGTTCACAAAACAATTTTTTGACTTTGTGAAAATTCAAACAATATCACTTAGCGCCTTTGGGTCTTCGTGGCAAATTAATAAAAATGGAAAAAGAATTAAAAAAATACAAATCAACAAATAGTTTCTTATTTAATACAGATTTAAATTTAGAGGAAGTTTGTAACGCTCCGGATGGCGCAAGTGGTGTTTTCTTAGTGTACGATACAACTAACGAAGCAAAAGAACTAATCATGGTTGGTTCAACTGGAACAGTACAAAACGACGGAACTTTAAAAGTAAAAAGTGGTGGTTTGTACGATAAAATCGTAAACGGACACCAATTTGCTAAAACAGGAAGAAAATATTCTTGGCCAGCACAAATGAAAAAAGAAGAAATTGAATCTTTAGAAGTGGTTTGGTATGAAACATTTACTGAAAAAGTAAAAGGTATTCCAACATTTGTTGAAGCTACAGTTTTACAAAGCTATTTAACAGAAAATGGGACGCTTCCAAAATGGAATGTAGCTTTCTAAGAATAAATATATTTAAAAAAAATCCCGTTCTGATTATTTCAGAACGGGATTTTTTATTTTAATTAAATGGATTAGACCATTTTGTATTCGTATAAACATCTGTTCCAGAAAGGGTTTTTATAAATGCAATTACAGCATTTACTTCGGTTGCATTTAAATTCAATTGCTGCCCATTTCCTCCTGGCATTAATCTTGGATCTAAATTGGTGTTTCCTGGCGCAATTGTAATCGTTCCATAATGTCCAATTGCAGCTTGTAGTGACGTAATAACTCCTGTGTGCATTATTTGTCCATTTAATGTGCCATCTACTTTTACTAAATCTCTTAAAGATGGTGCTCTTGTGTTGGTTATATCAATTCCAACTCCAGAAAATGTTCCTATTATTCCGTTATTTCTTGTATTTGGATCGATGTCAAATTCTGGTGCTCTATGACAACCCGCACAACCAACACCGCCTCCTGTGCGAACTCCAGAAGCATTAAAAGTAGGAGGTGTTAAAAATAAATTTTTCCCTTGGTTTTCTTGAGCTGTAAAATTAGTAAAATTCACACCGTCATTTGGAGCACCTGCTCTTCCTACGTCATATTTAGAATCAAAAGATTGAATACTTCTAATAAATTGGGCTAAAGCAAATTGTATTTTAGTTTCTGTAATTTCTTCGGATCCATAAACAAATTTAAATAATTCCTTATAATAATCAATCGCGCTTAATTTCGTAATTAAATCGTTAAAAGACAAATCTCCATTTGTTCCACTAAAACCCATTTCTGCATGATCTTTTATCGGCATGGTTGTTTGAATTTCTAAACTAGCCGCTCTTTCATTCCAAAAGAATTTAGATTCAGTAGCAAAACGTGTATTAATCAATCGCATGGAATGCCTTCCAGTAGTGCCATTTACACCTGTACTTGCTACAGAATTATCTCCAAAAGCAACTTCTTGTTTATGGCAACTAGAACAGGATACAGTATTTGTAGCAGACATTTTTTTATCATAAAATAAAACTCTTCCTAATGTAGCTCCTTTATCAGAAATTGAATTTAAACCACTATTATCCTTAGTAATATAAGCTGGAATGGTTTGATTGGCATAATTAGCTAAATTGTTTAAATCCACAGAACTTCCAAATTCAGCTTCAACTGCAGGATAACTTTGAGTTATTGAAGTATAATTTTCATCATTATTATTACATGATGTTAGTGATAGTATAATACCACTAAATAGTAAAAATTGGGCTAGTTTCATAGATTGGTAGTTTAGGTTAATATATTTTAGACGAATAAAAAACAAATAGGTTTAATGAAATTAATCCAAAGTTGTGTTTTTATTAAAAATTATTTTTGAATAATCACTTTATAACTTTTACTTTGATTTCCTGATGAAATTTTTATAAAATAGATACCATTATAAATTGAATCCGTTTCTATAATAGCCAATGTACTACCTTGTAAAATTTTATTTTCTTTTACAATTTGACCTAATTCGTTAATTAATTCTACTTTTAAATCATTTTCAGCCATTTGTGTTTGAATGGCAATAAATTCTGAAGCAGGATTTGGATAAATAATAACTTTTAAATCGTTTTTAATAAAATCATTTACATTTAAAGTATCATATGTTGTCGTAGTTTCAGTTATTGAAGTCACCTTCACAACAGATTTTACACCATAAAATGTAGGTCCAACAACATAAGGATAAGCAGAATTATGATTAGCATCAACTGTTGTGAAATAGCAATATATTCCTGCTGGATATTCTGGAGTTTTACAAATTCTCCCATTATGTTCATCCAAATAGGTTGGGTCAGATGGGTGAGGAACATACTCATAATCTTCACGATACCATCCTAAAGGAAAAGTTGAATTGATTGCAGGACCATCAATAACATCAGTTCCATCTGCATAATGTGTTCTTGAAGTTATATTTCTCAATTGATAACTTGATTTCATTCTTGAAATTCCTCCTGTAGCATCATTTCCATTAGTATATGCATAGGCACCATAAATTGGAAAACCATCATAGGAAAAACCTAAAAGTGGAGAATGTTGTGTTGGATTTATTACATATAAACCATCAGAGGCATATAAATTACAAATTGTAGAAAGTTGTACTAAATCAAGATTAAACGCACTTGGGTTTTGGTGATGATGATAATTCCCTTGTGCAGCTGGATGTGCCTTTGCACAATCAAATCCTAAAATTTCAGCTTTTACAGCATCTCTTCTCCATACTGCACCACCAGTTGGAGCATCTGAATTTGTTGTTGGATTATATGAAAAACCATCTCCGTAACTAAATAATCCAACTCCATTTTTAAAAATTCCAATATTACCAGCAGTCGTATTTGTTGGTGTTCCAGTATTTTGAATTGGATTTAATGGATATTGATAAATAGAATTTATAGCAGTAATAACCGTATTAGGATTTGCTGTAAATGGTCCTGTAATAAATGAAGGTACTCCTTGTGTTGTCACATAAACCCAATTAGATGAATATTGTACAGCTTGAACATTAGCTAAAGCAGCATCAACAATAGGAGTGGAGTTACCACTTAAGTAGTGTCTACCTGTAATACCGGTTGTGTTTTGTAACCAACTTGTAATTACAGGATTATTCTGTGAATTAGTAATTTGACTAATAAACAGTATTCCAAATAAATAGTAAATATTTTTCATAAATATAAAACAGGTTAAATTATACTTTCCTTTGACTATTTAAAATGAAAAAGGTTTAATGAAATTAATCCAAAGTTGTGTTTTTATTAAAAATTATTTTTGAATAATCACTTTATAACTTTTACTTTGATTTCCTGATGAAATTTTTATAAAATAGATACCATTATAAATTGAATCCGTTTCTATAATAGCCAATGTACTACCTTGTAAAATTTTATTTTCTTTTACAATTTGACCTAATTCGTTAATTAATTCTACTTTTAAATCATTTTCAGCCATTTGTGTTTGAATGGCAATAAATTCTGAAGCAGGATTTGGAGCAATAGTTACCTTTAAGTCAATATTTGCAAATGAATTTGATGACAGCGTAGTTGTTCCTCCAGGTACTGTTGTTACAGTAGTTACTACTTTGTTTCCATAAAATGTTGGTCCAACTGCATAAGGATAAGCAGAATTATGATTGGCATCTACAGTTGTAAAATAGCAATAAATTCCTGCTGGATATTCTGGAGTTACACAAAAACGACCGTTGTGAATATCTAAATAATCTTGACCAGCATTTGTTATAAATTCATAATCTTCACGATATAATCCTAATGGATATGTAGTACTAACAGCCGGACCATCAGTTACATCTACACCTGTATATAAATGGGTTCTAGTAGTAATATTTCGTAAACTAAAACCTGATTTCATTCGAGTTATTCCGCCAGTTCCATTCGTATTTGCATAGCCATACGCGCCATAAATTGGATAACCGTCATAAGCAAATCCTAAAAGTGGAGAATGTTGACTTGGATTAATAACGTAAAGACCATCAGAAGGATAAGTACTACATATTGTTGATAAAACAGATGTGTCTAAATTAAAAGCACTTGGGTTTTGATGATGATGATAATTTCCCATGGCTGGATGCGCTTTCGAACAATCAAATCCACCTCGTTCTGCTAAAACAGCATCTCTATTCCAAACGCCATCTCCAGTTCCACCTAATGGACCTCCAGCATTTGCGCCAGTTGATAGTTTATAAGAAACACCATCTCTATAATCAAATAATGCCACTCCATTTTTGAAAACACCAATATTTCCTCCAGTTGTAGCAGTCAGAGTTCCTGTGTTTTGTGTTGGCGTTAATGGAATTTTAAAAATTTTATTTTGAGCTGTTGCTAAAGTGGGATTTCCATCTAAAAATGGTCCAGTTATATAGGCCGGAATTCCTGTTGCAGAGACATAAACATCTGTTGTATTGTATTGAACAGTTTGTACGTTTGCGGAAACGACATCAACTATTGCTGTTGAATTTCCAGAAACATAATGACGTCCAGTAATTCCTGTAAAATTTCTTAACCAGCTAGTGATTGCGGGATTAGTCTGAGCAAATGTAGAAATACTTGCAAAAAATAGAAAAGGTAATAGTTTTTTCATTTTAGTTAGATTTGAAGGTTATACTATTAGACAACAATAAAAATTAATTCTTGCATTAAATTTTAAAATTATTTTGGATAAGCATATTTTGTATTGAAAAGAAAGGTTTTATCTGTTAAGGTTTTTAAAAAAGCAACCAATTCAGTTCTTTCATTATCCGATAAATTCATAGGTTGTACTAACTCTTTCGATATAGTGGTACTCTTTTGAATTCCAGAATTATAATGTTTTACAACTTCAGTCAGTGTTTTAAATCTACCATCGTGCATATAGGGATAGGTAAATTCAATATTTCGTAAGGTTGGAACTTTAAAAAGCAGCGAATCTTTTGGGTTTTGAGTGATTTTCATTCTTCCAAAATCTTTTAAATCCTTATCAATTGGTAAACCGTTATTTCTGAAACTATCATTTGTTAATAATGGCTCTTTATGACAAGAAGTACAGTGTTTTTGAAATAATTTATAGCCTTTTTGTTCCATTTCGGTGAATTTTTCCTGTTTTCTTAAAACTTTATCATATTTAGAGTTCGAAGTCGTTAAGGAAACCACAAACTGAGAAATGGCTTTTAAAGTCAATTGACCAGTGATTTTTTTTGTACCAAATGCTTTTTCAAATAAAGGTATATACTTATCAGATTTTTGAAGTTTCAGTACTACATTTTCTAGAGTTTCATTCATTTCCACTTCACTTGTAATTGGCGCAATGGCTTGTACGTCTAAATGATTTACACCGCCATCCCACATCAAATTTTTACTCCAAGCTAAATTTTGTAAAGTCAAGGAATTTCGTGTGCCAATTTTCCCTTCGATTCCATGACTCAATTCGTGATCAACATGAGTGAAACCGGTTGCTTGTAAATGACAACTCGCACAAGAAATGGTGTTGTCTTTGGATAAAATAGGATCGTAAAATAAATGTCTGCCTAATTGAAAACCTTCTTCTGTTAATGGATTGTTCTTAAAATCGTAAACTGGTTTTGGCCAGTTTTTAGGAATATCAATATAAATAGGAGTGAAGTAACTTTTGGAAAATGATAAAATTCCAAAAATTAAAATACTAAATACAAATATTAATACTATTTTCTTCATTCTGTATAAAACATTTTCGTACTTAATGTCGCTAATTCCATGGCTTTAGTCCCTGGAATCATAACTGAATTTGCTTCTTTTAAATCAATCTCGCTAAAAAATTTCTCTAAATCTAATGTCAAATTAATTTGATTTTGAAGATTATTCATAGGAAGTTCTATTCTTCGTAAGGCATAATTAGGTTGTAAATATCCACCAATATGAAAATTAAAAGTGTTTTTTCTGGTTTGACAACTGGAACTTGTTCCTTCAATTTTCATATTGATATAACCGCTTTGCCATGCCCAATACATTCCGTTAGAAGGATCTAAATCACCAGACAACGCTCCAGAAACAGAAGCTAAACTATCTACACCAATGGAGAAGTTTATTCCGATAATTTTCTTTTTATAGTTTTTGCAAATCGGAAAAATAGTAGAATTTGGCTTTTCAAAATCAATTAAATGGGATTTATGATCTGTTAAAGTAGATTTGTCTTCATATATAACTTGAAAATCAGAAACATAAAATTTGAATTGCGTAACTTTTAAAGTATCTGTGTTTTTTGAAATGTAAGAAGTGTTTAATTTAAAAGGATTTTTGTTCCATTTAGCATTAATATTCACAATTAAAGAATCCTTATCACTTTGCCCAAAAAGACAAATTGAAGTCAAGAATAAAATACAAATAAAGTAAAATTTATTTTTCATCTTTAGGTTTTCTTTTTCCTGAAAATATCTTTGAAAGTTCATTCGTTAAAGCGTTAAACTTTTCCAATTGCTCTGATTTACAGATCTTTTTTATTTCAATGAAATGATTATAATGCGTAATTTCTATTTGTTTTTGATAGTTATTGATTTGATTTACTAAACTATCATTTGAATCTATTTCCGAAGTACTTTCTTTCAATCTAGCATAAAGTTCGTTTTTCGCTTTACGAATTGAATCATCAAAATTTCTAATTTTATTTTGATGTTTAGTTATGGTAACATCGTATTGTTTAATTTGCTCCGTATCAAAATCTAATTTTTTAATAACTATTTCTCTAGGTTTTGGAGGTTTGTTTCCAAAAAAAACATCTTTATTAATTAGTAAATAGCCAATAACAACCATATTAATTATTAATATAGCAATAACAATGTTTCTTAATAATTTAGATTTGTTCATGCTTATTTGTACAATTGATTATTAATACTAAACTGTTCATCAAAAAAAGAAACATTTTCTTTTTTCGAAAACGAACTCAATTGAAATACGATGCAACTTAATGATAAAAATAAGGTTACTGAAGCTGCTACAAGCCATAAAGAACTTTTTGATTTTCTATTATTCTCCTGAATTTGCTTTTCGATTTTATGTAACAATGCCTCATTTGGCGCCACTTTTGCGATGCCATTTGTACTATTCAATACATTTTCGATCCATTTATCTTGTTCCATATTTATTTAGACAATTAAATTTAAGTATTCTTGTGTACATTCGGATTTATTTTCGATAATTTTTCTTTCAAACTCTTCTTTGCTCTAAATATTAGTGATTCCACAGATGAAACACTAATTTCCATAATAGCTGAAATTTCAGTATTACTCAATCCATCTAATTTAGAAAGTAAAAAGGCCGTTTTTTGATTTTCAGGAAGGGTATTTATCACACTAAACAAATATTTTGAGTATTCTTGGTTTTCTAAAAGTATTCCAGGATGTTCAAAATTGGAAATATTTTCTACTTCATTTTCGCTTTTCGTAATTTTTCCAAACACAAAAAAATATTTCTTTCTGGTTTTTAGTTTGATGAAATTCAAGCTTTTATTAATCGTAATACGATAAATCCAAGTTTTTAAACTAGAATTGTTTTTAAACTTATCCAAAGAATCGTAAACTTGAATAAAAACATCTTGGGTAATTTCTTCCGCGTCTTCAATATTTTGCAAATAATTTAACGCAACATTATAAACCAATACTTTATATTGGTTATAAATGCTATTAAAATTATTTGTTTCAGACATATATAGGTTCAATTTTATAAGACTCGAGATTTACAAAAAGGTTTAATGGTAAAGATGTTTTTTATTACTTTAAATTATTATTATATTTGGCTTCAATAAAAAGTACATGATTTAAATATAAGTATAATATGAAATTATTAGAAGGAAAAGTTGCTATTATTACAGGAGCAAGTAGAGGAATTGGAAGTGGAATTGCAAAAGTGTTTGCACAAAATGGAGCAAATGTTGCATTTACCTATAGTTCATCTGCTGAATCTGCTTTAGCTTTAGAAAATGAATTAAACGCTTTAGGTATTCAATCTAAAGGATACAAATCAAATGCTGCTGATTTTAACGAAGCTCAAAAACTAGTTGATGATGTAATGGCTGATTTTGGAAATATCGATATTTTAATCAACAATGCCGGAATTACAAAAGATAATTTATTAATGCGTATGTCTGAAGAAGATTTTGATGCCGTAATGAATATCAACTTAAAATCGGTTTTCAATATGACAAAAGCAGTACAAAAAATCATGCTTAAAAACCGTAAAGGTTCTATTGTAAACATGAGTTCTGTGGTTGGAGTTAAAGGAAATGCGGGTCAAGCCAATTACGCGGCTTCAAAAGCAGGTATGATTGGTTTTACAAAATCTATCGCATTAGAATTAGGTTCTCGTAACATTCGTTGTAACGCTATCGCTCCAGGTTTCATTGAAACTGAAATGACTGCAAAATTAAACGAAGATGTAGTAAAAGGTTGGAGAGAATCTATTCCATTAAAACGTGGTGGAACTCCAGAAGACGTAGCTAATGTTTGTGTGTTCTTAAGTTCAGATATGAGTGCTTATGTAACAGGACAAGTGATTAACGTTGATGGTGGAATGTTGACTTAAAAAGTTTGCAGTCACAGTATTTAGTTTTCAGATTATGCTGAGACTGATAACTGAGACTGAATACTAAAAATATAAAATATGACATCTAGCACCATTCTTTTAATTCTACTTTCAGTAATTATTTCTGGAGCTGTTGCCTTTTATCAATACTTATTTAAAGCCGATAACCAAAATAAAATAAATTGGTTATTGGCTTTTTTGCGTTTTATTTCAGTGTTTTCTTTACTTTTATTGCTAATTAATCCAGTAATTTCAAGAAAAACGATTGAAACTAACAAAATTCCTTTAGCTATTGTCGCTGATAATTCTCGTTCAATTTCCGAATTAAAAGCAAATGATTTAGAAAAGGAAGTATTCGAAAAATTAACTTCCAATTCTGCCTTAAAAGAGAAATTTGAAATCCAAACCTATACTTTTGATGAAGAGTTTTTTGCTGGTAAACCATTAGATTTCAAAGGAAATCAATCTAATATCGACAATGTTGCTACGAATTTAAAGCAATTAAATAAAAACGCTTATTATCCGGTAGTTTTATTAACAGATGGAAATCAAACTATTGGAAACGATTATGTATATAGTTTTCAAGAAACCGCAAATGTATTTCCAGTTGTTTTAGGTGATACAACAACGACTTTCGATTTAAAAATCAATCAGCTTAACGCGAATAAATATGCCTTTTTAAAGAATAAATTTCCGGTAGAAGTGTTCTTGCAATACAATGGAAGCAAAGCCATTTCAGCTAATTTTTCTATTGAAAAAAATGGTAAGAAAATAAGCAGTCAAACCATCAACTTTGATAAAAAGAATAAAGTAAAATCAGTACAAATTTTATTAGAAGCGGATAGAGTAGGACTACAAAAATATAAAGCTGTTATTTCTTCATCAACAAAAGAAAAAAACACATATAATAACATTAAAAATTTCGCAGTTGAAGTAATAGATCAAAGAAAAGATATTGCCATTATTTCAGATATTTCTCATCCTGATTTAGGAGCGTTTAAACGCGCAATTGAATCTAATGCGCAGCGTAAAGTAACTTTGCTTAAAACGAATTCAATCAGTGATTTAAAAAAATATAATTTATTAATTTTATACCAACCAACAGCTTCTTTTAGAAAAATTTTTGAAGCGAATAAAAACCTTAGAATTAATACATTTATTATTACCGGAATGTCTACTGATTTCAATTTATTAAATCAAATACAATCCGATTTAGATTTTAAATTAACGAATAAACAAGAAGATTTTACTTCTTCATTTGTTACAGGATTTAACCTTTTTTCACAAAATGATATTCAGTTTGAACAATTTCCACCGTTAGAAAATCCTTTCGGAAAAATCACAGAAAAAGGCAATGTAAATACGTTATTAACGGCTAAAGTAAACGGAATTGAAGTAGGAAATCCAATACTAACTTTTTCAGAAAAAGGAAATAGTAGAAGTGCGTATTTGTTAGGAGAAAATTCTTGGAAATGGCGAATGGAAACTCATGTAATCAATCAATCTTATGAAAAGTACGATCAGTTTATTGATAAGATAATTCAATATTTATCAACAAATTCAGCTAAGAAATCACTTTTGGTAGAACATGAAAGTTTTTATAATTCTGGTGAAACTATCGAAATTTTCGCGCAATATTTCAATAAAAGTTATGAATTGGAAGAAAACGCCAATCTATCCATCAACCTAACAAATAAAAATACGAAGTCTACAAAAAACTACAATTTCTCTAAAGCAAATAATGGTTATCAGGCTATTTTTGATGGTTTAGAACCAGGTAATTATGCGTTTCAAGTCAAAGAAGCAAGTAGTAATTCGAGTTATAACGGAACTTTTGAAGTGTTAGATTTCGATGTAGAAAAACAATTTGTGAATCCAGATGTTTCGAAATTACAACAATTAGCCAATCAGAATAAAGGAGAAGTTATTCATCCCAATCAAATTGATAAGTTAATTCAAAAGTTATTAGAAAAAGACACGTATTTACCTGTAGAAAAGTCACTTGTAAAAAATTCACCACTTATTGATTGGATTATTTTGTTAATTATTTTAGCTATTTCTTTAGCTACAGAATGGTTTATTAGAAAATTTAACGGATTGTTATAACTATTTACTCTGTTTTTTGTTAAATTTGTAGCAATGAAAAAGTATATCACTTTATTTCTAATTTTTATTTATATGTTTTCAATGACTGAATTACATCAGATTTTGAAAGCACCATTGCTTGTGGAACATTATTACGAGCACAATGATAAAGAAGAATTATCTGTACTTACTTTTTTAGAAATGCATTATTTAAACGGAAATGTGAAAGATGCAGATTTTGAAAAAGACATGAAATTGCCTTTCAAAAATTTTCAAGACAATCACCCAAATGTAGTTCTAAGCATACCAGAAACTACTAATTATTTTAATTTTATCGTTTTTTCAACTTCAGAACCTAAGCCTTTTTGTTTTGAAAATCAAGTAAATACATCCAATTTTCTTTCTTCTATTTGGCAACCGCCGAAATATATTTTATCGTAATAAATTTAAAATCAACTTTTAGTTGATAAATTGATTATTCATAAAATAAAAAATATTCTCATGTTAAATAAAATAATTGAGTTTTCTGTAAAGAATAAACTCATCATTGCGTTATTTACCTTTGCTTTAATTGCATTTGGTATTTACAACGTACAGAAATTGCCTATTGACGCTGTTCCCGACATTACTAACAATCAAGTTCAAGTCATTACAATCGCACCTTCTTTTGGAGCTACAGATATTGAACGTTTAGTAACTTTTCCAATAGAACAAGTCAATAACAACATTCCTGGGTTAAAAGAAATTAGAAGTTTCTCAAGATTCGGGTTGTCATTAGTAACCATAGTTTTTGATGACGATACAGATATTTATTGGGCACGCCAACAAGTTTCCGAAAGGTTACAACAAGTCCAAAGTCAACTCCCAAAAGGAATGGGAACTCCAGAATTAGGTCCAGTTTCTACAGGTTTAGGAGAAATTTATCAATACGTTGTGCGCCCAGAAAAAGGCTACGAAAAAAAATTCGATGCTACAGAATTAAGAACCATACAAGATTGGATTATTAAAAGACAATTATCTGGTGTAAAAGGTGTAGCTGAAGTCAGCAGTTTTGGCGGAAAACTAAAACAATTAGAAATCAGCATTCAACCTAGTAAACTAAAAGCACACGGCATTACCATAAATGACGTTTTTGACGCTTTAGAGAGCAATAATCAAAATACAGGTGGTAGTTATATCGAAAAGAACGAAACCGCGTTATTCATTAGAACAGAAGGTTTACTTCAATCTAAAGAAGATATTGAAAACATCGCGCTAACTTCAAAAACAGGAACGCCTTTATTTTTAAAAGATATTGCTGAAATCAAAAACGGATATGCTACTCGCTACGGCGCGATGTGTTATAACGATCAAGGTGAAGTTTCCGGCGCAATTGTTATGATGCTAAAAGGCGCAAACAGTAGCGAAGTCATCAAAAATGTAAAAGAACGAATTGCTCAAATTCAGAAAACCTTACCAAAAGGTGTTATCATCGAACCGTTTTTAGATCGTACCAAAATGGTGAACAACGCTATCGGAACGGTTGAAAAAAACTTAATTGAAGGGGCATTAATCGTAATTTTTGTTTTAGTACTTTTTTTAGGAAATTTCAGAGCCGGACTTCTAGTAGCTTCCGTAATTCCATTAGCGATGCTTTTTGCGATTATTATGATGAATTTATTCGGCGTAAGTGGAAATTTAATGAGTTTAGGCGCGTTAGATTTCGGTTTAATTGTGGATGGTGCAGTAATTATTGTCGAAGCCGTCATTCATCAAATTTATTCGCATCATAAAAAGGAAAATGCGATTGCCTTAACGCAAGAAAATGTAAATCATGAAGTAGAATCCTCTTCTAAAAAAATGATGAACAGTGCCGTTTTCGGACAAATTATCATTTTAATTGTGTATTTACCTATTTTTTCTCTTGACGGAATCGAAGGAAAAATGTTCAAACCAATGGCGCAAACAGTTGCTTTTGCTTTAATTGGCGCGTTTATATTATCGCTAACTTATATTCCAATGATGAGTTCTATTGTGTTGAAAAACTTAAAACACAATCCAAATAATTTCTCTGAAAGAATGATGGCGTATTTGGAAAATATTTATCAAAAACGATTAGTTCAAGCGATTAACAACAAAAGAAAAATTATCATTTCAACAGTTGTAGTATTTTTTGCTTCGATTGTAGTGATGTCGTTTTTAGGTGGAGAATTTATTCCAGCTTTGGAAGAAGGTGATTTTGCTGTCGATACCAGAGTTTTAACAGGAAGTAATTTAAATACGACAATGGCTTCCACACAAAAAGCCGCTAAAATCTTAAAAGATAGATTTCCTGAAGTAGAAAAAGTAGTGACTAAAATCGGTAGTGGTGAAGTGCCAACCGACCCAATGCCAATGGAAGCCAGCGATATGATGGTGATTCTGAAAGATAAAAGCGAATGGACATCAGCTTCAACTTTCAATGAATTATCCGAAAAAATGAGCGAGGCTTTAAAAGATGTTCCTGGAATTACAGCCGGATTTCAATATCCAGTTCAAATGCGTTTTAATGAATTAATGACGGGTGCACGACAAGATGTAGTATGTAAAATATTCGGAGAGAATTTAGATACGCTTTCTATTTATGCTAGTAAAGTCGGAAAAATTGTAAAAACTATTGAAGGCACAAAAGATTTATACGAAGAACCAATTGGTGGAATGCCACAGGTAGTAATCAACTACAAACGTCCAATAATGGCACAATATGGATTAAGTGTAAATGAAATCAATAGAGTAGTGAATACCGCTTTTGCTGGACAAACAGCAGGTTTGCTTTTTGAAGGTGAAAAACGATTTGATTTAGTTGTGAAATTAAACAATTCAGAGAAAAAAGACTTAATTGACATCGAAAATCTATTAATTCCAACCAAAACTGGAACAACTATTCCACTTTATGTTTTGGCAGATGTTAAAATTATTAGCGGTCCAAATCAAATTCAAAGGGAAGATGCGAAAAGAAGAATTGTAGTAGGATTCAATGCCAATAGAGATGTACAAAGTTTAGTGGGCGAATTAGAAAAAGAAATTAACGCCAAAATTAAATTTCCTCCTGGATATTATATTACTTACGGCGGAAGTTTCGAAAACCTAAACGCAGCTAAAGACAGATTGATGATCGCGGTTCCAATATCTTTACTTTTAATCTTTTTGATGTTGTATTTTGCTTTCAAATCAGTTAAACAAGCGTTACTTATTTATACAGCTATTCCTTTATCTACGATTGGTGGAATCTTATTTTTAGCCGCTCGTGGAATGCCATTTAGTATAAGTGCTGGAATCGGATTTATCGCCCTTTTTGGTGTTGCCGTTTTAAACGGAATTGTGCTTATTGCCGAATTTAATTCGCAAAAAGCAAGTGGAAATTTAGATACTATTAAAGTTATCATGAACGGAACTAAAAAACGATTACGACCAATTTTAATGACAGCGTTTGTTGCTTCTTTGGGGTTCTTACCAATGGCAATCAGCAACGGTTCTGGTGCAGAAGTGCAACGTCCGTTAGCTACTGTAGTAATTGGTGGTTTACTAATTGCGACTTTTTTAACCTTGTTTATTTTACCGATTTTATACTTGGTATTCGAACAAAAATCAGAAATCAAAATGAATAAAAATGCAATTCTAACCCTTTTTCTTTTATTAGGAACGGCGACTTCGTTTTCACAAAATAAAATGACATTAGAACAAGCTTTAAATATCGGAATTTCAAATAATATTCAATTGAAAACCGAAAAACAAAAAGTGGAAGCAGCTAAAGTTTTAATTCGTTCTGCCAATGAAGTGCCGAGTTTAAACTTAGTGGGTGAAATCGGACAATTAAATAGTGCTTATACAGATAATAGATTTGGGATTTCTCAAAATATCAGTTTTCCATTTATCAACGCTAAGAAAAAAGAATGGTTTCAAAAACAAGCCGAAATAGCTCAAATGAACTATAAATTTTCTGAAAATGCCATAAAAAAGGAAATTACACAAGCATTTTACGATTTAGTGGTGGTTTCAGAAAAAGAAAAAGTAGTAAAACAAACGGATTCTATTTTCGCAGCTTTTATTCAGAAAGCAAATTTGCGATTGAAATATGGTGAAAGTAATGCTTTAGAAAAAAGTTCTGCCGAATTGTATATGGTAAAGATTAAAAATCAAGTCAAATTAATTCAGGAAGAAAAATTCAGAGTGGTGGCGCAATTGCAATATTTACTGCAAGTCACAGAAAATATTGAACCAATATATAAATCTGTCAAAATTGAAAGTTTACCTTCACAAGATTTTGTTTCGAATAATGTAGCCTTGCAACTGTTAGCTCTTGAAAAACAAGCTAATACTTCAGTTTTAAAAATAGAGAAATCAGCTTTAATTCCAGATGTTGCTGTCGGATATTTTAGTACAACGATGCAAGGAAATGGCGCTGACAATAATTTTTATGGTAAAAACGACCGATTTCAATCGTTTCAATTGAGTTTAGGAATTCCTGTTTTTAATTCGGCCAACAAAGCTCGACAAAAAGCAATTCAAATGAACGAAACCATTTTAACCGATAAAACAACGATGCAACAACAAGAATTGCAAAAAATATGGAATACATATGCAGTGAAACAAGCTAATAATCAAGAAGTTTTGACTTATTATGAAACAGTTGTTTTGCCAAATACCAATTCAATTATGGCGAATGCGAACAAGCAAATTTTAAACGGAGATATCAATTTTATGGAATGGTCTTGGACAATGAACCAAGCACTTGAAGCAAAATCAGATTATTTCGATAAAATTCAATCGTATAATAACAATATCATCCAAATCTTGTATTTCAATTAAAATTTAAATCGAAACAAATGAAAAATATATATTTAATACTGATTTTGGCTTTAACAATTGCTTGTCAGTCGAAAAAAGAAGAAACAGCAACAGAAACTACTGTTAAAGAAAATGTAGTGGAATTGACTAAAAATCAATTAGATAATTCGAAAATTAAAATCGGAAGTTTAACGAATACTTCGCTTTCAAGTACGATAAAAGTAAACGGTAAAATTACTTTAGCACCAAATGCAATGGCAAGTGTGAGTATGCCACTTGGCGGATATATTAAAAATATCAAAGTTATGCCAGGAATGGTAGTTGGAAAAGGTCAAGTTTTAGCGGTTATTGAAGATCAATCGTATGTTCAAATTCAACAAGATTATTTAACAACGAAACAACAATTGGCTTATGCTTCAAAAGATTTTGCTCGTCAAAAAGAGTTGAATTCTTCGCAAGCCGTTAGTGAAAAGAACTTTCAATTGGCAGAAAGTGAATTCGCCAAACAAAGAATTACGTTAAAATCGTTAGAAGAAAAATTGAAGTTAATTCATATTAATCCCGCTTCCTTAACAGCAAATACGATTTCAAAATCGGTAAATATTTATGCACCCATTTCTGGAATGGTTACAAAAATTGATGTCAATATTGGAAAATATGTGAATGCTACCGATATGTTATTCCAAATTATGGATAACCAAAGTATGTATGCTAAGTTAAATGTATTTGAAAAAGATGCAGCAAATTTGGCTATTGGACAAAAAATTAAAGTCTACACGAACACCCAACCAGATGTTTTTTACGAAACTAAAATTGAGTTTGTAAACAAAAGTTATTCCGATGAAAATGCGATTGAAGTGTATGCGAAAATTTCTAACTCAACAAAAAAATTGATTCCAGGAAATTACATCAATGCCACTATTCAAATAGATAATAACAATGCATTTGTTTTAAGTAATGATGCGATTGTAGATTTTGAAGATAAGAAATTCGTTTTCGTACAAGATGCTAATAAAAAGTCTTTTTCTATGCAAGAAGTGCAAATCGGAATTGTAACGGATAAAGTTTCAGAAATTAGAAACTATGAATCGTTACAAAATAAAAACCTAGTAATTAGTGATGCATATACATTATTAATGGTTTTAAAGAATAAAGAAGAATAATTTCTTTAGATTAGAATTGACAAAAAAAAACTTCTTGATGTTTTCAAGAAGTTTTTTTTTTGTGGTTATTTTGAGATCTTTTGATATTTATGTTTCTTTAGAATTCCGGCAGCTTCTTCATAATAACCGATAGTTTCATTTTCAAGATGTTTGTTTTTCTTGCTAAGTAACTTTTCAGTATAATGTATTTCAAATTTACCTTCCACTTCTTTATGCACTTCAGCGACTAAAGCGTATTGTTTCATTTTTTTAACGGGAGAAATAATGGTTAAAGTATCATTACTAATATATCCTAAATCTTGATAAGTAGCTATAAATGCTCTAGGTTTATAAGTGGATAACAACACATTTTGACCAAAAAATTTCGATTGATAATCAAAGTTTAATAAACCTAAAACGGTTGGCATTAAGTCAATTTGCGAAACCAATTTATCCATTTTTTGTGGTTGAATAAATCCAGGTGCATAAACAAAAGCGGGAATTCTGTATTTTTCCATTGGCAATTCTGTTTTTCCTGAACTTGAAGCGCAATGATCGGCAACAATTACGAAAACGGTATTTTTGAACCAAGGTTGTTTTTTAGCCATTTCGAAAAATTGTTTCAAAGCATAATCGGTGTACATTACACCTCCATCTCTAGATTTAGCCGTTCCTGGAATACTAATTTTTCCTTCTGGATAGGTAAATGGTCTGTGATTACTAACCGTCATCCAATGATTAAAGAAAGGTTTTCCTGTTTTTGCTTCTGCATTCATAGTTTGAATAGCTTTTTTAGCCATATCTTCATCGCAAACGCCCCAAATATTGGAAAACGAAATTTCGTTAGGTTTTAAACTCGATTTATCAATTATATCATACCCATTTCCTCCAAAAAAATCTTGCATGTTATCAAAATACGCATCGCCTCCATATAAGAATTTTGAAGTATATCCTTTTGAATTGAAAACACTTCCAATACTAAACTTATTTTTATTGTCTTTTCTTTTCACCACACTTTCACCAGGAGTTGGAGGTAAAGAAAGTGTTACGGCTTCTAAACCTCTAACTGTTCTGTTTCCTGTGGCATACAAATTCGTAAAGAATAAACTTTCTTCTGCAAGTTTGTCTAAAAAAGGTGTGATGTTATTTGTATTACCGTAGTGTTTCATAAACTCGGCACTCAAACTTTCTACCGTAATTAAAACTACATTTTTTTTATGTTCAATTCCATTGGAATGAATATGTGTAGTATTGTGTTTGTAATTGATATGTGTTACAGATTCTAATTCAGCTAATTGAGATTCTGGAATTGTTTCGTAAAATTCAAAATAATCTAATTCACTATTGGTAAATGCTTTGTAAAACTTCTGTAAACCATTACTTTGTAGTTCATTAGCGTAAACATTACTACTATTTTGTTGAGAAGAAATTTTCGGAATAAAAAACAAAGCGCTAAAAAACAAAACAACCTGTAGCGCAACAATTTTTAATTTATTTGGAAAATCAGGTAAGTTTTCTAAATACGATTTTGATTTTTTAATAATAAAATAAGTTGAAGTAAATGCTATAATTCCAACACTTGCAAATAAGGGAACAACAGGATAAGATTCCATAATATTTCCAATTACTGCATTGGTGTAAACCAAATAATCTACAGCAATGAAATTATATCTAACTCCAAATTCATTCCAAAAGAAGAATTCACTAACCGCATTTTGAATTATTAATAAAATAAAAAGAAAGATTGTTAATGAGAATAGTGCCAAACGAATTTGTTTTCTATATTTTTCTGTGAATAACAACGCTGCAAAAAACAAGGTTTTTAAACCCACAAAAGCTAAACCAATTTCTGGCAAAACTCCTCCATATTCACTTAAAATACTCTTTCCGGAAGCGATATAAACTAAAAGAGCTACAAAAACACCAAGAATAATAAAGCCATAAGGTTTTTTAAATTTGGAATTGGATAAAAAGATGAGATACAACCACAAAATGGAACCAATAAGTATAAAAATAAAAAAATCTGAAAGGAGTCCAAATCCGAATATTTTAATAATCTCTAATCCCGTAAATTTACTTTGTGTAATTGGGTGAAATAATAAAACTAATCTCGTTAAAAAGCTGATAATTAAATAAAATATTGCTACATTTGTGTAGACAATATGGTGTTTTATAAAGGTTTTCATAAAAAATAAATTATATTGTCAAATGTACAGATTTAAGTTAGATTAACATTTTAGAAACATTATAAATTAAAAACTAAGTATTATGAACGACGCACATTTACACATGGTAGTAAACCATTTTCCAATTATTGGAACCATTTTTGGTTTAGGAATATTAATTACTGGAATAGTTATGAAAAATTCGGTGATTAAAAACGTGGCTTATGTTCTTTTTATTGTAGCTGCAATTTTTGGACTAGTTAGTATGTCAACTGGCGAAGGAGCGGAAGAAATAGCTGAAAATTTACCATCAGTAACCGATCAAATTATTCATGAACATGAAGAAATGGCAGAAAAATTAGCTTTAGTTTTATATATATTAGGTGGAATTTCTATTTTAGGATTATATACAAACTTGAAAAATCATGCAAAAGCTAATTTAATTTCTTATTTAGCTTTTGTTGTTGCATTAATTGGTGTGTTTTTAGGTAAACAAACTGGAACAACCGGAGGAGAAGTTCGTCATACAGAAATTAGAGAAAATACTAGTAGCAGTAATGCTTTAGACGTTAATAAAGAGTCTGATACTACTGTCGAAAAAGATTAAACAAATTATAAATTTTCAAAATAATTTGTTTAATTGAAATTAATCACGTTATATTTGCACATCAATAAAAATAAAAATGTTTACAAACTCTTTACATCATATCCATCATTTTTCCCACGCTCAAGCGAGGTAATTTTGGTATGTGTGTAAAACAAATATAAATTACAAACCCGTTTGAGTCAAATCAAGCGGGTTTTTTTATTCCTTCTCTTTTGGCTCAAACTCAATTTAAAACAAAATGAGTAAATTAAAAATCGCCATTCAAAAATCAGGTAGATTAAATGAAGAAAGCATTCAAATGCTTAAAGATTGTGGAATTTCAATTTATAATGGAAATGATCAATTGCGTGTAACTGCATCAAATTTTCCTTTAGAAGTTTATTTTCTTCGTAATTCGGACATTCCTCAATATTTAATTGATGGAGTAGTAGATATTGCCATCGTAGGTGATAATTTATTAGTCGAAAAAGGGAATAACATTCAAATTGCAGAAAAATTAGGCTTTTCAAAATGCAAAGTTTCTGTGGCAGTTCCTAAAAACTTCACGTATAATTCCATTCAAGATTTAAACGGATTGCGTGTTGCAACTTCTTATCCCAACACAGTAAATCAATTTTGCGCAAAAAATGGAATTGAAGTGGACATTCACCAAATTTCTGGTTCAGTTGAAATTGCACCAAACATCGGACTTTCTGATGCTATTGTAGATATTGTTTCTAGTGGAAGTACACTTTTTAAAAATGGTTTAAAAGAAGTAGAAGTTATTTATAAAAGTGAAGCAGTTTTAGCGGTTTCTCCTTTAATTACTGAAGAAGCTAAATCCATTTTAAATAAATTACAATTCCGAATTCAAGCGGTTTTACGATCTAAACAATCGAAATATATTTTAATGAATGTTCCCAATTCTAATATTGAAAAAGTTTCAAACATTTTACCCGTATTAAAAAGTCCAACTGTTGTACCTTTAGGTGAAAGTGGTTGGAGTAGTGTGCAATCGGTTATTGATGAAGAACAATTTTGGGATGTAATCGATAAACTAAAAGAAGCTGGAGCAGAAGGTATTTTAATTTGTCCAATCGAAAAAATGGTATTATAAATTTAGTATTTCACACAAACAAATAAAAAAAAACTTAGTGCCTTCGTGTCTTCGTGGCCAAATCTTTGAATCTTATAAAAATGAAAAAAATAAACAACCCAACAAAAAATACTTGGTCAGAAATTTTAAAACGACCAACACAATCTTTCGCAGATATTGAAGAAACCGTTAAAGGAATTTTTAAAGAAATTCAACAAAAAGGAGATGTTGCTGTACAAAAATATACTTCTTTATTTGACGGAAGTAGTTCAGAAATTAGTTTAGTGTCAAAAGAAGAAATTCAAGCTGCAAATGCTTTGGTTTCTGATGAATTAAAAATGGCTATTGAATTGGCGAAAAATAATATTTTCAAATTCCACGAAGCTCAAAAAACAAAAAAGATAGAAGTTGAAACTACTGAAGGTGTTTTTTGTTGGCAAGAAAAAAAACCAATTCAAAAAGTAGGTTTGTATATTCCAGGTGGTTCTGCGCCTTTGTTTTCAACCGTTTTAATGTTGGCAATTCCTGCTAAAATTGCAGGTTGTACGGAAATAATTTTATGTTCACCTCCTAATAAACAAGGTGAAATTAATCCAGCTATTTTATATGCTGCTAATTTGTGTGGAGTTACTAAAATTTTCAAAGTTGGTGGAATTCAAGCGATTGGTGCGATGACTTTCGGAACAGAAACCATTCCTCAAGTGTTTAAAATATTCGGTCCAGGAAATCAATTTGTAACCGTTGCCAAACAAGTTGCAACACAATTTGGAGTTGGAATTGATATGCCAGCGGGTCCAAGTGAATTGTTAGTTTATGCAGATGAAACGTGTATCCCAAGCTTCGTAGCTTCCGACTTATTAAGTCAAGCGGAACACGGTTCAGATAGTCAAGTGATTCTAGTTACCACAAGTAATGAAGTTTTAGAAGCGGTTGAAAAAGAAGTATATTCGCAATTAGAAAAATTACCTCGTAAGGAAATCGCTGCTCAAGCTATTGAAAAATCGAAATTAATTTTAATAGAAAACGAACAGTTAGCTTTAGATTTAATTAACGAATATGCTCCAGAACATTTTATTATTTGTTCTAAAAACGAAGAATTCTTCATTAACGGAATTCAAAACGCAGGTTCGGTATTTATTGGTAACTTCACACCAGAAAGTGCGGGAGATTATGCTTCAGGAACCAATCACACGTTGCCAACAAATGGCTTTGCTAAAACCTATAGCGGCGTGAATTTAGATAGTTTTTTGAAATCAATAACGTTTCAAAAAATTAGTGAAAAGGGGATTCGAAATATTGGAAAAAGTATTGAGTTTATGGCGGAAGCCGAAGGTTTACAAGCACACAAAAATGCAGTAACAATTCGATTAAATAAGGTGAATTAATTTATTGTTCTAATTATGGAAAAATATATAAAAGAAACGAAAATGAATTTGGATAGATTAATAAGAGAAAACATAAAAACAATGCAAGCCTATTCTTCGGCTCGTGATGAGTTTCAAGATCATGAAGAAAAAATGATTTATTTAGATGCCAATGAAAATCCAAATGAAAATGGCATCAATCGCTATCCAGATACGCAACAAAAATCGGTTAAAAAACTACTTTCAGAAATTAAAAAAGTAGCTAAAAATCAAATTTTATTAGGAAATGGTAGTGATGAAGTATTAGATTTGTTATTTCGTGCATTTTGTGAACCAAATAGAGATAACGTAATTACATTGCCACCAACTTATGGAATGTATGGTGTTTTAGCGAATTTGAATGCTATAGAAAATAAAGAAGTTTTACTTAATGAGGAGTTTGAACCAAATGTAGAACAGATTTTATCTGAAGTTAACGAAAATACAAAAATCATTTTCTTGTGCTCGCCAAACAATCCAACTGGGAATTCTTTTTCAGATGAAAGTATCGTAACTTTACTTAAAAACTTCAACGGTTTAGTAGTTTTAGATGAAGCGTATATCGATTTCTCTTCCAAAGAAAGTTGGTTAACTGAAATTAACGATTATCCCAATTTGGTCATTTCTCAAACCTTGTCAAAAGCATATGGAATGGCTGGAATTCGATTAGGTATTTTATATGCATCAACAGAAATTATCGCGGTTTTGAATAAAATTAAACTTCCGTACAATGTAAATATTTTAACTCAAAATAAAGCATTAGAAAAGTTAGAAAATACAAAAAAAATAATTAAGCAAGTATCTGATATTGAAATAGAAAAAGAATTTTTACTTAAACATTTAGATCAAGTTAAATTTATTGAAAAAATTTATCCATCGGATGCTAATTTTGTTTTGATAAAGGTAGATGATGCCAACAAAAGGTACCAACAATTATTAGAAAAAGGTATCGTTGTTAGAAACAGATCTTCACAGCCTTTATGTGAAAATTGTTTACGAATTACCATCGGAACATCAGCTGAAAATTTAAAATTAATCAACACCCTAAAAGCAGTATAATGGCTAAAAAAGTTTTATTTATCGACCGTGATGGCACAATGATCAAAGAAGTATCCGATTACCAAATTGATGCTTTTGATAAAATGTATTTCTATCCAAAATGCTTGTCATTCTTAGGTAAAATCGCAAAAGAATTAGAGTTTGAATTGGTTTTAGTAACCAATCAAGACGGATTAGGTACAGATGTTTTTCCAGAAAGTACGTTTTTGCCAGTACACAATTTTATCATGAAAACCTTTGAAGGTGAAGGCGTATTTTTTAGTGAAGAATGTATAGATAGGAGTTTTCCAGAAGATAATTCTCCAAACAGAAAACCAAGAACTGGAATGCTAACTAAATATTTTTCAGAAGACTACGATTTGAAAAACTCTTTCGTAATTGGAGATAGATTAACAGATGTAGAATTAGCTAAAAACTTAGGTGCAAAAGCCATTTTTATCAATGATAATACCAATTTAGGTACTGCTGAAATTTCTCTTAATGAAGCTCAAATTGCAGAAACAATTGCTTTTGAAACTAACGATTGGGAAAAGATATATGAATTCTTAAAATTAGAAAATCGCTCAGCATCCATTGTCAGAAAAACGAATGAAACTGATATTTCTATTGCTGTAAATTTAGATGGAACTGGAAAAAGTAACATCAACACAGGTTTGCATTTCTTTGATCACATGTTAGACCAAATCGCACGACACGGACAAATGGATTTAGATATTCAAGTGAAAGGCGATTTACAAGTCGATGAACACCACACTATTGAAGATACAGCTATTGCTTTAGGAGAAGTTTTCGCCAAAGCTTTAGGGAATAAATTAGGAATTGAACGTTACGGTTTTTGCTTGCCAATGGACGATTGTTTAGCCCAAGTTGCTATTGATTTTGGTGGAAGAAACTGGTTGGTTTGGGAAGCCGATTTCAATCGTGAAATGATTGGTCAAATGCCAACGGAAATGTTTTATCACTTTTTCAAATCGTTCACAGATGGTGCCAAAGCCAATTTAAATATCAAAGCAGAAGGAACCAACGAACATCATAAAATTGAAGCCATTTTTAAAGCTTTCGCAAAAGCCATAAAAGTTGCAGTAAAACGTGACGTGGAGAAAATGATTTTGCCAAGCACAAAAGGAATGCTTTAAAAGAGTCTTCAGTTTTCAGTTACAGTATGCAGAAACTGAGACTGAAAATAGAGACTTAAAACTAAAAAAAATGAAGATAGTAATTATAGATTACGGCGCTGGAAACATACAAAGTATACAGTTTGCCATAAAAAGATTAGGTTTTGAAGCTATTTTGTCTAAAAATCCTATCGAAATTCAACAAGCGGATAAAGTGATTTTTCCTGGAGTTGGCGAGGCGAGTAGCGCGATGAAAATGCTTGTAGATAGCGGTTTAGATCAACTTATTCCAACATTAACACAACCGGTTTTAGGAATTTGTTTAGGCATGCAGTTGATGTGTAACTATTCGGAAGAAGGAAATACCAAAGGTTTAGGAATTTTTGATGCGAATGTTGTAAAATTTTCAAATGCGGTCAAAGTACCACAAATGGGTTGGAATACGATTTTCAATTTAAAATCGGAATTATTCCAAAATATTAATGAAAACGAATTTATGTATTTAGTGCATAGTTTCTACGTTCCGAATTCAGATTTAGCGATTGCGAATACGAATTACGAAGTGGATTATGCTTCAGCTTTACAGAAAAATAATTTTTATGGCGTGCAATTTCATCCTGAAAAAAGCGGAAATTGGGGCGAAAAAATAGTAGAAAACTTTTTGAATTTATAAAATGAAGAACAATAAAATAAGAATTATTCCAGCAATTGATATCATTGATGGAAAATGTGTACGATTATCAAAAGGAAATTTTAAGACAAAAATAATTTATAATGATAATCCAGTAGATGTAGCCAAATCTTTCGAAGATCACGGAATTGAATATTTACACTTAATTGATTTAGATGGTGCTAAAACAGGTAAAATAGTGAATCACAATGTGCTAGAGGCTATTGCTACTAAAACCAATCTAAAAATTGATTTTGGTGGTGGAATTAAAACTAGTGGTGATGTGAAAATCGCATTTAATTCTGGTGCCAACCAAATTACAGGAGGAAGTATTGCGGTAAATGATGCAGAAAAATTTTTAAAATGGATTGAAAAATTTGGAGCTGATAAAATGATTTTAGGTGCCGATTTTAACCCGTACGAAACAGGAGCAAAAATTGCCATTTCTGGTTGGAAAAAAGAATCTCAAGAAGATTTATTACCTTTTATTTATAATTACTTACAAAACAAAATTAGTTATGTGGTTTGTACAGATATCAGTAAAGACGGAATGTTAACAGGACCAAGTTTTGACGTTTATAAGCAAATTTTAGAACACTGTAATACAGAAGCTAATACAAATCACATTAAATTAATCGCTTCTGGTGGTATTTCAGAATTTGATGAAATCCCAAAATTAGCAGAATTAGGTTGCGAAGGTGTAATTATCGGAAAAGCGATTTATGAAGATAGAATTTCTTTAAAGCAGCTTGAAAACTATATAATTTCTAAATAATATGTTGACTAAAAGAATCATTCCATGTTTAGATATTAAAAACGGAAGAACGGTAAAAGGCGTCAATTTTGTGGATTTAATTGATGCCGGAAATCCTGTTGAATTAGCCAAAAAATATTCAGAAACAGGAGCAGATGAATTGGTTTTCTTAGATATTTCAGCAACGGAAGAACGAAGAAGTACGTTGCTAAATTTAGTTCGAGATGTTGCGGAAGCCATAAATATTCCATTTACCGTTGGAGGCGGAATTAATTCTGTAGAAGATGTTGAACTTTTGCTTAAAAATGGAGCAGATAAAGTTTCGATAAATTCATCAGCAGTGAAAAACCCAGATTTAATTAACCAATTGGCGCAAAAATTTGGGAGTCAGTGTGTCGTGGTTGCGATTGATGCCAAACGAATTAACGGAATTTGGAAAGTGCATTTAGTTGGTGGAAAACAAGCTACAGATATCAATTTATTCGATTGGGCAGTAGAAGTTGCGAATCGTGGCGCCGGAGAAATTCTATTCACATCCATGGAAAATGACGGCACTAAAGATGGTTTTGCCAATGAAGCTTTACAAACCATTTCACAATTAGTAAATATTCCAATTATTGCTTCAGGTGGCGCTGGAACTATGCAGGATTTTGCAGATGCTTTCGAAAAAGGAAATGCGGATGCCGCTTTAGCAGCCAGTGTGTTTCACTTCGGAGAAATAGAAATTCCAGAATTAAAACAATTTTTGAAACAACAGAATATAGAAGTAAGAATATAGTTAACAACACAGATTAAAGAAATTTTAAAAATTTTAGAAATTTCTCCAATCTACGTTTAAAAAATCAGCATAAAACAAAACAAACTTAGCGACTTAGCGCCTTCGTGGCAAATTATTATGAAAATAGACTTTACAAAAAACAACGGATTAATTCCAGCTATCATTCAAGATAACGAAACCAAAACGGTTTTAATGTTGGGATATATGAATCAAGAAGCTTTAGATACGACATTAGAAACTCAGAAAGTAACTTTTTTCAGTCGTTCTAAAAACAGATTATGGACAAAAGGCGAGGAAAGTGGTAACTTTTTAAACTTAGTTTCCATTAAAAACGATTGTGATAATGATACGCTTTTAATTCAAGTTAATCCTGTTGGACCAACGTGTCACACCGGTTCAGATACGTGTTGGCAAGAAGAAAATAGTTCGAGTTATAGCTTTCTTTCAAAACTAGAAAACACGATTCAAGAGCGAAAAGAAAACGCGACTTCAGAAAAAAGTTATGTAGCATCTTTATTCGAAAAAGGAATGAATAAAATTGCTCAGAAAGTTGGTGAAGAAGCCGTAGAAGTTGTTATTGAAGCCAAAGATAATAATGACGATTTATTCTTATCTGAAAGCGCCGATTTATTGTTTCATTACCTTATTTTGCTACAAGCCAAAGGTTTTAAATTAAATGATGTGGTGGAAGTTTTGAAAAGTAGAGAGAAATAAATAGTTGGCAGTTTTCAGTTTTTAGTGTTCATATTTTTTTATATTTACACTACAATTCAATACAAAACTTTTTAAACTCATAACCTTCAAACTTTTAAACTAAAGATGAGATTTCATACCAGAAAATGGGTAAAACCCGAAGATTTAAACGCAAACGGAACCTTATTTGGAGGTCAATTATTGGCTTGGATTGATGAAGAAGCGGCGTTGTATTCCATCGTGCAATTGGAAAATCCGAAAGTGGTTACAAAATACATGAGTGAAATTAACTTCATGAGCGCAGCTAAACAAGGCGATATTATTGAAATTGGTATCGATGTAGTGAAATTCGGAAAATCTTCATTAGTATTAAAATGTGTGGTTCGAAACATGATGACGCGAGATATAATCATTACGATTGATAATATTACGATGGTGAATTTAGACGAAGACGGAAAATCAAAACCTCATGGAAAAACGCAAATTGAATTTATTGAAGATAGGTTAGGGAATTCTAAATAATATTTTAAAACACATAGGCACATAGAATTTATTTTAGTTACTTTGTTATACATAGAAATCATAGAATAATCCGTTTGATCCATAAAATCTGTGTTGCCATCCAATATGCAAATAAAACTTCATCATTACGACTTAAAATTAAAACACAATTTTAAAATTTCTCGTTTATCTTTTGATATAAAACCTACGTTAATTGTAGAATTAATTAGCGATGGAATTTCTGGTTTTGGTGAAGCAACTGAAAACGCGTATTACGAATTAGATACACACAAAATTGCGGCTGATATTTCGGAAATCATTCCGATAATTGAAAAATCAGAAAATCTTTCTCCAGAGGAATTTTGGAACACTTTAAATCCCTATTTATCGCACAACCGATTCGCTTTATGTGCTTTAGATATTGCTTTTCACGATTTATTTGCTCGAAAAAAAGGCAAAAAATTATATGAATTATGGAATTTAGACCTTTCAAATAATCCATTAACAAATTATACTATTGGAATTTCTACAATTGACGAAATGCTTCTGAAAATGAAGGAAATGCCTTGGCCGATTTATAAAATCAAACTAGGAACTCCAAACGATATTGAAATCGTAAAAGCGTTACGAAAAGAAACCAACGCCATTTTCCGTGTCGATGCGAATTGCGGTTGGACAGTAGAAGAAACCATAAAAAACGCTATTGTTTTTAAAGATTTAGGTGTAGAATTTATCGAACAACCTTTACAAGCGGATGATTATTTAGGTCATTCCGAAGTTTTTAAACATTCGGTTTTGCCTATAATTGCTGACGAAAGTTGCATCGAAGAAGAAGATGTTTTAAAATGTCACAATTATTTTCACGGTGTAAATATCAAATTGATGAAATGTGGCGGAATTACACCAGCTTTACGAATGATTGCACAAGCAAAATCACTAGGATTGAAAACAATGGTAGGTTGTATGACCGAATCGACAATTGGGATTTCTGCGATTGCACATTTGTTACCGTTTTTAGATTATGTTGATATGGACGGTGCGTTATTATTAGAAAAAGATATCGCAACCGGAATTTCTATTGATTTTGGAAAAACGATTTATAGTGCCGAAAACGGAACAGGAGCGAGGTTAATTAGCCAATAAATTAATGAGACAATTAGCCAATTAGGTTGATGTGTCAATTAAATAATCTGTGTAAATCAGTGAAATCTGTGTTTAAAATACTATTTTTATAATTCAAATATACTTAAAAACATGCTAACAAAATCTACTTTTGAATTTTTAGACTTACTAACCAAAAACAACAACCGCGATTGGTTTACCGAAAATAAAAAACGTTTTGAAACCGAAAATAATTTTGCAAAAGCTTTCTTTACAGAAGTATTTTCAGAATTAGAAAAAATCGATAGTTTAGAAAAAATGCAAGTTTTTAGAATTTATAGAGATGTGCGGTTTTCTAAAGATAAATTACCTTATAAAAATCATTTTTCTGTAGGTTTTTCTAGGACTAAGCCGATGCTTCGTGGTGGTATGTATTTGCATATTGAAAACGACGCCAGCTTTGTTGGTGGCGGATTTTGGGAACCTAACAACGAAGATTTATTACGAATTCGTAAAGAATTAGAATTAGATGCTTCTGATTTGAGAGAAATAATCGCAGATGAATCTTTCAAAAAATTCTTCGGAACGTTACAAGGTGAAGAATTAAAAACGGCTCCAAAAAATTTCGATAAAACACATCCAAATATTGATTTAATTAGAAAAAAGCAATATTTGTTGACGAGAAAATTTACAAACAAAGAAGTTTTATCTCCAAATTTTAAAGAAGAAGTAATCGCCACTTTTGCTGCGATGCGACCATTTTTCAATTATATGAGCGATGTGTTAACGACTGATTTAAATGGAGAAAGCCTTTATTAATTAACTGTTAGCTAAATTAATCCAATCATTGTCATATCGACTAATTGTCAAATTGACACATTAACTTGGCTGTACATATTCCAAATCGTCCAAATTGGCTTTCGACATGAAAACGCCATAATTGACAGAAACTTTGTTTTTCTCAATTTTTTCAATAGTTCCAATCGCTTTTCCGTCTTTCATGCGGACTCTATCTCCAACTTTTAAAACAACAACTGGTTTTTCAGGAACTAATTTCGCTTTAATTTTCTTTTCTTTTTTCTCGATACGAATTTCTTCTACCTTAACTTTGACTTCTTCAATGACTTGTTTTTCAACAACTTCTTTGATTTTTTTCTCTTTAGCAGATATTTTTTTACGTTTCGAATTTTCAATTTCAACGACTTTTAAGAAATCGCCAATTAAAGTCTTTTTATCTTTATTATTGAAATATTTCTCAGCAATATCATCAATTTTTTGCCCCATGTAAATCAAACGTTGATTGGCATCGTACAATTCTTGATAACGTTCTAATTTATCTTGAATTTTACTATTGATAGATTCCATTTTCTTGCTTTCTTCACGCGCTTTGGTTTCTTCTTCTTTCAAGGAAACAGAAGTTTTCTCCATTTTAGAACGCTCTTTTTGTAAAGTGGCAATGGTTTTATCAAATCGGACTTTTGTTCCTTCAATTTTCTTTTTCGCACGATTAATTAATCCGAACGGAATACCATTTTTCTGTGCCACTTCAAACGTAAACGAACTTCCTGGCTGACCTAAATGTAATTTATACATCGGTTCCAAAGATTTTTCATCGAATAACATGTTGGCGTTACTGGCAAAAGGTAATTCGTTAGCTAAGATTTTTAAATTGGTGTAATGCGTAGTAATAATTCCGTACGCTTCACGATCGTAAAATTCTTCTAAGAAAATTTCCGCTAAAGCACCACCTAATTCTGGATCAGAACCTGTACCGAATTCGTCAATTAAAAATAAGGTTTTATCGTTACATTTCTTTAAGAAATAATTCATATTCTTCAAACGATAACTGTACGTACTTAAATGATTTTCAATAGATTGATTGTCGCCAATATCTGTTAGAATTCTATCAAATAGAAACGTTTCGCTTCGTTCATGAACCGGAATTAACATCCCACATTGCAACATTAATTGTAATAAACCAATGGTTTTTAGGGAAATGGTTTTTCCACCAGCATTGGGTCCGGAAATTACAATAATTCTGTTATTGCTTTCTAATTCAATGGTTTGTGGGAAAGTAGGTTTGTTTTCAGCTTTGTTATTTAAAAGCAAAATAGGATGGAACGCTTCTCTAAAAAACAAACGCTTTTCATCATTTATTTTTGGAAGAATTCCGTTGATTCTATTCGCATATTTTGCTTTTGCGGCAATCACATCAATATCGGAAAGGAAATCTTGATATTGTGCAATTAAGTTCGCATAAGGTCTGATTGTAGCGGAAAGCACGCGTAAAATTCGCATAATTTCTTCTCGTTCTTCAAACTCTAAATTATTTAATTCTCGAGAATAAGTTAAAGTTGTTTCTGGTTCGATATAAGCAATGCTTCCCGTTTTAGAATTACCTAAAATAGAACCTTTGACTTTCTTTCGATACATCGCTTGAACCGCTAAAACTCTACGATTATCAACAACAGTTTCCTTAATATCATCCAAATAACCTAAGGAATTAAAGTGCGATAAAGCCATTCCAAAACTCTGGTTGATTTTACCTCGAACTACATTTATACTTCTTCGAATATTAACTAAATCAGGAGAAGCATCGTCTTTAATTTCACCGTATTTATTGACGATTTCTTCAATAGATTTCGTAATAAAAGGTGTAAACTCAATTTCTTCAGATTTTTGAAACAATTCGGGATAATATTCCTTGAATTTCTTTAAAAACTTTAAGTATTCATTGGTAGATTTACTTAAATCTAATATTTTTTTAATCGCTGCCAATTCTAGAAAACTATCTTCAATGGCTAATAATTTCAAATCGCCGGTTACCGTTTCAAAACCGTGATTGGGTAACGCGTTATTATTCGTAAAAGAAGAAACATATTCATTCGTATAAGCCAATTCTGAAAACAAAATTTCTTTGCTCTTAAAGGGCTGAATTTTAAGTGCTTTTTCCATTCCAATTTCTGTATTGCATCGGTCAGAAATGGTTTGTAAAATAGTATGAAATTCTAAATCTTTTAGTGTTTTTTCGGTAATTGAAATCATAGTGAAAATAAAGCTCAAATTTACAACATATGAAATCAATTTTATATATTTGTTTGATGAAAAGTGCAGAAATTATTAAAATTTTAATTCCTGTTTAACTTCTAACTTTTGAAAAATTAGTAGTTTTACAATTAAGCAATAAAGATAACTTTAGCCCTAATTTCCTCAATTTCTTAAAGGTGAAAATTTCACTTCCTATTAATTTTAAATAAATTGTTTTAATGTTACCTAATTCAACTTCTTGGAAACCATTTTTTGATGTAGAAACCCAAAAAGAATATTTTTCTAAACTAATGCAAGATGTTGAAAATGAATACAACACTACGGTTTGTTTTCCGCCAAAGGAATTAATATTCCACGCTTTTTCAACATGTAAATTGAATGATTTAAAAGTAGTAATCATTGGACAAGATCCATATCACGGTGAAGGTGAAGCGAATGGTTTGTGTTTTTCGGTGAATGATGGTGTGAAAATTCCACCTTCGTTAAAAAATATTTTTGCTGAGATTAATTCCGATTTTGATTCGATATTTTTGCCAACTAATGGAAATTTAGAACGTTGGGCAGCACAAGGAATTTTACTTTTAAATGCAGGTTTAACCGTTAGAAAAGATGAAGCGAATAGTCATAAACACTTAAAGTGGAACTTGTTTACAGATAATGTAATTAGTTATATTTCAGAAAATTATGAAAATGTTGTTTTTATGCTTTGGGGAAGTTTTGCACATAAAAAAGGCTTGAAAATTAATAGAGAAAAACATTTGGTTTTAGAATCTGGACATCCATCACCATTGAGTGCTAATAGAGGTTTTTGGTTTGGAAACAAACATTTTAGTCAAGCGAATGACTATTTAAAAGCTATTGGAAAAACCCAGATAGATTGGTAATTAATTTACAGTAAATTCATAAGTAGTACCCGTTAAATTTTCTATTGTTGTAAAAAATTCTACATTAACATTTCCATTTCCAAAGTAATAATTATTAATACTTGGTTGAATGGTTAAACGATATTGGCCAGTTTCCTGAAGAATAATTCCTTTGTAAAATTCGTATTGTGTATTGTTTTGATTTAATTCGCAAATAGCTAAATTGTAATTTATGGAGCCTAATCCTCCAGTTTCAAAATCGGTTGCATTAAAATTTATATTTGTCCAATTTCCATTAAAAACCTTTTTCTCTAAAGTAAAATAAAAGCTAAATTGTCTTGAATTTGTAGTTTTAAAAATATCTAATTTATTAGGATATCCAGGTTCGTCTTGTAGTTTGTTAAATATGGATTCTAGATATAATTTATCACCAACATTAAAACTACTTTGTGTATAAACTTTAATATAATCATTTACTGATAAATGAATAGTTTTTTGATAATAGCTATCTTCATCTGTTGTATCTGTACATGATGTAAATAAACTCAATCCGATAAATAATGCAAATATTTTTTTCATATTTAAGGTTTTAAAATCTATAACTTAATAAAATATTTCCTTTTGGTAAAACATCTATGCTATCTTCATTGAAGAAATTTCTACTTAAGCCAATATTAAAATCAATCCCAATTGTTTTTTTAAAATACACTTTATATCCTGTACCAAAACCAAGACCAAAATCCGAATATTTTTTAAGAGATTGAATATAATAACCATTTCCAAATTCATCGTTTAATCTTTCGTAAGTTCTGAATTCACCAGTATTATAATTTAAATAACTTTCTAAATAAAAAAAGGAATTTTGTTTTTTTGAAATAGAATATCTAACGAATGGACTAATTTCAGAGGTTATAGATTTGTTATTATAAACAATATATTCAAAAGAATTTTTATTTAGATTTATATGAGTATTTAAACCAAATGAGAAATCTTTATTTGCAAAATACTCATATCCTACAAAAAAGTTATTCGTAGCTAATAATGAAATTGGTGCAAATTTTACTTCGTGTTTTTTATTTAAAATTAAACTATCTTTTACTGTATTTTGTGCAAATAATTGAAATGAAAATAAAAGGATTGAGAATTTTATGTATTTCATGTTTTTGATTTTTGTATAGATGCTAAATTATTAAAAAGGTTGCGTTAGAATTAAAATATTTCTTGTAAATCTAAAATACTCAAAACTTCTTCACCTAAAAATGGTCCACCTGGATAACGTGCTGTATAATCTAAATTTAACCAAATTTTACCTCTTTCGTCGCGATGAAAATAAATAGTTTTATGTTTAGATTGCTTTGGAAATAATTCACTACTAATTAAATAAGTGGCAATTTCTAGATCTTTTTCGGATCCAATTAATACTTCTGGATACATGTGTTTTCCGGTGTGAATCAATCGCATACTTCCTCCAATGGATTTAATTGCGGCACACATTAAAATGGCATGATCATCGCAATCTCCTGAAAAATAAAGTAAACTTTCACTTCCGCTTGCAAAATATTCTTGTCCTTTTGGGTCATTTACATAATTCCATCGCGCATTGATCTCTTTAAAAACTGCAAAATATTGAATAAATTTTCTATTAACTGCATAATTAGGTGTTTTTGTAAAATGCTTATTTACAGCAAATAAAGCAAAATTTCTGACTTTAGAATTTAAAAAATCCACACTTTCAAAAACTCTTGTTTTGTTTGGAAAAGGCTTCAAAGTATTTTGTTCTAATACAGCTTCTTCTTGCTGCATTTGATCACTTAAAAAAATGACTTTATAGGCGGTAAATACTTGGAAAAAGCTATAATTTCCTTGTAAAAAACCTACTGTAAGTGAGATAATATATAGAGAAATTGAATAGGCGATTTTTTTTCTAAAAAGTTTTAAAATTAAAATAAATAGTAGAAGTAGGCCTAAGAAAATTAGAATTTTGTCGTAAGGTACTTTTGCATCAAAGTAAAAAATGTTTTTCCTAAAAAAAATAAAAATTGGAATACAAATTAAAAAAGCTAAAGTGATAATGCTGACATTTTCTCTGAGCTTATTTGCTGTAAGCCAAACGGATGTTTTATCGAAAAAAGATTTCAGAGAAAAAGTCATTTTTTTATAACGAGAATTCGAATTTTTTATTGAATTCAAAAGTAGTTAAAATTTGCGCCAGAACTTAATTTGATTGTTTTTTTATGCTTTTTTTACGATTTGAGTAAATTCAGATTTTTTGGTAATGATATTTAATTCAGAAAGTTTATTTTGCACTTTATCGAATGTTTTCTCGTCTAAATTTTTCTGACTCCATTGTGTTTGTGTTAACCATTGCTGAATATCTTCTAATTTTTGATGATATCTAGTGGCTAAAGTTCTGTCGATACTTGGAATTTGTTTGAATTCTTCTGTTGTAGCGTTTATGATATCTAAAATCAATGCAACTACCGATTTATTTTCAGCTAAAAACTCATTTCTAACTGCAATAACAAAGCAAGGCCAAGGCGTTGGACATTCGCCAACACGTTTAAAAGTTCCATTATCTACTAGAGGTTTTGTAGTATATTTTTCCCACATGAAATAATCAGATTTTCCTTCTGATAAACTAGAAATGGCTCCATCTAAGTTGTTTACGATTTCAAATTGAATTACAGAAGTGTTCCAATTATTTTTTTCTGCATTCACAATACTCATCAAGTGAGATCCAGAACCTAAACGACTAATGGCAGAAATTTTATTTTCTAAGTCAGAAACAGAAGTGTAATTCGCTTTTCCATCTACGTGAATTCCCCAAATTAAAGGCGATTTCACATAAATTTGCACTATTGAACTATGTGAATTCTCGGTTAAATCTTTGATAATTCCTTCGGTTAAAATAACGGCGATATCTGTTTCGTCATCACGAAGCATTTGACACATTTTTCCGGTTCCTTCTGGAACATCTTTCCATTGCAAATCGATTCCGGCTTCATTGAATTCCCCGTTTTCAATACACATGTGCCAAGGTAAATTGAAATGTTCTGGTACGCCTGCTATTTTTACTGTTTTCATTTTTTTGTTTATGAGTTTAGAAGTTTATAAGGTTAAATGATTTTGTGAAATTTACTTCGTATTTCTAGTTTCATACCTCTTACTTTCTAACTGCCACCATTTCCAATTGATTCCGTCTTCAGCGGTATATTCTTCCATAAATTGCATGCCGTGTTTTTCTAAAATATGATTAGAGGCACCATTTTCAGCATGAGTATAAGCATGCATTGTTTCAATTTTCATTTCGTTGAAACCATGATCAAACCAAGCTTTAGTTGCTTCAGAGGCAAAACCTTTGTTCCAAAATTTTTCGTTTAAACGATAGCCGTAATCATAAAAATTAGTATTCCCATTTTCAACATGATCATTCACAAATTTAATGCCTGTCCAGCCAATTAATTCACCAGTTTCCTTTAAAATCGTAGAAAATCTTCCGATTCCTCTTTCTTCATATTGTTTTTGAACCATTTCAATAGAAGCATACACTTCATCAATACTTTCCACAGGTTTTAACCATAAGTATTTGTGAACATTCGGGTTTTTGTCCATATCGAACAATTCTTCAGCATCTGATTTTTCAAATGGGCGAAGGATTAGTCGTGGTGTTTCTATAATTAAATTCATAACTTTATTTTGAAACACAGATTTGAGAAATCTTAATAATTAATAAAATATCTCAAATCTGTATTGTTTATTTTGCTTTTAAATTCGATATAACAATTCTATAGCCATCTGGATCTAAAATCATTTTCCCATTAGTATTCCAATATGGA
>CAYWVV010000011.1:0-55535 GCA_964461805.1 uncultured Flavobacterium sp.
GCCAAGTAAAAAGAGCCAAGTAAAAAGAGCCAAGTAAAAAGAGCCAAGTAAAAAGAGCCAAGTAAAAAGTAAGGCGATTTCAATTTGAAATCGCCTTTTGTTTTTATTTAAACTTCATCGCTAAAGTTAAAATATGTGAATCTAAACCATTATTTCTGTGGTAATAGCCATATCGTAATTCTAAACTGTTGAAATGTTTCGAATGGAATAAACCTTTGTTAGAATCGGTTATTTTATAACCTAAACCAATCATGTTGCTTGAAAAAGCGGATAAATCGTAATCGCTTGTATAGAATTCATCTGCAACTTGATGTTGAAAAATGGGTTTAAAATATTTAGCAGAATTTTGGGTATAATATCTATATGGAATAGAAAGTGACGAAAATGCTGATAATTTGATGGTAGGTTCTAAACTAATCGTATGTGATTTGATATCCCAATTGTCAAAATAATATCTGTAAAATCCTCTTAAGATAATGTTATCACCTAAAAAGTAACTGGTTCGCATTCCAATTGGTAATTTAAAACGAGTATTTGGTAAATTTTCCGATTTTACACTTGTATTGTCAAAATACACACGATTAAATTTTGTAGCTAATAATCCTTGTTGATAACCCGCATCGACTAAAAATGCCATTTGGAAATTCCTATTTACAATTTGAGAAAACGTAAGTCCTAAATTGTATGAAGTTCTAGGTTTGCTATCACCTTGTTTGTAATTTGGATCTGGATTATTTCGTAATTCAATTGGTAAAATTACTTTCCAAGTATCAAAAAACGCCATAGCTTTTACAGATAATTCTCTGTTTTTATCTTTTGAAACTTTTGTAAATCCTACATTTCCACCAAGTGAGAAATAATCAAATTCGGCTGAAGCAGATATTCCGGTACTAAAAGTTTGTCCTTTTTCTTCGTTTTGAACCGTGTAGTTAATAGAAGGATATACACGAATATCTTGATACGATGCACTAGTAACAGTACTTGGGTCAATATTATCTGACGAAGCAGACGAATACGAATCAACACCTAATTCAAATCCATACGTTTGCTTGTGTTGATTTTTATTGTAACGAGAAACTTTAATGTCTAAAGTTGTGGCAATATCCGTTAGTTTTTCAGTTCCCACACCACCAGTTACGGCAGAATTGTTTCCATCTTGCGAATAGTAACTTGAGATAAAGTTAACTTCTTCAATTTTTAATTTTTGCTTTTTGTAAGCGGTTGAATCCGATTTTGTGTCTTGCGCTTTTACTGTATTAGATAATAAAAAGGCTAAGAATGCGGCTGATATGATACGTTTTTTCATTAGATACTTTTATTAATTACAGCCACAACCACCACCGGTTTTTCCACCATTGGCACCAGAACTTGCTTCGCGATACAACATAAATGTGTTTTCGAATTTCTCCGATTTTCTCGCAGCTAATTCCATATCAGAATCGTTAATTTTCGATTTCTGATATTCTTTTACTTCTGAACAACTGGCTAAAGTTATTAAAGCAAATACAAATACTAATTTCTTACTCATTTATCTAATATTTATGTTTTTTGAACTATATGTTTTATCGTAATCATCAATAATAATGCAACCAATATTCGGAATTTGATTGATGAAATTTAAACCCACTTCAATTCCCATTACGGTAACTGGTGTGGCTAAAGCATCTGCAATTTCTGCGTTTTCTGCTATTATGGTTACGCTTTTGATTCCAGAAATGGGATACCCCGTTTTAGGATCAATAGTGTGTGAATATTTTTTTCCGTCAATTAGTACAAATTTTTCATAGTTTCCTGAAGTAGCTACTGAAGTATTTGTAATGTTAAAAGTAGAAAATACACTTTCTTTTTTATTTGGATCGGCAATTCCGATAGTCCAAGGTTTGCCATTTTCTTGAAATCCCCAAGCGGTTAAATCTCCAGCAGCGTTTACAATTCCGCTTTCAATTCCGTTTTGTTTTAATATTTTTTTGGCACATTCTGCGGCATAACCCTTTCCAATTCCGCCAAAACCAATTCGCATTCCTTTGTTTTTAAGAAAGACGGTTTTGTCTTTTTTATTGAGAATGATGTTTTCGTAATTGATTAATTCTACCGCTTTTTTTGCTGAATCTTTATCTGGTAGCGAAGTCATGTTTACATCGAAATTCCAGAATTTTTTATCAATACTTCCGTAACTAATATCGAAAGCGCCTTGTGTCATTTTCGAAATCATTTGACATCGAAAAATCAAATCAAAAACTTCATTTGGAACCACTACGGGTTGAATTCCTGCATTTTCGTTAATTTGAAACGTAACACTATCGTTTGAAAAGGTTGTCAGTAGTTTTTCGATTCTGCTGATTTCTGCAACAGCTAAATCAATATTCGCGAAAGCAAAATCTTCATCATTGGCCAAAATAGAAATCTCAAACCGATTTCCCATCAATTTTAGATTCTTTTTGTAGCGCATTATTTTTTTAGTTTACCAATAAATTCTTCAACCGTTTCTTTTGGAAATTCTTCCCATTTTTTGATAACATTTCCTTCTGCATCCAACAAAAGAATTAGTGGGAAAATCCCTTTTGAATTGTATTTGTCTGCTAAAAGTTCATTATTTTTTTCTACTTCTTTCGTTAATTTGTTTTTTGAAAGTCTAGGAAAATCGGCGTTATAAATTACTAAATTTTCTGTTGCAAAAGATTGAAATTCTGGAGTGTTTACGATAAATTTTTTAAATTTCACACACGGTGCACACCAATCTGAACCTGAAAAATAAAGCAAAACGTTTTTATTTTCCGTTTTTGCCAATTCTAGTTTTTGAGAGAAAATTTCATTTTTTTGTGAAAAACTAAATGATGAAATCAAAAGAAAAAGGACAATTATTTTTTTCATTATTTTTTAATATTTGTTTAAGTAAATATAACAAATATAATGTTAGCAATATTGTAACAAATGATACAAAAGTAATTGTTTGAAGTAAATCTAAATAAGTTTTATTCGAAACTTTCAATCAAAAGTAAATTCCCATTTTCATGAGTGATTGTAACAATTCCGTCTTCAGCAACATGATTACTACTTCCGGTTCTATAGCCTAATTCTAAGCTTTCATTTTGTAGTGGATAAAATAGATTTTCTGTTGTAATTCCTTCTACTTTTCCTAAAGGAATCAGTGAAATAATTGCATCTTTTGGATACCATTTTTTGAAGGAATTAGACAATAAAAACACTTTGGAATGATCATCAAATAAAACAACTTTTAACTCATTTCTGTACGAAACTAATGTAGAAAAATTATTTAAAGTATGATCGGCACGTTTGCCAGTTGCCCAAACTACATTTACGGCTTTATGTCCTTTTTCAATAAGAAAATCGAAGGCTTTTTGTAAATCGGTTTTATTTTGGTCTGGTGTGTGAACAATTTCAATCGGAAAATGATTTTCTTTGTAAAATTGTGCGTCAAAATCTCTATCAAAATCTCCTAATAAAACATCCACTTTTATCCCTAATTCAATCACACGTTCTATGGCAGAATCTAATACAATTACGTAAGGCGACCATTCTAAAAGTTGCCCTAATAATTCGGTATGGCAAGCTAAACCATTCGCAATAATTAAAGCTGGTTCTTGATCGTCGCGAACAATGTGATGTGATGACATGTTTTTTTGTTTCAGGTTTCAGGTTTGAAGTTTCAGGTTTGAAGTTTCAAGTTTCAAGTTTCAAGTTTCAAGTTTCAAGTTTCAAGTTTCAAGTTTGAAAATTTATACTGACTCCAAAGATATTCTTTTTTATTGATTTTTGGAATTTGACAAAAAAAAGAAACACAGATTTAAAAAAATATAAGAATTAATATAATTTCCTAAATCTGTGTTGAAAACCAATGTTGTTTATGTTATTGAATCACGTAGTTTCTTGCATCTACTTCAGATAATCTGAAATATCCTAATGGATAATCTGAAGCTTTAGTTTGGTTGATAATGTTTCCTTTAACTGTTGCTGGTGGAGTGCTGAAAGGTCCGTTACTTAATCCACCAGAAATACCTATTAATATATTCATATAATTGTGATAACGTTCTGAAATGCCGTGTAAAGTAAATTTGATGTTTTGCCCTGCTGCTAAATCTTCATCGATAATTAATGAGAACATTTCATTTCCGTTTGTAAATTCGTCATCAAAAACACCTAAAAGAGGGAAAGGTCTAAAAGGAACTTTGTATTCTTCCATGTAAAAATTATCTTCGGCGCCATTATCTTGAAAATTAAATTTCAATTCGATTTCATCTCCTGTAATTCCATTTAAATCTTGTTCTATGGTTGTTATTGTTGGAACTGGATATAATTTATCTGTAGCTGTATAAGTTTGACCTTTATAAGTTACTGAAAGTGTATAAACTCTGTTTAAAACAGGGCTGAAATTAGTGCATTTGTAATTTCCCGTTGTTCCTTCTTCAGTAAAATTATAAACGATTGCATTTGAATCTGTAATGGTAATAATTGCACCATTTGCAACTGGAACTGCATTATTAAAATAATCACCAGTGGTTGTTAATCGTATCGTTTGTTCGTTACCTGATGTTCCTTTTTCCCATTTGATGGAAGCGTCAATGACTAGTTTAGGTTCGCTTTTGTTTAAATCTACATTAATAACATCTTCACAAGATATTGAAAGTAGACTTAAAAACAGCATGAAATATAGAGTTGTTTTTTTCATCTTTTTAAAATTTAAAATTATAAGTCACACTTGGAACAATTCCGAAAATAGATAATCTAACGGCTTCATTTAATCCTGTGTCTTGATTTTGTCTGAAGTTGATTGAAGCTGCATTTTTTCTTCCATATAAATTGTAAGCTGAGAAAACCCATTCGCCTTGCCATTTTCTTCCTTTGTTTTTGGTTGGATTTAAAGTGGCTGAAATATCTAAACGATGATAAGCAGGTAAATTATCTTGATTTCTATTTCCGTAAACAGGAACATTGATTCCTTGATATTGATATTGTGCGGTTGGAAATGTTACGGGTTGTCCAGTTTGGTAGGTAAAAATACTTCCGAAACTCCATTTTTCATTTAATTTATAACTTCCCGTTACGTAAATATTATGTGTTTTATCCCAACCTGTTTTGTACCATTCGCCATTGTTTATGCCAGTTTCAATTGGTGTTCTTCCTGCAGTAAGTTGTTCAGAACGAGAAAGTGTATAGGAAATCCAACCTGAAAGTTTACCCACGTTTTTCTTAATCATGACTTCTAATCCGTAAGCGCGAGTTTTTCCAGAAAGTAAAACTTGTTCGATGGCTTCATTCGCAATTAAGTCGGCGCCATCAATATAATCTAAGCGGTTTTTTACGGTTTTATAAAACGATTCCACTTCTAATGTATAATCACCATTTTTGATATTTTTAAAATATCCAATAGCAAATTGGTCTAAAATTTGAGGTTTTAAGAAATTATCACTAGGCGTCCAAATGTCTAATGGAGTTGGAGATTGCGTATTAGAAATTAAATGCAAATACTGACTCATTCTATTATAACTCGCTTTTACGGATTGTTTGTCGTTAATGGTATACGCTACTGAAACTCGCGGTTCTAAATTGTCAAAACTTGCGATCGTTTCGTTTTTTCCGTAGTATTTGGTATCGATAGGAGTTGCTTTTTCGTAAATTCCTAAATCAGCATCATAGGTAACCGCTTGGTTATTGGCATAGATATTTACAGTTTCTCTCCCTAATCTATAAAACATACTGTATCGTAATCCGTAATTTACAGAAAGTTTATCGGTTAGTTTTTGTTCTGCATCTATATAAAAAGCAGGTTCGAAAGCATGTTTCTTAGCCAATTGACGTTCGTTAATGGCAGATTCTGAATCAATAGGTTCAATTTTTCCTGGATTGAAATCGTAATAAATGGCATTCGCACCATAAAATAACTTGAAATTATCGGATAAATAATGTTTGAAATCGTATTTGAAATTATAGTTTTTAATGCCACTTTCCCAATTGAAACCGATAAAATCAAGAGTCAATCCGTAATAATAATCACTATAAATAAAAGAGGCGTTTGAGAATAATTTGTTGTTAAATAAATGATTCCAACGCACGTTTAAAACGGAATTTCCGTATGTATTTATAAATTGTTTGTTCAAACTAAAAACATCTCTACCAAAATATCCTGATAAAAATAAATTATTATTTTCGTTCAGTTTGTAGTTGATTTTAGTGTTTAAATCATAGAAATAAGCAGTGTTGTTATTGTCAGCCAGTTTTAAAAATAAGTGTGCATAACTACTTCTTCCGGCGATTAGAAAGGAACCTTTGTCTTTTACGATTGGACCTTCAGCTAGAATTCTACTCGAAATTAATCCGATTCCACCTGTCATTCCGAATTTTTTACTATTTCCTTCTTTTTGATAAATGTCTAAAACTGAAGCGACTCTTCCACCAAATCGTGCGGGAATTCCCCCTTTATATAGTTTTAAATCTTTGATAGCATCTGCATTAAAAACAGAGAAAAACCCAAATAAGTGGGAAGAATTATAAATTGTGGCTTCGTCCAACAAAATTAAATTTTGATCGGCTGCACCACCACGAACGTTAAATCCCGATTGCCCTTCACCAGCATTTGTCACACCTGGTAAAGTTAAGATAGATTTTATCACATCTACTTCACCTAAAATGGCAGGCATGGCTTTTATTTGAGCAATTGTTAGTTTGTTGACGCTCATTTCTGGCTTGTCAATTTGTAGTTTTTTTGAATTTCCAACGACTACAACTTGCTCTATTTCATTATTTTTTTCGGTTAAAATAAAATCTTTTTTGGTGTTGGCATCTAAAGTAATCGTTTCAGAAAATCCTGCAAAACTTAAAGAATTAATTTGTACCTTATATTCCCCTTTTGGAAGAGAAATAGAATAAAATCCGTATTCATTGGTTAATGAAGTTCGATTTATGGTGCTATTTTCAAATGAAATGGTAACTCCAATTAGTGTTTCGTTAGATTTTTGATCTTTTACAATTCCGCTAAGTGTAACTTTTTCTTGTGAAAAAGCAGTTGTGATAAATAAGGAGAATAGGAGTATAAGAAAGCTGATTTTTTTCATTGTAAATAGTTTCAGAATATGACGCAAATTTCGCACTAATGTTACGAAACATATGTTAAGTTGGCGTTAATAAAAAAGGCGATATAAAATTAATTATATCGCCTTGAATTATTTAAATAAACAAAAGTTACATTTTATTTATAATTGTATTTAAAGTTGTACTTGGTCGCATGGCTGCGTTTAACAAGTCTTCATTTGGTTGGTAATACCCGCCAATTACTTGAGGTTTACCTTGTGCATCAATTAATTCGGCATCAATTTTTGCTTCATTTGCTGTCATTTCTGCAGCAATAGGAGTGAAGTAGGCTTTTAATTCTGCGTTTTTATCTTGAGCGGCCAATGCTTGAGCCCAATATAAAGCAATATAAAAGTGTGAACCTCTGTTATCTAATTGTCCGATTTTACGAGCTGGAGATTTATCGTTAGCTAAGAATTTTTCTGTAGCTTGATCTAAAGTTTCTGATAAAACTAACGCTTTTTCGTTATTTAACGATTGTCCTAAATGTTCTAAAGAAACCCCTAAAGCTAAAATTTCACCTAATGAATCCCAACGTAAATAGCCTTCTTCTACAAATTGATCTACGTGTTTTGGAGCCGAACCACCGGCACCTGTTTCGAACAATCCACCACCATTCATTAAAGGAACAATTGAAAGCATTTTTGCAGAAGTTCCTAATTCTAAAATTGGGAATAAATCGGTTAAATAATCACGTAAAACGTTTCCAGAAACAGAAATAGTTTCTTTTCCTTCTCTGATTCTTTTTAATGTTTCAGACATGGCATCCATTACATCTAAAATTCTGATGTCTAAACCTGTTGTATCGTAGTTTTTTAAGTATTTTTCAACTTTTTTGATGATTTCTCTATCGTGAGCTCTGTCTTTATCTAACCAAAATAAGGCTGGAGTATCTGATAATCTTGCTCTATTAACAGCTAATTTTACCCAATCTTGAATTGGTGCGTCTTTCGTTTGACACATTCTGAAAATATCGCCAGCTTCTACTTTTTGAGAAAGTAATGTCGCTCCATTTTCATTCTCCACTTTAACAACTCCAGCTGCAGACAATTGGAATGTTTTGTCGTGTGAACCATATTCTTCTGCTTTTTGAGCCATTAATCCAACATTTGGAACAGAACCCATAGTTTTTGGATCTAAAGCGCCATGTTTTTTCATATCATCAATAACTGCTGTATAAAAACCAGCATATGAACGATCTGGAATCATGGTAATGGTATCTTCTTCTTTTCCTGCTGTATTCCACATTTTTCCACCACTTCTTGCTAAAGCAGCCATGGAAGCGTCTACAATAATATCAGACGAAACGTGGAAATTAGTAATTCCTTTATCAGAATTTACCATGGCTACTTTTGGTCCGTTTGCCAAAGCAGTTGCAAGGTCTTGTTTGATAGCTTCTTCTTCAGAAATTCCAGCAATTTTGTTGTATAAATCTTGTAAACCACTATTTGGATGAATGTCTAATGATTTGAATAAGTTCGCATATTTAGTGTAAACATCTTCAAAATACGTTTCAACAATAGCTCCAAAAATAATTGGATCAGAAATTTTCATCATCGTTGCTTTCAAATGTGCAGAAAGCATCACGTTTTTTTCTTTTGCGTAAGCGATTGTTTTCTTTGTATATTCTTTTAAAGCTCTTAAATTCATTACTGAACTATCGATAACTTCACCAGCTTTTAAATTGGCAAAATCTTTTAGAACAGTTGTTGAACCATCAGTTCCTTCAAAAACAATTCTGAATTTTGAATCATTTTCTACAGTAGTTGAAGTTTCTGTACCATAAAAATCACCTTCAGTCATGTGTGCGACTTCTGTTTTTGAATCGGAACTCCAAGTTCCCATAGAATGTGGGTTTTGTTTTGCGTAATTCTTAACGGCTTTTGGCGCACGTCTGTCAGAGTTTCCTTCACGTAAAACTGGATTTACAGCAGAACCTAAAACTTTAGCGTATTTGGCTTTTATTTCTTTTTCAGTATCGTTTTGCGGATCTTCTGGGAAATTTGGAATAGCAAAACCATGTGCTTGTAATTCTGCGATAGCGTCTTTTAATTGAGGAATAGAAGCGGAAACGTTTGGTAATTTGATGATGTTTGCTTCTGGTGTTGTAGCTAATTGACCAAGTTCGGCTAAATTGTCTGCTACTTTTTGATTGTCTTTTAAATATTCTGGAAAGTTAGATAAGATTCTTCCTGATAAAGAAATGTCTCTTGTTTCTACTTCGATATTTGCTGTCTTTGTAAAAGCTTTAATTATTGGTAAAAACGAGTGAGTGGCCAACATTGGTGCTTCATCCGTAATGGTATAAAAAATTTTTGACATGATGTATGTAGTTTGTTTGTTTCTAAAATTTTAGGTTAGCAAATATAAGAAATTCGTAGACTAAATTAAAGACTAAAATACAATTAACTTGACATTTTCGAAATTGATAATCTAAGCTCGAAAAAATACACATTTGATAATTTTGTGTTGGGAAAAATAGAGATAAAAAAAAATCCCGACAAAATCGGGATTTTTTATAATAACAAATAAAAAGATTAACCTCTTCTTTCTTTGATTTTTGCTTTTTTACCAGTAAGTTCTCTAAAGTAGTAAATTCTAGCTCTACGTACTTTACCTTTTTGGTTCAATTCAATTTTTTGTAAAGCTGGCATGTTAATTGGGAAGATACGCTCTACACCAACAGCTCCAGACATTTTACGAATTGTAAACGTTTCAGTAGAAGAAGATCCTCTTTTCTGAATTACAACTCCTTTAAAAAACTGAGTTCTTGTTTTTTCACCCTCTTTAATTTCGTAGTACACAGTGATAGTGTCTCCAGCGCTAAAGTTAGGAAAGTCTTTTTTTGATACCATTTCGTTTTGAACGAAATCCATTAAATTTGACATAATAATATGTATATAAATCATTAATTCTAAGCAACATACGCGTCTTTCGCCAGAGGTTGGTTAAAGTGGATGCAAAAGTACTACTATTTTTTATTTCTGCAAAACAATTCTTAATTTAAATACGATGAAGCGTTAATGTTATTGTAAAGTTGTAAAAACTTCCAGCTTCCAGCTTCTAACTTCTAATCTTTTAAATTATATTTGCCCTTTAAAATAGAATAATGAAATTTGATTTATTAAAAACAGACGCTCAAAGCCAAGCCAGAGCAGGACTTATAACTACTGATCATGGTGTGATTGAAACACCAATTTTTATGCCGGTTGGTACAGTTGCTTCTGTAAAAGGAGTGCACCAACGCGAATTAAAAAACGATATTAATCCAGATATTATTTTAGGAAATACCTATCATTTATATTTAAGACCTAAATTAGATGTTTTAGAAAAAGCAGGTGGTTTACACAAATTTATGAATTGGGATAGAAACATTTTAACCGATTCTGGTGGATACCAAGTTTATTCTTTATCAGGAAGACGAAAAATTAAAGAAGAAGGTGTGAAGTTTAAATCGCATTTAGATGGTTCGTACCACTTTTTTTCTCCAGAAAACGTAATGGAAACGCAACGTACTATTGGTGCCGATATTATTATGGCTTTCGATGAATGTACGCCTTATCCTTGTGATTACAGATATGCACAACGTTCGATGCACATGACACATCGTTGGTTAGACAGATGTATCAATCATTTGGATACCTTACCTTTTAAATACGATTATTCTCAAGCCTTTTTTCCTATAGTTCAAGGAAGTACATATAAAGATTTACGTCAACAATCAGCTGAATTTATTGCTAGCAGAAACCAAGTTGGAAATGCTATTGGTGGACTTTCAGTAGGGGAACCAGCAGAAGAAATGTACGCAATGACTGAAGTGGTTACAGCAATTTTACCAAAAGACAAACCTCGTTATTTAATGGGTGTGGGTACGCCAGCTAATATTTTAGAAAATATTGCGTTAGGTATTGATATGTTCGATTGTGTCATGCCCACTCGAAACGCAAGAAACGGAATGTTATTTACATCGGAAGGTTTTATCAATATCAAAAATAAAAAGTGGGAAGAAGATTTTTCTCCAATTGATACGATGGCGCACACGTATGTCGATACGGATTATTCAAAAGCGTATTTACGTCACTTATTTATTGCTAATGAATTTTTAGGAAAACAAATTGCTACGATTCATAATTTAGGTTTCTATATGTGGTTGGTTCGTGAAGCCAGAAGACAAATTTTAGCTGGAACTTTCAGAGAATGGAAAGAAGCTATGGTTAAAAAAGTAACAACAAGATTGTAAGATTTTAGTTTAAAAGTTTATAGGTTTAAAAGTTTAAAAGAGATTGTGTAAATAATTTGCATTGAACAAAAACCATCAACAATACAATTATGAAAAAAATAGATTGGTATATATTTAAAAGATACTTGGTCACATTTACAGCAATGTTGTTTATGTTTATTCCTATTGGAATTATTATTGATGTGTCGGAAAAAATCAATCGTATGATTGAAAATAAAGTAGCTTTTAAAGATGTTTTGGTTTACTATTATGGTTTTACCATTTATTTTGCCAATTTATTATTTCCTATTTTTCTGTTTTTATCCATCATTTGGTTTACTTCAAAACTGGCGAATAACAGTGAAATTATTGCCATTTTAAGTTCAGGAATTTCTTTTACACGCTTTTTAAGACCTTACATTATTGGTGCTACTTTAGTGTCTTTTGTAACCTTGTTAATGGGATTCTTTATTTTACCAGATGCCAGTGAAAAATATTGGGATTTTAGGTATACCTATCTTAAAAAGAACGCTGAAACCAGACAAACTTCCGATATTTTCAGGCAAGTTACACCAAATGAATATATGTATGTAAGTAGTTATAATGTGTTGTCTAAAACAGGTTTCGATTTTATTTACGAAAAATTTAATGGCAACAAATTAGAGTATAAATTATACGCCAATCGTGTCAAATATAATGAAAAAACTAAAGATTATTCTTTGTTCAATTATGTAAAAAGAACAATTGGTAAGAACGGTGATGTTATTGAAAAACAAGAAAAACTAACCAGAAAATTTGAATTTGAACCAGATGATTTAACGCCAACAGTTTATGTGGCGGAAACCATGAATATTTTTGATTTGGTTCATTTTATTGATAAGGAGAGAGCAAAAGGAAGTTCTAATTTAGATGTATATTTAGTAGTTTTATATAAGAAATTTAGTATTCCAGCTTCGGCATTTATATTAACGATTATTGCTGTTGCTGTTTCAGCCATGAAGCGTCGTGGTGGAATGGGAGTGAATTTAGCCATTGGTATTTTAGTTGCCTTTTCATACGTGTTTTTCGATAAAATTTTCGGAACATTAGCTGAAAAATCAAGTATTCCACCAATTGTTGCAGTTTGGTTTCCCAATTTAGTTTTCGGAATTTTAGCTTTTTATCTTTTGAGAAATGCCAGACGTTAATTTAAAACACAATTTACATCTTCACTTAATTGTATTTATTTGGGGATTTACTGCCGTATTAGGTAAACTAATTTCATTAGATGCTCTGCCTTTAGTTTGGTGGCGCATGTCTTTAGCAGTTTTATTAATTTTAGGATATATTTATTACAAAAAAATGAGCTTTGCTTTGTCGAAAAAAGACATTGTTTTATTGCTGATTTCAGGTTTGATAATTGCACTGCATTGGATTACGTTTTTTAAAGCGATAAAAGTATCTAATATATCCATCACACTAGCTTGTTTGTCAACAGGTGCTTTCTTTACATCCATTTTAGAGCCTATTTTTTATAAACGTAAAATGGTTTGGTATGAAATTGTTTTCGGATTAGTAGTTTTAATCGGTTTGTATTTTGTAATCGAATCTTCAGAACCCAACTTTATTCAAAAAAGTTTTAATAGCAATATGTCAGGAACAATGCAAGGAGTGCTTTTGGCTTTAACTTCGGCCTTTTTATCTGCCAGTTTTTCTATAATTAACGGTAAATTTGCCCAAAGAATTGACGCTACAATTGTTTCGTTTTATGAACTATTTGGTGGTGTGTTATTTTTAAGTGCCTTCTTATTATTTAGCGGACAATTCACCTCAGAATTCTTCACCATAACAGCTTCAGATTTAATTTGGTTGTTTGTTTTGGCTTCCTTTTGTACTGCTTACGCTTTTATTGCATCAGTTTCAGTAATGAAGTTTATTTCTCCTTATACAGTAATGCTTACGATAAATTTAGAACCTGTATACGGAATTGCTTTGGCGGTATTAATTTTCGAGAAAAACGAACAAATGAGTTTCTCCTTTTATATAGGTGCAGCAATTATTCTTATGACGGTGATTTTGAATGGATTAATACGAAATAACAAAAAAAATAATTAGATAAGGGTTCAAAAATTATTCAAATAATTTTTAAATAGTATCTTTGTCATAACAAACAAATTAAACAAAACTAACTTTTATGGAATATTTAGATTTTGAATTGCCAATAAAAGAGCTGGAAGATCAAATGGAAAAATGCGTTGTTTTAGGACAAGAATCCGATGTTGATGTTTCTGCAACTTGTAAACAACTAGAAGAAAAATTAGAACAAACCAAAAAAGATATTTATAAAAATCTTACGGCTTGGCAAAGAGTACAAATGTCTCGTCATCCAAACAGACCGTACACTTTAGAATATATAACTAACTTAACAGATAGTACCTTTTTAGAATTATTTGGCGACAGAAGTTTTAAAGATGATAAAGCCATGGTTGGTGGTTTAGGAAGAATCAACGGTCAGTCGTATATGATTATCGGACAACAAAAAGGTATTAATACTAAAATGCGTCAATTGCGTAATTTCGGTATGGCAAATCCTGAAGGTTACCGTAAAGCATTACGTTTAATGAAAATGGCAGAGAAATTCAACCTTCCTGTATTAACATTAATTGATACTCCTGGAGCTTATCCTGGTTTAGAAGCAGAAGAACGTGGACAAGGAGAAGCGATTGCAAGAAATATTTTCGAAATGGCTCGTTTGAAAACACCAATTATCTCAATTATTATTGGTGAAGGAGCTTCTGGTGGAGCTTTAGGAATTGGGGTTGGAGATAGAGTATTTATGTTGGAAAACACTTGGTATTCTGTAATTTCTCCAGAATCTTGTTCTTCTATTTTATGGAGAAGTTGGGAATTTAAAGAACAGGCAGCTGAAGCTTTAAAATTAACAGCTATCGATATGAAAAAGCAAAAGTTAATTGACGATATTATCCCTGAACCATTAGGTGGAGTTCATCGTGATAAAGAAACGATGTTCAAAACTGTTGAAAAGTACATTACCAAATCTTATAAGGAATTAAAAGACTTATCAACAAAAGATTTAGTAGCGCAAAGAATGGATAAATACTGCAATATGGGAGAATTCTCCGATAAATAAGCAAAATAGTATATAAAGCGCCTTGTCAATTACAAGGCGTTTTTTTTGACATGTTAACAAATGGTAGTAAGTTGTTAACAGCATTTCATTAACAAGTAAAATTTATTTTTTCTACTAATTACATTACATTCGCAGTATGGAAAAATCGTTAAATATAAACCCTGTTCGAGTAGATAAAACTACTATTATTAATTTAGAAAAAGGAAAATTACCTCCTCAAGCTGTAGATATTGAAGAAGCAGTTTTAGGAGCTATGTTAATTGATATAAAAGCACCAGGAGAAGTAATCGATTTACTAAATCCAGATGTCTTTTATAAAGAAGCACACAAATATATTTACGAAGCGATTAACCAATTATTCCATAGCACACCACCGCAACCTATCGATTTATTAACTGTTTCTGCACAATTAAAAAGAAATGGTAAATTAGAAATGGCAGGAAGCGATTTTTATTTGATCCAACTTACACAAAAAATTGCCTCTTCAGCACATATTGTTTTCCACGCGCGTATTATTCTTCAGAAATTTATTCAAAGAAGTTTAATTACTATTTCAAGTAAATTAATTGAAGATTGTTACGATGAAGGAATGGATGTTTTCGATTTATTAGATACAGCCGAAACGAATTTATACGAAATCACACAAGGAAATCTTAAAAAAGGATACGAAACGGCTCAGAGTTTAGTAAACCAAGCGAAACAACGTATTGAAGAAATTTCCAACAAAGAAGGTTTATCCGGAATTCCAACAGGATTTAGAAAACTAGACGATTTAACATCAGGTTGGCAACCTTCCGATTTAATTATTATTGCAGCACGTCCAGGTATGGGGAAAACTGCTTTCGTATTGTCAATGGCAAGAAATATTGCAGTAACAAATAACGAACCCGTAGCATTATTTTCGTTAGAGATGTCATCTGTACAGTTAATTACGCGTTTGATTTCAAGTGAAACCGGATTAACATCAGAAAAACTTCGTAAAGGGGATTTAGAACCTCACGAATGGGAACAATTAAACGTTAAAGTTAAAGATTTAGAAAAAGCACCTTTATATATTGACGATACACCTTCATTATCAATTTTCGATTTACGTGCCAAAGCGCGTCGTTTGGTATCGCAACACGGAATTAAACTAATTGTAATTGACTACTTGCAATTAATGTCTGCTGGTCAATCTGGAAAAGGTGGTGGAAACAGAGAGCAAGAAATTTCGATGATTTCTCGAAGTTTAAAAGCATTAGCAAAAGAATTAAGTGTGCCAGTAATTGCACTTTCTCAGTTATCTCGTGCCGTGGAAACTCGTGGTTCTAGTAAAAGACCTTTACTATCCGATTTACGTGAATCGGGTGCGATTGAGCAAGATGCCGATATCGTATCGTTTATTTATCGTCCAGAATATTATAAAATTGATAATTGGGATGATGAAGAAGCAGCACCAACCACAAATCAAGCTGAATTTATTGTAGCTAAACACAGAAATGGTAGTTTAGATAATATTCGTTTAAAATTCTTAGGACAATTTGGTAAGTTTGACAATTTAGATGAATTCGGAATGTCATATGATGATTCCTTTACTTCTAAAATGAATTTAGATTCACAAGCCAACCCATTTGCGACCCCAAATTTGCCTTCTGCAAATGATGCTTTTGGTAGCAGTATGAATAGTAGCTTTGATGAAAATAGCGATGTTCCGTTTTAAGTCGCTTAAATTTAAAATGATGACTTGTTTTTATATTTTAGCGTAATTCTCTGAAATATAAAAATAAGTTAATAAATATATCTTGTACATTCGAGTAATAACAATTCTATTATATTTTTAGTATGATTTTCTATTCTCTAACAGGAAGTAGATATTTAAATGAGCTAAACTTTATCTTTCAATTTATTAATTTTAGATTGAAAATACTATCTTTTCATCTAATTAATGGTTCTTAGTTATTTTAAATAAAGAATAACTTATGTAGTAATGACTAATTTTTTTCTTTTGCTTATCTTTGAGTAGTAAATAGTATATCAACGAATTAGATTTTATAGATGAATACATATTCCAAATTTTTTATAACGATTATAACTGTTATTATTACATCTCTTCCTACTTGGGCCTCTTCTGTTTTACTTCCTATGGATGATGAAGGACAACAAAATCATTTGAAAGCATACGGAATTACTTATTGGGCATTAGCCAAAAGTTACAAAGTCAACTGGTTGTTAAATTATCGCGGTGGTTCTTTTTTATTGCCTGATGGCGATGATGTTAGGAAAGAATGTCAAATTAGAGGCGTTTCTTTTGAAGTGCTAACGGATGGTGCCACAGCAGCAATTCTAGAAGAAATAAGTAGTCCGTCTCAAAATATGGAAACCGTAGTTTTAGAAAAAGCACCCAAAATTGCAGTGTATACTCCAAAAGGGAAACAACCTTGGGACGATGCTGTTACAATGGTTTTAACTTATGCTGAAATTCCATATACAGAAATTTATGATGAAGAAGTGTTGTCTGATCAATTGGTTTTGTACGAATGGTTGCACTTACATCATGAAGATTTTACAGGTCAATACGGAAAATTTTTTGGAAATTATAGAAATGCACCTTGGTACATTCAGCAAAAATTAGAAGCTGAGGCTTTAGCTAAAAAGTTAGGTTACAATAAAGTTTCTGAAGAAAAACGTGCCGTTGCTACAAAAATTAGAGATTATGTTATAGGTGGTGGATTTATGTTCGCCATGTGTTCTGCAACGGATAGTTTTGATATTGCACTATCTGCGGAAAGTACTGATATTTGTGAACCTATGTTTGATGGCGATGCAAGTGAACCCAATTATCAAGCTAAAATAGATTATACAAATACTTTCGCATTCAAAGATTATATTCTGGAAAAACAACCTATGAAATATGAGTTTTCCGATATTGATACTACAGAAGAACATGGGAAAGGAAGTTTTTCTATGGAAGTTGATTATTTTACTTTAATGGATTTTTCGGCTAAATGGGATCCAATTCCAACCATGTTATGCCAAAATCATACGCAAATTGTAAAAGGTTTTATGGGACAAACAACAGCATTTGCAGCAGACAAAATAAAGTCGAATGTTTTATTGATGGGCGAATGTAAAATAAATGGTGAAGCCAGATATATTCACGGAACAAAAGGAAAAGGAATGTTTACTTATTACGGCGGTCATGATCCAGAAGATTATCAACACAGAGTAGGAGATGCGCCAACCGTATTAGACTTACATCCAAATTCTCCTGGTTATCGTTTAATATTAAATAATGTTCTCTTTCCAGCTGCTAGAAAGAAAAAATTAAAAACTTAGTGAAATGAAAAAATCCCAAATTCTATTGAATTTGGGATTTTTTGTATTGAAATCGAATTATTAAAACCCGCCTAATTTTTGTTGTAATTCTTCTTGTGTTACTTTTTCATAGCCTTCAGGAACTGTAAAACATGTTGCAGATGGCGCTTTGTCAAAAGCAGTCGCAACCATCATTATTTTTCCTTTTTCACTGTTAACTTGAATTTCTAAAGGAAATCCTGCTAATTTTAATTTGTCATCAGCTTTAGATTGTACGGCTATAGCTTCAGTAATATAAAGATTGCTAGAAGTTCCTCCTGCCATTTTAACGTTAGCTTTGTAACATTTATAACCTAAAATTTCTTTAGTGTCTTTTTTGTCATAAGTTACAGATTCTGCATTTTTTAAAGAAGCAATATCTGTATTTCCAAAACCTTCAGATTCACCTGTTACTTCATATTTTTTTCCCATCATATCCATTAACATTCTAGAATCTTTAACATTGTTTTTGTCTAGTGTAATAGTTTTCACAGAAATCATTCCACCCATCATATCCATTTGAGTAGCAGTTGATTTTTCGTTAAACGAAATTTTTATAGTATTACTTCCCATTGAAGCCATTTCTTCATTATCTGGCATTGTCATTTCGTAAGTAACTGCACCAGTTTTAGTTTGTGCATAAAATTGAGTAGAGAAAATTGCAAAAGCAACCAACGCAATTTGTTGTAAGTTTTTCATTGTTTTTGGTTTAATTTTAAGAATTAGTATGCTATTTTAATAAAAAGTTACAATCAATGGTAATTTTTTTTGTTACTTTTTTAGAAACGGCACTCGGAATTTCTATGTTAAAGTCGGAAACATTTACAGAAAAATTTGTTTTGACTTCAATATCTGTTCCGATTTTTTTGATTTTTGCAACAGAAGTTATGTCTTTACTTTTTCCATGAAGTTCTAATTTTCCTCTAATTGTGAAATCTTTAGAAGATGCGGTTATTTTAGACACATCAAAATCTTCAATCTTTCCTTTAAATGTTGCTTTGGGAAATTTTGAACTTTCTATATAGTTTTCATTAAAATGTTCTTCCATTAAAGCCACTTTAAATCGAAAACCTTTCATTAAAGCTAAAGCTGCAATTTCTCCATTACTCGTGTTTAAAACACAAGTTACCGCCGTGTTCTTTCCTTTTACTTCTTCAAAAGATGGCACAGAAGCTTCAAATGTGATTGAACCTGTTTTTGTTATTTTTTTTTCTTGTATTGATGTAAAGCTACACAGTACAACCAATACTAATATTCCAATTTTCTTCATAAATATATTTTTTATAATAACTATTCTAATAATCCGTCTGTATTCCAATCTACAATTAAATCTATTGTAGTTTGAGGCAATCTAGCCCCTTGGCTTGGCATCATTCCTGGTGCGCCTTGTGATTTAGATATTCTATCCAATAAACCTCTATTTTGTACTGCTTCTTTTACTTGAGCGTAAGTAACTAAAGACATTGGAGCACCATTTGAAGGGGTTGCTCCATGACAAGAAATACAATTATTATCAATAATTGGTTTTACATTTTCACTATATCTAGTGTTACCTAATACAATCGGATTGGTTAAATCATCTTCCGAATTGTTTGTACAGCTTATTGTTCCAAAAAAAGCTGTAATAATCAAATATTTTATTTTTCCCATGTTAAAAACCTTAGTATTACATACAATATTACGAAAAAAATATTAAGTTTGTATATACAAATAATTAATCTTATGAAAAAAATAGTCATCAGTTCACTAGTTTTAATATTAGTTTTATTCTTAGGTTACAAATATTTGTATCATGAGCATAGAGATATAGCAACAGAGAAAGCAGCTTTTTCGGTAACTGTAAATCAAATTTTAAAGGAATTTGTTGCAGATGAAACCAAAGCAAATGCAAAGTATCTAGATAAGTCCATTACTGTAAAAGGAAAAATTACGACTATTGATAGTGTAACCAATTCAGTTGTGTTAGATGAAAAAGTATTTGTTTTGTTCACCAATTCTGCAAATGTTAAGTTGAATGAAAATATAGTAGTACAAGGAAGATTAATAGGTTATGATTCATTGTTAGAAGAAATTAAAATAGACCAAGCCCAAATAAAATAGAAATTATGTTAAAAAAAACCTTACTAGTATTGTCTTGCGTTTTCCCATTATTAATGGTAGCTCAAGACGATTTGTTAAATGAAATAGATTCTGTTGCTCAGCCAAACGAACCTGTTTCTTCAGCATTTAAATCATTAAAAATTGTTAATTTAGAATCTACAAAATTAGCTTCTAAAGGAGATTTGTATTTTGTAGTTTCCCATAGATTTGGATATTTTAATAATGGTTTTGAAGATTTTTTTGGTTTAGATGAAGCCAATACACGTTTGCAATTTGTATACGGATTAACAGATGGTATTAGTGTTCATGCTTCTCGTTCTGGATTTCAAAAAGCCTATGAATTTGCAGTAAAATATAAATTAGTTAGTCAGAAAAATACGGGTTCACCTTTTGAAATTGTAGGTTTTAATAGTTTAGCTATTAATTCGGAATTAGACAAAGATCTTTTACCTAAATTAGAATTTACAGATAGATTGGCTTATGTGAACCAAATACTTATTTCTAGAAAGTTCAACGATAAATTGTCTTTAGAAATGGCACCAACGTATTTTCATGAAAACTATGTGGCTAATGATTCTCAAGATAACAGTCAATTTGCCTTGGGTTTAGGTGGAAGATATAAATTCACAAAACGTTGGTCTTTTAATATGGATTATGCCGCACATTTAAATAGAGCAAGTAATTCTACTTTTAGAAATCCTCTTTCTATTGGTTTTGATTTAGAAACTGGCGGACACATTTTTCAAATGCATTTTACCAATTCGCAAGCCATGCATGAATCTGGATTTTTAGGAAATACCGCTGGAAATTGGGGTGATGGACAAATTGCTTTTGGATTTAATTTAATTAGAGTTTTTTAAATAATTAATTTATTATAAATTTACAAAGTCTCATTCATGTGGGACTTTTTTAATATATGGCATTGCGAAAGAAAATAAATAAAAAAGCTAAAGCGGATAACAATACTGGTTTTGGGACTAATTCACAAAATTACGGAGGTCGTTTTGTGAATAAAAATGGAAATGCAAATATTCAAAAAGTAGGAATTGGATTTTTAGAAGGCATAAGTTGGTATCATATTATGCTAAAAATTCCACGATGGAAATTCTTTTTTATTATTATTCTTTTTTATTTTGTTGTTAACGTTTTATTTGCTTCCATTTATTTATTAATTGGTGTTGAGAATTTAAGAGGAGTTGAATCAATTACAAGATTGGATAAATTCGGAGAAGCATTTTTCTTTAGTATTCAAACCTTTACAACTGTTGGTTATGGACACATAAGTCCATCCGGTTTTTCTGCTAGTTTTGTTGCTGCAGTAGAAGCTTTATCAGGATTGTTGAGTTTTGCTATTGCAACGGGATTATTTTATGGTAGGTTTAGCAGACCAAATGCCTATATTAAATTTTCTGAAAATGCTTTAATTGCACCTTATAAAGATGGTAAAGCATTAATGTTGAGAATGGTACCTCATAAAAACACAAATCTATCTGACGCAGAAGCTTTTATTACCGTGGGAATTTTAGTTGAAGAAAATGGAGTAACTACAAATAAATTTTATAGTTTACCTTTAGAAATGAATAAAATTAATTCATTAACTTTAAGTTGGACATTAGTGCATCCGATAGACGAGGAAAGTCCATTTTTTAATTTTATTGCAGCAGACTATCAACAAACTATTGGAGAAGTATTAGTGTATGTAAAAGCTTTTGATGATATGTATAGTTCAACAGTTGTAAAACGGACTTCTTATACCTTTGATGAAATTGTTTATGGAGCCAAGTTCATTCCAATGTATGATAAAAATGAATCTAACACTAAAACCATCTTACATTTAGATTATTTAAATAAGTTTGTGAAAGTTGTTTTCTAATATTTTTTCAAATTTTTCACCTTATTTTGCTTCTATATTTAAAATATAAATTCCTGTATTTTTTGGAAGAATATTTTTGTAATTAAGAATTTCTAAAAGTGTCTTTCAAATATTTTATTCAAATACTTTTACAACTAGTTTTCGTTTTTAGAATCCTTATTTAATGATGTAAAATTATTGAAATTGATAACTGTTGCTTGTGTTGATATTTACTCAATAAATTCAATTTCTATAGTATCAATTCTGGAATCGTTTTGGTCTTTTAAATCAGTAACAACTGTTCTTTTGTTAAATATATACATGGGAACACCAGGGTTATAAATATAGTCAAAGCCATTAATGTCATTTATTTCGTACTTTGATTTTTTAATATCTGCTTTTAAATCCTTATCTTTTACTCCCATATTTTTCAATAAAGTTGTAACTAATTTTTTAGAATCTTCAGGATCTACATTTAATTCTGAATAAAAAGTACAATGTGAATCTTTGAAATTATGTTCAGTAAAATATAGTTTAGATTTAGCCTTTAAACCTTCTTTTGAAAAGGGACTTGGAATAACTTGATCATAGGTTAATTCTTCTTCAGGGTCAAATTCTACTCCAAAAGGATAATGAAATAACTGTAATTCTTTCGCACAGTATTCATCTATACCTTCTTTATTTGATAACGCATTAATCATTGGGTTTAAAAGTCCACTATAAATTTTGTCTTCTTCTGGATTTAAATCTTTTTTTACATCGTTAATTATTTTTATGTAAATATCAGAAATGATTTTCCAGTTTTCAATGCTAACACCTGATCCAGTTTCATCAGTTGTATAAATGACTTCAATTTCTGTAATTGATTTGTTTTGATTTTTGATTTTTTCTGGAATATTTAATGAATACAAAATATCACACTTGTATTTCCAACTTATTTTATAAGATGTTGCTGTTGAATCTAATACTTTAAAAAAAGCATCATAAACAATGGAATCATTTTTTACTGATTTTTCGTTTTTAAATTTTTCAATAGACTTTACCATTTTAAATTTATAACTGTCTCCTTTAGACCAATAGGCAATAAAAGCAACTTTTGTAGTGTCAGCTCCAGGTTGAGAATAAATATTTAAAGAAAAAGTAAATAATACTGCTATAAATAAAGTTCTGATAATATGGTTTCTCATTATTTTATGTTTAGAATGATGTTGTATTTATTTAAATTATCTAAAGCTTCTTGTGATGAAAAATCTAAAGTAATTTCGTCTTGTAAAGAGGCTTTTTTGGCAGAAATTCGGTTGATACTTTCATAAAAACGACGGACTTCTTCTAAATTTGATAAAACTAATTTTGGAACTTGAACATTCTCGCCTTTATCATTTTTGGCAACCATCGTAAAATAACTAGAATTAGTGTGTTTCACTTTACCAGTTTGAATGTTTTGCGAAGTCACTCGAATACCCACAACCATGGAGCTATTTCCAACATAGTTTACGCAAGCTTTTAAAGTAACAAGTTCGCCGATTTCTACTGGATTTAAAAAGTTTACGGTATCAACAGAAGCGGTTACACAATAACTTCCACAATATTTGGAAGCACATGCAAAGGCAATTTGATCCATCAAACTCAACAAATAGCCACCATGAATTTTACCACTAAAATTGCTATGAGAAGGCAACATTAATTCCGATAATGTGATTTTTGATGCGGAAACCGTATTAGAATTATTCATTATTTAACGTTAAAATAAGGTGATTTTTCTGGAGTAACTTTAGTGATGTAATAATTGGTTTCGCCCCACCAAGAAAAGGTTCCGTAACGTTCAATATATTCAATTTTTACAAATTTTCCTTGATTCAGTTTCATTTGTTCGATCACTTCTGGCTGGTTGTCCATGACAGAAAAAGCAAATTTTTGAGAACCTGAAAGTCCCTGACTTAATTCACCTTCCCAAGTTTTAAAAATATAACCTTTATGACTAAACTTAATCAATTCTCCAGTTCTAATTCCGTCACTAAAAGTAGCATAATATAAAGCGGCAATGTAAGCTGAACCTGTTAACACAATGGCTAATATGCCATACACTAAAATTTTTCGTATTATAGTCATATTTTCGGATTTTATCTGAGTATTATTCAGATTCGGTTAGTAATTCTTCGTTATTTTCGGCTCTTTTTAAAAGGGCTTCTGGTAAGGCTTTTTTCGCTTTAGCACCCATTTTCTTTAACTTTTCGGCACTCGTTACTAAATTTCCTTTTCCTTCAGTTAATTTATTCATTGCGGATGAATATTCCACTTTGGCTTCATCCATTTTCTTTCCAATCTTGATTAAATCGGTAACAAAACCTTCAAATTTATCATATAATGCTCCTGCTTGACGCGCAATTTCAATTGCATTTTCTTGTTGCTTTTGATTGGTCCACATGCTATCAATCGTACGTAAAGTCGCCAATAGAGTAGAAGGTGTCACAATCACTATGTTTTTCTCAAATGCCTTGTTGTATAAAGTTAAATCTTCTTGTAAAGCCAAAGCAAACGCAGGTTCAATTGGAATAAATAACAATACAAAATCCGGACTTTCCATATGGTAAATGTCTTGATAACGTTTGTCGCTCAATTGCTCCACATGACGTTTTACAGAATTAACGTGTTCTTTTAAATAGATATTTTGTTGAGCATCGTCTTCTTCATTTACATATCTTTCATAAGCAGTTAAAGAAACTTTACTATCTACAATCATCTTTTTTCCATCTGGTAAATTGATAATCACATCGGGTAAAATTCTTGATCCTTCTTCATTAGTGAAAGATTGTTGCACTTCGTATTCGCGCCCTTTTTCTAATCCTGATTTTTCTAACACACGTTCCAAAACCAATTCGCCCCAATTTCCTTGCATTTTACTATCGCCTTTTAACGCTTTAGTTAGGTTGAGGGTTTCTTTGCTCATTTGTGCATTCATTTCGCGTAAGCCTACTATTTGCTGACGTAAAGCGGCATGATAATCGATACTTTCTTTATGAGTATCTTCTACTTTTTTCTCAAAATGAAGAATTTTATCTTGTAAAGGTGATAAAATATTTTTTAAATTTTCCTTATTTTGATCCGTAAATTTCTGTGTTTTTTCTTCTAGAATTTTATTCGCTAAGTTTTCAAATTCTTTGCTGAATTTCTCTTGTAATTCGTTTACTTCTTGTTTTTGTTCTTTATTTCTTTCCAATAAATTATCGAAATCATTTTCTTTTTTCGCTAATAAAATAGCAAATTCTTCTTTTTCAGCTTGTACTTTTTGCTTCTCGATTTGTAAATTTTGAAACGAAATTTTTAATTCGGAAAGTTGATTGTTTTGTGAAGTTAATTGTCCGTCTAAATTGCTTTTTTCAGCATTAGATTGGGTTTTTGAAAGCAGTTTGCCAATGTAAAAACCAATGGCTAACGAAACTAAAATGGCGAATACTAAGATTATGGATGTGTTCATTTTTGGGATATAATTTTATAAAAAGTAAAAATAGTATTTTTTTTAAATTTTACCGCAGATTCGAAGATTTTTATATTTTCCTTTTTTAATTTTTATTAAAATACGTGAAATTATTTTTATGATTGTTTGCCACGAATTATCGAATTAAAAAATCTTTATTTGTGAAATTAGTTCATCTTCGATGAAATTCGAATCTTACTAATTCCAAAAGGCAAAAAATATTCGTGAATTCGTGGCGTTTTAAATTAAAAATTAAAACTATTTTTGCAAAATGAATTCACATCAACATTTTATTTTACACAAGCCACACGGATTTATCTCTCAATTTATTTACGAACTAAAACGTAACAAACGTAAATTGGGTGAATTGTACGATTTTCCAGAAGGAACTATGGCAATTGGAAGACTCGATGAAGATTCGGAAGGTTTGTTATTACTGACCACTGATGGCATGATGAGCGAATTAGTCCGAAGTAAAAAAGTGGAAAAAGAATATTATGCGCAAGTCGATGGAATAATTACCGATGAAGCTGTCGAACAATTAAAAAATGGTGTGGAAATCGGTTTTCACGGTAAAAAATACATCACTAAAAAATGTGATGCGAAGTTAATTCCAGTTCCAACACATATTGGTGAAGGTAGAAGAATTAGAGATGAACGCCATGGTCCAACAAGTTGGGTTTCGATTACTTTAACCGAAGGGAAATTCCGTCAAGTACGAAAAATGACTTCGGCTGTTGGTTTTCCAACCTTACGATTAATCAGAGTTCGTGTAGGAAATATAGAATTAGGAGATTTAAAAGCGGGTGAAGTGAGAGAAATCTTTAAGGAAAGTTTTGACAAGATTTTAGACTAATTAAATTTCATTTTTTATCTCAGCTTCCAAAAGTTTTTCTAGAAATTCTTTAGATATTTTGCTTTCGGTTTTAAAAGCAAAATAAGTCAATAAAAATCCGAAAAGAAACATTCCGAATGGTATTAAAGCAGCTGGTGAAAATTCATTAATTGAAAATTCATCAAAATTGATAATTGCAACTGTCAACATTGAAATACAAACAATTCCCACAATACTCATCCAAATCGAAATAAAAATAAGAACAGGTAAAATTGGTCTCATCTTAATATCAATATTAGTTTTGTTGTTAATTGAAGTTATAACTGTGCCAGTAATAAAAGGTAAAAATGAATTTCTGTAATTTATATTTCTTGTGATAGAAAAAGTATTATTAGTAATTTTTCCAGAATATGATTTACTAAAATTTTCTCCAAAAACTGAAATTTTAAATTTTTGTTCCGGTTGAATAGTATCTTCAATTTTTTTTAAAACTTCTTCTTTAGAAAGCGAAGTTATTAAAGTGTATTTCTCAAATGGAAGTATGTTTTTTAAATTCATTTTTTTAATATTAATTTATTTCTATCTCACAACAAACTTACCATAAGTTTTATCAAAAACGATATGTTCATCTTTAAATAAAGTATCGAAAATACCTTTTTCTATTAAATTACAAGGTTGGTCTTGAATGCAAAAATCTTCAGTCATTACAATCATTTCATCACTTAATTGAATCGCCAAATCGATATCATGTGTCGAAAATAAAATGCATTTATTGTTTTCGTTGGCTAATTTCTTCAACAATTTAAAAACCGCCACTTTATGAAATAAATCTAAATGAGTTGTTGGTTCATCTAAAATAATTAGCGGTGTATCTTGTGCTAAAGCTCTTGCAATCATCACTTTTTGTAATTGACCATCACTTATTTCACTGTATTTTTTATATTGTAAATGACTAATATTTGTGATTTTTATCGCTTCTTCAATATGATTGAAGTCGTTTTCTGTTAAGTTTCCCATCCAATTCGTATAAGGATGTCGACCTAAAGCAATTAATTCCGAAACCGTTAAATTACTGGCTGGTAATTTTTCAGTTGTTACAATACTTAAATTTTGAGCTAAAGATTCTGGAGAATACTCCGCTATTTTTTTATCAGAAAGAAAAACTTGTCCTTCCAAAGCAGGAATAATGGAAGTGATTGTTTTTAATAATGTTGATTTACCAATTCCGTTTCCTCCAATTAAAGTAATTAATTTTCCGGCTTCTAATTCGATGTTGATATTTGAAGCAATATTGATAGTGCCTTTTTTAGAAGTATATCCGATGTTAAGATTTTCTGTTTTTAAGATAGCTTTCGACTCCATAATTATCTAATTCCTTTCTTTCTAATAATTAACCAAATCACAACTGGCGCGCCTAAAATAGAAGTAATCGCATTTATTGGAATAGTGAAATCTTGATTCGGCATTTGCGAAATCGTATCACAAACTAACATTGTTATTCCGCCTAAAAGCAACGTGGCAACAAAAAGAGTTTTATGCTGACTCGTTTGAAAAATCAACTTCGCCATATGCGGAATCGCTAATCCAACAAAAGCAATTGGACCCACAAATGCGGTTATCGTTCCTGCTAAAATACTGGTGGCAATAATACTGATATTTCGTGTTCTTTTAATCGATATTCCTAAACTTCTGGCATAATTTTCACCTAATAATAAACCATCTAAAGGTTTGATAATCGTAAAACTTAAAAGCAATCCTATCGAAACAACAATCGTTAATAAATAGACTTGATTTTCATTCAAATTGCCTAAACTTCCTAAAGTCCAAAACGTAAATTTTTGTAATTGTTCAGCACTAGAAAAAGTGGTTAATACATTAATAATTGCGCTCGTTAAACTGCTAAACATTAGTCCAACTATCAAAATAGACATGGTGTCTTTTAATTTTGAAGCTACGAAGAAAACCAATAAAAGCACCACTAAACTTCCAAAGAAAGCCCCAATTAAAATTCCGTAATCATTTACTAGAAAATCAGCTACAAAAGTGGGTAGCAGAAAAGAACCCATAATTACAATAGCCACACCTAAACTCGCACCAGAACTCAACCCTAAAACATAAGGTCCAGCTAATGGGTTTCTAAATAGCGTTTGCATGATTAATCCGGAAATACTCAATCCAACTCCAGTTAAAATCGCAACAATTGCTTTTGGAAATCTATACTCCAAAATAATATATGTCCAAGTTTGTTTTTCATGCGTTTGATGGATTAATATTTCACACACATCTCCTAACGGAATTAATACGTTTCCCAAAGCTAAATTCGCTAGAAAAGCTAAGATAAGGATGGTAAACAATCCAATAAATAGTGAGCTATTTTTAAATGTTTTTTGCATTTATTTGATTTTTGTAGCAAAGGTGAATTCGTAGCCTGCCATCAATTCTGGATGTAAAATTTTAATAAAATCTTTCAACACTAAGTCAGGACGAGAAGGACTTTGTTCGTAATAAATTACACCACCTGTTTTTCCTTTTTTAACTTCAAAACTATATATTTCTCCTTTTTTAAAAGCATCGAAAGCGGCATAATTTGGGTTGGTAGTTTTCATGTTATTTAAAGAGCTGAAACTACTTGTGATCCATTTATCTGCAGCGTGAGCGGTTTCTAAAACTTTTTCAAAACTTAAAGGCGTACTTCCAGTCCCTTCGGTTTGTTTCCATAAATAATCGCCTTTTGCCTCTTTCATATAATAGGCTAACCAACTATTTCCATTCGGCACAAACCATTGATCTTGATACAACGAACCTAAAAAGATAGAAGGTTGTTTCTTTATATTTTGAACTAAAGCTAGGGTTTCGTTATAATTTTTTTCAATCGAATTAAAAATGTCATTGGCTTCTTTTTCTTTTCCGAATAAAGCGCCGTATAATTTGATCCATTCTGCTTTTCCAAGTGGGGTTTGTTCCATCCAATCCGCTTGAATCACAACTTTAATACCGTTTTGTTGTAAGTTTTTTAAAGTCGGATTTACATTATCCACACAAAAAGAAACTAAAACATCCGGATTTAATTCTATGATTTTTTCAATATTTAAACTTTCATTTTGCCCTACATTAGCAATCTTTTTTTGGTCAATTAAGGCTCTTGTTTTTTCTGAAGAAATATAATCTGTATGTGGAAAACCAATTAATTTTTCTTCCACACCTAATTGCTCTAAAAAAGGAATTATAGTAGTGGAAGTTACTATTGAAGTTTTTAATGGAACATCAATAATGGGAAGTTTCGAGTAGGTGCTTGGAATTTTACTATTATTTTTTCTTAAAACATAAGTAAACGTTTCTTTTGCATTAGGCCATGGATTTGAAATTTTTACGATTGTAAAATCTGTTCCTTCTTCTATAGATAAACTTTTAGCATACTTGATGTTGTTCTTTGCAAGTTCAATTTCATTTGTAGAAGTTTCTTTCTTACAATTAAATAGGAATAAAGATAAAAAGGTAAAAATAAATAAGTAAAAGCGATTCATTGTTGTTGTTTTTGCAAATGTATAAAAAAAATGAGGGTTTAATTTTTGAAATTCGTAAAAATACTATCTTTACGAAGTGATTAGATCGTAAAAATAATTTCATTAAAATTGGAAAGCTTTTCTTGATCTTACAAACCTATAAAATTATAAGAATGATATATTTAATTACTGGTGGAGAACGGTCTGGAAAAAGTAGCTATGCTCAAAATGTAGCATTAGAACTTTCAAAGAATCCAATGTATGTGGCTACAGCCCGAAAATGGGATGGTGATTTTCAGAAAAGAATCGACCGACATCAGAGTGAAAGAGACGAAAATTGGACGAACATTGAAGAAGAAAAAAACTTATCTCAAATTGATTTTAAAGGAAGAGTTGCTATTATAGATTGTGTGACTTTGTGGTTAACAAACTTTTTTGTAGATACGAAAAATGATGTGGAACTTTCTTTAGAATTAGCTAAAGTTGAAATTGAAAAGTTAGCTTTAATGGAAGATACAACGATACTAATCATCACCAATGAAATCGGAATGGGTGTTCACGCAGAAACGCATATCGGTAGAAAATTTGTTGAATTACAAGGTTGGGTCAATCAGTTTATTGCTAAAAAAGCAGATAAAGTAACTTTTATGGTTTCCGGTTTACCGATGCAAGTCAAATAAATTTTGTATTTTTTAGACTTTGTCTTCCTGAGCGGAGTCGAAGGATAAATGAATTTAAAAATTTGAATTATAAAAAACATGAAAGTACTAAGTTCTTGGAGTGGAGGAAAAGACAGTTGTTTCGCCTTAATGAAAGCAGCTGAACAAGGCTTAAAGCCTACAGTTTTGCTAAACATGATGAATGAAAACGGAAGAGTTTCGCGTTCACACGGTATTCCATTTTCTGTATTAGAGCAACATGCTAAACAAATTGGTGTGCCTTTAGTAGCAGTTCCAGCATCTTGGAATGAGTATGAAAAAAATTATATTGCGATTTTACACGAGATTAAAAAGCAATACGAAATTGAAGGTATTGTTTTTGGAGATATCGATTTAGAACCGCATCGAGAATGGGAAGAAAAAGTTTGTCATGCTGCAGGACTAAAAGCTTTTCTGCCTTTATGGCAACAAGATAGAATAGATTTGGTTTTTCAAATGATTGATGCTGGAATTGAAACCATGATCGTTTCGTGTAATGTAGAAATGGGTGAAGACTATTTGGGTAAAATCGTAACCAAAGAATTAGCACTCGAATTACAACAAAAAGGAATTGATGCATGTGGTGAAAATGGCGAATATCATACTTTAGTGATCAATTGTCCGATATTTAAAAATAAGATTGAATTGCCAAAATTCACCAAGAAAACATACGATAATTATTGCTTTTTAATCTGGGAAGAATAAATGATGAGTTTACACGAAATTATGAAACAAAGAAGAGATACGCGTCATTTTACAACGGATGAAGTACCTCAAGAAGTTTTAGATAAAGCCATTTTAGCAGGACATTTTGCACCAAGTGTCGGCTTAACGAATGCAACCAGATTTTATATTGTTCGAAAAGCAGAAATTAAATCTGAAATAAAGAAAATATTTCAAAATTATCACGAGAAAGCCGCTAATTTAACGGATTCTCCAACTCAAAAAGAAAAATATTTACAATTAAAGTTAGAAGCTATTGAAGAAGCGCCAATCGGATTGATAATTGCCTACGATAGAAGTGTTTTAGATACGTTCACCATTGGAACTGTTGGTAGCAACGAATCCATAAAATACAGTGCGGTTTGTGCGGCTCAAAATGTTTGGTTATCCTTAACTGAACAAGGTTTTTCTATGGGTTGGGTTTCTATTTTAAATCATTACGATTTTAAAAACCTATTAAATTTTCCAGAGTATATTGAACCTATTGGCTATTTCTGTGTAGGAAAACCAGCTACAAATTACGATAATCAACCGATGTTGCAACAGCTAAAATGGAATGAAAAAACCGTTTCGCCAGTTGTAACTGAAATTGAAAATACAACTATAAAAGAGGAAATACATTTTGAAAGCGAAATCACAGAAACAAGTGCTTCAAAAATTTCAAGCGAAACTATCCAACAAAAAATTGATACTAAAACCAAACCATTAGGCGCTTTAGGTAAGCTAGAAACTATCGCGTATCAAATTGCTACGATTCAACAATCTTTAGAAATACAAATCACAAAACCTACTTTAGTCGTTTTTGCAGCTGATCACGGAATTGCGAATCACGGAGTAAGCGCGTTTCCGCAAGAAGTAACCCGACAAATGGTAGAGAATTTTCTAACAGATGGCGCAGCAATTAATGTGTTTTGCAAACAAAATAACATCGATTTAAAAATTGTAGATGCAGGTGTCAACTACGATTTTCCAAAAATTGAAAAATTAATTGATAAAAAAGTCGCAAAAGGAACGCAATCGTTTTTGCAAACTCCAGCGATGAGTTTACAAGAACTGAATTTAGCGTTTCAATTCGGAAAAGAAATTACGGAACAAATTGCTAATTCAGGAACAAATTGTATTGGTTTTGGAGAAATGGGAATTGGAAATACTTCTTCGGCTTCCGTTTTAATGTCGGTTTTAACCCAAATTCCAATTGCAGATTGTGTAGGAAAAGGAACTGGAGTTGATATTAAAAAATATAATAGAAAAGTACAACTTTTGTCGGATGCAATTTCGACTCATAACAGCACAAATTTTGAGGAAACTATAGCTTGTTTTGGAGGTTTTGAAATCATTCAAATGGCTGGTGCAATGTTAGAAGCGTATAATAAAAACATGATTATTTTAGTGGACGGATTTATTGCGACTGTTAGTTATTTAATCGCATCAATCAAAAATCCCGAAATAAAAAAGAACGCGATTTTTTGTCATTGTTCTTCTGAAAAGGCACATATCACCTTATTAAATTATTTAAATGCAGAACCACTTATTAATTTAGAAATGCGTTTGGGAGAAGGAAGTGGAGTAGCAGTTGCTTTTCCAATTATAAAATCCGCCGTTGCCTTTTTTAACGAAATGGCAAGTTTCGAAAGTGCCGGAGTAAGTAATAAATAGAAGAGTCAAGTAAAAAGAGTCAAGTAAAAAGAGCCAAGTAAAAAGAGCCAAGTAGAAAGAGCCAAGTAGAAAGAGCCAAGTAAAAAGTAAAAGAGTCAAGTAATAAACCTTTGCGACTTCGTGTCTTCGTGGCAAACCAAATTAAATCAAAAATGAAAAAACAATTAGATATATTTTTTACAGCCTTAATGTTTTACACAAGAATTCCTTGTCCAAAAAACATCACACACGATCCAACGTATTTAAATAAAGCTACTAGATATTTTCCTTTAATTGGATATATCGTAGGTGGAATTGGCGCAATAGTTTTCGCCCTTTCTTATAAAATATTTTCTTTAGAATTAGCGATTCTTTTTAGTTTGTTAGCTAATATTTTAACAACTGGTGCATTTCACGAAGACGGTTTCGCAGATGTTTGTGACGGTTTTGGTGGCGGTTGGACGAAAGAAAAAATCCTTAAAATTATGAAAGATAGCGCCATTGGAGCGTATGGAGCAATTGGTTTGGTGTTGTTATTTGCGATTAAGTTTTTCGCGATAAATACTGTTATAAAAGAATTAATTAGTATTGGTTATTTAGATGATATAATTATTTATGTAATACTTCTATTATTTGTTATAACGCATTCTCTTTCAAGATTAACCGCAATATCTATTATTTTCACCACAGAATATGTTCGTGAAGATGAATTGTCTAAAAGCAAACCCATCGCTAAACAAAATACTTGGAAAGAAATTGTTGGCGCTTTTGTTTTTGGGTTAGCTCCTTTGTTGTTTCTTGCTTTTTTTAACTGGAAATATATTTTAATTTTAATTCCTTTATGTATTTTACGTTTTTTCTTAATTCGTTATTTTAAAAAATGGATTGGCGGTTACACAGGTGATTGTTTAGGCGCCACGCAACAAATTGCAGAAGTAGTATTTTATTTATCATTTATAGCATTATGGAAATTTTCTTAGTTCGTCATACGGAAACTATTTGTGAAAAAGGGATTTGTTACGGTCAAGCCGATGTGGATATCAAAGAACCATATTTAGATATTTTTCAAGAAATAAAAGCACAACTTCCTATTGATGCTAGTGTGTATTCTAGTCCATTACTAAGATGTAAAAAAATGGCTGAATTTATTTCAGATGTTAGTACTTTCGATACTCGCTTAATGGAAATGGATTTCGGAAATTGGGAATTGCAACCTTGGAACGATATTCCACAAGAAGAAATCAAACCTTGGATGGATAATTTTGTTACCGTTCGCGTTCCTAATGGCGAATCCTTTGAAGATTTACATGAACGTGTAGGAGAATTTTACTCCGAATTACTTCAAAAAAAAGTAGATAAAATTATTGTTATTTGTCATGCTGGCAGTATAAGAAGCATTTTATCTCGTTATCATAAAACCCAATTAAAAGATGCTTTTTCGTTATATTCTATTAAATATGGAGAAGTAATAAAACTTAGTTTTTAATTATTTTATGAGTTGACTTAGTGCTGTCATAATAGTTTAGCTGAAGAAAATATATTCCATTATTTAATTGTGAAATCGAATTTTCAAATTCAGTTTTACTTTGAGAATTAATTATCATTTTCCCAGAAATATCAATTACTTCATAACTTGAAATGGTTTTAACAGATTCAATTTTTAATTCATTTTGAAACGGATTTGGATAAATTGAAGTTGCTTTGTTTTCAAATGTTTCGTTGTTTAAAACCAACTGACTTGTAACGTATTCTGTATTTATAATTCCTGTTACATAAGACTCTAATTCAGTTTTTAAATTGTTTAAATTGCAATCATTACATTTAATAAAATATCTGTCTTGCATAGAATATGCATTATTCATTAAATAAACATTATGATTTTGAAATATTGAATTTAAGGGACTATCATTTGTTTCAATTATTCCATTATTTGGATTTATACTTGTGATAAAATTATTATTTATAAATCTTACAATCAATGTATTGTTGAAATAATAATATTCCGAAATACCCGCACTTTGAATTACGCTGTTATAATTAATTAAATCTTGTTTTAAATTTTGTAAGTTACAGCTTCCGCAATCAATTGCCATATAATGTAAATTGTCTGCAGCATTTATTCCTTTATCTGCATAAGTCATAACATTATGGTTTAGTAATATTGCATTCAATCCAGCATCATTAGAGTTTTCTCCATAAATACCTGCCATAGAATTATAAAATGGAGTGCCAATATTATCATTCACTAACTTTAGTTCAATTGATTGTTGTGCAAAACCCACAAATGAACTCAACAATAATAGTATAAATTTTTCCATAATAATTTACGTGCTTAATTTCTTACGTAAAGATAAGGAAATAATTTCAGATTGTTAATAATTTTATTTATACATTTGCAATGCTTTAGGGGTGTTTGCGAATTAGCAAGCTGAGATTTTACCCTCTGAACCTGATCTAGATCATACTAGCGTAGGGAAAAGTAAATGACTTCTTTCTGTATAAGTGTATTTCATACGCACTTTCTTGAGTAGCCATTCCTAAAGCTTTTTTAAAAATTTAGGTAATGGAATTAAAAATCAACAACCAATTAAAAAACTTCGAACAAGAAACTATTTCTGTTCAAGAACTTTTGGATTTAGAACGTCCAAACAAACAAAATGGTATTGCCATTGGTGTTAATGGCTCTATTGTTTCCAAAATTCATTGGGAAAACACTTTCTTATTTCCTTCAGACGATATTCTAATCATTACTGCAACTCAAGGCGGTTAACTAATCTATACAAAAAATGCAAGAAGAAACAATTTCAACAAAACCATTTCCAAATTCGAGAAAAGTGTACCTCGATGGGGAAATTCATCCAATAAAAGTTGCCATGCGAGAAATTGTATTGTCAGATACTAAATTAGCAAATGGAAATGTAGAACAAAATCTACCCGTAACGGTTTATGATACTTCCGGACCGTTTACAGATATTGATATTAAAGTTGATGTTCGTAAAGGAATTCCAAGAATTCGTGAAGAATGGATTTTAGACAGAAATGATGTAGAAATTCTAGACGAAATCACTTCCGATTATGGGAAGCAACGTTTATACGATGAAAAATTAAATCATTTACGATTCGAATATCAGCATAAACCAAAACGGGCGAAAGAAGGTCAAAACGTAACACAATTGTATTACGCAAAACAAGGAATGATCACTCCAGAAATGGAATATGTCGCCATTCGTGAAAACCAACGCATCGAGCAATTGGAAAATCAAACTAAAGCGATGCAATGCCAACACGCAGGAAATAGTTTTGGTGCGAATACGCCGAAAAGTAAAATTACACCAGAATTTGTTCGTAACGAAGTGGCATGTGGTAGAGCGGTTATTCCAAATAATATCAACCATCCAGAAAGTGAACCGATGATTATTGGTAGAAACTTTTTAGTGAAGATTAATGCCAACATCGGAAACAGCGCCGTGACTTCAAGTATTGATGAAGAAGTGGAAAAAGCAGTTTGGGCTTGCCGTTGGGGAGCTGATACAATTATGGATTTATCAACAGGTAAAAATATTCATGAAACAAGAGAATGGATTATTCGTAATTCGCCAGTGCCAATTGGAACTGTGCCCATTTATCAAGCGTTAGAAAAAGTAAAAGGTGTAGCCGAAGATTTAACTTGGGAAATTTTCCGCGACACCTTAATCGAACAAGCAGAACAAGGTGTTTCTTATTTCACAATTCATGCGGGCTTACTTTTAAGATACATTCATTTAACCGCCAATCGTGTAACCGGAATTGTTTCTCGAGGTGGTTCTATCATGGCGAAATGGTGTTTGTTTCATCATCAAGAAAATTTTTTATACACACATTTTGAGGAAATCTGCGAAATTCTTAAAAAATACGATGTCGCTTTTTCATTAGGTGACGGACTCCGTCCAGGTTCCATCGCCGATGCGAATGATGCCGCACAATTTGCCGAATTAGAAACATTAGGAGAACTGACAAAAATCGCTTGGAAACATGATGTTCAGGTTTTTATTGAAGGTCCAGGTCACGTGCCAATGCACATGATTAAAGAAAATATGGAGAAACAATTGGAACATTGTGAGGAAGCGCCTTTTTATACTTTAGGACCATTAACCACTGATATCGCACCAGGTTATGATCATATTACTTCTGCTATTGGAGCTGCCATGATTGGTTGGTATGGTTGTGCGATGTTATGTTATGTAACACCAAAAGAACATTTGGGATTACCCAATAAAAAAGACGTGAAAGATGGTGTAATCACTTATAAAATTGCGGCTCATGCTGCCGACTTAGCAAAAGGGCATCCAGGAGCACAATATAGAGATAATGCTTTGAGTAAAGCACGTTTCGAATTTCGTTGGGAAGATCAATTTAATTTAGCACTCGACCCAGATACAGCAAGAGAATTTCACGATGAAACTTTACCTGCTGATGGTGCGAAAGTCGCGCATTTTTGTTCGATGTGTGGACCGAAATTCTGTTCGATGAAAATCTCTCAAGAAATTAGAGATTCCGCTGCCGCAGAAGAAGGAATGAAAGCGAAATCTGAAGAGTTTGTAGAAAAAGGTAAAGAAATTTATTCATAATGATTGTTATTACTAATCCTTTTTCAATCGAAAATGAATTTCAAATACTTCATCAATTGTTTGAAGAAGGATTAGAATTCTTACAGGTTAGAAAACCTACTTATTCTGAAAAGGAGATGAGAAGTTTTCTTTCCCGTATTGATGATAAATTTTATTCAAAATTGGTTTTACATGAACAACATCATTTGGCTCATGAGTTTAATATTAATCGAATTCATTTTTCTGAGAAAGAGCAAGTTAATCCTGCAAGGTTTTTGAAACCTTGTAGGTGTATTTTCTCAACATCAACACATAATTTGAAAACATTTAACGATTTAAAAACCGAATTTTATTATGCTTTTTTGAGTCCAGTTTTTCCTAGTATTTCGAAACCAAATTATAAGTCAGATGAAAATCTTTTAGAAGCAATACGTAATAGAACAAATTTCAATACAAAGTTAGTGGCGCTGGGAGGAATTAATGAAAACAACATCAAAATCGCTTTAGATTCAGGTTTTGATTCGGTTGCGCTTTTAGGAAGTATTTGGTTAAATGATCATCCAATTCAAAAATTTAAAAAATGTCAGAAAATCGTCCATTCGTATTAACCATTGCGGGATTTGATCCTTCAGCTGGAGCTGGAATTTTAGCGGATATTAAAACGTTTGAACAATTGAAAACGTACGGAATTGCCATTCCAACAGCTTACACCATTCAAACAGAAAATCAATTTGTAGAAATGGAATGGGTAACTATTGAAAAAGTAGTATTTCAAATTGAATTGTTCTTGAAAGCATATAAAATCAAAGCTATCAAAATCGGAATTGTTTCTAGTTTGTCGGATTTGAAATTTATCATTCAAAAGATTAGAAGTATCGATTCAAAAGTTCCAATAATTTGGGATACTGTTTTAAAATCAACAACGGAATTCTCGTTTTTAGAAATTGAAAACCAACAAGATTTAGAATTCATTTTACAAGCGATTCAATTAATTACTCCAAATCAGGAAGAGGTTTTAAAATTAATTCCAAATGCCATTTCAGTGGAAGAAAATCTGAATTATTTAAGAAATCATACCGCTGTTTTATGGAAAGGCGGACATAAGAAGGAAATAAAAGGAACAGATATTCTTTTTATGAAAAATAAAGAAATCACAATTCATCCAACTTTAGGAAATTGTTCAGAGAAACATGGATCTGGTTGTGTTTTGTCTTCGGCAATTACAGCTTATTTATGCTTTGATGAAAACTTAGAACAAGCTTGTAGAAAAGCAAAATTATATACAGAAAAAATATTACAATCCAATTTATCAAAATTAGCGTATCATGCTTGAAAAAATTCAATACATCTCGCAAGGAGATTCACCTGAACAACAATTAGCCAATATTAGTAAGGCTTTAGACGCTGGCTGCAAATGGATTCAGTTACGCTATAAAAATAAACCCATAGAAGAAGTACGAACGCTTGCTAAAATGGTACAGAAAATTTGTAGAGCGTATGATGCTACATTCATAATTAATGACCATTTGCAAGTGGCTAGTGAAATTAATGCAGATGGTGTGCATTTAGGTTTAGATGATATTTCTGTTATGGAAGCAAGAATATTATTAAAAAACAAAATCATTGGCGGAACTGCAAATACATTAGAAGATGTTTTACAAAGAGTGAATGAAAAATGCGATTACATCGGATTAGGACCCTTTCGGTTTACAACAACTAAAGAAAAATTAAGTCCAGTCTTAGGAATTGAAGGCTATCAAGAAATTTTAAAGGAATTAAAAAATAGAAATATTGACATCCCAATTTATGCTATTGGCGGAATTGAAATAGAAGATTTTGAAAAATTAGAACAAGCGGGTGTGTATGGAGTAGCTGTATCTGGTTTAATTACACGTCATGATAACCCAGAAATTTTATTTAAACCCAAAGAAATATGCAACCATTAAAAATAGGAAATACAATATTTAATTCTCGTTTGTTTGTAGGAACTGGAAAATTCGGTTCGAACGTAGAAATGGGAAAAGCCATTTTAGCTTCAGCAAGTGAATTGGTAACAGTTGCTTTGAAACGAGTCGATTTTGAAACAGAAACTGATGCGATTTTATCAAATCTCCCAAATAATACTAAGCTATTACCAAATACTTCTGGTGCGAGAAATGCCAAAGAAGCAGTTTTTGCTGCTCAATTAGCCAGAGAAGCTATGGAAACAAATTTCATAAAATTAGAAATTCATCCCGATCCAAAATACTTAATGCCTGATCCAATCGAAACCTTAAAAGCTACAGAAGAATTAGCAAAACTAGGTTTTATTGTATTACCATACATTCACGCAGATCCCGTTTTGTGTAAGCTTTTAGAAGAAGTTGGAACTGCAGCTGTTATGCCATTAGGTGCGCCAATTGGAAGCAATAAGGGCTTAAAAACCATCGATTTTTTAGAAATTATTATTGAACAAAGTAAGGTTCCTGTAATTATTGATGCAGGTTTAGGTGCGCCATCTGATGCAGCAAAAGCCATGGAATTAGGTGCTGATGCGGTGTTAGTAAACACGGCAATTGCAGTTGCTGGAAATCCAGTTTTAATGGCGCAAGCTTTTAAAGAAGCCGTAATTGCTGGGCGACATGCCTTTGAAGCTCAATTAGCACAACCGATGAAATTTGCTGTGGCTTCAAGTCCGTTAACAGCCTTTTTAAATGATTTATAATGAATACTTTTAAAGCTGTTTTTGAACACTATAATTGGAAGGAAATCCAAACTAAAATCTATCAATCGACCACAATTGATGTGGAAAGAGCGTTAGCTAAATCAAAGAAAAGTTTGGAAGATTTCATAGTTTTAATTTCTCCAGCCGCCCAACCTTATTTGGAAGAAATGGCACAAATGAGTCATTATTTAACGAAAAAGAGATTTGGAAAAACGATTCAAATGTATGCGCCGTTGTATTTAAGTAACGAATGTCAGAACATTTGTACCTATTGTGGTTTTAGTTTAGATAATAAAATAAAGCGTATCACTTTAAAAGATTCAGAAATTTTACTAGAAGTGGCTGAACTCAAAAAAATGGGTTTTGATCATGTTTTATTGGTAACAGGCGAAGCGAATTATACGGTGAATATCAATTATTTTTTAAATGCGATTGACTTAATTAAGAAGGATTTTTCTAATATTTCTGTTGAGGTGCAACCTTTGTCAACGGAAGAATATTCACAATTACATGAAGCAGGTGTGTATTCGGTTTTGGTCTATCAAGAAACGTATCATCAAGAAGTGTACAAAAAGTATCATCCAAAAGGAAAAAAATCAAATTTCGATTTCCGATTAGAAACACCAGACCGAGTGGCAAGGGCTGGAATTCATAAAATTGGTTTAGGTGTTTTGTTAGGTTTGGAAGATTGGCGAACCGATAGTTTTTTCAATGTTTTACATATCGATTACCTTCAGAAGAATTATTGGAAAAGTAAATATTCGGTTTCTTTTCCAAGATTGCGTCCTGCAGAAGGAGTGGAGAAACATAATTTCATTATGGATGATAAAGATTTATTACAACTAATTTGTGCGTACAGAATTTGGAATGAAGATTTAGAAATTTCCATCTCGACTCGTGAAAACGAAAAATTCAGAAATAACATTATACCGATTGGAGTGACAAGCATGAGTGCCGCTTCTAAAACAAATCCTGGAGGTTATTTAGTGAATGTAGAATCTTTAGAACAGTTTGAAATTAGTGATGAAAGAAGTTCTGAAGAAATCGCAAATCTGATTAGAAAAGTGGGTTATGAACCGGTTTGGAAAGATTGGGACATCGCCTATTCTACAAAATAAAACGTATTAATTATGGTTAAAATTCAAGATTTTTTAAGATATAGCAAACAAATGCAATTGCCTGAAATTGGCGAATCAGGTCAACTAAAAATCAAACAAGCTCGCGTTTTAGTAATCGGTGCTGGTGGTTTGGGTTGTCCGGTTTTACAATATTTAGCGGCAGTTGGAGTTGGAAATATTGGTATTGTAGATTTTGATAAAGTGGAAGTTCACAACTTGCATCGTCAAATTTTATATACTGAAAATCAAGTTGGAGCATACAAATCAACTACAGCTAAAGCTATTTTAGAAAACTTAAATCCGAATATCAATATTCAATCTTTTGAAGAAAAATTGACATTAAAAAATGCAAAAAATATCATCGCTAATTTCGATTATGTAGTTGATGGATCAGATAATTTTAGTACCCGTTATACAATCAACGATACTTGTGTAGCTCTTAATTTACCTTTAATTTATGGAAGTATTTTTAAGTTTGAAGGACAAATTGCTGTTTTCAATCACAAAAATTCTAAAAATTTAAGAGATATTTTTCCAGAACCACCGAATCCTGAGGATGTTCCAAATTGTTCAGTAAATGGCGTTTTAGGAACTTTAACGGGAATAATTGGAACGATGATGGCTCAAGAAACGTTGAAATTGATTTTAGAATTACCTACTTTATATAATGAACTATTGTTGTTCGATACCTTGAATCTTAATTTTACAAAACTGAAATTTTAATCATTATAATCAATTAATATTTTGATTTGGTTAGATAATTCCTATTTTTGCACTCGAATTATGGTTGGATTTTGCGTTTTTCGTAAAATTCATTAAAAGGGAATCAGGTGAAATACCTGAGCTGTACCCGCAACTGTATGCTAATTAGGTTATTGTTACTACAAATCCACTGTTCCGAGTTCGGGATGGGAAGGAAAACAATAATACGCAAGCCAGGAGACCTGCCTCAATTCATTGTATCAAGCTTTCGGGAGAAAAAGTTTGGGTATGGGTAATTCTGTGCTTTTTTCCTATTTTTTTAAATTTAAAAATTAAAGATGAAAACGAATTTCATTAAACTTGCCGCGTTTTTAACGTTGGGAACTTCTTTTGCTATAGCACAAGAACAAGATGCTACAAAAACTATTGAAGAAGTAGTAATTACGGATACTAAGTTTGCTCAAAGCAAAGCAAAATCGGGTAGAAGTATCGAAAAAATCACACAAAAAGATTTAGAACAAAGAAAAGGTCAAAGTGTAGCTACAGTATTAAGTCAGTTGTCAGGATTTGAAGTGGTTGGTAACCAAGGAAGTGCTGGAAAAAACTTGGATTTATTTGTGCGTGGTGGAAACACCAATCAAGTTTTAATTTTAATTGATGGAAATCCGGTTGTTGATGCTTCAAGTATTTCTACAACTTACGATTTAAGATTATTACCAGTAGATCAAGTAGAAAGTATTGAAATCTTAAAAGGCGCTTCAACTGTTTTATATGGTCCGAATGGTGCTTCAGCAGTTATTAATATTACTTTAAAGAAAGCGGTAAAGAATAAAGTTTCAGGTACAGCGTATGTTAATGTCGGAACTCAAAACACAACAGAAAACCACAAATTATATGGTAAAGAATCAAACCAAGGTTTTTCATTTAATGGATCTAATGGAAAAGTTTCGTTTTTAACTTCATTAAACAGTACAGAAGTTAAAGGTTTAAGTGAAGCAGCTGGTGTAAATTTTGAAGATGATATTTTCTCAAGATTAAATTTAAACCAACAATTTGGAGTAAAAGTGAATGATAAATTAAATTTAGAATTTTTCGCAAATTACGATAAATTAAAATCAACTTTTGATGATGGTTCTTTTACAGATAATGAATTTAATTCGTTATCAAGTGAACAATTTAGAGCCGGTTTTTCACCAACTTATAAATATAAAAAAGGGGAATTTAAAATCAATTCTTCTTTCGGAATATTAGAAAGAGATTATACAAGTTCTTTTTACAAATCAAGAAATGTAAATGTTGATGCTTTTAATAAATATAATGTATTAAGTTCGTTATACTTAGTTACAGGTGTTCAATTTCAATTTTTTGATATGAATCAGTTTACACCTTATGGTGATATTCTTGGAAATGTTGCTAAATTTAATGTAGTTGATCCTTATGTAACAGCTGTTTATGAAACCAAAATTGGATTAAACATAAATACAGGTATTCGTTACCACAAGCATAGTGTTTATGATGATTATTTAATTTGGAATTTTAATCCATCCTACACAATTTCTAAATTAGGTTTAAAATTCTATGGTTCTGTTGGTGGTGCGGTTGTTTCGCCATCATTATACCAAGTTTATTCTCCTTACGGAAATGCAGCGCTTACACCTCAAGAAAACACAACAGCTGAATTAGGTTTTGAAAAACAACTGTATAACAAAAAAGTGATTTTTACAGGTGCAGCATTCTTCAGAGAACAAGATAATTCAATTGTTTTTGGAAATTTACCAAGTCCACCATGGGGACAATATGTTAATATTGCTGGTATTAATAAATCTAAAGGTTTTGAAACGAATGTAACGATCAAACCCATTCAAAAAGTTTCAGTAAGCGGAAATTATACATTTGTTGAAAACGATGCGTTAATTGCAAGATTTGTTGCTAAACACAGAGCTAATGCAAATTTATCTGTAGATATTACTAAAAATATTTCTTGGAGTGCTCAATATCAATACATCAACCAAAGAGATGTAGCTTATTTTGATAGTACTACATTTGCAACTGTTGCTACTCAAGTTCCTGCTTATCAATTGGTACATACAAATTTAAGTGTAAAGTTATCAACGAATTTAAGTATGTTTGCAGCTGTTCAGAATGTATTCAATGAAGATTTTGTTGAAACAGTTGGATTTACTTCAAGAGGAAGAAATTATAAATTAGGATTAAATTTAAAATTCTAATACCAGAAATACAGTAATATAATTATGCTGCTAAAAGGATTTGAAGTGTTTTACTTTAAATCCTTTTTTTATGTAACAAAATCTATAAAAGGTTGTCTTATCTTTGGAATAGAATTTGATATACCATAAATATAAAATTATTTAAAAATGAAAAAAATTATCGTTTATGTAGCTTTGTTAGTTTCATCTTTGGCATTTTCTCAAAATGCTTTTGATAAATTAGAAGATAAAGAAGGAGTTGAAAGTATTGTGGTTTCGAAAAAAATGTTCGAAATGATGAGCAAAGTCAAAGTGGATGCAAAAGATAAAGAAATGCAACAGTATATGAATTTGCTTAAAAAATTAGATAATTTACAAGCCGTTTATACATCTCAAACCAAGTTAAGTGGAGATTTAAATGGTGCAGTTGCAACATATTTAAAAGCGAATCCATTAGAAACAATTACAACAACTACTCAAGAAGGAAATGTAATTAAGGTTTACGGTAAAACGGATGCGAATCAATCGAATGTGAGAGAAGTTTTAGTAGTAGTAAATGGAAATTTTAATGGGGTAAAAACTTCAGTTCTATCTATTAAAGGCGATTTTCCATTAAGCGAAATTGCTTTAATCGTAAAGAAATTAAACATTCCTGGAGCTGATATTTTAAGTAAAATTTCAAAATAATAAATATGAAAAAGTTAATTGGTTTTGCTTTAATTTTAGTAATGATGAGTTGTAAAGACGAACCTTCTTTACAACAATATTTTGTAAAAAGTGGCGATAAAAAAGAATTTATGTCGATGGATATTTCATCCTCTATTTTAAATGTGAATGAAAGTAAATTATCTGAATCAGAGAAAAAAGCATTAGCTTCTTTTGAAAAAGTAAATGTTTTAGCTTTCAAAAAAGACGATAAAAATAACGCGCAGTATTCTAAAGAAATCAAAGAAGTTAAAGAGATTTTAAAAGATACTACTTTTCAACCTTTAATTAAATTAAATGGAGTAGGACATAACGCTTCAATTATGTTGGTTGGCGACAATAAACAAATTGACGAATTGGTGCTATTTGGAAATCAGAAAGATTTAGGTTTTACTGTAATTCGTGTTTTAGGTGATAATATGAAACCGGAAGATGCCATGCAATTTTTCAGCATTTTGCAAAAATCGGATATCGATATGGAACAACTAAAACCTATTTTGAATTTCGTAAACAAGAAATAAGTAAGTTTTTATAAAAAACAAAATCCCGTTACTATTTAAGTTTCGGGATTTTTTTGTTTGAAAAGTTAACACATAAACACATAGAAATTATTTGTATTTTATAGGAAATAATACACATAACTATGAGTTCTTTTTTAAGCGAAGCTTCTCAGTTTTATTTCACAAAACCTATGTGCCTATGTGTTTAAAAACTTACTCTGTATACTCCAAAATATCTCCAGGCTGACAATCTAACACTTTGCAAATAGCTTCCAACGTACTAAAACGAATGGCTTTTGCTTTTCCTGTTTTTAAGATGGATAAATTCGCTAATGTCAAATCTACTTTTTCTGAAAGTTCATTTAATGACATTTTTCGCTTTGCCATCATCACATCTAAGTTTACAACTATTGCCATAAATTAAACGGTTAAATCAATTTCTTCTTGCAATTCAATACCTCTTTTGAAAACATAAGCAATCACAAATAAAATCACACCCATAAATAACCAAACATCTCCACCTGCAATTTTTAATACATGAATGGTAGGCATTTTAATATTTTGATTCGCTAACCATTCTGTATAATTCAAACCATAATTTGTGAAAAAACCAATTCCAAAAGAGATAAATGCTTCTAATAAAATAAATTTTCTCACGGAATGATTAAAAGGAGAAGTTATGGAAAGTTTTTTGTTTTCAATAATTCTAATAATCAAGTAAAACATCAAGGCTTTTAGGATAGACACTATACTGATGATTGAAGTTACAACAATAAAATGACCTTTATCAAATTGGTACAAAGATGAAAAGTCGATTTGATTCCAGAAAAAACCTGCTCCAATTGGATTATAAAGTAAGGTATAAAAAAGATTAAATAGAATTCCACCGGCTTCAATACAAAGTCCAATAAAGATAATCCAACAAAGAATTCTTAACACCATAAGCATCTGCTTCGAACTAATTTTAATTTCCATAATTTTAAATATTAAAAGTTGACGATGCAAATATCAATAAAAATTTATTGAAAAACAATAAAAATATATTTTTTTTCGATTGATTTGGAAATAATTGTAAACCCGTTAATTTATTTGCAACGTCAGTTCGAGTGTTTTTTGTGAAGTGAAACGTAACAAAAAATGTATCGAGAACCAATAATTTTACTAGTTTTCGAAACCTTCCAATTCATGTTTCATTGGAACACTCGAACTGACGAAAATTCCCATAAAATCTAAAGATATAATTTTTTAAAAATTAATTCGAATAGTTTTTGAACATATAAATCCATATCATTCTTGACAATCTTAGGTTGAAAGATGACAATAGTAAAATCACAACAGCAATAATTGGAATCATTCTTAAATCGATTGTTTTTTCAAAAAATTGATGTGCAATGATATAAGTCAGAATAGCTTCTCCAACTCCTAAACCATAACTCACAAACATGGAACCAAAGAAATAACCAGGTTCTTTTTCAAATTTGTTGTGGCAATGACTACAATATTCATTCATTTTTGGAAAGCCAATGCTGAAGAAAAAACTTTTATCTCTAAAAACTTTTCCTTTATAACAATTTGGACAATCATTATTTAATATGTGTTTGATAATTTGTAACATAATTAATTATTTTATACAAAATTAAGACATATACATGTGCAGAAAGTTTCTTATATTCGCTTAAAATAGTAATATTAAGACATTAATGCGTTATGGGAAAATTACCCGTTTATCAAATTAAAAAATTCAATTGTCATGCTGATGCCAACGATTTGTATTTCAATGATTTTAAATCGCATGTAATTACTCATGATTTTATTGAGAATTCGCACAGTCATACTTTTTATTTGTTAGTACTATTTACAAAAGGTTCCGGATTTCATACGGTTGATTTTAATACATATGCTATTCAACCGAATTCTTTGTTTGTATTGAAACCGGGGCAAGTACATAGTTGGCAACTTTCCGAAGACATTGACGGATATATTGCGTTTTATTCTCAAGAAGTGTACAATGTGTATTTTGGTTCGAAACAAATTGACGAATATTCCTTTTACCGAGATTTAAAAAATTCGCCAGAAATGATTTTAAACGAAAATCAAACTCAAGAAATTTCTACTTATTTTAGTTTGATATTGGAAGAAAATAATAAAAATGAATTTAAGAAACTAGATAAGTTATTAAATCTGTTAGATGTTATTCATATTGAACTAGCGAGAATTTATGAATCGTTACAAAATCATAATTTACATCCGTATAATCTAAAAATTAAAGAATTAGAACAATTGGTCAATCAGTATTTTAAATCCGAGAAATTGCCCTCTTTTTACGCGGATAAAATGAATATGAGTTTGAAACATTTAAACCGAATTTGCAAAAATGTTCTCGATATTACAGTTACCGATTTTATTTACAGTAAAATTATTTTAGAAAGTAAACGTTTATTATCTACCCATGTGATGACAATTGGTGAAGTCGCCAACGAATTAGGTTTTGAAAATTATTCTTATTTCACCAAAATTTTTAAAAAATATACAGATTTAACTCCAAAAGGTTTTAAGGAGTTGGTGTAGTCATTAATGCAAACTAATTACTTTCACAATCTTCCAAACGGAATTTGTTTTTTTCCAAATTATTGTAAATCTTCCTACTTTTGGAATGCTGTTCGGTTCTTCTTTATTGTGAAATTTGTGTAATCCCATTTCAATCGCACCGAAGTCTTTTATTGGATATACTTCAATGCTTCCTTTTACTAATTCTCGGGTTACTTTTCCGCAAATATTCTTTTTTGTGCCTTCTACCAAGTCTTTTTTCGAATTTATAAAACCACCATTATCGTGATAAAATTCTATATTTTCATCGTAAAATTGGGCATACGTTTCCAGATTGATTTCACAAGTATTATACGTATGAAAAAAGGCACTATCTAAGGCTACAATTGTTTTATAAAGTGCAACATCATCAGGTTTGTAGTTTTTGGTAAGTTGATAGTTGTTGTTGTTTACAGAGCAAGCAGTCAACAATCCCATGCTAACAATGATTAATGCGATAAAGTGTGTTTTGTTTTTCATTTTCTGATTTATTTCACCGTAATTTCATCAATAAATATAAATGCGCTATCACCATAACCTTGGTGCCATTCTGGAAATTTACCATAATTTTTAGCGATTACCTTTATGTATCTAACATTTTTAACTTTACTATTTGTTGTAAAAGGTAAAATTTTAGTTTCGTTGTTTTTTGGATCAACAGAATGTAAAATAGGCGAATCTACAATTGTGAAATTAATATTGTCCTCAGAAGTATAAAATTCTACATAACTTGGCAACAATATCCAAGAGCGACTGTCTTGTAAAAAGTTGGCGCTTATTGTTGTTATTTCTTTATTAGTTTGTAAATCAATTACCGCTTCAAAATCTTGATATTGATAGCCCTGCCATTCGCCTTTTTTCCAGTTTTCTGTCCCGAAAATACCGTCTATTAAAGCTTCTTGTCCGCCAGCGTGATATTGTGAATTGTATTTCGATTTGATTTTAATGGTGTAATTGTTTGGTTTTTTGTAAAAGTTTGATTTTACTATATTACTTTCTTTTCGATCGTTGTTAATTTTTGCAAGAATTTCAGTAGTTTCACTAATTGTAAATGGTTTTGTATATAAAATCCAAATTTTGTCTTTAGTAGTATCATTAATTCCATTTATCCAATAGTAAATTTTATCTGTTGGATGTTGTGAATTTATTTTAACAGTCATTTTATCTTTAAACACAATACTTTCCGCTTGAATGCTTGGAACAGGTATGATTGAAATATTATTAAATCCATCAGCTACTACCATACTATTATTTTTTATTCCAAAGTATTTCATTTCATCAACTAACATTTTCTTTGAAATATTTTTTGATGTTTTATTTTCAAAATTTACTTTTATATTTTCAAAATTTGATTGCGTTACACTCCATTCCGATTTTCCAGGAGCAACCGAATAAATCCCCAACGAACTCAACACATACCACGCACTCATTTGTCCGCAATCTTCGTTACCAATTAAGCCGTCTGGCGTGTTTTTGTAAAATTCATTTAAAATATAGTGTATTTTTTCTTTTGTTTTTTCTGGTTTACCTATGTAATTGTACAAATACGCCATGTGATGACTTGGTTCGTTTCCTTGTGCGTATTGTCCGATTAAACCTGTAACATCCACTTGTTCACGACCAGTAGTTTTACTTTCGCTATTGAACATTTCGTCTAATTTGGCTTCGAATTTTGTTGAACCGCCATATGCATCAATCATTCCTGAAATATCTTGAGGTACGAAAAACGAATACTGCCAACTGTTTCCTTCGGTGAAATTAAAATTCACTTCTCTTGGGTCGAAAGGTTTGTCCCAGCCTCCATTTTTCCTTGGTCGCATGAATCCTGTTTCGCTATCAAAAATATTTTTCCAATTTTGAGAACGTTTTATGAAATAGTCATAATCATCTTTATGATTTAAAATTTGGGCCATTTGTGCGATACACCAATCGTCATACGCATATTCTACTGTTTTTGAAACACTTTCATGATCGTCGTCAATTGAGATAAAACCGTTTTTTTTGTAAGCGGCTAATCCTAAAACATCTCGCATAGCAGAAGCTTTACTCGCTTGAAATGCCTTTTCGTAATCGAAACCTGTAATTCCTTTTACCATTGCATCTGCAATTACAGAGACCGAATGATAGCCAATCATACAATCTGTTTCGTTAGAAGCCAATTCCCAAACAGGTAATCTTCCGCCTTGTTCGTATTGTGCGATGAAGGTGTTAATATAATCGGAAGTTCTTTTTTTATCGATTAAAGTATAGAGTGGGTGAGCGGCTCTAAACGTATCCCAAAGTGAAAAAACGGTGTAATAATCAAAGGTATCTGCGACGTGAATTTTATTGTCACGACCACGATATTTTCCATCAATATCTTCGGCAATATTTGGTTGCATCATCGTGTGATATAAAGCGGTGTAGAAAACTGCCAATTTATCTTTGTTCGTTTCAGAAATTTCAATTTTAGATAATTCTTTGTTCCAAAGTGCTTGTGCAGCTGTTTTTGCTTTTTCGAAATCCCAATGTAGAATTTCAGAACTGTTCAATTTCGCACCTTCGTAACTCGTTGAAGAAAGCGAAACTTTTAATAGAATTTTTTCTCCTTTTTTGATTTTAAATTTAAATATACCAGCATCTGCACTATCAATAGAATTATTGTTTTCTTTATTCTTAGTTTTTAATGATAAAGATTTATAAGGAATATTAAACTCAATTCGAGCATATACATATTGATCTCTTGCCCAAGCTTCGCTTCTTCGTAACACTTCAATGGTTTTATTGTCGATAATTCGAATTCTTCCTTCTAGTAATTTATCTCTATGATTTAAATCGAGAATAATATTAGCATTACCAGCGTTATTGAAAGTATATTCGTGAAAACCCACTCTTGTAGAAGATGTTAATCTTACATCGATATTATGTTTGTCTAATTTCACTGAATAAAATCCAGCGGAAGCTTTTTCGTTAGCATGCGAAAATGTAGAAGAATAGACTTTATTATCAAAAGAAGGTTCACCCATAGTTGGCATTAACATGATATCTCCAAAATCGGAAACGCCTGTTCCATTTAAATGCGTGTGGGAAAATCCATAAATAGTGGAATCGTCGTAATGATATCCGCCACAACCGTCCCAACTGCCGTCAATTCTTGTATCTGGAGATAATTGTACCATTCCATAAGGAACTGTTGCTCCGGGAAAAGTATGTCCATGTCCGCCAGTTCCAATAAATGGATTGACGTGTTGTTGGAAATTTTGTTGTGAAAATATTAAAGTGGGAAATAGTAATACTAAAAGTGCTTTTTTCATAGTTGTTGTATTGTAGTTGTAAATTTCTACAAACAAATTGAAATTAGCAATTTTATGGGATATAAAATGAGAATATTGGGATTTACACCCCATCCTTCGGGCACCCCTCTAAAAGAGGGGAATTAAAAAAACCGCAGCTTCTCAGATTTTATTTTGAGAATTTACGGTTATATTTTAAGTTTTGTTTTCCTGAGTGATGTTGATGGATTAAAAGGTTTCGACTTCGCTCAACCTGACAATTTTTAAATCAAGTTATGTTCCAATTACACCAACTCGGTTGATTTTGTGTAATTCTGTAGTATTTTCATCTTTGATAGTATTCGCTTCGAAAGTAAATTTCTTATCGTATAATTTTCCGTCCAGAAAATACGTTAACATAAAATGATTGTTCAATTGCAAAACGTTATTTTCTAGTAATTCTATTTTGATAGCCGATTCAGGTAAGACTTCGTTGAAAGCGTGACGGAAACTTCCGGTTTTTCTTTCTTCGTTATTTATAATTCCTTCTGCATTAGAAACTACCATGGCCATTTCTAATTTTTCGGTGGTGTTATTTAAAAGGTAAGCGTACCATGAATTTTCGCCAAAATCTTCATTCCATTCTTTAATAGCAACAACGAATACGTTTTCTACTTCTGGAATAACAATATCTTTCTTCATATATTATTTTTCTTTCTTAGATAAAATTGCGCTGTTAGTGAACACTTTTAAATCCACTTTTGGTTCCCCTAATAAATCGATTTCTGTTTTTCCTGATGCTGAAATTTCAATAGATTTTTGAGCGTTTACAGAACATTTAGTATAACTTTCGGCTACCAATTCCATATCTTTAACTGTGAATTTTTTCGCTACCAAACTCGAATTATTATCCAATCTGATTTTTGCAATTTGAGCATCACCTTCAATTTGAGCTTCTGCTTTTTGATATAAATCGATTTTAGCTTCTGGCGAAGCAATTAAACCTTTTACTTTGGCATCTTTACTTAATTCCACTACAGTTTTATCTGCTTTTACGTTAATTTCAGCCTTCGATTTATCTGTCATAATTAAAGTAAAATTAGTAGATTTTACATTTAAAAAAGATTGAGATTTGTCGAAATTTTTAATTGTAATATTTTCTAAACTAATATCAGCTAATGCGTTAATTTTACTTTCGTGGCGCGCAACAATTGTTTTTAAACTGTCGTTATAATTAACTCTCACAGATAATTTTTTTTCTCCAGTAGGTTCTTTTAGTGCCGTAATTTTTAATGTGTTTCCTAAAACATTATAACTGATTATCTCGTGTAAGTTATCGTCGGCTTCAATTTCAATGGAAGTTTTTTCTGATTTTACAAAATACACATCTAAAAATTGTTCAATTTCAACATTTTCGAAAGATTCAATTTCTTTAGTAGTAACTGTAACTATTTTTGAGCCTTTTATTTTTTCTAATTTAACTTGTGCAGTAGCAATTGTAGTAATAAACATTGCTATAAAGAAGAATGTACTATTTTTTATCATTTTTATAATTTTATTTTGACAGGCAAATATATTAAAAAAAATCCCGAAAAAAATCGGGATTTGGAGTTATGTATTTTTAGAATTTTCGATAAATTCTATACCTTAAATGTATTTCTAGAATATACTTTCTATAAATTGAATTACTAACTGTACAGTAATATCAATTATTTTTATAACAAATTGTATCATAGTTATTTAGATTTTATAGTTCTTAGTTTTATAGTTTCTGTAAAATTAATTAATTTATGTGAATTGAATGTTAAAATTAAATTAAATTTATTCAATTGAAACTTGTCCTGCACTGGTTTCTTCTTTTCTAACTTCCCTTGGTTTTTTTACAGAATGAATTTGGCTTGCACTTGAAGCCTTAGCATCTAATTTTAGAATGGCATGAACTGTAGTTTCACTTGCGCTAGTTGCTTGTGCAAAAACTTCGTTAGCTAATAAATCAGAAGCATCAATTTCGCTGGCACTTGAAGCACTAGTTTCTAATTTTAAAGTTTTACCCTTTATAGAAATTTCTCCAGTACTAGTAGCTTCTAAATGCATAGTTTCATATTCTGCTTCAATTTCAACCTCACTAGAACTTGAAGCCGCTATTCTAAGTGATTTTCCTTTTAAAAGATTTATTGATTGAACACTTGAAGCGCTAGTAGTTTCAATTTCGGAAATTTGCTTCATTTTAACTTTAACTAAAAGTTTTTCTGCATTTTGAAAATTGACATCAGAACTAATTTTTAACACACCATTTTCAATAGTTGTTTTAATATCATTAATTAAATTTGAATCGGCTTCAACTTCAATGCTGTAAGAATCAGCTTGTTCAATTTCTACATCTATAGCTTGTCCTACAACAATTTTGCTGAATTTTTCAGTTACTTCTCTGGAATCAGTTGTTACATCACCATTTCCTCTTTTTTGATTATCGAAGTCATTACACGAAATAAGTGTTACTGCAAGTACTAGTGTTACAAATATCTTTTTCATTTTAGTTTGATTTTATAGTTACACCATCTTTGTTTATTTTGATGCTTTCTACGTTTTGCTTTTCTACTGTTTTGTCTCCTTTTTTGATAAGAACTCCATCTTCATTTAAAATGATTTCTGAATTGTCATCGAAATTTGAAAGCGTATCGTTTTCTACCTCGTCATACTCATTTTCTTCTGGTGGACAATTCGTACATAAAATTCTTTTTTCAGAAACTTTATACACATATTTGTCTGAACTTGAATGTAAATTGAAATAATCATTGTACGATCTGTTATAGCGATCAAAATTTTCATCTACCTTAAATACGACTCCTTTTGGTACGTATAAAAACAATTCCACTTCTTGATCGTGTTTTTTGTTTTTTAATTCAGTTATCCAATAGTTATCTAAAATTAAGTTGTTGTTGTCTAATTTAAAGGAATACTTAATTTTTTCTGCCGTTTGTTTTGCATTTTTAATACTACTTCCTTCTGCTGTTTTCTCAATTTGTAGAAAAGCAGTTGGTTCATCCGTTTCTAAAATTCTTATCGAAACATTATTAGAAAAAATAATTGCATTATTGTTGTTATCATGAATGATTTCAAAGTTTTCATGATTGTCCACATCTTTACTGTATAAATTGTTTGAAACAAATTTAATGTTTAAAGTATCTGTAGGTTGTAAATTAATTAGTTCTTTTTTAATGTCTTTCCCTGTGTAGGCATTTTGACTAATTTCTTTCACAGTTAAAAATAATACTGAAGCTAAACCAATTATCCAGATTGCTAATAAAGAATAATTTGTGGTGTTTCCTAATGATTTTACTCTAGTTGAAAGTAATTTTAACCCTAATATCAATAAGAAAAATAAAGGAATTCCAATTACTATGATAAATAATATTCCTTGTAACCAAATTGGTGTTTCAAAACTAAAGGGTGTGTGAATATTATTGTAAAGATAATTGTCTGGCATAGAAGAGAAAAATAACATAGCAATTCCACCTATAACTACACTTAACAATGTCATAGAAGAAAAGAATACTATAAATCCTCCAATTATTTTAGAAAACACATTGAAAATAGATGTTATGATTTCACTTAAAGTAGAACCCACTTTTTGTGCTCCATATTTTGCATTTGCAGCAATTTTATCATGGTCTAAATTGTTGAATTTATCTGAAATTTCGCTAAAACCTTCCTTTACTTTTCTTTCAATGTTTGAAATTGTTATCGGTTCTCCTCGCATTTCTAATTTCTGAGTTGTAGTAACTGCTTCAGGAACTAATATCCATAAAATTAAATACAATACTAAACCAGTTCCAAAACCAAAGAATAAAATAACCATAATTATTCTTAACCATAATGGATCAACTCCAAAATAATGTCCTAAACCAGACATTACGCCTCCTAATAAAGAGTTTTCTTTGTCTCTATATAACTTTTTTGTTGTAGAAGTTGTGTTAGAATAACTTGAATAATACTCATTTTTTGGAGTTTCATCTTCAATTTTATAATCTTCTGGTTGTCCCATGATAGCAATAACATCGTCCACTTCCTTTAAACCAATTACTTGTTTTGTAGTACCTAGTTTTTCTGTGAAAATTTCAGAAATTCTACTTTCAATATCCTTAATAATTTCTTCTCTACCGTCTGGAGATAATGATCTTCTAACTGCATCAAAGTAATTGCTTAATTTTCTAAAGGCATCTTCATCAATATGAAAAAAATATCCTCCTAAATTTATACTTGTTGTTTTGTTCATGACCTGTTAGTTTTGATTAGTTATTGTATTTACAGCACCAGATAATTCACTCCAAGTGTTGTTTAATTCTTTTAAAAATTCTTTTCCTTCATCTGTTAAACCGTAATATTTTCTTGGTGGCCCAGAAGTGGATTCTTCCCAACGATAATTTAATAAGTTATCGTTTTTTAATCTTGTAAGTAAAGGATAAACGGTTCCTTCAACTACAAGCAATTTAGCGGTTTTTAAAGTGTCTAAAATTTCAGATGTGTAAGCGTCTTTTTCTTTTAATACAGATAAGATGCAGAACTCTAAAACACCTTTACGCATTT
>CAYWVV010000012.1:0-53901 GCA_964461805.1 uncultured Flavobacterium sp.
ATCCGCTTTACGAAACCATAATTACCGATTTATTAGAAAACCAATACGCGGTTTGCGATGCTTTTTTTTCAGAAGAAGCCGTACAAATTATGCGTGCCGAATTAGAACATAAATTCGAAACGTCCGACTTTAAAAAATCGGCAATTGGGCAAAATTCGGATGAAATAGTAAAGGAAGAAATTCGTGGTGATTATATTTTTTGGTTGAATGAAGAAGACAAAAATGAAGCTTCAGAAACCTTTTTCAATCAAATAAATGATTTTGTGGCTTACATCAATGCAACATGTTATTTAGGAATTTCCAACAAAGAATTCCATTACGCGATTTATCCAGAAGGCACATTTTATAAACGTCATTTAGATGTTTTTAAAAACGATACAAGAAGAAAATTATCTATAGTTTGTTATTTAAACGATGAAAATTGGCAACCCGAATTTGGTGGCGAATTAGTCATTTACAAACCCGAGAAAGAAATTAAAATTTACCCATTAAAAGGCAGAGTAGTCATTTTTGAAAGTCAGATTTTAGAGCACGAAGTCAAACCAGTTCAGAGAAAAAGATTTAGTATTACAGGTTGGTTGAAAACTAGTTAGGTTTTTTTTATTTGGTAATACTTTGTCATGCTGAACTTATTTCAGTATCTTTTTTATTAGAAGCAGACATTTTGTATTTCAGTACACTTTTTGTCCCGCTATCCGCTATATTCCCGAAGAAAAATCGGGAGATGCCGCTACTATCGGGGCTAGAATACAGAAGTTGTTTTTTAAAGACTACTTCTTAAATGCTTCCAACGCCTTTTTCGTAAAAGCACTCAAGACTAATTTCCCTGAAATTTCAGCACGTTCGTATAATAAAGTGCTCCAGTGTGCGGTGTTTTGCCACAATACTTGTTTCATTTCAGCTAAAGCTTCTGGGTTGTAGCTCGCTAATTGTAATGCAAATTTTTCTAATTCTGATTCTAATTCTTCTGGTTGTAAGAGTTTAGCAAATAAACCTTTTTCAAAAGCCCAAGTTGCGGGTTTCCATTCGTTTCCGGCTAAGGTTAATTCGCTCATCGCAGTTTGTCCAATTTTTCGACTAACGGCTGGTTCAATTACAAAAGGTCCAATTCCGATAGTTAATTCTGAAAGTTTTACATCGGCTTTTGTGGTGGCTAATGCATAATCGCAAGCGGCTACAATTCCAACGCCACCACCAACGGCTTTTCCTTGTACTTTCCCCACAATTAGTTTCGAGCAGTTTCGCATCGCATTAATCACATTCGCAAAACCAGAGAAAAATTGTTTTCCGTCGGTTAAATTGTCAATTTGTAATAATTCATCAAAAGAAGCGCCAGCACAAAAGGTATTTCCTTCACTTTGTAAAACAATAATTGTTGCGTTTTCATTCGCGTCTAAATCCTGAATGGTTTCCACCAATTGTTGCAATTGTGAACTAGGAAACGAATTTCCAGCAGGATGAAAAAACGTGATATATCCAATATTGTTTTTAACTTCTTGTTTTACGAAAGCTGTCATTTTTTTAAAATTTTACCGCAGCTTCTCAGATTTTAAATTTTATCTGTGAAGCTGCGGATGTTTTATTTTGTGAATTAGATTATCTTTTTAAACTAAAGTGCGATTTAAATTCTTTTTGCACTCCATCTTCTGTATATTCTATTTTGAACCAGTAATCTGATGAAGGAACTTCTAAACCATTAAATTTTCCATCCCAACCATTTCCATAAGCATCAATTTGTTTTATTAATTTTCCATATCGGTCAAAAATAAAAATTTTAGCATCAAAGTTTGCTGTTAAGCCGTTTATGTTCCATGAGTCGTTGTAGCCATCTCCGTTTGGAGTGAAATAATTTGGATAGGAAATAGTGGTAATTGGGTCAGAATTTTTCTCTCCACAACCATTAATATCTCTGGCATAAACAATATAAATATTGTTTTCTAAATTTGTAAACACTGGACTTGTTTGCCATTCAATTCCATCTAAACTGTATTCATAAGTTCCGAAACCTCCAATAACTTCTGCTTCAATAGTTGATAACCCACTAGTAAATATTTCAGATATCAATTGTACTTCTACGAGTTCTGGAGCAGATGAAATTTGTATTTCCGTTTGGTCTTCTTTGAAACATGTAGTGTCGGTGTTAGTTACAATAACACTATACACTCCATTTGCAGAAGCGTTAAATATAGCATTTTCTACACCTGCAGTTGTTTCAGGGTTTGTTGGTGTCCAAGTGTAAGTGTAATTTCCTGGAGTAGTTGGTGTTGCATCAATAGCAAAATTCCCTATACCTGTTCCTGGTTCAACACATAAAACTTTAAATCTAGGAATATCAAAATCGGGTAATGGATTTACTTTTAAATTGACAAATTGACCTAAACCATTACATGAATTATCAATATTGTTGTCTACTCTTACCCAAATTTCTTGAAAATTTGGATCTGTATTTCTAAAACCATCAGGATTGTCGCTTGTAGAAATTGCACGTAATTCTGCTAAAGCATCAGCTTGATTTTTATAAAAAGTTACGTTTAAGTTTTGATTTGTAGGGAATAAGGCTAAAATATCATTTGTAGCAGTAGTAAAATCAAAAAATGCAAAACCATCATTAGCTAGTTCATCAGCAATTGGATCTGGATTGTCAATATAAATATCACAAGATTCTAATGTTATTTTTGGGAAACTAGCTGGAATTTGAGAAACTGAAACTGTTAAGTTAACTTTTGAAATTCTAACACATCCATTTTCATTAACTACACGAGCCCAAACCACACCTCCATCTGGAGAATTGTATCTTGTTTCGTTAATCAAGTCACTAGAGTTTGAAGAAATTGGCGAAACGTTAGCTATTGCGTTTGCTTGTGTTGCAAAGTAAGTAAAAATTAAATTTGGCTGATTGGATATCAATACGTTGGCTTCAGTTAGTTTGAAATCTGAAATAGCATCCGTTGGATCTCCATCATTATCACAATTTTTTAATTCCACATCATAATCTATAATAGGCAATGGAGTTACAACCACTTTAAAGCTAGTGGTATTGTAACAAGATGTTGTTGTGTTTTCTAATCGAGCATAAATAATTCTATCGGCTCCTGTATAAGATGTTATAGCATTTATTCCAGCTTTGGCGTCATTTTCTAATAAATAATAAGTTACCGCAACTCCAGTTTGATTATTTAAAATTTCCGTTGTTTTTGTGGTTAAATTGAATGTGGTTTGCCCATTTGTGTCATCGCCATCCGCATTTGAATCACAGGTTTTTAAATCTGTAATAGGTGTAGTTGACAAAGTTGGAAAATCAAAATTGTTAACGGTAACACTTGAAGACAAGGCAGGACAAACACCATTAGCAGGAACAGAATAGGTATAGGTTCCACTTGAGTCAACCGCTGGGTTAAAAACACCTGTTCCACTTGCTAATGCTGGAGACCATGTTCCACTTGTTGTAATGTTTGTGCCTAATAAAGTTGATAAGTCAAACGGAGCAGCATTCTTACAAGTATTTTTAGGTAAAAGTGGCGATGTACCCACATTATTTGCTTGTTCAAGAGTTACAATTACTTTTACACTAATATAAGTTAAAGCCGTATTACAAGTTTTAGTAAATGAGTAAGTATATTCTCCCGGAATATTAATCGCAGGATTAAAAGTATCTCCTACTATAGGAGGGGCTCCAACAACTGGAACTGTCCATGTTCCACCAGGTCCTGGATTTCCATTAATAGCATCAAAAAGATTTGTTGTTGTTGAGGAACATACCGTAATTGGTGTGTCTTGAGGTGCACTACCAAATCCAGAATAATAACCTGCATAACCTGCAGCACCACTAAACCCAAAAACTCCAACAGCTAAAGGTCCTGTTGATACCACATTAACATCCCCAGAATACCCAGAAATTCTATATGTAACCCAGTCAATATTTCCTAAAACAGGTTGAGCTTGAGAAGTACTTATTGGTGTTCCGTTAATGGTAATAGTTGCATTAGAATACGTTAAAATCATTAAATCAGCAATGTAAATACTCCCACCAATTTTGTTGATATTAGGTAAATAAACTGATTCTTGAAAAAAGCAACTTAATGGCGGAATGAAGTTTAATCCAGAGGTTGGGCTTGAAGCCGCACCACCAATTAATTGATAGGCAAAAACAGGTTTAGACGATTTTACATAAATATTTTTATTGATTGTTCCTTGGTATTCAGAATTTGGAACTAAATAATAATCACCAGCACTCAAAACAGCTGCTGCTGTTGGATTGCCATTAACATAAACTTCTGTATTGTCTTCGTCAGCTATAATTAATGGTAACTCCATTTCAGGCGTTCCATTTCCTTTAATAAAAATATATTCGGTTCCGATTTGTGAAGAAGAAACGATTTGGTCTAATGTAAAATCCGATCCAATATCAGTAACTCCTCCAGTAGCATTTCCGGTATTTACAGCAACTGGTTTTGTTGCAGTTAAAGATGCGCCAATAAAGCCAGTCCAGTTATCTGGAATATCAGTATAACCAGAAAAAACAACACTTTCCCCTGCATTTAAAGTAAATGTTTGTGTGTCATCTGAAATTAATCCACTTCCAGAAATAAATTGAACATTTGTATTGTAATCCGATAAATTAATAACTGTATTGTCTTCTGTAGCCATAACACTGGATACAAAATTTCTAATATAAATTTCACCACCTTGAGGTGTGCTTCCCAATCTAAAAGATTTTCCAATTCCTGGTCTACCTTTAGAAATTAATGTTTCAGCATGATTTTGAGCACGCATTCTAAAACTCACATAAAAATCTTCAGTTCCCTCTAAAATTAATCCTTTATTGTTTTTTACAATGTTAACATCACCAACAGGTAAAAACATTGGAGTAATATTTGTTTGTCCATTTCCAACAGAAATTTCTAATGGCGCAGCATTAGATAAAGTAAATGGAGATCCAGCAATTGGAGCGCCGTTTCCAGTTGTAATAGTTACCTGAAAAGGTGTAGCAACTGCGGTAGACAAATATAAATATTGGTCTTCTATAGCAGCAGCATCACGAGAATGCAAAGGCGGTAACCAGTGTTTGTTGCTTAGTTGCGCTTGACTTATAAAAAAAGTAAAAAAAGATACTATTAACAGGTAATTTTTCATTTTGGGATATTTTTAAAACAAATTTATTCTATTTTTAATTAAATCAAACATTTATATCTTAAAAAAATGAGTTTTTGTCAATTTTTACTTACTTTTTAAGTTTATCTCAAATAATTTGTTAATTATTTAGTTTTTTTTTAAAAAAACGCACGCAGTTGTACCGTGCCTGTATGAATGGTTTGACTAGTTTCTGATTTTCGTCCGTTGTAATTTATAGAAACATCTAAAAATTGCGTAATGTTTTTCTGAAATAACAATTGCCAAGTGGCGTTTTTTCCGTTTTGTAAACCCTCTAACAGTTGAAAACCAACTGGAGAAGAAGCACTTCCAGTGAAATCATTGTTGATGTATGTAAAAATTCCATTCATTGAAAATCCTTTTTCGGTATTCCAATTAAAGGAAGTTCCTATTTGTTGTTGGTTTAAACTTTCTAAATTTCCAATCGTATTTTCTTTCGTACTCTGTTCGTAAAAAACATCCCAACTTGCATTTTTAGAAAAAATATAAGACACTTTTGGAGCAATTTCTAAACCATCAATACTAAAATTTCGACTCGCATAATTGTTGGATATACTTTCCGAATTAGAAGTATTGGTTTGTACTTGAAACAACCAAAATTTTTGAACTAAATGTGCATATTGCACTTGATGACTTTTCAAGTAGTTTTCTTGACTTCCGAAATTTAGTAAGTTTTTTATGGAACTAGAGTTGTATGTGTAAGTGACTGAATTCCTCTGTTTTCCTTTATTAAAAAACAAACTGTTTCTAAAATTATTATTCAAACCAATTAAATCTTCTTCATTTTTGGAAAACGGATTCCATTCGAATGAATTAGAGTTTCGAGCAATTTTTTTATCTATAATTAAAGAAGTTTGATTGTAAAATTTAGATAGAAATTTTTTGAAACCTGTTGCGTTTTGCCAAACATTTCCGTTAAATGTTAAGGTTTGACTCAACTTGTTTTGATAGGTTCTAACAAATGTCTGATTCGGTAAAAATACTTTTACATATTTGGCTAAATCCGAAAACGTAGCAATTTCAAATTCTTGCAATTCTTGAATGTTGTTGTTGTTGTAATCGTTCCACATGTAAACGCCTCGACCTGGATCTACTTCTAAATAAGTAAACTCTTGTTGGGCAATGCTTCCCGAATTATTTTCGTAAAAAGTAGTCGTTTGAATCAACTGATTAAAAAACGAATCCGAATAATTTAATCTGGAATTGATGGAAGGTTCCGAACTACGATTATCAGCAAATTTTAACGTTCTATAATTGAAAAAAACACCTAAATTTCTTCTGTCATTTTTAATCAATTGCGATTTCAAATAAGTAGAAAATGATGTATTTACGCGTTGTAAAATAGTGTTTTGAAGACTATCATTTTGTCGTGTCAAATACCCAATTTCAGTAAAAACTTTTGTAGAATCACCTCGACCAATAAAATTTCCAAATTCGGTAAAACGCTGACTAAAATTACTTAGCGATTGGGTTTGTTTTAGAAATTCTTTACTGTTTTCTGCTCTAAAACTTCCGCCAATATAATTTTTCTTAAAATGGTATTTCGCCACATTCTGGTTTCTGAAAAAGTCCGATTTACTAAAATCACTTTGACTGTTCATCAAACTTGTTTGAGTTTGAAAAACTAACGATTTATTTTTTGCAATGGCTTGAAAAGTATGCTTATTTCCAGAAAAATTAGCAGAATACTCCAATTTTTCAAATTGATATTTTCCAAAAGTTTGCCATGTAACCGAATCTTTTTGAATTGAATTAAATTGAAAACCACCCACAATTAAAACCTGATTTCCTTTCGGATTTGTAATGTTCCAATCACGGTTAAATTCAATTGCATACAATCGTTCAATCGGTTTAAAATTTTCTTGGATGTAATTGATATTTGCAAAAGATTGCACATTAATTCCTTTAGAAAACACTTGTTGTTTAATATTTAATTTAGAAGCAATTCCTTGATTATTCGAATCATCTAAATCGGAAAATAAATTTTTATCGTTATTAGAAATGGCAATTTCCGTTTCAATTTCTGTTTTATCTGATGGCGAATATTTACTAACAATTGTAGCAATTTGAATTTTTGTGGGCGCAACTAATTTCACAATTGGTTCATAATTTCCTTGCGGAATTCCAGCAACTGGAGCAATGTATTCGTAAATTCTTCCAATCGTATTATTGCTTGCTAAAATGTAATTCCCTAAATTATTTCCTAAAAAAGTAAACTTCACTTGATATAAAGTTTGAGTTTCATCTGTAGAAAATTCAAAAATTTCGGTCGGACCAAATAGCGTTTTTTTGTACAAAATTTTATTTTCTGAATACGAATCTTCATAAGCTGAAGGTGCATTCATTAAAGTCACATCATCACCCGCATTTTGTAAAATTTGTACTTGTTTTTCCGATAAACTTTGTTGTAGTGGCTGATTTTTCACATCATTTTCCGAATAGACATACGCACCAATACTTAATTTTTCGCTTTCGTGATTGAAGCCTCCATAACTTAAAAAACGGGTGAAATTTCTATCCGAATATTGATATTCCATCACAATTCGCATTTCGGAAGTAATAGGAAAAGTAGCGTTGAAAATGATTTCTCCAGCATTATAATCGATGATATAATCTTTGTTTTCACCGCGTTCTTTCAAAATTCCATTCACATAAACGCGTTCCGAACCTGAAATAATCAACACATATAATTCACCATTATTTCCACGTAATTTATACGGACCTTGATTGCCTTCTTGACCTGTAAAATTACTTCTTGCGTATTGGCCTCGAACCAAAGAAGCTGCAAAAAACAAATCGTTTTTGTGGGTGTTTCCCCAATTGAAATGCGACGACAAACCTTGGACTTTCTTATTAAAATTTAAAAAAGACGTTTTTCTGTTTTCTAAAAATAAATCGCCCGCACGAACGTTCCAATTTTTAGAAGAAAGTTCAATAAATATTTGATCAAATTCATCTAATTTTTGCGAATAACCGCCTTCTTGCAACGGAATGTTACTGTCCTGAATAGAAGCTTTTAACGTTACATTATCGGATATTTTTCCAGAAATTTGTAAATCTAAATTCGAATTTAAAACCGTATTTTGATTGTTTCCGATGGTTACGCCTCGCGAAATACTTCCATTGGTTTGCAAACCATTAAATATAGAAATGGGTTTTTTATTGTTTTCTGAAAACGTTATTAATCTTCCATTTTCATTTGGTACAATTTTCTTTTCGTCGTAAATGGTGTACGTTTTGGTTAAAAAACTCGGCAATTGGTAATAGGAAATGAATACCGAATCTTGAAATTGTTTCTTAAAAATTAGTTTTTTGGTTTGATAGGTAAAAGAATAATAGGAGGTGTCAATTTCTTGATTATTAACATCATATATTTTGAATGAATTCGGATTAATCCCTAAAGTATCAATTTGAACAACCGTTTTTGAATACGCTAATTTTCTAGTTTTAAATGCCTGATTTTTCTCTTGACTATAGCCAACAGAAATCACAAACAGAATCAAAAAAAGAAATAGGTTTTTAAACATAGGGTAAAAGTACTGATATTTGTATAAACGAGAAAACTTTGAAATTTTGTATTTCAGTAGAATGAATTATTGTTAATTTTCCAAAAATTGCATCTAACTTAATCTCAATTTAGTATTTTTGATTCTTTATTCAAAAATTATTCAGGTTGGAATCCTTAAAAACCGTATTGTATTTTTCTATTTTTAGGTATCCGTTAACCCTTGAAGAAATTCATAGTTATACGAATAATGCTTCTTTTTCAGATACTTCCAAAGAATTAGATGCCTTAATTCACGATCAAATTCTTAGAAAAGTTGACGATTTTTACATTTATGCTAACGATTTAGAAAGTGTTACCAAAAGATTGAAAGGAAATTTACAAGCTCAAAAAGCGTTAATGATAGCAAATAAGAGAGCTAAATTTATTGCCCAATTTCCTTATGTGAAAGCGGTTGGTATTTCCGGTTCTTTATCAAAAGGGTATTATGACGACGAAAGTGATATTGATTTTTTTGTCATCACTCATCCTAATAAGTTATGGATTTGTAGAACATTTTTAATGTTGTATAAAAAAATATTTCTTTTAAATTCTCGAAAATATTTTTGTGTAAACTATTTTATTGCCACCAATCAATTAGAAATTGAAGAAAAAAACCGATTCACAGCTACCGAATTAAACACACTAATTCCAATGCAAGGAAAAGAAGTTTTTGAAGAATTTTACAATTCCAATCAATGGGTAAAAACCTTTTTCTCTAAATTTGAAGTAGATTTAAAAGGAATTCCAAATATAAAAAAAGCTGCCTTTCCAAGATCTATTGAGTTTTTATTCGATAATCAAATGGGAATGTATGTTGACAAGGCATTTAAAAAAATTACGTTAAATAAATGGAGAGCTAAATTCAATTTTTTAACCGTTGAAGATTTTACTGTCGCTTTAAAGTCAACACAAAATATTTCAAAACATCATCCTTCCAACTTTCAGAAAAAAGTAATTGTAGCTTTAAATGCTAAAATTGAAGAAGTAAAAAATAATTTCAACATCATTTTACAAAAAGAAAATGTCTAACCTGCTTTTTTCACATTCGTACTATTATAAATTAGATAAAAAACAGTGGAAAAATAAAATGCCTTTTCCTCCGTTAGGTACTTTATACGCGACATCCTTAATGCGTGAAAATGGGTTTGAAGTTGATTTGTTTGATACAAATTTAAGAGATAATCCTTTTGAAATTGAAGTTGTTTTAAAAGATAAAAAACCAAAATTTCTGATTATTTATGATGATGGTTTTAATTATTTAACCAAAATGTGCTTAACGAATATGCGTGAAGCCTGTTTTGAAATGATTCAACTTGGAAAAAAATACAATTGTCAAATTATAGTTTGCAGTTCAGATGCTTCAGATCATTTTGAGAAATATCTAAATAAAGGAGCTGATTTTGTCATTCGTGGCGAAGGCGAAATTACATTATTAGAATTGATTAAAGCAATTGAAAACGGAAATTCAACTGATTCTATTCCAGGAATTGTTTATAAAAACGAAGGAATAATTATTCAAAATCAAAGCAGAACGGTTTTACAAAATTTAGACGAATTACCACTACCAGCTTGGGATTTAGTTGATATCGAATCTTATAAAACCATTTGGAAACAAAGTAAACAACCTTTCACACTAAATATAGCCACAACTCGTGGTTGTCCTTATAAATGCAATTGGTGCGCAAAACCCATTTATGGTAACAGATATAATGCACATTCTGTAGAATATATTGTAAATGAAATTGCATTTTTAAAAGAAAAATTTGGAGTTACTAGATTTTGGATGTGCGACGATATTTTCGGTTTAAAACCCAATTGGGTACAAGAATTTAATACGATTTTAAAAGATAAAAACCTGAAAATTAGCTATTTTATTCAAAGTCGTGTTGATTTATTATTAAAAGAAGATACCATTGATGCTTTGGCAGAATCTGGTTTAGAAGAAGTTTGGGTTGGTGCAGAAAGTGCTTCACAAAAAATTTTAGACGCCATGGATAAAGGCACTAAAGTGGAAGAAATTTATGAAGCGACTCGATTGTTAAAATCAAAAAAAATTAAAGTAGCTTTCTTTTTGCAATTTGGATATTTAGATGAAAATCAGGAAGATATTCAAAAAACAATTGCCATGGTTAAAGAATTGAAACCAAACAACATTGGTATTTCTGTTTCTTATCCTTTGCCAGGCACAAAATTTTATGAAAAAGTAAAAGACGACTTGCTATTAAAGTCAAATTGGACCGATTCTGACGATTTTGACATGATGTTTCAAGGAACATATAGTTCTAAATATTACAGAAAGTTACAACGATTGGTGCATAAAGAGTTTAGAATTAGTCAGGGTGTTGAAAATGCAAGAAATTTTACATTTTCTACTCCAAAAATACTTTCGGTTTTAAAATTAGGTTATTACATTCCAAGTAGTTTTATAGATAAAAGGATGTTGAAAAAAGTAGAACATGAAAGCTGATTTCGACCAAGCAGCTGCAACTTACGACAACTATTTCACCTTTTCTGAAATAGGAAAAAAACAGCGTGCTTTGGTGTATGAAAAGCTCCAAAAACAGTTAAAAGACACAAATAAAATACTAGAAATTAATTGCGGAACTGGCGAAGATGCGATTTGGTTGGCCAAGCAGAATTTCCAAGTTACAGCAACAGATATTTCTAAAAATATGATTGACGTTGCCCAATCAAAATCAAAGGTAAAAAATCTAACGTTTAAAATTTTAGATATCAATACGCTTTCAGAAGTAACTGAAAATTTCGACATGCTTTTTTCAAATTTTGGAGGATTAAATTGTTTGACTAAAAAGGAATTAACTCTTTTTTTTAATTCGGCAGCAAAAAAACTCACAGAAAACGGAAAAATGAGTTTGGTTATTATGCCCAAAAATACCATTTGGGAACAACTTTATTTTCTATTAAAATTAGATTTCAAAGCCGCTTTCAGAAGAAAAAAAGAAGTGGTTTTCGCTAATGTTGAGGGTGAAAAAGTAGCCACATACTATTATAATCCAAAAGATATTGTAACTTTATCTGAAACAAATTTTGAGTTTTTAGAAGTGAAACCTATTGGCTTTTTTATACCGCCAAGTTATTTAGAACCCTTTTTTAAAAATAAAAAAACAGTTTTAAATGGTTTGACTTTTTTAGAAAATACAATAAAAAACAGGTCATTTCTTTCCAAATATGCCGATCATTACATTATAACATTACAAAAACGATGAGTATTTTATTTACACATGCTTATTATTTGTCTGACGATCCAAAGGAACAGAAGATCATGAAACCTTATCCACCATTGGGTTTGTTGTATGTTTCCGGTTATTTTAAAACTAAGAATATTGCTAATGATGTTTTTGATACCACTTTTTCTAACCAAACGGAACAACTTAATTTTGTTTTAGAAAAAAATCCCAAAGTAATTTGTATCTACGCCAATTTAATGACGAAAATTGAGGTGATTAAATTGATTAAAATTCTAAAATCTGAAAGATATAATTTTCCTAAAATAGTATTAGGCGGTCCTGATGTTACTTATAATGTTGAAAATTATTTAAAAGCTGGAGCCGACTTTTTAGTGATTGGCGAAGGAGAAGAAACCACTTTTGAATTGTATCATGCGATTATAAACCATACAAATTTAAACGAAATAAACGGAATCGCTTTTATAGAAAACAACGAAGTAATTCAAACAAATTCCAGAACAAAATTTCGGGAATTAGACGATTTACCTTTACCAAATAGAGAAGCCATTTCCATGCAAAAATATTTGGATACGTGGAAGAACAATCATGGGAAAAGTTCCATGACTATTTCTACGCAACGCGGTTGTCCTTATACTTGTAAATGGTGTAGCACAGCAGTTTATGGTCAAAGTTATAGAAGACGTCCCGCAAATTTAGTAGCAGCAGAAATAAAAATGCTAAAAGACACCTACCATCCAGATGCTTTGTGGTTTGTGGATGATGTGTTTACTGTAAGTCATAAATGGTTAACAGAATTTCATTCGGAAGTCCAAAAACAAGAGGCTATAATTCCATTTGAATGCATCACAAGAGCAGAACGTTTGAACGATGAAATTTTACAACTTTTGAAAGAAATTGGTTGTTTCAGAATTTGGATTGGAGCAGAAAGCGGTTCTCAAAAAATCATTGATTTGATGGATAGACGAGTTGACATCAATCATGTAAAAAAAATGATTCAAGATACAAATGCTATCGGAATTGAAACAGGAACTTTCGTAATGGTGGGTTATCCTGAAGAAACGATTGAAGATATTGACAAAACTATTCAATATTTAAAAGAAGCCAAACCAACAGAATATACTATCACAATTGCTTACCCAATAAAAGGAACAAGTTTATATAAGGAAATAGAAAATAAAATTAACCAACAACCGAATTGGGAAACATCAACTGACAGAGAAATAGATTTTGAGAGAACGTATTCCAGAAATTTTTATAAATATGCGGTTAGTAAAGTGGTAAATGAAGTTGGTTTTTCACGATTAGATAATAAATTCAATTTTACAGGATTTAAAATGAAAGTCAAATCAATTTTGGCTAGTGGATTAATGTTTTTAAATAAATAATTATGAAAAAAATAGTTATATTATTTTTAATTCTAATATTTTTAGGTTGCGAAAATCATTCGTATTCCGACTTAATTGAAACACCTGAAAGCAGCATTTTATTAAAATGGAACAAAGCTTATCCTGATGATACTATTGATAAATCTGTTATCGGTTTAAAATGGGCATTGTCCTATATTGGTGCTATTTTGCCAGCTTCGTCTAACGGAATAATTATTTCTGACAATACTATTTCAATAGACATAAACAAATTAGGTTTCTCCATAAATACCATTGAAAAACTAAACAAACTTCACTCAAAAATTATTAATTCACAAGAATATCAAAGTACTAATTCTATCGATTTAGGTAGATATGTAACCTTGCTACTTGGTGTTTCCGAACATTACTATGAAATTATTGATACACCAAATACATTAACCGAACTTTTAGGTAAGTATAGTTTAAAACTAGAAAAAGGTTATGTGAATAATTCAGGGGTTTCATTAGAACATCGCATTATTCGTTTTTCAGAACAAAATGGGCTTAATCAAGTTTTTTTATCTGAAGAAGTTGATCCAATAACTGGTGAAATTTACGAATATGAAACCATAGAATTATTACCAAACGGACAATTACGTTTCGGCATTTTTGATGTAAACGGAAATAGAATTGCAAATGCAAATCCATCACATTCTAATGCAGGAAAACCAGCAAAATGTATGTGGTGTCATGAATCTACCATAAATCCACTTTTTACACAACAACAAGATTTTATAGGGTATTTAACCGCTTCTGAACTTCAAAATACATTAATTGGATTTAGAAATTCGCATCAAAATTTAAAATTTTTTTTAACCAATGGTGTCGATTTTACACAAACACAACAACATACTTTAACAGAATTGTTGTATATTTCATTTATGGAACCATCAACAGAACGATTAGCTTTAGAATGGAATTTACCAATAAATCAGGTTCAAAATTTACTTTCGTCTTTGCCAACACATACTTATGCCGAATTTCCATTTTTAGGAAATTTATATTATAGAAATGACATTGAAAATATAGCCCCATTTATTAGTTTATCCGTTTCAAGTAGTGTTAGAGAACAATCGGAAACAGAAGTAAATCATATTAATTAATTTGTTGAACAATAAAAAAATAATTGTAGTTCTACCAGCGTATAATGCTGGAAAAACACTTCAAAAAACATTTGAAGAAATTCCGTTTGATGTAGTTGATGAAGTAATAATTACGGACGATTTCAGTAATGACAACACTGTTGAAATTGCTAAAAAAATAGGAATAAAACATATTATTTCTCATACCAAAAATAAAGGCTATGGTGCCAACCAAAAATCGTGTTACAAAAAAGCAATTGAACTTGATGCCGACATAATTGTAATGCTGCATCCAGATTATCAATACACGCCAAAATTAATTCCCGCAATGTGCACCTTAGTTGCCAACGATTTATATGATGTGGTTTTAGGTTCAAGAATTTTGAGTAAAGGTGCTTTGAAAGGCGGAATGCCATTGTATAAATACATTTCAAATAGAATTTTAACTTTGATTCAGAATATTTTAATGAATCAGAAATTATCAGAATATCATACTGGTTATCGCTGTTTTAATGCAAAAATTTTAAATGAAATTAATTTTGAAAATAATTCAGATGATTTTGTTTTCGATAACGAAATTATAGCTCAATTGTGTTATAAAAAAGCTCGAATTGGTGAAATTTCTTGTCCTGCCAAGTATTTTGAAGAAGCCAGTTCTATCAATTTTACTAGAAGTATAACGTATGGTTTAGGCGTTTTACGAGTTTCTATTTCTTACTTTTTGCAAAAAACTAATTTGTTTAATATCTCTATTTTTAAAAATTAATGAAATTTAAAGGAATTTTTAAATTCAGCTTTGTCAAAGATTCAAACATTGACAAAGCTATGCTGCCATTAATTTTATTGTGTTTGTTTTACACATTCAAGGCTATTAACTTCCCTATTCACGATTTTTCGAATTATTATTTTGGTGGAAAATTTTTAGTTAATGGTAATTTCAATTCCACAATTTATTTCCCTTATGAATTCAATAAAGCAATTTCTGATTTAGGTTATTCATTTGTTTTTGCTAGTTATGCACCAAACACACCTTTTTTAGCCTTATTTTTTGCTCTTTTTTCGCTTTTACCAATCGAAATTTCTAAAATTCTATTCAATTGTATTTCATCAATTTTATTTATTTATAGCATTTATCAATTATTTCGATTTTATAAAATTGATTTCAAATACTTATTATTACTTCCAATTTTATTTTTTGTTCCCATAAAGAACAATTTACTATTTGGTCAAGTGTATTTTTTGATTTTCTATTTATTAACTGAATTTTGGTTAGCATTTGAGAAAAACAAGCGAATTAAATCGTGTGTTTTTTTAAGTTTTGCCATACTTTTAAAAGTTTTTCCAATATTTTTTGTATTACTTTTTTTATTTAAAAAACATTATGAAAATCTAATTTACACTGTTGCAATTTGTGTTTTTTTTTTCGGAATTTCTTGTTTATTTACAGGTGTTGATGTTTGGTTATTCTATTTACAAAATGTCTTGCCAAAGGCTTCAAACGGAGAAATAGCAACTGCTTTTATAGATAATTACCAATCGCTTTTCATGTTTTTAAAACGATTATTGGTTTTTGACTTCACAGAAAATCCAGTTTCTTTTTTTAATAATCCAAAATTGTTTTCAGGTTTAGTATTTGGGTTTAAAATCACATTAATTACAATTGGATATTATATTTCTAAAAAAGTAAAACAACAATTGTTTATTTTTTCGTATTGGATTTTAGCAACTATATTAATCTCACCTTACGGAAGTACTTATACATTTTTGTTATTGATTTTTCCTCTAATTGCATTTTTAAAGCGTGAAATTTCAAACAATAAAAAACTTGTTTTTTTAATTTTATTATTCCTGATAAACAATTTTACTATTACATTTTTCATACAAAATTCATTTCCATTTTCTTATTTTAGGTTGTTTTTTTTACTACTTTTTTTCGGAATAGTTGTTTCAATAGTTTTCAAAAAAGTGCAATGGAAAGTAGTTATAGTTGTTACTTTAATTTCAGTGGTTTCAATTATTTTTATAAATGAAAATGAAACTTTGAAGACAGATTATTTATTAGATAAAAACGCTCCAATATTAATATACGATTACAAAATTGAAAACCAGAAATTAACCTATTTTTATTGGAAAGAAAACGGAGAAAATTCAAAATCGATTCCTTTCAAACACAATAAAACCCAAAATTTAGAAATAGTTAATAAACAGATTTTTTATAACAATAAACAACTTACTTTTGACACAAGTAACAAATTAAAACCAATACTAATAGATGATAAAACGCTACTTTTTCTTTCGGATTACGATAGAGGACTTGGGTTTTATGCGTTGAGAGAAATTGAAATAAAAAACCTCAAATAAAATTTATTTGAGGTTTTTTCAAGCTATTCTAAATATTGTTTAATTTTTAATTAGTTTTTCGATATGAGTTTTGCCATCATTTGTTTCAATTATAGCTAAATAAATACCATTTTGATAATTAGCTACATTTAATTGATATAAATTATTTCTCAAACAAATCTCTTTATTTAATATTTAACAATTAATACTCCGTTTTATCTATTAAATTTTTCAATATAAATCTTATTTATTCTTAGTCTAATAATAACGATTATTTTAATTATAAATTTTACTTTAGTACCTTGTAAGAAATTATCGTATTTATTAAATTATATTGAAAAAAAATAAATTATTTTCACGAAGTTTTTTGGCCATGTCTAATTTAGGCAGAGGTTTAAATATAAGCTTATTTGGATTACTTTTAAATTATGTTTTAATACACTATTCAACTATTGAAATTTTAAACTCTTATGTACATTTCATAAGTGTTTTTAGTTTATTTTATGTTTTTATAAATTGGGGTGGAAAATTTTTCAATACTAAAGAAATTAGTAAGAATCCAAATCGTAGTAAAGATTTAATTTCAAATTTAATTTCAAGCAAATTAATATTACTTGTTTTTTTTGGTTCATTTTTAGTTTTATTGCCAATAAAATTAGAATTGAAACTTTTAACTTTTCTGTTTTTGTTCTTAAAATCTTTAGTTCCAATTTTTGATAGTTTAATAATTTTTAGAAAAAAAAGTCAATTTGTTTTAGCTGTTGAATTTATTCTTAATTCTCTTTTTCTTTCTATTTTATATTTTTCAACTACTCCATTTAATCCGTTCATTTTCTTGTTATCTTTTGTAGTTCTAGAGTTTATCAAATCGCTTTTTTATGTAATTCTTTTTTGGACTGAAATTTCATTTAGATTTTCAATAACAAAAGGATTTAATGTTTTAAAGAAATCATTTTACTTTTTTGGTCTTTCTATAGCAGGATTTGCTGCTTCAAAAGCTGATTTTTATATAATTGGTATTCTTGCAGATAAAAAAACTATGAGTAATTATTTTATACTTTCGAGTTTACTAAGTATCTCAATGATTATCTATGCTACTTTAATAAATTCTTTTGAAATTAGTATTTATAGATTTAATAAAGTCTTATTTATAAAATTAGAAAACATGCTTAAATATTTTGGATTTTTATTTTCAATTATTGTAACAGTTGTTTTTTATATTTCATCTAATTACATTTATAACATACCTATTGACTTTTGTTTTTCGTTATTATATTTTATAAATGTATTTTTATTTACGTTATTAAATTTTGAAATGTATAGATACACTAAATTTGATAAACAAATAAAAATTTTGGTTTTCTTAGTTATTTCTGCTGTTTTTAATTGTATTTTTTCCTTATTGCTAATTAAACAGTTTCATTTATTTGGGGCTTTTTTAGCCAATACAATAGGATTATTAATTAATTATTTATTACTTCGATTATATTTTATAAAAAAATGAGTTATGAAATTTAGTATTATTACAATAACATTCAATCGGGCTCATTTAATTGGTGAAACCATTCAAAGTGTTTTAAATCAGACTTATAAAGATTTTGAACATATTATAATTGATGATGGTTCAACTGATAATACTCAAGAAGTTGTAGAAGCTTATAAAGATCATAGAATCAAATACCACAAACTTCAAAAATGTGGGAATCTAAATTTTCTCAGAAATTATGGCATTGAAAAGTCTAACGGTAAGATAATTGCAATTTTAGATTCGGATGATTTATGGACTCCAAATAAATTAGAAACTATTTCAGTTATTTTTAATACTAATACAGAAGTGAAGTTTATATTACACAACATTCAGTACTTTAAAGATGTTTCAATATTAGAGAAACCTTATTTTTCTTTTGAAAATAATTTTTTTGAAAATGCAATTGAAAAAGTTTTAATGTTTAAGTTGCTACCATTTCCTATTTTTGTTTTCAGAAAAGAAATTATAAAGAAAGTTGGAGTATTAAACGAAAACTATTATGAATCATTACAAGATTTTTTGTTTAAAGTAGCTGTTGATTATAAAATTTTTTACCTCACAGACTGTTTAACTAAAATCAGAATACACGAAAATAATATACATTCAGACACTAAAAAGCCAAGATATAGGTATTTTACAGATTACTATTTTTCGATTACAAAATTGTTATTTAAAAGGAAAATTAACTTAAGAATTTATTTAAAAGGAATATTATTGAATACAAAAAATTTAATTATTTATTTAATAAAACATGACTAAATCACTTTCAAATAGAAACCCTGGATTAGATGTTTTAAGAAGTATTTGTTTATTTCTCGTTGTATTACAACATTCGTTCATGTTTACGGATGCTTTTTTTCCAAAATTTAGAATACTTTGGTTTGTTAGTCATTCCGCTTTGGATATTTTTTTTATTTTAAGTGGTTTTTTGGTTGGCGGTATTATCGAAAAAAAGTATAGTGAAAAAAATCAAATTTTAATAAAAGATATTTTCAAATTTTATAAACGAAGATGGTATAAAACACTTCCGATGTATTTCCTAACGGTATCTGTTTTTTTACTGTTATCGTATTTGAACATTTATTCCCCAAAAGATTTTTCTTGGAGATTTATTTTTTTTCTACAGAACATAACCCAAGCAAATTTTCATTTTTTACCTCATACCTATTCGCTTACGATTGAAGAATGGTTTTATCTATTCTTTCCACTTTTATTATTTGGTATTTCAAAATTAAATCTTAAAGCTAATCCCTTTTATATTCTGTTTTTAATTTGGATAATTTTTGCCATTGTCATGAGGATTGTCAAACATGAATTTAGTGTAGAAAATTGGGATTCCGAAATAAGAAAAGCAATTATAACTAGAATAGATTCAGTAATTTATGGCGTAATTTTATATTTCATCCATCTTAAAAACACAAATTTTATAAAGAAATTTAGAGTGTTATTATTACTTGCTGGAGTAACAGGCTATGTCGTTAGCACTTTTATTTTAAAAAATAACTTGTCATTATTTTATAATAATGTGGTTTATTATACCATACTTCCTTTATTTATTTGTGGTATTCTTCCTTTGTTTATTTATTTGAGATTGCCCATATTTCTTGAAAAACATTTTACAATTCAAAGTTTAGCATCATACACTATCTATTTAATACATCTACCTTTATTTTATATTATTAATGAATACAACATTATAAGTTCTGCACTAAAATCTTTATTTTTGATGCTTATTTCAATCATAACAGTATATTTAATTGGTATATTTCTATATCAAAAAGTTGAAAAACCAATAATGGATCTAAGAGATTACTAATGCCAACTAACAAAATCATCTTATTCAACCCCAAAAGTGCGAACGGTAAGCACCGAATTCCCAATTCTATTTTACAAGTTGGGGCATCCATTCATGGTAAATATGACTATGTTTTTGTAGATGGCAATTTAGAAGAAAATCCTTGGCAAACCATTGAAAATTATCTTAATACTGGCGAATTCAGTTATTTTGGTTCTACCGTAATGCCAGGCCCACAATTACGCCAAGCGATTCCGTTTACCAAAAAAATCAAAGAACAATTTCCTGATGTTACAACTATTTGGGGTGGTTATTTTGCTTCTAATCAATATCAAGTTTCTCTAAATTCTGGTTATGTAGATTATGTAATTAATGGTCCTGGTGATAACACTTTTCCCGAATTAATCACAGCAATTGAAAGTAAGAATTTAGAAAAAATTGCTTCTATAAAAAATCTAATCTATAAAAATGAAAATGGCGAAATTATAAAAACTGCCGTTGAAGCTTTATTAGATCAAGATGCGTTGCCCAAATTCCCATATGAGTATTTAAATACTTTTTATCCGGTTAGAAATTATCTTGCAAAAACCTTCATGGGAAACCAAACCTTATCGTATCATTCCAGTATGGGTTGCCCGTTTTCTTGTTCCTTTTGTGCGGTTGTGCCGATTTTTAATGCGAAATGGAAAGGCATGTCGGCAAACAGAATTTATGAAGATGTAACCTATTTCAAAGAAAAATACAACATTGATGCCATTGAGTTTCACGATAATAATTTTTTTACATCCAAAAAAAGAGTATTAGAATTTTCAGAATTAATCTTAAATGACAACATCAGTTATTGGGGCGAAGGACGTATTGATACCATCAACATGTATTCCGATGACGAATTAAAATTAATGCGAAAAGCAGGCTGTAAAATGATTTTTCTTGGTGCAGAAACAGGTAATGATGCCGTACTAAAACAAATGAATAAAGGCGGAACGCAAACCGGACAAATGATAAAAGATTTCGTATTGCGTATGAAAAATGCTGATATTATTCCCGAGTTGTCTTTCGTTTTAGGAATGCCTGCCAAAACAGAAAAAGAAGTGTATGATCAAATTTTGTGGGACATCAACTTTATTAAAGAAATCAAACAAATTAATCCAAATGCGGAAATTATCATTTATTTGTTTAGTCCTGTTCCAACAGAAGGTTCAGAATTGTATCAACAAATTTTAGATGCAGGATTTCACTTTCCAGAAGAATTAGAAGATTGGATTTCTCCAAGTTGGGAAAATTTCGACCTAAGAAAAAATCCATTAACACCTTGGTTAAAACCCTATATGATTGATACAATTAAAAATTTTGAAACGGTTTTAAATGGTTATTATCCAACAGTTTCTGATTTTAGAATTCGAGGTTACAAAAAAACAATTCTAAAATGGGTTTCAAGTGTACGTTATAAAACAGGATTTTACCAGTTTCCTTATGAAATTAAAGCGTTACATAAAATTTGGAAATACAGACAACCTGAAATTGAAGGATTTTATTCGGAATAATGAGAAATTTTATAAAAAAAATCACACATCCGTTTTTAAAATTTGGTTTAAAATTATTTTATTCTAAACCAAGAAATTACTGCTATGATACTATTTGTATTAAAGTACATCCTGATGTTTTTCCTCCTCATTTAACTTTAAGTACAAAAATTTTATTAGATTTTATAAATCCATTAGACATAAAAGATAAATGGTTTTTAGAATTAGGTTGTGGTAGCGGCATAATTTCTTTAGTAGCAGCCCAAAAAAAAGCAAAAGTTATTGCGTCAGATATTAATGAAACTGCGCTTGAATATCTTAAATTAAATGCTTTGAAAAATAATTTAGAAGTAGAGATTGTACAATCTAATTTATTTGAAAAATTAGATAATTACAGTTTTGATTGTATCGTTATCAACCCACCTTACTATCCAAAAAACGCAAAAAACACAAAAGAACAAGCTTGGTTTTGCGGAGAAAATTTCGAATATTTTGAAGATTTATTCTTACAATTGCCCAACTTTATCCGTGCAAATACGTTTTGTTATATGATTGTATCGGAAGATTGCGAAATAGAAAAAATACAAAAAATGGGTATAAAAAATAAGTTAAATTTTCAACTTGTTCTTGAGAAAAAAACTAGCTTTGAAAGGAATTATATTTTTCAAATTAGAAAAACGTAAGGTAAAATTTTATACGATAATTTTAAAGTATACGTTTACTATTTACGTAACATTTTAGACAAAACAAATACAAATACAAAAATACATACTGTTATGAGAAAACAACTTTCCATTTTATTTTTATTCCTTTCCTTAGCTACATTTGCTCAAGAAATCAGATTTGCTCGTATTGATAGTTTACTAAATTATTTATACGAAAACGATAAATTTATGGGATCACTTTGCATCAGACAAGGAGATGAGGTGGTTTTTAAACAAGCCTATGGTTTTTCAGAAGCTACAAAAGGTGTTAGAGCAAATGGTGGCACCAAATATAAAATTGGTTCCATTTCAAAAACGTTTACTGCTACAATGATTATGCAGTTGGTTGAAGAGAAAAAAATTCTACTAACAACCAAATTAAGTCGATTTTTTCCAAAAATTAAAAATGCAGATAAAATCACTATCGAACATTTATTATACCAACGTACTGGAATTAAAGATTATGCCAACGCGGATCCCACGTTAACAGATGTTTTGGGTAAACCAAATATGAGAGCGTTAATTATGAAAAAAATTGAAAATTACGCGGCTACTTTTGAACCTGATTCTAAACATGAATATAGCAATTCCAATTATTTTATTTTAGGTGAAATTATTGAAAAAGTAACCAAAAAAACCTACGCAGATAATTTAAATAACCGAATTGCCGCGAAGTTATATTTAAAGAATACTTATTATACGACTGAAAAAACGGACGTTGCAAAAAGAGAAAGTTATTCGTATACTTTCAATGGTGAATATTGGGATAAAGTGGAAGAATGGAATAATGATATTGCTTTTTCTTCTGGCGGAATTATTTCTACACCTGAAGATTTGACAAAGTTTATTCGCGAACTTTTCAAAGGAACTTTAGTAACTCCAGCTTCATTAGAACTAATGAAAACTCTTAAAGATACCTATGGAATGGCATTAATTCGTTTTCCGTTTGGAGAAAGAAAATTTTATGGACATAATGGGAAAATTGAAGGTTTCGAATCGTCAATGGGTTATTATGAAAAAGATGACATGTCGATTTCTTTAATTGTTAATGGAGAAAATTATAGCCAAAATGATATTATGATTGGTATTTTGAGCATCTATTACAAATTGCCTTATCCTTTTCCTAATTTCGCTAAGTTAGATGCCGAATTAATTAAAAAATATACTGGAAATTTTGCCTCAAAAGATATTCCTTTAAAAATTACTATTTTTGAAAAAGACGGAAATTTATCAGCTCAAGCAACTGGACAACCAAGTTTTCCTCTAACTTATTCAAGTGAAAATGTGTTTGTTTTTGCGCAAGCAGGAATTCAAATGGAGTTTACTACTGCGACAACTTTCGTTTTAAAACAAGGTGGCAAAAAATTTAATTTTACGAAAGAGTAGAAATCTTTATCTTAGCCAAATAATTTAAAGATATAATGAAATATTACATCATAGCTGGTGAAGCTTCTGGCGATTTACACGGTTCTAACTTAATGAAAGCCATTTTAGCAAAAGATCCAACAGCCGAAATTCGTTTTTGGGGTGGCGATTTGATGCAAAATGTCGGCGGTACTTTAGTCAAACACTATCGTGATTTAGCTTTTATGGGTTTTGCAGAAGTCATTATGAATTTGCGAACCATTTTAGGGAATATTTCAGTTTGTAAAAAAGATATTTTACAGTTTCAACCGGATACATTAATTTATATTGATTATCCCGGTTTCAATATGCGAATTGCGAAATGGGCTAAGAAATTAGGCATGCAAAATCAGTATTATATTTCTCCTCAAATTTGGGCTTGGAAGGAAAATCGTATCAAAGAAATTAAACGAGATGTAGATAAAATGTATGTGATTTTACCTTTCGAAAAAGATTTCTACGAGAAAAAACACCATTTTCCTGTTGAATTTGTGGGGCATCCTTTAATTGATGCCATTTCAAATAGAGAGAAAACATCTTTTGAAAAATTCACAGCTGAAAATAAGTTATCTCAAAAACCAATTATCGCTTTATTGCCAGGAAGTAGAAAACAAGAAATTGAAAAAATGCTTTCTATCATGCTATCCGTAGTGGATCAATTTCCTGATTATCAATTTGTAATTGCAGGTGCGCCAAGTCAGGAATTTGAATTTTACAAGCAATTTCTAACAACGGAAAATGTGAAATTCGTAAGTAATAAAACTTATGATTTACTTAGTGTTTCTCATGCGGCTTTGGTCACATCTGGAACAGCGACTTTAGAAACCGCTTTGTTCAAAGTACCACAAATTGTGTGCTATAAAGCGAATAGAATTTCGTATGAAATTGCCAAACGTATCATTACTTTAAAATTCATTTCTTTAGTCAATTTAATTATGGATAAAGAAGTGGTGAAAGAATTAATTCAAAAAGAGTTGAATTCGAAAAACTTAGAATCAGAGTTAAACAAAATAATTTCTGGAAATCAAAGACAAGAAATTTTATCAGAATACGAAATTTTAGAACAAAAATTGGGTGGAATTGGAGCGAGTTCCACAACCGCAGAATGCATCATAAAAGCCATAAAAAAATAATTTATAAATCGCCTTAAAAACTAATACATTGAAAAATTCTATTTATTTACTTTTGTTTACACTTTTTTTATATAGTTGTAAAACCGTTCAAAAACCAACAATTGTGACTTCTAAACAAGTAGCACAAAAAACGGGAAGTTATTCTTTTACAGAAAAACCAGAATTAAATAAACCTCCAAAACCAACGAAAAAAGAACTTAAAGCAATTGAAAAAGCCAAAAAAATTGCTTTTAATGATAGTGTAGAAAAAGCAAAATTTAAAGTGGTTGTGGAAGAAGAAACCCCACAAGATTTTACGCCAACTTTTGAAGTTTCAGATTATATTAAAGCACAAATTTTAAATGTTGCAGCAGAAAATTTAGGTTCTCCTTATCGCGGTGGAGGAACAACACCAGCAGGTTTTGATTGTTCTGGATTTGTAAATTATACCATGAGTCAATTTGATATAGAATTACCTAGAAATTCTGCAGAAATGTCTCGAAGTGGAAAACGCATTTTAAAGAAAGATGCCAAAGCGGGCGATTTGATTTTTTTTAATACAAGTGGTGGTGGCGTAAGTCATGTTGGAATTGTAACGGAAAATAACGACGGAATTATAAAATTTATTCATTCTTCTACAAGCAGCGGTGTTATTTATTCTTCTACTGCTGAGAATTATTATGCCAGAACTTTTGTTGGTGTAAACAGAATTCTGGAATAAATTGATATGAAATTTATTAAGTTTCCCATTGTTCCAATATTGTTCGGTTTCATTATTGGGATTTTAACGCAGCATTTCTGTAGTTTAAATTTATATTCCATTTTTATTGGAATGGTTTTTAGTATATTTGGTTTTGCAATTGTATATTATCTAAATCAAAAAAATAAATTTAAAAGTTATTTTTTTGAGAGTTTTGTTCTTGTACTAAGTCTCTTTTTTGGAGTTTTTTCTACTCATTTACACAAAGAAAATAATGCTAACAGCCATTTTTTAAATTTCCTTTCTGAAAGTAATTGTGTTCAAGGTGTAGTTTCCGAACAACTAAAATCAACGGTGTATTACGATAAGTTTATTCTTAAAATAACTTCTATAAATCTGCAAAATTGTAATGGGAAAGTTATTTTCTATGTTCCGAAAAAGGCTAAGAAAGTTATAGAAGTAGGAAATAAAATTAAGGTATTTGAAACACCTAAATTACTTCAAAATTCATTTAATCCACATCAATTTGATTATTCGAAATATTTACAAAATCAGAATGTCTTTCATGAAATAAAAAGCAAAGAAACGGATAAAATTGAAGTTTCTACCGATTATAATTTCTATCATTATATCCATTTAATTAAATCGAAACTATTAAAAAGTTATGCTGTAACTAGTTTTAAATCGGACAATTATAATTTATTAATGGCTTTGCTTTTTGGTGAAAAAACCGAATTGTCAAAAGAGTTAAGCGCAAGTTATACGCAAGCTGGAATTATACATATTTTGGCGATTTCTGGTTTACACATTGCTTTAATTTACGGAATCGTACTTTGGTTAACTCAACCTTTACAGCGATTGAAAAAGGGAAAAGTGTATGTTTTTTTAATATCTTTAAGTGTGTTATGGTTTTATGCTGTTTTGGCTGGATTTTCGGCTTCAATTGTTCGTGCAGCCGTTATGTTTTCTATAATTGCTTTAGCTAAAATTTTAAACCGACAATCTAATATTTACAATTCATTGGCTTTGTCAGCGTTATTTTTGTTGTTATATAATCCCAATTATCTCTTTGATGTGGGTTTTCAATTGAGTTTTGCAGCGGTTTTGAGTATCGTTATTTTTCAACCATTTGTAAAAAAATATAGTTATTCGAAATATTATGTGATAAGAGAAACGAAGTCGTTGTTGTTGATTTCATTAGTGGCCCAAATTGGTGTGTTGCCATTAACGCTATATTATTTCGGACAATTTCCGTTGTTGTTTTTAGTGGCGAATTTAATTGCGATTCCCCTTTCGAGTATTATTTTGGTAGTAGGATTAGCCTTAATTCCGTTCAATTTTTTAATTCCAAAAGTGGCTGTTTATGTAAGTGTTTTTGTCAATTTTTTAATTGATGTGATGAATAATTTCACCATTTGGATCGTTCAATTTGATGCTTTTATTATTAAAAATATTGCTTTTCACGAAGTTTTGGTTGTTTTGATGTATATTATAATTGGTTGCGTAATTTACTTGGTTTATCATCCAAAAATAAAAAATTTAAGTCCAATTTTAGTTGCTGTCTTACTGTTTCAAATAGGCTATTTCTTTTTGAATTCTAAGGAAAAAAGTAATGATGAATTTGTCGTTTTTAATGTAATGAAGCACACTCTTTTTGTGGAAACTAAAAATAATTCTGCTGTTTTTTATACTGATGATATTACGAATTCGAAACAAACGATTGAAGCGTATACACGTGGGAAATTCGTAAAAAATTATCACATTGAACCTGTGAAAAATGTATATGCTTTTAAGAAAAAGACACTTTGCATTGACAGTTTAGGTGTTTATAATCCGAAACAAAAACCAGATGTTGTAGTGTTAACGCAATCACCAAAAATAAATTTGAAAAGATTGATTTCCAACATAAAGCCACAACAAATTATTGCAGATGGTTCAAATTACAAAAGTTATGTAAAACTTTGGAAAGCGACTTGTGAGCAAGAAAAAATCCCTTTTCATGCCACTGCCGAAAAGGGATTTTATAGATTGAACTAAATCTTTATTTGTTAGCTAAAAACGTATTGGCATTAGTAATCCAATTGCTAGCCGATTTGTCATATCCTAACGATCCTAAACCAGTTAAATTTACTTTATTATCTTGAGTTTTTACAGGATTTACAAACCAAACTGTTGGATAACCTTGAATTCCAAAAGTTTGCGCTAATTGTTGATTTTGCATTTTTAAATTAGGATCTTGAGGTTTACTTCTTGGAAAATCTAATTCTACTAAAATTACATTTTTATTGGCCCAAGTTGCAAATTCGTTTGTTTTCAAAACATCTCTTTGCAATTTGATACACCAACCGCACCAATCCGAACCTGTAAAAAACAACAATAAGGGCTTGTTTTCTTTTAAAGAAGCTTCCGTGGCTTTTGCCATATCAGTATGCCAGTTTAACTCTTGTGCTTGTGCTATAAATCCGCTAAGTAAGAATGCGAATACTAAAATGATTTTTTTCATTATGATGATCTTAAGATTATTTTACAAATATATACAAATTGTGTACCTAAAAAAGTTAGTTACTTAACATCTTGCATTAATTTTTTAACAAATGGCGAAATGACAATTAAAACTACTCCAGCAATTAGTGCATAAATGGCAAGTTGGTAATAGCCTTCAGCATACGTGTTTAATTTTTCTATATTGGAAGCGTGTTTAGAAGCTTTAGCGATATTCGCACCTAAAATCCCAGCGAAATATTGGCCGTATGCACTGGCTAAAAACCACATTCCCATAATAACTGCTTGTGTTTTTTGTGGCGATAATTTTGTCATGGCGCTCATTCCAATTGGTGATAAACATAATTCTCCAAATGTAATAATGAACCAACCAAATGTAAATAAATCTAAAGATGTTCTACCAGAAGCATCTGCAAAAAACTTTGTGTAATAGAAAATCCAAAAACCACCCGCTAAAAACAAGAAGGCTAAACCGAATTTTATTATTGTATTAGGTTCTATTTTTCTCCCAGACATCCATAACCAAACTAATCCAACTAAAGCCGCAAAAGCGATTACAAAGAAAGAATTTGCAGAATTATTAACACCATTTGGACTTAACGTTGCTCCAGCTACTGTATTGTTAAGGTTATTTGCAGCAAATAAACTTAATGAACCTCCACTTTGCTCAAAAAATGCCCAAAAGACAATTGAAAAAAGAATAAATACTAATGCCGCCAAAAGTTTTTTGTTTTCGACTATTGAAAAATTTCTCATTTCATAAAACAAATACAAAATCGAAATAGGGCCAATAGCATACATGAAATAATCGGTATAAACCGTATTTCCAACCATTATGATAACAATCGGAATTACTAAAATGGAACCTAAATATGTTAAGTTTTCTAATAATTTTTTCTTCGAAACTTCAAGATGTGCTAATGGTGTAAGTCCAATACTTGCTAGGCTTTTTTGAGTTTGAGTAAATGTCAATAAACTAATAACCATTACTAAAGCAGCAAAACCAAAACCTACATTCCATCTTAAATGCTCAGGAACGAAAGATTGCCACATCGAACCTTCAGCTACAGCAATACAAACATAACCTCCAATTAAGGCGCCTAAATTCACACCCATATAAAAGAATGAAAATCCAGCATCACGTCTTGGATCGTTGTCTTTGTATAATTGTCCAACCATTGAGGAAATATTTGGTTTAAAGAAACCCGTTCCTACAATTGTAAAACCAATTCCTGTAAAGAATAGACCTTTCGGATCTATGGCTAAAATAACACTTCCAATAATCATTAAAATTCCACCCCAAAAAAGTGATTTTCTTAAGCCCAGAATTTTATCTGCAAATAATCCGCCAATAAAGGTAAAAGCGTAAACCCAAGCTTGAGTAGCACCGTATTGTAAATTGGCTACTTCTTCATCCATGGCTAAATGATTTACCATGAATATTACAAGCATGCCTCGCATTCCGTAAAAACAGAAGCGTTCCCACATTTCTGAGAAAAACAAATACCACAATTGTTTTGGGTATTTGCCTTTAAAGTTTTGTATTTCTTCTATAGTTTGCATACTAGTTGATACCATGATCTTTCATTACTTTGTTTAAGTTTTTCACTAAAGCAAACATCAATACCGTTGCAAACATTAATAATCCGAAGTTCACCCAAAAGAAGTTCGCTTTATCATCATACGTGTCCCACATACTGGCTAAAACGCCTGATAATTTATTTCCGATTGAAGTCGATAAAAACCAACCACCCATCATTAAAGCTGTAATGTTTTTTGGAGATAATTTGGATACAATGGATAATCCCATCGGACTCAGGAATAGTTCTCCAATGGTGATAATTCCATAATTTGCGACTAGCCACCAAACGGATACTTTTTCTGTTCCGTTATTTCCGATATGAACCGCAGCTACCATTACTAAAACGGATAAAGCTGAAATTAATAATCCAAAAGCAATTTTGGTTGGCGTAGTAGGTTCTTTTTTTCTACTTCTTAAATACGTGAAAAAGGCCACAACTAAAGGCGTTAGAATAATCACCCAACCTGGATTGATAGATTGACTTAAATTGGTTGCCCAAATACTTACTTTGTTTCCTTCTTGTGGTAAGGTTTCTTTAGATGAGTTTCTGAAATACACAGGATAATCCACTACTTTTTTAACTTCACCATTTTCTTTTTGAAGTCGGAAACTTGAATCGTATAATTCCGTTGAATCTTTTTTGTATTCTACTTCTTTGGATAATTTTAAACTATTGAAAACTGCTTTTGTAGTTCCACTGATTTCTCTATCTGTATATCTATCAGCCCAAGTGGTTAATGCCGAGCCATTCAATTTGAAAACAGCCCAAAATAAAATTACCACTGCAAAAATAGAAAGTAAAGCACCAATTGGTCTTTTTTCTTCGGCTTTAGCCTTGAAATATAAGCTTCCGTAAAAATATACTACAGGAATACAAGCAAAAATAAACGCATCCGTACTGTCTGAACCAAAAATAGCGCAATCTGTATTGATGTCAGAAGCCACACCTTTAATTAACCATCCAATAACACCAAATATAACAGATGGTACTAAAATATAAAGTACAATTTTAGAAAATGGCATATCGCCTTCTTGAATTCCTTTTTTATCTGTTTTGTTTCCGTAATGTTTCGTACCTAATAAAAAGACAATAACACCAATGAACATTCCTAAACCAGCTGCCATAAAAGCATATTGCCAACCTAGTAATATTTGTAGCGCTGCTCCGAAGAAATTACAAATGAAAGCACCAACGTTAATTCCCATATAGAAAATGTTGTACCCTTCATCTTTTTTAGCTAAATATTTTTCTTCGTTATAGAAGTTACCTAATAAAGTTGAGATGTTTGGTTTAAAGAATCCGTTACCTACAATTACTAAAGTCATAGCAACATACAGCATTGGTAAATTATGAATTCCCATCATAAAATATCCGACCCCCATCATTAATCCTCCAATAACGATTGATTTTTTATAGCCTAAATATCTATCAGCCACTAAACCACCGATAAAAGGCGTAAGAAATACTAAAGCAATAAAAGTTCCGTATAAATCTGCCGCTTCTTTTTCCGTCATGGCGAATCCTGCTTCAACATCTTTAAGATATAAAGTAAAAATTCCAATCATTAGGTAATAACCGAAACGTTCCCACATTTCAGATAAAAACAAGTAAGGCAAGGCTTTAGGATGTGATTTCCACATAATAGGTATATTTTAAAATTAAAAAAAGCCCCGACGTAATCGGGGCTTGAAAGATATAAAAAATATTTTGAAATAGAATTAGTTTATTCCATGCATCATTTTTTTCAATTTTGGAGAAATTAAAGCTAATATTAAACCAGCTACCCCACAAAGCACAACAAATACCATAAAAAACTCATATAAATTATGAATTTCAAATCCGGCAAATACAGGATTTTCTAATCCAATTTGTTCTTTAGTTAACATTGTAGTTTGTTCGGCTGTTAACGTGATTTTCTTATCTAAAACGTCTTGTAAATTAACACCTAATTTTGATGCTTTTTCAAATTTATCTCCCGTTGCTGGCATAATTGCGCCTAAAGTTCCTGCAAGTGCATAACCCGCAGCATTAGCAATAAAAAACACACCGTATAATAATGATGCAAAACGTTTTGGTGCTAACTTACCAACTAATGAAAGTCCGATTGGAGATAAACATAACTCACCCGCAGTTTGAATTAAATATAAAAGAATTAACCAATGAATAGCCAATAGGCCACTATTTCCTAAATCTTTAACATTATGTGCAATAATAAAATAACTAATTGCAATTAAAAACAATCCAAAAGCCTGTTTTAAAGGCGATACTGGTTCTTTTCCTTTTGCTCTAAGTTTGTCCCACAACATACTAAAAGGTACTGCCATAATAACCACGAACAAACCATTAAAAATTTGTACCATTGATGCTGGCATATCCCAACCAAAGAAATTTCTATCTGTTTGATTAGATGCAATAAAAGTTAGAGAAGAACCTGCTTGTTCAAAAGCTGCCCAAAAGAAAATGATAAAAAATGAAACAATATAAATTACCCAAATTCTTTGTCTTTCCACTTTGTTTTCTGCAGAAGTCATAATTAAATAAGCCAATGCAACTCCAGCAGAATAAATAAATGGATATATAAGTCCTTTTACCAATTTACCCATATCGAAATTTGTAACACCAAATTCACCTACTAATAAATATCTGAAAACAAAAAACAAACCTACAAAAAGAGCTACTGCAATTCCGATTGAATTACCTTTAAAATTTGCAGTTTGCGTTTCTCCTTCTTCAAAGTCTTCTGCAGTGTTGTTCTTTGGTAAACCACCAATTGGTCTTCCTTCAGGAGTAACTACATATTTATTTTTTAATACAAAAAATACAAATGTTCCAATAAACATAGCAATTGAGGCTGCTAAGAATCCCCATTTAAAAGCAAAAGGATCTTGAACACCATCAACTTTTACATCCCCTACAATTGGGCAAATAAATTGACCTAAAAAAGCACCTAAGTTTATTCCCATATAAAAAATGGTGAAAGCTGTATCTAGTTTGCTTTTTTCTTGTTTTGGGTATAAACTTCCAACCATTGATGAAATATTTGGTTTGAAAAATCCATTTCCAAAAATGATAACAAAAAGCCCTAACCACATCATGGTTTTTGCAAGTTCTAAATTTCCATCAAATATTGAAGCACTAAAAAACAAAAATAATTGGCCAAGTCCCATTAATAAACCACCAATTAAAATACAATTTCTATTACCTAAAAATCTATCTGCTACAAATCCACCTAACATTGGAGTTAAATAACAAAGCGCTAAAAATCCACCGTAAAAAATTGATGAATCTGCTTCTAAATATTTTAAAGAATTTACCATGAATAATGCTAATAACGCTCGCATTCCGTAGAAATTGAAACGTTCCCACATTTCAGTTCCAAATAATACCCAAAGCCCTTTTGGATGTCCTTGATTTGTTGTTTCCTTCATAGTATAGTAATTTATTTGTATTAAGTTAGTTTATAATTTTAAAGTTTTTCTAAGATGAAATTCGTCATTTTCGTGTACAATTGTAAGCGAGTTTTTCCACCAAAAATTCCGTGATTTTTATCTGGATAAATGGCCCAATCAAATTGTTTGTTGGCTTGTACTAAAGCTTCAACCATTTTCATCGTGTTTTGTACGTGCACATTATCATCAGCTGTTCCGTGAATTAATAAAAAGTTTCCTTTTAATTTATTTACGTGAGTAATTGGTGAATTATTATCATAACCACTTGCGTTTTCTTGTGGAGTTTGCATGTATCTTTCTGTGTAAACACTGTCATAATATCTCCAAGAAGTTACAGGAGCTACGGCAATGGCAGTTTTGAAAGTGTCTGCCCCTTGAAAAATACAGTTTGAAGCCATAAATCCACCAAAAGACCATCCAAATATTCCGATTCTTGTTTTGTCAATATAAGTGTATTTTCCAAAAACTTTAGCCGCATCAATTTGATCTTCTACTTCGTATTTTCCTAATTCTTTTTGTGTGCATTTTTTGAAATCCGCACCTTTAAAACCAGTTCCTCTACCGTCAACACAAGCTACGATATAACCTTTTTGTGCTAACATCATAAACCAATAATCATTTGTTCCGTTCCAAGTGTTTGCTACTTGTTGTGAACCCGGACCAGAATATTGGAACATAAATACAGGATATTTTTTTGTCGGATCAAAATCTTTTGGTTTGATCATCCAAGTATTTAAAACATGACCTTTTTCTGTAGTAATTGTTGAGAATTCCTTTGGTGAAATCGTGTATTTGGCTAGTTTTTCTTCAACGGCTTCGTTAGATTGAATTTTCTTTACTTCTTTTGAAGTTTTAGAATCGTTTAAAGAATAATACGGAGCTGAAGTCGCACTAGAATGTGTGTTGATAAAATATTGGAAGTTCGGACTAAAAGTAGCGTTGTTCGTTCCTGTTTTTAAAGTTATTCTTTTTTTAGATTTTCCGTCAATTGAAATCGCATACACATCTCTGTTTATAGCACCATTTTCTACAGATTGGTAATACACGGTTTTGTTTTTTTCGTCGAAACCATAATAAGAAGTTACTTCCCATTTTCCTTTGGTAACTTGATTTTTTAGTTTTCCAGATTTGTCATAATGATAAATATGATTGTAACCGTCTTTTTCTGATGTCCAAATAAAACTATTGTCTTTTAAGAACGTTAAATTGTCTGTAATATCCACATATGCTTTATCTTTTTCGTTTAAAACAACTTTTTTAGCGCCAGAATTTCCATCTACAAATAACAAATCTAAATTGTCTTGGTGACGGTTTAAAACTTGCGCGCATAATACATTGGCATCATTCGTCCATTTTAATCGAGCAATATAAAAATCGTTGTAATTACTTAAGTCAATTTTTTGAGTTTTTGAGGCGTTTACATCGTAAATATGTAAGGAAACAATTGCGTTTTTTTCACCAGCTTTTGGATATTTGAAAACGGATTGTGTAGGATATAAACCTTGATTGTAAAGGTCCATAGAAAATTCTGGTACGTTTGTTTCGTCAAAACGAATAAAACCTATTTTTGTTCCGTTTGCATTCCAATCGAAAGCGCGAACAAACGCAAATTCTTCTTCGTAAACCCAGTCTGTAATACCATTAATTATGGCATTTTTCTTTCCATCAGAAGTAATTTGAGTTTCTTTATTTGAAACGAAATCGAAAACAAATAAATTATTCTCAAAAGCATAAGCTACTTTGTTTCCATCAGGTGAAAATGTTGGTTCTTGAATGGCTTTCTCGGTAAATTTTGATAATTTTTTAGAAGCGATATCGTACACAAAATAACTAGCTGTGAAGGAATGTCTGAAAATTTGATTCGAATTTGTGGCAATTAAAATCTTTTTTTCCGCTTTATCAAATGTATAGCTGTCAATTGATTCTAATTCTTTGTGGTTTTTGGTGTCAATTAAAGTCGAAACTTTGTTTAACGTTGCATAATCAAATAAATCAATTTGTGTAGTCTTCGTATTTCTATCGAAATTTAATACTGTATATTGATTGGTATTCTTCATGGCGTTCAATTCGTCCATGCCTTTTGTTCTGAATGCTCCGCCCCAAATTTCTTCTAAAGTAAGTTTTTGTTGAGCAACAACTGATACTGAAGTTGTTACTAAAAGCAATACTAATTGTATAGATTTTTTCATGTAAATAAATTGTAAAAAACCCCCAATTTTAGTGAAAATTTACGACATATCCATAAAAAAGACGGACATTTTGAATTTTAACATTTTTTTTATATATTTATCAGTTCAACTTTAACAGTTTTGAATGCTCAAACTTCACAATCATATTCTCCTAATCATTTTTCTTTTGTGTGTTCAATGTGTAATTGGTCAACAATTTAAATTTGACGTAATTAATCACGAAAAAGGTTTAAATTCTTCAAGAATTAATAAACTTTATAAAGACAGCAGAGGTTTGTTATGGATTTGTGGTGATGGCGCGGGATTATTCAGCTATAATGGTTATGAATTTAAAAACTACAATAAAGTAAATCAGTTTGAAAATTTATTTATTACTGATATTATTGAGAATAAGAAAAAACAACTCGTTATCTCTTCGAAATATTTAGGAATTCTTTTTTTTGAAGGCAATAAATTTATAAAACTTACCTCGTTAGTTACGAACAAAAAAATACTACATCCCGAAATTTCAAAGTTTGCTAAAACGAAAAAAGGTATTTATGGTTTAAGTACTTCATACATTTATTTTATTGATGATAAAAATCAAGTAACAACAATTAAAGATGTAAAAAACCTTTCCATATCTAAAATAACTTCTGTAGAAACAATTAATGATGAATGTATTCTAATTGGCACAGACAAAGGGTTGTTGAGTTATGATATTAAAAATAATTTAGTAACTAAAATAAGTACTTTTAAAAATGAAGTTACTATCTGTAAAGGAACAAATAAAACAGTTTTAATTGCAGATTTAAAAGGGAATATTTTTGAAGCTACAGTCAAAAAAACAGTTTTAGAAACGAGTAAGTTACTTCTAACTATAAAAGCTAAAAATAATGGAGTTTTTGGCATTACTAATATAATTCAAAATTCTAATGGTAATATTTGGTTTACTGGATCTAAAGAAACTGGAATTGGAATTTTATATAATAAAAAAGAATATACCATTTTAGATCATAAAAATGGAGTTCCAGAATCTGAATATTTATCTTTATTATCGGATAATGGTATAATTAATATTGGAACAGATTATCTCGGTTTTTTTCAGTTCGGAAAACAAAGTTTTATAAATTATAATGGAATTCCAGAACTAAGCACACCGTATATTTTTAATATTATAGATGTAAAAGAGAAGTTATATACTTTTGTTTCCAAAAAAGGTATATTAGAATTTGATACTACAGATTTTAATGATTTAAAATTTATTAAAACTATTCCTTTTCTAGGAAGAGTTCATGAATTATATAAAAATGTAAATAGCACACTTTTAGTTGCTTCAACCAACGGATTGTTAGAATATGACGGAGTACAATTAAATGCTAAATTTAAAACGCCTTCCACTTGCATTACTCAAGATCCAATCGGTAGGAAATATTTTATTGGAACTTCTGGAAATGGAATATATGTTTTGGATGAAGATTTTAGTGTTATAGATAATTATATAAATGAAAAGCTTGAAGTTACTTATATTCATTCGATTCAGCAATTCAAACAAAATCAATTTTTAGTTTCAACAAATGTAGGTGTTGTTTTATTTGAATATAAAAACCGTAAACTGTATTACAAAAAAGCACTAACAAAAGGAATTACTTTTTTGAAATGTAAAGATCAGTATGGTACATTTTGGTTTAGTTCAGAAAACTCAATTACTTCCATAAATAAAAATTTAGAAGTAAAAAAATTCAATACTACTAATGGATTATCGTCCACATTAGTTTATACTTTAAATGCACACAAGCAATATTTATTTGTTGGATCTAATAAAGGAATTGATAAAATTGAAATTACCGAAAATGGATCTATTACTAAAATTGAAACTTTAAATGTTTTTAATGGATTTGATGGATTAGAAACTAATTTTAATTCCGGTCATGTTGATAAATTTGGCAATGTGTACTTTGGAACGGTAAAAGGATTGTACAAATATATTACATATGAATATCCTAAACATGAAAAAAAGAATAATTTAAAAATCACTTCCTTATCTATTTTTAATGACGAGTATGTCCCAAATAATTTATGGTATAATGTTCCCGAAAAAAACCATCAATTTAAAAGCAAACAAAATTTCTTAACTTTTAAAATCGGGCAATCAACTAGTGAAATAAACAAGAAAATATATTATTCTTACAAATTAGAAAATTATAACAAACAGTGGAGCAAGCCAGAATCTAGTAATCAAATATCATTTAGTAATTTATCACCAGGTTATTATATTTTAAAAATTAGAGAAGTAGATGTTTTTTCAAATCAATCTGGAATAATTACCGTTTATCCCTTTTCTATACAAGAACCTTTTTATGGTTCTTGGTGGTTTTTCACCATTTTAGCTTTAATTTTTGGAGGGATTTTGAATTTCACTTTTCAAAAATCGTTAAAGTTCAATAAAGAATATGTGAAATCCCTTTCAGATTATAATTTTATAGAATACAAAAGAAACTACATGTTATATTTTGGTATAATAGTTATTGTTACTGGTGTATTTTATATTTACTTAAAAATAATTAATGAAAACCAACTTATCACACGAATAATTTTTGGATCTTCTTGTTTGTTGTTTTATTTTTTATCCACGTATAGTATTGTATTAAAAAATTTAAAATACATTTTCATTTCTTACATTGTTCTGTTAGTAGCCATTTGTTTTCAAAATTTAATGCTTAACACAATTCCGTTATATGTTACTGCAGAATTCTTGTTAATTTTATTTTTCGCCTATAACGTTTTTGATACATTTAAAGCCTACATTGTTTTTTCGGTTCTCATTTTAATAGCATTATTAGTCTTGTTTTTAAATTTAAAAACAAATAGAGAAGTCTATTTTATTTTAATTATTGCTAATGTTATTATTTTGATTATTAATTTCTCTAGACGTTCATATTTGTTAAATGCTAATGACAAATTAATCTTCACAAATAATATTATCAATCAATCAAACAGCATCACATTAGCCTGTGATAATTTTGGAAATGTGAAATTTTGTAGTGACTCCATTACTAAAATTTTAGGTTATACTCCAGAAGAAGTTTTAAACAAACAATTTTGGCGATTAACTAGTGATGAAGATTTTAGAGAAGTAGATTATAATGAAATTTTTAAACCGAACTCTATTTTTGTTAGAAAAGTAAAAACAAAATCTGGCGACACTAAATATATTCAATGGAGTGATGCCAAATATGGCGACAATCTTTTTATTGCTTCAGGTTATGATATTACTGAAAAAGTTGAGGTGGAAAAACAATATCAAAACTTAGTACAATTTGCATCGGATATCATATATGAAATTGATAAATATGGGAATTTCACATTTATTAACCCATTCGGAATTAAAATTTTAGGTTGTAGAAGTGTCGACATTATCGGCACTCATTTTACTGATTTAATTTTAGAAGAAGACAAACAAAGAGTAATTGATTTTTATAGTAAAATATCAGAAAATCAAACCGAATTTGATATTTTAGATTTTCCAATTCGAAATTTTAAAGATGAAATATTTTGGTTCTCACAAAAAGTAAGTATTAAAAGAACAGAATACGATAAAATTAACGGTTTTTCTGCTATTGTGAGAGATGTTACCAAAATTAAAGAAATTGAAAAACTAGAATTTATTCGTAAAATAAAACTTGAAAATTTCAATAAAACGTTAAATGTTTTAACTACCAAAAATTTCTCTGATAAAGACTCTATTGTGTCAATTATTACAGAAATTTTCAAAGAAACATATAAAAGTATTCGTGTAGATTCACTTAGTTATTGGGAAAACTTTGCAGATAAAATTGTTCTTAAATGTGTTTTAGATAACGATGACGTTTCACCAAATACTGAATTTACAATTTACAAAAAAGACTCTGCAGAATATTTTGATGCCTTAGCAGAACAAAATTATGTGGAAATTAATTCATTTGAAAAATTTCCACAAGAATCCTTTTTTATTAAAGAATACGCCAATAAATTTAATATTAAATCACTTTTAGATTTTCCTATTTATTTGCAAGGAGAATTGCAGGGAGTAGTTTGTTTTGAAACCACCACATCAGATTATGAATGGGACGATGATGAAATAAATTTTGCTAGAACTATTTCTGATATTATTGCCATTTCTATAGAATCATACAATAGAAAAGCCTTAGAAAAACAAGCCATTTACAAAAGTGACATTTTATTTGAAATCACAAAATTTACAGAACAATTATTAGCCAGTAATGATATTTTGCAAGTTTTCAAAAATGCGAATAATTTTATTGGTGAAGTCATAAAAGCAGACCGTTTTTATTATTATGAAAATGATGAAAATAATTTGTTAAGTCATAAATTTGAATGGCGGGTTGAAAATAATTCTTTTGAAGTTAACGACCCATTATATCAAAACGTACCACATAGTTTTTATCCTGAATTTATTGATGTTATTTTAAAAAATAAACCTTTCAAAGCATTGGTTTCTAAAATTGAGAATGAAGGAGAAATGGGAGTGATGTATAACTTTTTGAAAGATAACAGCATCAAATCTAAACTGATCATTCCAATTTTTAAAGACGATTCTCTAATTGGTTTAATTGGTTTCGATGACAAAAAAACTGAAAGGGAATGGACAGATGAAGAAGTAAATACACTTCAGATTTTAGCCAACAATATTTCATCTACTTTAATTAAAATTAAAAACGAAAAAATTCTAAAAGAAAGTGAAGAAAAATTTAAACTTTTAGCGAATAATATTCCTGCAACGGTATATTTAATTAAGGAAGACGAAAATAGAAATATCATTTTTATTAATGACGAAATTGAAGTGTTAACCGGTTACAACAAACTTGAAATTTTAAATACCGATTTCCATATTTATAATTTATACCATCCAGATGATAAAAAAAATGCCATAAAAATTATTCAACAAGCCTTAAAAGAAAAAAAACCGTATAAAGTAACTTGTAGAATTATCAGAAAAGACGGCAAAATTGTTTGGGTAGAAGAATATGGAGAAGGAATTTTAAAAGACGGAAAAGTAGAATATTTGGAAGGTGTATTGATTGATATTACTGAAAGAAAACAAGCGGAAAATGCAGTCATAGAAAAAGAATTAGCGGAATCCTCTAACAAATCAAAATCAGAGTTTTTAGCAAATATGAGTCACGAAATCCGAACACCATTAAATGGGATTATTGGATTCAGTCAACTTTTGTTAAATACAGATATTGACTTATTGCAAAAAGAATATTTACTAACCGTAAACCAATCCGCAGAATCTCTTTTAGATATTGTAAATGATATTTTAGATATTTCAAAAATTGAAGCTGGAAAATTGGTTTTAGATTTAAAGAAAACAAAACTATATCCAATGGTTTATCAAGCAATAGACTTAATAAAGTTTAATGCAAACGTAAAAAATATAGAAATAATTGTTGATATTAAAAATGATGTGCCTTCCGATGTGGTTGTAGATGATATTAGAATCAAACAAATTTTGATTAACTTATTAAGTAATGCCGTAAAATTCACACACGAAGGACAAATTGAATTAATCATTTCAAATCAAGGGGCAAAAAATAATAAAACAATTTTAAAATTCGAAATTATTGATACGGGTATTGGTATTAAAGATGAAAATAAACATAAAATTTTAGATGCTTTTTCTCAAGAAGATTCCTCAACAACCAGAAATTACGGAGGAACTGGTTTAGGACTTTCCATTACTAACCGATTACTAAGTTTAATGGGCTCCAAATTGGTAATTGAATCCGAAATAACCAAAGGAAGTAATTTTAATTTCGAAATAGTAATTGATGCACAATTCAGTAAAAAGCACAATACAATTGAAAATACAAGTATTAAAAATGCGCTTGTAATTGATGGAAACGTAAAAGCAGGAACTATTTTAAATGAGAAATTAAATGCTTTCGGAATCAACAGTACGTATCACACTAAGTTTAAAGAAATTTATTTAAATGATAATGACGCACTATTTGTAGATTATCATTCGGTACAAAAAACCCAATGGAAACAAATAGTACAAGCGCAAAAAGTAAATAATTTCTTTTTATATATCATGCAACCCATAATTTCTAGCAATATTGAGAATTTACTCAATGATAAAATTAAAATCTTACTAAAACCATTTAAAATCGATGCTTTACAAAAAGAGTTAACGAATTTAAAAAGCATCAATTCAATTGAAATTATCGAACCACAAAATAATATGGAAATAGAAAATTCAAAAAAAATTAAAATTCTTGTGGTAGAAGACAATAAAGTAAATATGCTTTTAACCAAAACTTTAATTCTAAAACAATTTAAAAACGCTGTGGTTGTTGAAGCTGAAAATGGTGAAATAGCTATTGAGAAATTTAAAACTTATTCTCCACATATTACCTTGATGGATATTCAAATGCCAGTTAAAAACGGATATGAAGCTGCCGAAGAAATTTTACAAATCAATCCCAAATCAATTATTATTGCCTTAACCGCCGGAATTTTTACTGGTGAAAGAGAAAAATGCATTGAAATTGGAATGGTCGATTTCGTAGTTAAACCATTAGATAAAGAACTTTTTGATTCCAAACTTTTAAAATGGATTAAAACACTTTAAAAGTAACTTTTATTACCTTTGCAATTCAATACGATACTGATACTAATGACTCAAAATAAAACAGGTTTCTCAAAACTAAGTAAAGAAGAAAAAATAAATTGGATTGCTACGAATCATTTTGCTAATCCTAATGAAGCGATAGCAGTTTTACAGCAATATAAAAATTCCGATGAAGCACTTCAAAAACTGCACGATGAATTTATAGAAAATACGATTTCAAATTTCTATTTACCATTAGGTGTAGCGCCAAACTTCACCATTAATGGAAAGAATTATACCATTCCTTTTGCTGTTGAAGAAAGTTCCGTGGTTGCAGCTGCAAGTAAAGCCGCCAAATTTTGGGGCGCTCGAGGTGGATTCAAAACAACCATTTTAGGTACAGAAAAAATCGGCCAAGTGCATTTTATGTATGAAGGCGACAAACAAAAACTAAAAGAATATTTCAACTTCGTAAAACCTTTTTTACTTTCAGAAACAGAAGGAATCACCAAAAACATGCAAAAACGTGGTGGCGGAATTTCCGATATTCAACTAGTAGATAAAACATCATCTTTAGATAATTACTTCCAATTGCATGCGACTTTTCAGACGAAAGATAGTATGGGTGCGAATTTTATCAACTCGTGTTTAGAACAATTTGCGAAAACGTTCAAAAATAAATCAGAAGAATTTGGAATCGAAACCATTCAAATTGTGATGAGTATTTTAAGCAATTTTGTGCCGAATTGTGTAGTTCGAGCGGAAGTTTCTTGTCCAGTTTCAGAATTAAATGAAGATGCAACTATCACATCAAGTGAATTTGCAGAAAAGTTTTTAACTGCTGTAAAAATCGCAGAAGTAGAACCGTACAGAGCTGTAACACACAACAAAGGAATCATGAACGGAATCGATGCGGTCGTTTTAGCAACGGGTAACGATTTCCGTGCTATAGAAGCTGGTGTTCATGCTTACGCTAGTAAAGATGGAAAATATACAAGTTTATCTCACGCCAAAATTGAAAACGGAATTTTCACTTTTTGGTTAGATGTACCTTTAGCTTTAGGAACCGTTGGCGGATTAACGAATTTACATCCGTTAGTAAAATTTTCTTTAGAAATGTTAGGACATCCTTCTGCAACAGAATTAATGGAAATTGTAGCCGTTGCCGGATTGGCTCAGAATTTCGCAGCTTTACGCTCGTTAACTACCTCTGGAATTCAACAAGGACACATGAAAATGCATTTGAACAACATTTTGAACCAACACCAAGCCACAAAAGAAGAAAAACAACTAGTTATTGCCCATTTTGAAAACCAAACGGCTTCGCATAATTTAGTGGTTGACTTTTTAGAATCTTTGAGGAAAAATTAAACATATAAGTCATATAAGTTTTTAAATACATTATAATTTAAAGAGTAAATTAAAGTTCATATAAGTATTTCGCTTAACGAAATTTATTAAACATAAAAAATACAAGCCATAAATTGAAAAATATAAGCCATGAAAAAAGTATCAAAAAAAGAACTAAAAAATTTAGTTTATCAAGTTAATGGTGCTGCCATTGAAGTTCATAAAGTATTAGGTCCAGGATTGTTAGAATCCGTTTATTATCAATGTTTATTAAAAGAATTAGAATTAAGAAACATTAAATATATTTCTGAATATCCAGTTCCAATTGCATATAAAGGTCATTTTTTAGAAACAAAATTAAGGTGTGATTTTTTAATTGAAGATATTTTAGTTGTAGAACTAAAGTCGGTTTCAGAAGTTAATTCCATATTTGAAGCCCAAATATTGACTTATATGAATTTATTAAAAATTCCAATTGGTTTATTAATAAATTTTAATGTGAATAATATTTTTTATGATGGTCAGAAAACTTTTGTAAATGAAATTTATAAATTACTACCAGAATAGAATTACTATTTAAACATATAAGTCATATAAGTTTAAAATTTATTTGATTAATAAAAAACACTTAAATTTACGAAGTAAAAACTTAAATCAACTTTATAAATTTTTATGTTAAGTAAAAAAACTTATATGACTTATATGGTTAACAAGAAAAACAGCAAGAACTTATATGGTTAATAAAAACACATTCTACTCTAACGGAAAACTCCTAATCACTGGAGAATATTTGGTTTTAAACGGCGCCAAAGCTTTAGCATTGCCTACAAAATTTGGACAATCGTTAGAAGTTTCTTCCATTGTAGAAAAGAAAATAAGTTGGACAAGTTTTGATACAGATAAAAGCATTTGGTTTGAAGCTGAACTGACTTTCGAAGACATCATTTTAAAAAACGACTTCGAAGAAGAACATCCAATAAAGCACACGTTAGTTGAGATTTTACATCAAGCGAATCTACAAAATCCAAATTTTTTAGCTTCGGAAACGGGTTATAAAATTGAAACGACACTAACTTTTCCAAGAAATTGGGGTTTAGGAACGTCTTCCACCTTAATTAACAATATTGCGCAATGGTTGCAAATTGATGCCTTCGAATTGCTTCGAAAAAGTTTTGGCGGAAGTGGGTATGATATAGCTTGCGCGCAACATAATTCGGCAATAACTTATCAATTAAGTGAAGAAGAAAAACCAATTGTTGAGGTCGTTGATTTTACTCCAAATTACACGGAAAATATTTATTTTGTGTATTTAAATAAGAAACAAAATAGCCGACATGCGATTCAGAATTACATGAATAAGCAACAATTTCTAACTAAAAAAACGGCAACGATTTCTGAAATTACCAACCGAATGGTGCTTTCTCCAAATTTCGAAACTACAACCGGTTTGTTAGACCATCACGAAATTATTTTAAGCGACATTTTAGAATTGGAAACCGTAAAAGAACGTTTGTTTCACGATTTCAAAGGCACGATAAAAAGTTTAGGTGCTTGGGGCGGTGATTTCGTAATGGTACTTTCCAAAGAAAATCCAACACACTATTTTACTTCGAAAGGGTATGATACTATTTTGACGTATGAGGAAATGATATTAATCTAATAGCAAATTCCTAAACCTATAACCCAAAACCTTCTCCAATTTTTCACTAGAAATTATTTTTCCAATATTAGTTTCATTTTCTGTGAATAAAGGAGCAATCAAATCTAACTTTTTAGCTTTTTCGGTATAATAGTTTTTCCTTGTCGGATGATTGGGTGCTACTGCGTTGAAAGTTTCATCCCATACTTTGTCATGCTGAGCTTGTTTCAGTATCTCACATAAAATCCCAATACAATCTTCTTGATGAATTAAGTTTATCGGTGCTTCCGGATTAGCAACATTGGTTTTTCCAGTTAACATTTTTACTATGTTTCTATCTTCACCGATTAAGCCACCAAAACGAATAATTGTGGTTTGAAAATTAGAATTATTTCGCAATAAGTTTTCGACATCCACTAGTTGTTTCCCGCTTTCTGTGTCGGGATGTAATATGCTTTCTTCTGTAACTGTCGGAAGCAATTCTGATTCGCTATACACAGATGTTGAACTAATAAAAATCACTTTTTCAATAGTTGAATTCTCAACAAATGGAATCAGATTTTTGATTTTATTTACAAACGTTTTCTCTGAAGCGGCTTCCGTAATTTTTCTCAATCCTGGCGGAATGTCAATAATTAGAATTTCAGAATCATTTAAAAATTCGGGTATAGTTCCAATAATTTGATTTTCTTCTAATCGAATTAAAAACGGTTCAATTTTATGAGATTGTAAAACGTCTAATTTATTTTCAGAAGTTGTAGAACCTTTCACTTCGTAACCTGTTTCAATTAATTTTTGGGCTAAAGGAAATCCTAACCAGCCACAACCTAATATACTTACTTTCATTTACATTTCTTTTTTAACCAATACATAACCTTCATTTTCCACTGCCATATAGCCTTGATCGTATACGAAATAATAAATATTTCCAGTTTTTGTAGTGTAAACGGAAGTTATTAACTCGAAATCGAAACCTTTACTAATTAGTTTGTTTTTAGTGGTTTTGGTTTTGCCATCAGGGTTTAATTCGGTTAAAATTCTATAGTTTTTACGCAATTTGTTGTTAATGTTGCGCATTAAATTGGTGTGGTCTTTATTCATTTTATTGTTGTAGGCATTTCTGCAACCGTCGCTGCAAAACTTTTTGTCTTCTCGGCCTACAATTTTTTCGTGGCATTCTAAGCAGTTTTTACTCATAATAGTATTTTATTAATTCTGTGAGAATTGCATTGTAATATGTTTTTTTCTCAATTAGAAGTCCTCTTTTGTCATATAGAAAGGTTTCTTTATGAATCAAATTATGAGGATTTTTTGTAGTTACAGTTTTCGAATTAATTGAATATTCTATATTTCTTTCAAGATTGTAATTAGAAGTTTCGGCTTCTGAAAATTCATAAAATAATTCATCGTCTAAATTATACTTTCTAGTTTTTCTTTTATAATATGAATCTCTGTCAAAATTTGTTTCGATTTCAGTTTTTGTTTTATCTGAATAATTAAATTTGGTTATTGAACTTAAATAAGGTTTTGTTAAATAAAAACCTGTTGAATCAATTTCTTTTATTAACTGATTATTAGAATTATAATAATAGTATTTTTTAGTGTGAACTTCTTTTTTATAAGTGTAGTTTATGTGTTTTGTTAAATTATCTCCATCATAATTCCATTCTTGTTGTAAATATTTTGGTTCACAATTTCCACAATCTTTTGATGTTTCAAAGTTTTTTTGATTTTCTCTTTTATAATAATAAGTGGCGCTATCTCTTGATGAAAATTGTTTAATGACTCTGTTTTTTGAATCATATTCATATTCAGAAATTTTAGGAGTATTTCTATATTTTGAATAACTAAATGTGTCTTTTTTAATCAAGCCTATATTATTTGATTCTACATATGAAGTTTCTTTGATTTTTCTTTTCAAAGAATCGTATTCAAATATTTCAAAATTAATATTGAATTCAATTTCGTCTTTACTCCTGATTTCTTTTTTGATTGGAGAATTAATTTTTTTTAAAATTAATCCTTCTTTAGAATAGTTGTTTTTAAAATTATAAAACTCTAAATGACTTCCACCATGCATTGAAATCTGTAAATAATGAAACATCCCGTAAATTAATGAGTTTGATTTATCATAATTATGCTCAGTAAGGAGTAAACTGTCTTTTTTTATTTTTCCTTTTTTGTTTACTTTTATAGAATAGCTTCTTGTTTTTTTTAAGCCAAATTTTTCAAAATTCTCCGGATTTTCCCAATCCCTAAATTCAACATTTTTTATATTGTTTTGACTATTTGAAAAGTTAAAAATTAAAAATGCGAATAGAAATAGTAATTTCTTCATAATTCAAATTCTCCTTTATATTCTAATGCTTGTTTGATGTGCGCTAGATGATGTTTGCCGTGCCAAGCATACAAGGCAATCATTTCTTTCAGCGCCACAGTTTTTTTCGATTCAGGATGGAAATACGTTCCTTCCCAGTCGTTTTCATCCATACTCACCAATAACAAATGCCATTTGTGATGCACGCCTTTTAATATTAATAACGAATAAGAAATGTCATCGTCCATTCCATCCACTAATTCCGCCCACAAATCTTCAGCATAAGGTTTTATGGTTGGATTTTCTTCTGTTAAAGCCAACTTATAACGAATAAAAGCATTAGCATGACTATCAGCTAAATGATGAACGACTTGCTTGATGTTCCAACCGTTTGGTCGGTAAATTAGTTTTAATTCTTTTTTAGATAAATTTTGAACTACGTTTATCAACTCATTTGGTAATTGTTGAATTTCGGCAATCCAATTATTTAAAATCTCAGTCGTTATATCTTCTGGCATTTTAAATGGCCCTATTGGAAATTTTAAGTCTTCTAAAGTCATATTATTTCGTAAAACTAAATTTAATTTCTTCTTTACTTTCTTCTAAATACACATATACATTCATTAAGTTTTCTCCAATTTTTTCATAAGTTAAGCCGTCAAAATAAAATCGGTTGTTTTCGCTTTTTATAAATTTAAATGTTTCAGGTGTGCTTTCTTCCCATGGTTTTAAGTCGCCACTAAAATGTCTAATTTGCATTAAAATGGTTTTGTCTTTTTCAATTATTTGACCGAATTCGTAAAAAGAAACTTTGTTGTCGCTAATCATTTTGAAACAAAACATCATGGTTTTTCCACTTGGAACGTCCCAGTTTTCTTGACAGATTCCAAATGGAGAAGTGCCTTTCCAGTTTCCAGCCAACCATTTCACATCTTCTAATGTAGCATTTGGTGAACCTTTTTCATCGTTATATTGTAAAGTGTTTTGAGAAAATCCGATGGAAGAGACAAAAAACACAAAAAGTAAAATGATTTTTTTTAAAGTAGTAGTTTTCATAGTAGTGCGTTTAATTTCAAGTAAATATACAATTTCTTTTCCAATTACAAACGACAACAAACATTTACAACCGATAGTAAATGAATAACTACCGAATAAAGTTTTGAAGGCGCCACATCTTTGCACTGTTGAAATGAAACAACGAGTTCAATTACAAGTTCAATAAGAATATCAAGATTCAATTCGAAATAAAATAAATATAAGGTTTTTGTGATTTCTTTAATTTCTTAAATCTGTATTTTAAAAAAGAATCATTTTAATTATTATAAACATTTAAATTTTACACGCCATGAAAAACAGAGTACAATTAATCGGTCACGTAGGGCAGGAGCCAGAAATTAAGAATTTAGAAAATGGAAAATTAGCCAATTTATCTATCGCAACAAATGAAAATTATACGAATGCGAAAGGAGAAAAAGTAGAACAAACCGAATGGCATAGAATCACAGCTTGGGGAAAAACTGCTGAAATTATTGAAAAATATGTTTCAAAAGGTAAAGAAGTTGCCATTGAAGGTAAGTTATCACATAGAAGTTACGAAGACAAAGACGGAATCAAACGTTATGTAACGGAAATTGTTGCTAATGAAATTCTTTTATTAGGAGGGAATAAATAAGAAATTCAAGAATAATTATATAAACCAAAATTAAATTTATACGCCATTATGAAAAATTCAGTACAATTAATCGGTCACGTTGGTCAGGAACCAGAAATTAAAACTTTAGAAGCAGGAAGAAAATTAGCGAATATTACCATTGCAACCAACGATGTGTATTACAAAGAAAACGGAGACAAAGTAGAAAAAACCGAGTGGCACCGAGTTACTGCTTGGGGAAAAACAGCTGAGATTATTGAAAAATATGTTACAAAAGGAAAAGAAGTTGCCGTAGAAGGAAAGTTAACACATAGAAGTTACGACGACAAAGAAGGTAACAAACGCTATATCACTGAGGTTGTAATAAACGAAATCTTATTGTTAAGTAAATAATTTGGCTATGAAATCGCCATTAACTACTTGTTTGCGCAAGCAAACCCCAATAAATAAAAATGCGATACCATATGACCTTAAAAAAACAATAAATATTTACATATGAAAGTTAAAGTATTTTCTATCGGATTAGATGCTGAAAAGTTGGAAAAAGACCAAAATGTGTTGAATGAATTTTTAGCTACAGTAACGTTTAAGAAATCTAGTACGCAATATGTGGAAACAGAAAATTATTGGTCGGTGCTTGTACATTATGATGAAAATGAGACAACAAAGCCAGCGAGTTTGGAACGTAAATCATTTGAAGATTTAACGGTAAAAGACCAACAAGTTTATATGTATTTGAAAGAATGGAGAACGAATAAAGCGGAAAGATTGCAACAGAAAAATTATATGATTTGTCACAATTCGGAATTAATCGATTTAGCGATGTATAAGCCAAGTAACCTAGACGAGTTACAACAAATTAAAGGTTTCGGACCACAAAAAGCAAATAAATTCGGAGATGATATTTTAGCCATTTTGAATGCGATGTAAATCGTGTTTAAACAAAAAGAGCAACTAAACTAGTTGCTCTTTATTTGTTTTATTCGTTCATTAAACGTTCGAATTCTTCGAAAAACAAACCTAAATGGTAACCGTCAACTAAACCGTGATGCACATGAACTGACATAGACATGAATTTCTTATCGTTATCAGTTGTCATTTTTCCAAAAGAAAATTTCGGACAACTATCTGGAAAAGTAAAACTTCTGGAATGAGAAATTGAAGTAAAATTTATCCAAGGTAACGCTGAAAAATGCACGATGTTTTCGTTGTATTCTTTTGTGAAAAGTCCGGTTGTGTTTTTAACTCGAGTAGCTTCCGTATTGTAATTTTCAATAAAAGCATTTAGATTTTCATTGTATTCAGTTTCTGAAAAACCAAATGTTTTATCGTCGCGTAAAATCGTTGATGAAACGTTTATTTTATCATAAATAAATACTTTTTCATCATGAATTCTATATCTAAAATTTTCTATTTTATTAACTGCAACTAACGTTTTGTGTAAATAATAGGTAAAAAAACTTACGCCTAATTCTTTTGCTTTGGTGTAGGCTTTTGTACAATCAAATTGAATGGTTGTACCAAAAAAAGGCTCTTCAAATTTGCAGAAAAACTCAAAATGCTCTTTTCTGTTCCAAGTTGTTATGTCGAGTTTTGTATAATTGCTCAAAATAAAATCGTTAAGGTTTTAAAAATTGTAAAAGCTTATTTGGATCTTGACGATTATCCCAAAAAGCAGTAATGATTATTTTATTTTCCTGAAATTTATAAAATATACTATAGTGACCCATTGAAATTGTTCTTGTATTTGGGAAATTAACAATTTTTCCAACTTCGGGTTGTAAGGATAAAATAGATGTTCTTTCGTTGATTTTAATATATAGTTTTTTTGAAAATGAATTGCTTTTATTTCGTTTTGCCCAATATTCCAAAACATAATTTCTTTGATTTATAGCGTTTTTTGTCCAGAATATTTTCAGCTTATCCATTTATTATCCATAGATTTTAAATCATCTTCAGAAAATAAATTACCTTTTTTAATGTCATTTTCGCTCATCATTAAAATTTCTAATTGTTCAGAAGTTAAAATAATTTTCTCTTCTTTGTTTGATGATTCAAAAATTCCAAAAAGTGATGATAATAATTTTTCGTTTTGAGTCGCTAAAATTTTATCAATTAAATTGTTTTTTAAAATATCTAAAGTTGTCATAATACTTTTCTTTAATGTAAAGTTCTGAAAATTAAATTAATTTACAAAATTTCAAAAATCTCATTAAGGTTTGCAATAGCTCTAAAATTTTCATGTTGAATTTCGAAATCAATTTTTTCGTATTCCCATGTCGTGTGATAGGGAATATGAATTCCAGTGCCGCCAATATTTAAAACAGGCAACACATCCGATTTTAATGAGTTTCCAATCATTATAAAATCTTTTGGATCACATTCTAAACGATGTAACATTTTGTTGTAATCTAAATCGGTTTTATCGCTCATCACTTCAATGTGGTGAAAATAATGTCCTAAACCCGAATCGTGTAATTTTCTATGTTGGTCTTTTAAATCGCCTTTTGTTGCCACAACCAATTTATATGATCCTTTCAATTGTTCTAAAACTTCGGTTACATTGGGTAGTAATTCTACTGGTTTTTGTAATAAATCTTTCCCAATGTTTATTATTTTTTCAATAGCAGTTCCATTGATTTGATGGTTGGTCAATTCCAAAGCTGCTTCAGTCATGGATAGTGTAAACGCTTTAATTCCAAAACCATATAAAGGCAAATTTTTTACTTGGTGATTTAAAATCAACTGTAAAATTTCTTGTTTCGACGCAAAATCTTGGAACAATTCGCAAAATTTTGCTTGTGCCTCATCAAAATAAGGTTCGTTGTGCCAAAGCGTGTCGTCAGCATCAAATGCGATTGTTTTTATTGTCATGATTTTGTGTTTATCCAATTACTGCTCCATTATCCACACCATCCGTATCCGGATTTACGAAAACTAATTTTCCTTCAGGCGTATTCGTTAATAAAAGCATGCCTTCACTTTCTACACCACGTAAAGCTCTTGGTGCTAGGTTAACTAAAACCGTTACTTTTTTTCCAATGACTTCTTCCGGTGTAAAATGTTCAGCAATTCCAGAAACGATGGTTCTCACGTCAATTCCAGTATCTACTTTTAAAACCAATAATTTGTTGGCTTTTGGCATTTTTTCTGCTTCGATAATCGTTCCAATTCGTAAATCAATTTTCGCGAAATCTTCAAAAGAGGCTGTGTCTTTTTGTGGTGTTACCGTTGCGTTTTCTATTTGATTGGCTGTTTTTGTAGCTTCCAATTTGTCTATTTGTTTTTGAATTTCTGCATCTTCTATTTGTGCGAATAAGATTTCGGCTTGACCGATTTTATGATTCGCTTCTAATAAATCAGATTTAGTTGCAACGTCATTCCAATACATCTCGACTACGCTCGATGTGACATTTAATATTTTTCCTAATTTTTCAGATGTAAATGGTAAAAAGGGTTCGCATAAAATTTGTAAAGCAGTTGCGATTTGTAGCGCGACATACATTTGTGTTTTGACACGTTCCGGATTTTCTTTCACCATTTTCCATGGCTCTTCATCTGCTAAATATTTATTTCCTAAACGCGCTACGTTCATCAATTCACCTAAAGCTTCTCTGAATCGGTATCTTTCAATTGAACTTGAAATTACTGCTGGATATGCTTTTAATTCCGCTAATGTTTGTAAATCAACTTCAGAATAGTCATTTGGTGTTGGAACAATTCCGTCGTAATATTTATTCGTTAAAACCACAACTCTGTTTATGAAATTTCCGAAAATTGCTGCTAATTCATTATTGTTTCTCGCCTGAAAATCTTTCCAAGTGAAATCGTTATCTTTTGTCTCAGGTGCATTCGCGGTTAACGCATAACGCAAAGAATCTTGTTTTTCTGGGAAATCTTGTAAATATTCGTGTAACCAAACCGCCCAATTTTTAGAAGTCGAAAGTTTGTTTCCTTCTAAATTTAAGAATTCATTCGCAGGCACATTATCTGGTAAAATATAACTTCCTTCTGCCTTTAACATCGCAGGGAAAATGATACAATGGAATACAATATTGTCTTTTCCAATGAAGTGAACCAATTTCGTATCAGCATCTTTCCAATACGGTTCCCAATCTTTTCCTTGTTTGGCAGCCCATTCTTTTGTTGATGAAATGTAACCAATTGGCGCATCAAACCAAACGTATAATTTTTTTCCTTCGGCACCTTCAACTGGCACATCAATTCCCCAATCTAAATCACGTGTTACGGCTCTTGGTTCTAAACCACCATCAACCCATGATTTTACTTGTCCGTACACATTCGGTTTCCAATCATTTTTATGACCTTCTAAAATCCATTCTCTTAAGAAAGATTCGTATCGGTTTAAAGGTAAAAACCAGTGTTTTGTTGCTTTTAAAATTGGTGTTTCTCCTGTAATTGTGCTTTTCGGATTAATTAAATCTGTAGCATTTAACGTAGAGCCACATTTCTCACATTGGTCGCCATAAGCTTCTGGATTGTCGCATTTCGGACAAGTTCCTGTTACAAATCGGTCTGCTAAAAACTGATCGGCTTTGGCATCGTATAATTGTTCGGTAACTTCTTCTATGAAATCACCTTTGTCGTATAATTTTCTAAAAAATTCTGAAGCGGTTTTATGATGAATTTCAGAAGAAGTTCTAGAATAATTATCAAACGAAATTCCGAAATCAATAAATGATTTTCTGATAATTCCATCGTATTTATCAATCACTTCTTGTGGTGTAATCCCTTCTTTTTTAGCTTTCATTGAAATCGCAACACCATGTTCGTCACTTCCACAAATAAAGGCGACATCTTTGCCTTGAAGGCGTAAATATCTAGCATAAATATCGGAAGGAACATAAACGCCTGCTAAATGTCCAATATGAATTGGTCCGTTTGTATAAGGCAATGCCGCTGTAATGGTATATCTTTTTGGATTTTGTAACATATTTTTTGTTTTACCGCTAAGACGCAAAGTGTATCGCAAGGCGCCGCAAAGTTTTTATTTTAGTTGTTGTGAAAATATTAATCTGCTTAAATCATCTTTTAGAAGTTGAAAGAAATTAATATTTAATGCAAAAATAAGTTTTTACACAGTAATAGGCGAATTTATTTTGAT
>CAYWVV010000013.1:0-53379 GCA_964461805.1 uncultured Flavobacterium sp.
CCTCGGTCATGAAGTCAAAAAATCCCATATTTATATCAAGGGTTTAGTATTTTGTATGTTTATATTCAACTAACAAAAGTATAAAATTTATTTGGAATTATTTAAAATAAAAACGCATTAAAAAATTTATTTTTAATGCGTTTTAAAATATAGGTTTTAGAGGTGGTTTTTTAGTGTTTGAAATGACGAACACCTGTCAAAACCATCGCTACTTTGTTGTCATTGCAGTAGTTGATGCTCAATTCATCTTTAATAGAACCACCTGGTTGAATGATAGCAGTAATTCCTACTTTATTTGCAATTTCCACACAATCTGGGAAAGGGAAAAAGGCATCACTTGCCATTACGGCACCAGTTAATTCAAATTCGAAAGTTTTAGCTTTTTTTATTGCTTGATTTAAGGCGTCAACTCTAGAAGTTTGTCCAGTTCCTGAAGATAGTAATTGACGGTTTTTTGCAAAAACAATTGTGTTAGATTTAGTGTGTTTGCAAATTTTTGAAGCAAAAAGTAAATCTTCAATTTCTTCAGCTGTTGGAGCCGTTACAGTAGCTGTTTTTAGTATTTCTTTAGAATCCGTAATGTTGTCTTTGTCTTGAACTAAAATTCCATTCAAACAAGTGCGAACATTTTTAGTAGGTACTGCTACATCATTAATGACTAAAATAATTCTATTCTTTTTTTCTTCTAAAATATCGATAGCTTCTTGGTCGAATGAAGGAGCAATTACCACTTCACAAAATAATTTATTAATTTCTTCTGCTGTGGCTAAATCAATGTTTCCGTTTGCAATTAAAACTCCGCCAAAAGCTGAAGTTGGATCACCCGCTAAAGCATCTAAATACGCTTCTTTCATGGTTGGCCTTGTTGCTAAACCACAAGCGTTATTGTGTTTTAAAATGGCAAATGTTGGTTCGTTGTGTTGGAATTCATTCATTAAATTCACACCCGCATCTACATCTAGTAAGTTGTTGTATGATAATTCTTTACCATTTAATTTAGTGAAAAGTTTATCGAAATCACCAAAGAAAAATCCTTTTTGATGTGGATTTTCTCCGTAACGTAAAACTTGTCCTTTTTCTTCGCTAATTTTTAAATAAGTATCTTCTGTGTTGAAGTAATTAAAAATGGCTGTGTCATAATTTGAAGAAGTATGAAAAGCTTTTGTGGCTAATAATTTTCTTTGTTCAATTGAAGTTGAACCGTTATTTTCGGAATAAAAACCTAAAAAAGTAGCGTATTCATCAACAGAAGCTACAATTGTAGTGTCTTTGAAGTTTTTTGCTGCGGCACGAATTAATGAAATCCCACCAATATCAATTTTTTCAATGATGTCACTTTCACTAGCTCCAGAAGCTACAGTTTTTTCGAATGGATATAAATCTACAATAACTAAATCAATTTGTGGAATATCAAATTCTTTCATTTGAGCCACATCAGTTTCATTGTCTTGACGGTTTAAAATCCCACCAAAAATTTTCGGATGTAATGTTTTTACTCTTCCGCCTAAAATCTCAGGAAAAGAAGTAATGTCTTCTACAGCTACAACAGGAATGTTTAAATTTTGAATAAAATCTTGTGTTCCTCCTGTAGAATAAAGGGTTACATTGTTTTGGTGAAGTGCTTTTACAATTGGTTCTAAACCGTTTTTGTCAAATACAGAAATTAAGGCCGATTTGATTTGCTTTGTGTGAGTCATTGTGTTGTTGTTTGTTAAAACTGATTTTGTTTCAGTTTCTGTTGAAATTTATTTCGTAGTTGTTTCTATTAAGAATTTGCAAAAGTAAGAATTTGAATAAGAAAATGCAATACTTTCATTTTCTAAATTGCATTATGAAATCGTAAAATTTCACATTAAAAATTGTAACATTTTTTGCTTTTGTGCTACAAATGTTAAGAATATTGATTTTATGATACTATACATTCGTTTACTGAAAGAAAGTTTTGCTTTTGCGCTTAATGCGTTGAGAAATAATAAATTACGAACGCTATTGTCTTTGCTTGGCGTTACGGTTGGGATTTTCTCTATTATTGCGGTTTTAGCAGCTGTTGATTCTTTGAAAAAAAATATTGTTGACAGTTTAGACGGGATGGATAAAAACACCATTTATTTGTTCAAATATTCTTTTGGTCCAACTGATGTTGAAGAGTGGAAACGCGATCAATTTCCACATGTTAAATATGATGAATATCAGTATTTACAGAAAAACATGGATGATATTGATAAAATTTCATTTAATTTTTTTACTGGTAATCAAAGTATAAAATATGATGATAATACGGTGAATTCTATTCGAGTAAAACCATCAACCAACGAATTTTTCGAAATAGAACCTTTTAAAGTAGAAAAAGGAAGGTTATTTAATGAAGCAGAATCCAATTCTGGAACCGCAGTTATTGTTATTGGTAGTGAAGTTGCCGAAGGCTTGTTTAAAGGAAATGAACCGATTGGAAAACAAATTCGTTTATACGGGCAACGATATACTGTTATTGGTGTATTGAAAAAAATGGGTGAAAATACTTTTGGAGATTCTAATGACGTAGCGGTTTTTTTACCCGTAAATAATATTAGAAAATTATATGGCGACAATAGTGCAATTTTTACACCAGCAATTTTAGTTAAACCGAAAGAAGGTGTTGATATTGAAGAATTTAAGGCTGAATTGACTAATAAAGTTAGAAATGTAAGAGGTTTAAGAGCTGGAGAAATTAATAATTTTTTCGTGAATATTCTTTCGGGTTTTACAGATTTTATTGATGATATTATTGGGCAAATGAATGTTGCGGGTTGGTTTATTAGTGGATTTTCTCTTTTAGTTGGAGGTTTCGGAATTGCTAATATTATGTTTGTTTCTGTAAAAGAACGAACCAATTTAATTGGAATTCAAAAAGCTTTAGGAGCTAAAAACAAGTTTATTTTGTTTCAGTTTTTATTTGAAGCCGTAATTTTAGCTATGTTTGGCGGTTTGTTTGGAATTTTACTGGTTTGGATAATTGCCTTGATTTTAAGTAGCGCTTTAGATTTTCAATTTGTTTTAAGTACTTCTAATATAATTTTAGGCTCTAGTCTTTCTATAATCATTGGTTTAATTTCGGGAATTTTGCCTGCAATTTCAGCTTCAAAATTAGATCCAGTAGAAGCCATTCGTACTGGAATGTAAATTTTTATAAATAATAAATACTTAAAGCCATTACACTTTTGTAATGGCTTTTTCTTTTGTGTAAAAAAACAATGGTTTGGTGAAAATATAATGCCGTTTCATAAAAAGTATTCTTTGTACATAAGTATTGTTTAGACTTTTACAAAAAAAACAAACAATATATTATGAAAAAAATTATACTTTTTATGGCTTTGTCCTTAACTTGTTGGGCGAATGCTCAAGCACCAACAAGTAGTTTGGTTGCTTATTTCGAGTTTGAAAACTCTTTGGCTAGTTCTACATCTTCAGATAGTTTTGTAAATACTGGAGTTAATAATGCAACATTTGTAGCAGGAGCTCACGGCCAAGGTGTTTCCTTTAATGGCGGAACAACATTACAAATAGCGGCATTATCAGAATCCATAGTAAATTCTAGTAATTCATTTACTATTTCTTGGTGGGAATTCAGACCAGCAACAACACCTTTATTAAATACTTATTCTATCAGATTAGGGCAAAATGTCGGATTTCGTTATATAGGAAATTCTCTTTGTCCTACTACAAATTATTCAGATAGATATCAAATAGATATTACAACTGCTTCTAGCACCTCTTATTGTGTTACCACAAATACACATACTGGCGGTAATGGTGGAACTTGGAAACATCATACCATTTCAAAATTAAACAATGTTTTAAAATATTATTTAAATGGAGTTTTAGCTTTTGTTGGAACAAATGGTAGAACTTTGGATGCCCCAGCACTAAGTGCGACAACTACAGACTTATTTCAAATGGGTTACGGAGCAACTTCTACTACAAATATGATTGGAACAATTGATGATTTAGCTATTTACAAAAGAGAATTATCAGCAGGAGAAATAGCAACACTTTATCAATCTGGTAATGCTGGAGGCTTGCCTACTACAATTAATGTGGGTGATGTATCTGTTTCAAACAGTTCACAAAAAATATTTTACTCTGTATATGGTTCGGGATTAAATACTACAACTAGAGTGTATTATGGTACTACTAATCCTCCTAATTCTGGTTCGTCTTTTGTTGTAGGACCATCTGCCACTAACGCAGTTTTACATCAAAAATTAAACGCTACAATTGCTGGTTTAACTCCTGGTGTGCAATATTATTACAGAATTGAAGCTGCAAATACTCAAGGGTCAAATTTTTCTACACAACCTACATATACATTTGTAGCCGGAGGAAGTACTACACCTGTTGTTAGTTTTCCTTTTGATGGAAATGCCACAAGTGTGAATAATGCCTATACTTTAAATCCGATTTCAGTGGCACCAACTTACGTTGTAAATCGTTTAGGAGAAGCAAATAAGTCAATTTATTTAAATAATAAAGCATTATCTGTAGATGTACCCGTATTGCCAGCAGCTACAGCTACTAGAACCGTTTCGTTTTGGATGAAACACCTGACACCTACAAATAATAATGTTTATGGATGGGGAACTTTTACTTCTAATTATGCTTTTGGATGTAATTCTTACCCTGGTACTAATTTGTTGGCAAATTATGGTGGTCCTACAGGTTATGGCTATACAACACCAATTACATATGACAACAATTGGCATCATTATGCTATTACGTATGATGGGTTTCAAATTGCAGTTTATCAAGATGGAATATTACTAACCACCAACAATAGTAATTTGAATACTCAGGGTACCATTTTATATATAGGTGGACAAACTGCTAATTCTACAACTGCAGAAAACAACATATATTTAGATGATTTTCAGGTGTATTCTCAGGCACTTTTTGCACAAGGTGTTTATGGATTATATCTTTCTCAAAGTCCAGTAATTCTTAATTCTGAAAGTTTTCAAGCTAAAAATCTAAAAGCTTCTATTTATCCAAATCCAACATCAGATACTTTTACTATCGAAATGGATAATGAAGTAAAATCTGTTGAAGTATTTTCATTACAAGGTCAGAAAGTATTGACTTCTAAAAATAAAAATGTAAACGTTTCTGAGTTGTCTAAAGGCATGTATTTAGTTCGTATTGAAGATGTTGATAATGCCGTTGCTACTAAAAAAATAATTGTAGAATAATATGAAAAAAATGGAACAATTTAAGTTAGAAATACTTTTGTTTCTACTTTATGGAAGTATGTTATTAGTGGGATTAACTATTATATTTTAAAGCTATTATTTTTAAAGCCATTGCGAAATTTTGTAATGGCTTTTTTGTTTATAAAAAAAAGTTAGAAGTTTATGAACAAAACATTGCGTTTCATGAAAACTTAGAGAATAAGTGTGTTGATTATTAGAAATTTACAAAAAATTAAAAATTATTATTATGAAAAAATTATTACTTATTACAACTTTGATTCTGTCAAGTTTATGTTTTGCTCAAGCGCCAACAAATGGATTGGTTGGGTATTATAACTTTGCAAATAATTTAAATAGTTCTGTCGGTTCACATAGTTTTACAAACGGTACAGCAACTAATGTAACTTATGATGTTGGAAAATATGGAAATGGTGTTGTTATGGGTGGAAGTTCGGCACTATTAAACACTTCAATGGTTTCGGCTGCAACATTGAGCACAAATGTTACTGTTGCTTGGTGGGAATTTAGACCAAGTAGTGTTAATACAGCAATTAATAAATTTTCTTTTGCTCTAAGAGGTGGTCTCTATTATGGTTATGTAGGAACTTCTAATTGTGGTGCAGTTTATTATGACAGATATCAAATGAATTATAACACAACTACTGGTAATTTTTGTGCAACATTAAATAGTCATACTGGAGGTAATGCAGGAGTTTGGACGCACCATGCCTTTACAAAACAAGGAACTGTAGTTAAATATTACATGAATGGTGTGTTGTCTTGGACACCAAATACAGGGTTAGTAAACGATAATAATCCTATGCAAACACCGTTGGCAAATTTTGTATTTGGCGCATTATGTAATGTTGATGGTTCTGTTAATGCAAGTACTTGTATGACAGGAAATTTAGATGAATTATATGTTTATGACAGAGCACTAACTGCTACTGAAATAGTTTCAGTTAAAGACTATACAGGAGTTCAACCACCAACAATTTCAAATGTCACAACAAGCGGAATTGGTTTAAATAGTGCCAATATAAACTACACTTTAAATGCAAACAGTTCAGCCACATCATCTGTAATAAATTATGGAACTTCAGTTGGTACATTATCCAGCCAAGTTGCAGGGAATTCTGCATCAGGAACTTCTAATTCTGTTTCTTTTACTAGTTTATCAGGACTTTTATCTGGTACAACTTATTATTATAATTTGGTTGCAACAAATGCAAATGGTAGTACAACTTCTGCAACTGGTAGTTTTGTAACTGACCTACCAACTCCAACTATTTCAAATATTGATGCAGTAAATGGGAGTATTAATACAGTTAATATAAATTATATATTAAATGCTAAAGGCTTTGCCACTACATCTCTTGTAAAATATGGAACATCGGCATCAAGTTTAACAAATACTGTATCAGGAGGCGGGGCAAGTGGAACAAATAATACAACAATTCTGGCTGCATTAACAAATTTAACAATAGGTGTTACCTATTATTATCAAATAGAAGCTACAAATAGTTTTGGTACAACAATTTCAGCAATTAGATTTTTTAGTGTTGCTGATCCTACAACGGTTGCCGAATACAGTTTTGACGATACATGGGCTAATTTACAAGGAAATGCTCCATTTGAAACATATGGAGTTTTTACAACTGATAGAAACGGAAATGCTAATGGTGCACTTGGACTTTTCCCAAATGGAACATCAGCTTTAATAGCTAATTTGCCAACAGGAAATTCTGCCAGAACAATTTCTATATGGGTAAAAAGTGCTTTAACAACATTTAATGATAATCAGATCTTTAATTATGGTGGTTCTACTACTAATTTAGCATGTGGTTTAACTCGATTAAATTCTGATAATAAATTATATTTTTATGGATACTCAAACGATTTGTCTGCTAGTTATACATCAAATGGAAACAATTGGGTAAATTATGTAACAACTTATCAACCGGATGGTACTGCTAAAATATATATAAATGGAGTTTTGTTTGCTTCTGCAATAAAACCAGGTTGGAATACGACTAATACTTCTTTCAAAATAGGAAGAAATGTTTTAGGAACAAATATGAGTGATCTATTAGTTGACGATTTGAAAATTTTTAATAGAGTTTTAACTCAAACTGAGATTACAAATTTATATTCATTTAATTCTACATTAAGTTCTCAAAACTTTAACATGAAGAGTTTAAAAGCATCTATCTACCCAAATCCAACTTCAAATAATTTCACTATCGAAATGGAAAATGATGTAAAATCAATAGAAATTTATTCGCTTCAAGGTCAAAAAGTGCTAACTACAACAAATAAAAATGTAAACGTTTCTAATTTGTCTAAAGGGATTTATTTAATAAGAATTGAAGATGTTGATAATGCAGTAGCCACTCAAAAATTAATAGTAGAATAATACAAAAAATTTGAATAATTAGTTACCTGGTTAGTTACCGTCGTGATTATTTTCACGACGGTTTTTTTTAAAATCTAAACGAGTTAAATTTTTCTAATAAAACAACTTTCTTTTCTGAGGAAATGGATAATTCATCGCCATTATCCATGATAACAGTTCCTCCGTCTTGCTTTAATATTTTCTGAATGCGTTCTAAATTAATAATATGACTTCTGTGAATTCGCATAAAATTACCAACTTGTTCCAAACGCTCAAATTCTGAAATTTTTTTACTCACTGTAATTTTATTCTTATTTGAAAGGAAGAAATGCGTATAAGAACCATCAGCTTTTAAGTATAAAATATCTAATAATTCAATAAATGTAATGCCGTCACCAGTATTTAAAGCGATTTTTTTGTTTTGAGGAACTTCTAAATTACCTTGAAGCACTTTTAATGATTCTACAGATTTGTTGTCGTTCACTTTAGATAAAGCACGATGTAAAGCATCAATTCTTATCGGTTTTAAAATATAATCTACCGCAGATAATTCAAAAGCATTAATGGCGTATTCTGCAAAAGCTGTCACAAAAATAATTTTAAAATTTATAGCATTTTCATCAAAAAATTTCAGCAATTCTAATCCAGAATAACCTGGCATCGCAATATCTAAAAATACCAATTCTGGTTGAAAGGCATGAATAGATTTTACAGCACTTGGTACATCGGCATTTTCTGCAACTATATTTATTTCTGGAAAATTTTCTTCTAATATTCCTTTTAAAGCCAATCTGGCATTTAACTCGTCATCTACAATAATTGCTTTCATTTTATACTATTTTTACTGGAATCAAAACGTTAATTTTTGTTCCTAAAGGTTCATTTGAATTTGAAATTTTATCTTCTATTTGAATTTCAATTTTAGAAGTTACAATTTTATTTATTAACTCAATTCTCGTATCAATTGCTTTGGTAGCGAAAGAATTGTGACTTTTGAAGTTTTTATTGATTTGTGCTGATTTTGTTCTGCCAATTCCATTATCTTCTATAGTAAAACGCCAATAGTTATCGATAATTTTAGCATTAATCTTTAGTTCTTTGGCACCTTTTTTATGCATTAATCCATGTTTGATAGCATTTTCAACAAATGGTTGAATAATCATTGACGGAATTTTATATCGAGATAAATCTAAATCATTAGGTAACGAAAAGGAATAGTCAAAATCGGAATCAAAACGCGATTTTTCTAATGAAACGTACATTTCTAACATTTCAAATTCTTTTTCTACAGTAATTTCTTTTTTGTCGGATGCTTCTAATATTTTTCGCATCAAATCGGAAAATTTTCCTAAATATTCACTTGCTTTACTTTTTTGATTCGAATAAATCAAGCCTTGTACCGAATTTAAAACATTAAAAATAAAATGCGGATTCATTTGCGAGCGTAACGCGGTTATTTGAGACAAGGCTAACTGTTCTTTAATTTCTTGTTTCTTTTTGGTGCGAAGTACTGCTTTCTTGTTCACCAAATAAATCACAAAAATCAAACTTAAAATTTCTAAAGTTATAAACCACCATTGTAACCAAAATGGTTTTTTTACTTCAAAATGAAACGTTTTTATTGCTGTGGTTTTGTTGTCATATCGTACTCTAATTTGAAATTCGTAGTTTCCATATTTTAACGATTCAAATTTTATACTTGATGCTTTAGAATTAAGAGAATTCCATAAATCAGTATTGTTTTTTATTCGATATTCATAGATATAATCACCTAAACTTTTATAATGTATGGTTCTAAAATCAAACTGAATAGTGTTTTCCTCAAAGTCCAATACTAAATTGTTTTTAAATGGAATTTTTTTGTCGTTTACCCATAAGTTTGTGAGTTCAAATTGTGGAATTTGAGAATGGTCAATAATGTTTTTATTGCTGTAAAAAACACCTTCATTGGTAATAAAAGCAATGGTATTATTTTTTACAATAAAATCATTAATTGTGATGCCTTTCATGCATAAGTTAGCACTTGCGTTTTTTAATGTTTTAGCATTAAAATTATATATTTCAATGCCTTTGTCGTTTAAAATCCATAAGTTATTTTTTTCAATTTCAATACGTCTGGTATTATTACTTGTGAGTTTGTTGGTTTTAGTTAAATGTGAAATTACTTTTTGATTTTTAATCTGAACGATACCATTTTGTGTAGTGGCAATCCATAAGGAACCATCAGAATGCTGTATGATTTCTGAAGCAATAATAACATCATTATTAGGTAGTTTTATTTGATTTTCCGTTCCATTTGCATCATAAAAATACAATCCGTCAGTGTAAGCAATATAATACATACAGGTTTTCTTATCGAAAAAAACAGTACGGGCTCTTTTTTCTCTGAAGCATAAAAAGGTGGCACTTAAACCAAATTTTTTTATTTTATATTTTTCAAACTTTTTTGGAATTGTTATTTTTGATTTGAAATCGTTGGCCAATAATCCGGCATAAGAAGACGATGCCATAACAAAGTTTCCATAATTATCAATTACAATATCTTTTCCCAAATACATTTTTGGGTTTGTTATTGGTTTTGGATTTCCAATTTTAAAAACACCTGCAGAAGTTATTATTAAATCTTTGTGAAGTGTTATAAATTCTATTTCGGTTTTATTTTCAGATTGGTATTTTAGTAGTTGATTTCCTTTTTCGTCAAATTCAAAAACACAACCTGTTGATGTGGCTACAAAAAAATGTCCGTTTTTAGCAATTTTAACTCTTGAAAAATTAGGTTTTTTTTGTTCCTCAATTTCTTTAATAGCTAAACTTTTCAGCTTTAAATTAGGTAAGAAAAATAAGCCGTTGTCTAGCGTGCTAATCCAACGATTACCTTCTTTGTCTTTAACAATGTCAGAAATTCGTCTGCCTTGTAAAAAGCCGTTTTCAATACTATTATTTGTGGTGTTAATTTCAAAAATACCGTCATTAGTACAAATCCATAATTCTGATTCGCAACTACTTAATTTGTTTAAACTCGTATTTTTTAGAATATTAGTAGTGATGTTTTTACTGAAAACTTGAATTGTATTGTTTGTTGTTTTAGAACTGTAACACATTTTTCCCTTATGTATTTCTAGGATTTTATGACCTAAATCTGTTTTTAATTCTTTAACTAATTTCTTGTTTTTAAAAGTTAGAACACTCTGAATGCTAGATATATTAAACGATTTGTCAATCTTGTTAAATGCTAAATGTAAAAAGTCGTTTTTATCAAGTAGCATTTTTGATTGGTAAATTAAAGTAGGTTCGTTGTTTTCAAAAATGTAAAATTCATTAGGGGTTAATACTGCTTTTTGCTTTTCTACCACACTAAATTCTACTACAGATATTTTTTTTTGGGTGATGAGTTTATTAAAATTCGGATCTAAATTTAATCGTTCATTTGACAAGTAATAAATCTGATTAGAAAAATTTTTACAATAAATAGTGCCATTTTCATCTTCTTGAATTGCATTTACAGAATTGCTTAAATTTTCATCGAATGGATATAATATGAAATGAACACCATCATACGAAACTAAGCCTTTATCTGTGCCTAAATATAGTAAACCTTGTTTGCTTACATACATATCGTAAATTACATCAGAAGGCATTCCTTCTAGAAATGAAATTTTTCTAAAAAAGGGTTCTTGTGCTTTTGTTGGTGTGTATAAAAAAAGGCAAAGCGCCAACATTGCATTTTTTAAAATGATGTAAAAATTTGTATTTTTCTTTTTTTCCATGAATTGCTTATCAAGTTATAAAAGTAGTTAAATATTTTTTTTTTAAAATATTTTTTTCATGAAGAAGTTATTTGTTTTCATAAATAATAATTTTAGGTTCATGTTTTTTTTTTAGGTGGTTGAAAAAAAATTAAACTATTTATTTTAAAAATGCTATATTTGTTTTAAATTATTAAAATAATGTGCGGAATTTCCGGTTTTCTAAAAAAAAATCTCCCTGAAAACAAAAAACAAACTTTAATTAAAGGTTTGAGTGCGCTTCAAGCACACAGAGGTCCCGATTTTTCTGGTGAATGGAACAAAATTGCTAATGTTCATTTTTTTCACCAAAGATTATCATTAATTGATGGAAACAGTCGTTCCAATCAACCTTTTTTCAACGATGATTTTGTCTTATGTTTTAATGGAGAGATATATAATTTCTTAGCATTAAAACAATATTTACCCTCAGTTACTTTTACTACAACTTCAGATACAGAAGTGCTTTTTCAATATTTAATCCATTTCGGAATTGAAAAAACGCTTCGAGATATACAAGGGATGTTTGCTTTTTCTTTTTACGACATCAGAAAAAAAGAACTTTTTTTAGTTCGAGATCGTTTCGGAATAAAACCTATATATTATGTAAATAATTCAGAAGTTTTTGCTTTTGCTTCAGAATCTAGAACGTTGGCTAAAGGGTTACAAATTAAACCAGATAGTTACAAAACAATGCTTTCTTTAAATAGTACTTTAGAAGGAAGTTCAACGTATTCTTTATTTAATGAAATCATTAATGTCAAAGCAGGAACGGTTATTAAAATAACGGAAAATTTTGAAGTTTCTGAAGACTATTATTATAAATTATCGGATCAAATAGATGCGAACTATCATAAAGAATTAGCTAAAAAACCAAAATCAGAAATTGTTAAAGAGTTTGATACGTTGTTGTCAAAATCTGTGGAAGAAATGTTGATGTCCGATTTTTCAATGGGTTCTTTTGTAAGTGGTGGTATTGATTCTTCAGTTATCACAGCAATGGCAAAAAAACATCAACCTGATTTACAGTTGTTTACTGCTGATATTGTTGGTCGACACTCTGAATATACAGATTCTCTTGCTTTAGCCAATCACTTAGGACTACAGTTACATAAAACAGAATTTAATCCGGAAGATTTTTTAAAACATTGGATAACTGCAACGGAATATAATGCGGGTCCAATTATATATTTTACTAATGGTGTGCCTATTTCAAGAGTAGCGCATTTAGCCAGACAAAACAATGTGAAAGCTGTAATTTGTGGCGAAGGTTCAGATGAATTATTTTTAGGATATTCTAAATTGATGTCGGCACGTTATAAAAAGGCGTTGTTGTTGCCTCAAGAAATTTTCAAGAAAATTTACAAAATATATCCAGCTTTAAATAATTATTTATTCCCTTCTGAAACTTCTGTTTTAGATAGTTTCAATGTCCGATTGGCTAATGGATATAAAAGTGAAATGCTGTATGATGAAGGTTCTGACTTGTTTTCTTTTGTGTCTCAAAAAGAACAAAAGTATTATTTGGATTCTTTTGAAATGATGCAAAAGCATTTACAAGCTTTATTGTATAGAAACGATAGAATGGGAATGATCTCTTCAATTGAAGTGCGTTTTCCTTTTTTACATGAAGATGTGGTTAAATTCGGTTTAAACTTACCTTTAGAATACAAAACGCGTTGGACAACACAAATACACAATAAAAAGCATCCTTTTATTACAGATAAATGGATTGTGCGTGAAATAGCTAAAAATTACTTGCCTAAAAACTTAGTTGCCAAAAAGAAAAATGGCTTGCCAATTGACGGATTAAATGGTGTGCGATTTACAAAAGATTTTTTTAAAAACGGATATGTAGCTCATAATTTACAGTTAGATGACGCTACTTTAGAATATATGTTACGAAACGAAAATCCATATTTTATTGGGAAATTAGCTTCTGTTGAATTGTTTGGATTGTTATATGATTTCAACGAATCACACCAAGATATTCAAAAAAGAATAGATAAGTATTCTAAAATTAACGTATAAAAATTGCTTTTATTTTACACGGAAGATTTGCATTATCCTACTTTATAAATAAAAGAACCCGATTTGAAATTTCAAATCGGGTTCTTTTTTTAGGAATTATTTTTTATAAATTGTATTTTAAACTTAAAATAACGTATCGTGGTTGTACATAATAACTAGAAAAATTAGTAGACCCACCTAAAGCATTAAAACTACTGTCGTTTAATGATTTTGTGTTTAATAAGTTGGTGGCACTCAATTTAAATTCTAAGGGACTATCCTTTTTCTGATACGATAAGGAAGCAGTTAAGAAATCATATTCGGTATCAATTGTTTTGGCTTTATTTCTATTGTGATAAAAACTATATTCTGAAGTAAATGAAAACGCATCAAAGAAGAAATATTCTAACGTTACCGAAGGATTGTCCACATAAAAGGTTTGAACCTGAGAATCGTTAATCGAAAAATCATACGCCAATTCTATATTCGGAAAGTTTTTCAAATTAGTTGAAAATCCGATGTCATAGTTTTGAATAAAGTTTTCTGTGTTTTGAATAAACTCTGAATTATCTCTCTTTACTATAATGTTGTTGTTTTTATTCCAAGACAAACTTGCACCACCATTTGCTTTGAAATAACGCGCAAATGATCGCCCATAATTAAACATTCCTGAAAGTGATTCGTTTGGAAAATTTGAATTGATATTTACCGAACTTGAAACCTGATTTACACCAGTTAAAAACGCTCGGTTTGTAATAATATCTGTTTGTTTGGTATAGGTTAAGTTTGCAAAAACATTTTCCATATTGAACATGCTAAACTTAAAGAAACGCAACGAATGCACTTGTGAAATCGAGTTTTCTAAGAAACGGTTCCCGCTATATAAACTGTTATAATTTGAAAACACATAACCTTGCGCTAACTTGTTAATGTCTGTAAAATTGTTAGTTAATGAAAAGTTATACGTTAAAGATTGCGATTTTTTCATTTGCCATAACGCATAAAAATCTGGTAAAACTCTATTGAAACTCATTTTGTTTGAGCTGTTCAATTGTGTGTCGTTGGTATTAAATTGATGTACCGAAACTCCAGGATTTAATGTGAATTTTCCAAATAACATTTTATAATGTAAACCAATGAACGCATCGTTAAAGGCGTAATTTACATCATTTGTATTTGAACTATCTGTCAAGTTATTTTGTGTTCCATTATCCAAAATTTGGAACATACTTGAGTTGAAATTTTGATACGAATAGGTATTTCCTAAAGTAACATTAATATTACTTTTTGGAGTGACCATATAGTAATAATCAAACTTCACATCTGTTTTATTTGTTTTTACAAATCGGTTCTGATTGACATTGTTTCTTGTTTGAAGAGGAATATAACCCGTTAAAACAAATGGTTGTGTTTGTAAATTGGCGTTGTAAAAAGGATCTTCTTGTTGAAATAAATTTTGCATTTCAATGGCAAAAACATTTTTATCATTTAAAGTGTAATAATAGTTTAAATTCTGACTTACAGATAATGGTTTCTGACTTTTTTCTGTAAAAATATTTCCCTGTAAACTGGAAATTACATTCTGATTTTCCAATTGGTCTGATATTTTTAATAAAGCATCATAATCTAAATGCATTTTTGCAGAAGGCACATAACTTGAACTAATTTTAAATAATCCTAAATTAGTTTTTTGTTTAGAAAAATCTTGGCGAATATCAATAACATTTTCATCTGTTCCAGTTGATTTATCTATACGATTGTAAATATTGTCCGTTTGTAAATCCGTTTTGTTATAAGAATAAATTCCGAAACCACTAATTGTCCATGCTTTTGAAGGATTGTAAGAGAAGTTGGCTGCACCAAATTTAGCATCAATGTTTTTCGCACGATTGTTTCTCATTCCCATAATCCCTAAATCATTAGAAGATACATTAAAACTAGAACCGCCTTTTTTCATCATATTTTTAAATCCGCCAGTAAACTTGAAATAATCTTGCATGGTTAAAGGTAATTCTCCAATATTGTTTAAATTACCAATTATGTTTACACTATATTTTGGACTGTAGTAAAATAGTTTCGGATTTAAAATACTTCTGTTTTCTGTGTCGGTAACTCCTGCACCTGCTAACATATCTCCAAACCAAAAATTCTTTTTTCCATCTTTTAATTTTATGTTGATGGCAACATTGTCTTCATTATTTTCTAATCCTTTTAAATTAGAAACTTCGTTATAATTTCTTAAAACCTGAATTTTATCCAAAGCATCAGCAGGAATGTTTTTTGTTGCGATTTTAGTATCACCATCAAAAAAATCTTTTCCTTCTACCATTATTTTTTGTACTTTTTTCCCTTCCACTTCAATTTCTCCATCTTTGTTAACAGAAACTCCGGGTAATTTTTTTAGGACATCTTCCAGTTTTTTCTCGGTACCATTTGTAAAAGAATCAGAATTGTAAATAATAGTATCGCCACTTATTCTTACAGGCATTTCTTTAACAATTTCAACTGTTTCAATAGTGTTTGAGCTTGATAAAATAATATCAAAAGTCATGTTTTCTTTAGAAGTTGTGAATTTTTTCTCAAAAGGCGCGTAACCAATATAACCCGCTTTTATGATGTATTCAGTATTTGGTTTTAAGTTTAAAGAAAACTCACCCTTTTCGCTTGTAATATTATAGGCATCCATTGCTTTTGTAACTTGGTTAACTGCCATAACATTAGCTGTTTCAATAACTAAATTGTCAGTGTCTTTTAAAATTCCTGTTACTTTTACAGATTGTGCATAAATTGAGCCTGAAAGGAAAAGGGCCAATAGTAAAATTATTTTTTTCATTGATTTTGAAATTGTTGTATAAATTTAAGTCGCCTTTTGAGCGACTTATTTTTTTAATTTTAGGTTTAAAATTATCTTCCCATTCTCATTCCGCCTCTCATTCCTGGGCCTCCACCCATCTCACTCATTTCTTTCATTTTTTTAATCATGATGTCGTCAAATTCTTTTTGAGTGACTTTATCGCCACCAGTTGGAGCTTTAATTTCAATTTTATCTTTTACATTCATTACCAATTTCGAACACATAATAACCGTTTTGCCATCATTAACTTCCATGATTAATCCTGGTAAACCCCAATATTCATCTGGACCTTGATTTACTGGAATTTCAGGGCAATACCAAGCTGTAACGGTAATTTCTTTTGGCATATCTATTTCGTCAAAAAAGTTGGTTTTTTTCTCGTCTTTCTTTTCTGTAGTGACAACTTCTGTTTTTGCTCCCTCTTTTTTAGGTTCTTCTTTTTTTCTTCTATAGTTTCTAAAGTCAGATTTACTAGCTGCTTTTACCGCTGTAGCTTTGAAACAAGTATAATCACCAATTTTTTTAGATTCTTCAGAAAGCACCCATTTTAAATTTGGTAAGGAATCTTTAATTAGAAATTCTTTTCCAAAAACTTCTTTATCAACTGTATATTGTTTTTCTTTTACGTTTTTGAAATACGTTCCGCCGCCGCCCATAAAGCTGGCCATCATTCTTCCGCCACCACCTTGACCTGGAGCATCTAGTTTTTCTTCTTCTTTATAAATGGAAGCCGATTTATCGAAATTCAGAATAAATGTTTTTTCAAACATTTTCTTCATTCTTTCCATAATTTGCGTTTTCATTTCTGGAGTAATTTCTTTGTTTCCTTCGAAGTTTTTTGCAAAATCAGCTGTAGAAGTTTTAGATTCGTAAACTGCCATTCCTTGAAAATCCTTTTGTGCAGAGGCTATAAAAGTGGATAAACCAAGTATAGCAAAAAATATTTTTTTCATTTTAAGATGTTTTTTTAATTGGATATATATTTAGACAACAAAATCCTTAAATAGTTACATGTTAATTTGTTATTTTTGTGTTAATATTATTTTTATGAAAATTCTTCTTTTGTTTCTTTTTACGACTTTGTGTTCCACGGCTCAAAACATTGATTTTGAGAAAGTAGGAGTGCGTCCTGCTAAGTTTGATGTTTTCTGGGGAAATGATATTTCTGGTAATACTTATTTTTCTACAAGTAATAATTTGTACAAGAGCAATGAAAAAAACACGTTAAATTATACCAACAATTCATACGGAAAAATTACAGGAGTAGAAACGTTTAATATGTTGCAAACGCTTGTTTTTTACAAGCAAAATAATGCTTTTGTTTTGTTAGATGTATAATCGCAAAATCGAAATTTCCATAAATTGAATACGAAATTTCCATTTTTTTGACAAATATAACAATATTTAATCAGCGTTTAAACAGTATTTAAAAAGTATTATATTTGCATAACAATAGCGAGAAGTAGGCCGTTCTACAAGGAAATCTCTGAAAGCATTTCAATGCGAAGTCGAGGGCATAACGGAAAGCCCGAGGTAATGGCGGGCAGTGGTTCAAAGCCACCTATTGTTTAAGCCCCTAAATGGGGCTTTTCTTATGTACTTGGCGATGCAAACTGGTCTAGCATTAATAAATCAGGTTTAAATACGTCCTTAACATCTGTATTAGGCTCAAAAGTGCTAAATTCTTTCTTTTGCGGGTTCTTTATTATAATTCCGTTACTTATATCAACTAATGCCTTTTCAATCAATCTAAGCCCCATTTCTTGCAGTTCGTGTTCCCAAAGTAACTTTGCCGCCTTTTTTGGGTCAAGTGAGTATAACTTAGGGTCAATGAAACAAATGTCCTGATAAGCAATATCACCTCTATCAATTCCACTATTTAACCAAAATACCGTGCCGCCAGTTATTGCATCACGCATACGAACAGCCCATTCAATAGAAGAGCGCCCACGATGTCGAGGCAATAAGCTAGGGTGGTAACCAATCCAACCAATATTCGGCTTATATCTTGTACGTACGCCAATATAATCAAACGAGTGAGCTGTTATACCAATATCCACATTATCGGGCATTGTTTTAGCGTTTAAAGTACCCGCAGGAATAACTGGAATATTAAACCTGTGCGCCATTTTTGTAACATACTTATCGTCTATTGGAGAGCAAACGCCTACAACTTCAACAAACTCCAACTTATTACATAAACTAAATACTTGCTCACCAAAGTATTTTTGTCCACTTATAAAAACTTTTAATTTTTTCATTCTCCTAAATATTTAAAACTTTGAACGGCTCTAAAATGTCCGCCATAACCGCATCCAGTTATTGATCCTTTTTTACCTGTTTTTGTTATACTTGCGTTACTTCTTGTTTTATTTGAACCGTAAAGCATTGCACCCGTTTGAATCCATTTTTTTGTACTTCTTAAGTAGCCGGCAAGTTGTGGGTGGCTTGTGTGAAAAAAAGTATGATATTTTCTTGCGCATCTGCCTTTGCCCTCCAAATGGTATTGCATAACTTCATTTAAAAAAGCAGTTCCAACTCCAGCGCCTTGCCATTCTGGCATAACAACCAAGCGTGTTGCCCTGTACGCCGTAGCCGTAAACAAAGGGCAAACGGCAACGTGAGCAACAAGCTCACCGTTAACAGCACCAACAAAATACTCGGCCGCTGGAGGATGAGGCAAATCTAAATAGTAATGCTCTTTAAAAAACTTCCAGAAAGTTCCGTTGACCTTCCAAATGTCAAGCTTGATTTCTGGTCTGTTGCCGATTTCAATTTTTTTTTTAATACTTTGGTATTTACGTCGTATACCCAGTCTGGTTGTAACCATTCGATAATGTCATAGTGGCAAGATAAAAGCACAACTTTTTTGCCTTTATTTTTTCGCCAATTCTTTGCAAATGCTAATGCGCCTATTTTTGCAATTTGTCTATCCACAACACTTGTGAATTCATCAACAACAACCTCATTAGGAGCCTCAGTTACTAATCGAGCTAAACCCGCCCTAAATTGTTGCCCATTAGATAAAGCGTGAAAAGGTCTTAGCCAACTAGGCACATCACCAAGACCCACGGAGGCTAAAGCTCCTGTTGCTGAATCAAAAGCACCGTTTGGTAAAATGCAGTCAATAATAGGCTTATCATGTTCCCAATTAGCGTAAAGGTTGCAAATTTTATTCTCACCGAAAAACTGTTTTCCAATTGAAGTCTTACCAGAACCACTCGCTCCGACAATTAAGCCAATGCCCCAGTCCAAGTCATCAATATCAATATTAAACTCATTTACAAATTGTGAGCCATCTTCGGCATTGAATAACGATTTTACTCTTTGAGCTCTATAACTCTCAAAATTTTTTGTTTTATTTTCTACTTTTATGATCATGTTGTTACTACTTTAAGTTTTAAGCCTTTAGCCTTTAGCTCTTCGAACATTTTAATTTGTTCCTCCTCTGTTTCACAAATAACAATAACGCCGTACTGCTGTTTGTAGTTAAATTGTTTTGACATATTTATAATTTTAGATTACTTTTGCAACTCTCACACTATAGCAAACAAAAACACTCAAGGCATTAGAAGACTTTTGTCCTCCAACGACCTTGAGTGCGTCAGTTTAAATAGTGTGAGAAGCTTTTTTAAATGTTGGAGGGCTTTTTTACTTCATACCTCCATGAAGTTATATTTCTAGTATACTTTTTTTACAATGTTCTGGATCTATTTTGTCCAGGATAAAACATATAAAAATTCCAAACCAGCTGAGTGTTTTATCACGTTGATTTTTCCCTAATACACTACTGATAGTTTCGTTTACGTTACCAAATTTATAGCAATCTATAACTCCCCATCGTTCAGAATCCCAATAAAAAACCCTATCTTTTATCATTGTTAAGTTTAAAAAAGTTCGAAAGTTTCTATTCCCAAACTTATCAATGTCAATTGCGGTTTCTTTGAAATATTCATTACTTAAACCGTGTTTAAACGTTACTATTATCCAATTAATTGGCGTTAAAAGAATCCAAAGAATTGTTGCGATGATGTATAAAAAAATTCCCATACTATTGTAAATTCATTATGATTAATTCTTTCACTGTCATAGGTTCGTATCCGTAAACTTCGTTGTCAAAAACGGCATTAATAGTAGGGTCAGTTTCTGAGTTCATTGCGGAAACTAAAGCTTCTTTTTTACCAGTTTTTAAGTAATAATCATAGTGCCCCGAATATCTACTGTATAACAAAGCGTATAAAGTTGGATTTTGAGCTTGTAAATAATCATCTGCTGAGTATCTTTCAGATTTTAATATTTCACGTTGTTTCTGACTTGAAAACGTAATATTTACAGTATTTTCATCTACACGATTAAAAACTGGTTGTAAATCAAAATAATATGGTTGTAAGTTTTTTGAATAAGCAATTTGTCCCGCCCAATCTAAATAGTGAATTGTCTTTTTTAAACCTAAAAAAACATTTTCATACGTAACATTCTCATACGTATGATTTCCGAAAATATAATTGTATGAAATTCTAACAGCTTCTTTTCCGTTTTTGTCATAATATGATTTTGATATTTTACGACCTTTCATATTATACAAGGGTTCTTTTGCTACAAAAAAAGGCAATGTGTCAAAACTAATATCAGTTAAGGTATTAGCCATTGTTTTGAATTTCTCCAAATAATGTTGTATTACTAATTGTGCCATAATTATAAAAGTTCTATATATTTAATATTTATAAAATCATTGATTTTAGTATAGAATTTAATTGTCATATTTTCAGTTACTAAATTTGTAAATTGACCTTTTAATGCTCCATTTACATATAGGAATAAACCATGACTTGCTGCATCATGTCTTACTTCAAAAGTAGCTGCTAAGAAAGCTGGTATAGTTACATCTGAACCACCTGCGAATCCAGGCGCTATATAATCAAATGATCCATCTGATTTGTAGTACCATTTTGTATTTGGGTATATGCCAACGAAAGTTTGTAAGTGTGCATGGTATGCTACTGATGAATCACTAACATTTAAAAACTCTAAAAAGTCGTAAGCTGGATTATAATCAAATGTACCTAACGGACTTTCTCTAAATTGAAATCTAAAAGACCAATCCTTTGTAAAGTCAAGTTCTTTTGACCATTCTCCACTCCCTAATGCATTGTAAATAGTAGTAGACAATTCGTTATTATCCGCTTCTATTGGTCCAGATAAATTCCAATCAGCAGTTTCTGGAGTAAACACATCACCTGAAACTATTAATAGAGCATCTGGAAACACTACAGAAACACCATTGTTTATTGTTACATCAAAAGTACCTTCTGTTGCACCAGTTGTTAAGTTTGCAAGCATTTCATTATCGCTAATGAAATTTAAATAATTTAGTGTTTGCCCTTGAACAGTAACGGTTGTTGTTGGTGTAAAAAATGAGCCTTTTATTATAAAGTTACCTGTATTGCTAGGCATGTAACTATCTGGTATTAACTCCTCTAAATAAGGCGGTGGCATTACTGGCATTGTGTAAAGCTTTAGATTTCCTGAAGCGTCAACATTTAAAACTTTGTTGTTTGGATTAGCGCCGTCGTTTCTTGCGGAAGTGTAGGCTGGTAAATTGATTTCGCCTGATAATCCAGATTCCCAACTACATAAATGTTCCTCTAATACGCCACTTCTTAACATAAACTCTATTCTTTCACCAGGCGGAAACACTAAATCAATTTCTTTTTTTAAATAAAAAAAGAAATCTGTATCCGTATTATAATGCCGGAAAGTAACAGGCTGACCCGTTTGATTAATGAAAACAAATATTTTTCCATCATGTGGATACTCGCCATAAGGAGGCGACATTTTCATCCCCATAATACTTGTGATAGGACCGCTTAAAATAATAACACGTCTACCAAGTTGGTTCAATTCTATTACAACATCTGAACCACTTCCGTTAAAGTTTTGTGGTAAATCGTATTTCTTTTCTTGATAAATATCGCCGATAACTGGAGAAGATGGATCTCCAACTTCCGTGTCGCTTACTGGAATTAACGTATAATCTAAAGTATTAGCGGGTAATGCTTTTGGCACAGGGTTTTCTGTGAATTCATCACCAATAACATATACAAATTGATTATTCATATCCAAAACAACCCTGTCTATTCTTATAAAGCCAGTTGAACACAAACTAATTGGCATTTCAATACTTACTTCATTTGTGAATACTTGACCTTTTAAATTCCAACGCGTTCCCGAATTTGGAGTAAAGCTTTCGGATGTTTTTACAAAACCTTTATCCTCCAAAATTGTATTAATTTCTGCAAAATTTGCAAATAAATCTGAATGCGCATTAGGGTCATTAAAATGTTCATTAACTGGCGAAAGCAATTCTGTTAATCCCTCAATATCTGCTGCAGGTACTTTGTCATCTTTATGACGGAAAGCATCTATCCACGCCCAAAATTGTGCTTGTGTTGGAAATTTACCCGTTGTAAACCAACCTTTTATCGTATTAATTGCTGTTGCCATTATCCTATATATCTAATAAAGTTAACTACTCGATAAGGCGACATATTAGTATGTGCTTTATCACCTCCTTTTGTATTCATGTGAATGTCAGAACCGCCCTCATTTGGGTCTCCAGTTGCTGGATAACCTCCGCCATCTCCATTTGATGTTGAGTTGAAATTGTGGTTGTGAGTTGGCATTTCTGCTATGGTAAGTTGATGTTCCCTTTTACCGCCAGCATAATCTAAAGTTTGTAAATTATAATTTGTTAAGTCGCCGTTCGTGTTACTATCATAATTGACATCTTGACCAATTGGAGTGCGCCCTCTCAAAGGAATATGCTCAACCCAGCCAACGGGAATAGTATTTGCAGGCAATCCCCAAATTGCAACTAAACCAACTGGAATAGCTTGAGGTAATGCTTCTAAAACAACTACACGATTAGTTAAGTTGGTAATTAAATCGGTTAATTGTGTTGTAGTTTTAGGCCTTTTAAAATCCGCCCACAACATACTACCAACACCAGTACCAAATTGGACATGTTTTATTTGTTGAATATCTTTAGTAGATAAATCCTCAAATTCTACACTTTGAGTTGATGTTTGAAAAACTACATTTGTCTGAACTGCACCACCAACAAAAGGATAAATTTCTCCATCAATGTGTACAAGCCCATTACTAATATTAGACCCAGTGGCAATGCAACCCGAAATAATTGTGAAATTTCCAGCCAAAGCACCTAAAGAATTAAAAATCTCGTAGGCTTTTTGCATACCGTCAAGTATATCTGTTTCAAATGGAAACCCGCCTGTTTGTAAAAAGTTATATCTATTCATTTTATATTGGTATTATCATGTATCGTTTACTTGCAAGTCTATACAACTCAACTATATGCTTAATTTCATAAATGCTCGATGCAATTATTTCGGGCGGAACGTGAACTTTAAAATCTACACCAGTACCAAAATATTCAGCGCTTGTTTTAACAAAAATTTTGCCTAAGTAAACTGGTTTTATTTCTGATGTTGTATAAATGTAATCTCGTGGAAACGAATCTCCATCGCTTATATAAATTCGTCTTAAACTTGGATCTAAAAAATCATTTAAAGCATTACGTAAGCTATAAACTTGACCCGTGTGATTAATTATATACCAATCGCGTTCACGCTTTAACAGCCATTGAATGTGTAAGTGCTGAATAGGCAAAACCAAAGCTGACAAAAAGGCTAATAGTTTCGGTTTTCGCAAAAACGTTGGCGTTAATAATGCCGCTAATTGATTATAGTTGATATTATACCACATAAGTAATTGCCGTAAAATCTGTTATTTTAAAATAGCCTGCTTCAGGTATTTTTGAAACTGCTATTCCTGTAAAATCAGTTTCGTTATACGCTTTTGAATTCAAATTCATAATTTCGACGTTATCCACACCTGGTAATTCGCGCAATCTTTCAATTAAATCGTTAATGACTAATTCGCCGTTGAAATCTAATTCTTTTAAATATTGATTAATTCGTAACTCAACAGGTTTGTCGCCATCTAAAATACTTTGTCCATTTGCGTCCAAAACCAAAGGGTTTCTAAAAACTTGCATTGTTATTTTTAATTCATCAGCTGGAAAGTTCACAATAGATAGTTTAACACCCGCCCATTTAAACCAATCTTCCATATAAGCACTAAAAGCACTTTCTTGTTCTGAAGTTAGTTCCTGTAACTCTCCGCCAACTTCGCCCGCCGTTTTTATAATCAATCTAGCACTTTGGCTGGATTCTTTGACAGAGCAATATTTTATAATTTTTGAGTCTTCAATTTGCTCTGGTGTATAACCAGTATTGTCAAAATCTGCTGAATCTGGCAACAATGGGAATCCATATTGAAAATTTAAGGCCGCGTTTTTATAATCATTTGGTCGTCCTGCTTTTTGCTCATTTAATGCGATTTCAATTTGTTCTTTATGAGTGTCAAATAGCTTTTCAAGAGTCCAAATCGCAAATGCAACGATAAACGATAACGAACGATAAATTGATACTCTACTTGTAGAATTTAAATCTTGCAAATTTTCGTTAGCTGCAATTTCATTTAATATTTGTGCTTGTATTTCCTCTACGCTTCTTGCCATTTTTATGATACTTTGAAATTATTCTCTATTTGCATAAATCCAATACCTGAACTTCTTTCAAATTCAGTAATACTATCCGATGTTGCAATTTTTTGACCCTTTCCGCTGAAATAATTAATCAAATCATTATTTCTATTTATAGAAATTGGAACATCAATATTTGAAATTGGGCTTAAACTATCAGTAATTGAAATGTTATTTGCCAAAGCAATCTCAAAACATGTATAAATATTTCCGTTTTCTTGAATAGCGATGTCAAATACATTTTGATTACTTATTAACGCTGTCATGGATGATCCTTTTTGTATTTATTAAATTCTCGCACTTTATCGTCATACATTTTCTTATAAAGTGCCGTTTGCTTTGTATGGTATTCAATTTCTTTCATAAGAATTTGCTCTTTTTTTTCAAATAGATCAGATATGTTTTTAGACATCTCTTCAAGATGAGCATATTTTTTTTCATAACGCGAACCTAAATCATCAAGGGCATTTTTATATAACTCAACTACTTTTACTCCATTATCAATTTCAGATGATGCCACTTCAGCTTTTTCTTTTGGATTGTATTTATCCCATATCCATTTTACAAGACCTCCTAAAAATAATATGATTGCATCTCCTGCATATTTTTCAAAAAAACTAACTAATTCCATATAATTCAATGTATTTTTTCACTTCGTTGTAATCTTTACCATCACGAGCCAAATGCACTCTTAAACGTTGCTCCACTTCTGTAGAATTCGCTTTTGATTTTAAGAGTTGAATTAAATTAGGTCCTAATATTGGATCACTTTTTAATTGGCCAGTTCTTAGTGTAACTATTAAAGCAATCTCTTGTAATGTAGATTGTCCAACAACCAAGTCACCATTAATGATATCAATATCATTATCTTGATTTAGCAATATGTCTTTATCATACGTCGTCGCCATGCTTTATAGTCGTGTTTTCAATATTATTTAAATTTGCTAATGGTTTTGAAACAAAAGCAGTAACTAATGATTTTAATGCAGCACCTCCATCGTTAGGAACTGGTGTCCAGGAATTCAATAAATTTTGCAATGTTTGAATAGCTAATGTGTTTTTATCAACTTGAGTTTTCAATTCTTTTGCGTTAACAATTCCTCCAAATGTTTCTCCATTCAATGATATTTTACCATCTTTTAAATGAAGTTTAAACCCCGTTGCATCTGTAATTAAATACTCCTCAATTTCCTCTGCATCTATTAAAAATGTCATTGCTTCAGTATTCTGAATTACACCTAAAAGACAAATAGTCCCAACTTTCGGTTTTTTAAACTCGAAGCCTTTTCCTAAAAGAACATCATCATAATCTAAACCATCAGTTTGACCTGTGGCAACCATTTTTTTATTATCCCAATCAACACTTTTACAAATTGCCCAAACTGTTTGAACTGGTGTAAGCTGTTTTGATTTTTTAGACATTAACTCAATAAGTTCTGCTATTGCACTCATACTTTATCTCCTAATGTTATATCTTGACGAATTCCAGAACTACTAAATTTTTTACCTACTTTTTCAATATAATAAACACCGGTTCTATCTTCATATAATGAGCTTAACAACTCACATTTTAATCCGTGTCTAACTGATGGTATTCCAAAGCCAGTAAAAGAACCGTCGAATCTATCAACTTTGTATTTTTGGTATTCAATATTTCCTAATCTTTCTAACTCTGCCTTTACTTTAATGTTGTAAAACGTCAGTTGCCTTTCGTTACCTTCTTTGTCGCCAATATTGTCGACCTCAATTTTTGTCCCATTTGCTAAGGTTGAAACGACCTTTAATTTTATTTGAACATCGTCTTTGTTTTTATAGTTCAACGATGTACTTACACAATTTCTTTCTAAATGAAATTTTACTTTTTTTTCTGCACTTTCATCAGCATAATACTTACCACAAACCAATGTTTTACCTCGCATATAACTATACAATCCCCATTCGCTTTGTAGCTTTTCTAACACTGGTCCAACTTGTGTTTTTGACATTCTAACAGCTCCAAGAGTAACCCCTTCTAATGCATCAATTTCATATCCTGGTACAATTGTTTTTAATAATTGCTCCAATGTTATATTTGGACTTGAAAAGTTTACTGGCAATCGCTTAACCTTAAACATTTCATCTTCAAATTTTATAACAATTGGAATATCGGCTGCAACTTCTGTTATATAACCCTCAAATTCTTTAATTAAATTGCCATTGTAACCGAAATATACCGTAATTGCATCACCGCGTTTAAAAGTATCTCTAATTCTGTTTTTGTTGAAAAACTTCACGTTTCTCGGCAATGTCAACGAACCTCTATCTGTGACTTCTTTCCAGGTACTTTCATAACTTAATTCCGTAATTCTATTTATAGTAATTTCATCACGTCGAGCGTTTTTATGAAATACTATTTTACAAACCAGTGCTAATGTCATAATATCAATTCTATTGCCTCATCACTAAACATTTGAAACTGAAAAGGAATTACTCCAGGTTTCGCTTGTGTTACATTATCGCTCCAATCTGCTATTACAATCCTATCAATTTGATGTTGATTAAATAATTTTCCAGTAATCTTAACCGCATCTGCTAATCTTTCCCATTTTAAAAGTTCAGTAATTTGCTCTTGTGCTGAACGATTAGGCTCATCAAGTGCCAAACCTCTAACATCAATAACCCAATCATCAAAACCGTATATTTCTTTAACAGTTCCATTAGAACCTAAAAGATTGGTACGAGTTACATTTTTTGCCCTTCTGAAACTGAACATTGTCGCTGGAGGTAATTCAAAATCATTTAAACTAACTCTAACAATTTCCCCAGTTGAATTATACTGTTGGTAACTATCACCTTTAAGAGTTGCCGCAAAAATTATAGGAGTTCCCATCCAACTTTTGCTTTCAGCTTCGTAATAATCTGGCAAAATCTGAATACCTTCATAAGATATAGCCGACTTACTTTCTTTACCAATTGGATCAATAACATAAACCGGACTATTAATACCAAAAGCGGCCTTAAAAAGTTGCGATAAATTATATCTTTGGTCTGTCATTATCCTAAACTTATTACACCGTCTCTCAATCGGTCGTTAATTTCTCCAGTTATTTTTTCAGCAATCTGACGAACATCCATACCTTGTGAAACTGAAAAGTTATTAGCTATATTCAGTGTCATTGTGATATTTTTAATCCCACCAGAACCCGAACCTACGTTTAATCCGTCGCCTTCTTTAGCTCCTTTTTTACCTTTTCCAGTAGCTCCTGCTGTTTTACCTAAAACATCTGGAGGTTGTTGTAGTAATGAATTTACACCAGGTTTCTTTTCGCTTTTTTTCTCTGGAGCCTTTTTTTCTTCAGTTACTAAATTTAGCTTTTGCCTTTGGTCTTTTATCCAGTTCGCAGCACCTCCAGCAACTTTACCCATACCAGGTATTTTTGCAATTAATTCAAGAAGTTGTTGAATAGGCATTAATAAAGCATCAAGAATGACAATACCAATACGTTTAATACCTCCAATTATTCCATCTGTTTTAAATGCTTGTACAATGCTATCCCAGTTTCTTCTAAAACTTTGAATTAAATTAATAACAATTCCCAAAGGCCCCATTAATAATGTAACCGCTGCTCCCCATTCATCATATTTCATAATAACCGCAGTGACTAAGGCTATTAAAGCAATAATTGCAATAACTATTACTCCAATTGGATTAGCGGCCATAGCTGCATTTAAATCCCATTGTGCAATAGTTTGAAACCAAGTAGCCGCTTTTAAAGAATTAATAATAGGAATCGCACTTCCAATTGTCATAATTATTGGCGATAAAGTTTCCGCATAAGAACCCATATTACTAAATGTACTACCAGCCCATGTTTTAATTTCAGAAAAAAATGTTTTCATGCCTTCAGCAGACTCTTTAACTGATGGCAAATCAGCTAAATTGAAATTTGCGTTACCAAGTTCCTCTGCCCACATTAAACCAGCGTCCTCACCAGCACCTTTGAAAATATCGGCTAATATTAATTGCTTAGCTTGAGTTGTAGCGCCTTTCATTTTTTGAGAAATCAATTGGACCGCTTCAAATGTAGTTTTACCAATTAACTGGTCTGGTTTAATTCCAATACCGGCTAATGCTTCAACTTGTGCCTTGCCCATTTCTCTAAGTGATAAATCGGCCTCTTTAATTCCGTCAATTGCTTTGTCTGAAAATATTCCTTGCTTTCCTGCTTTTGCAATCAGTGCAATCGCTTGAGATTGGTCTAAACCTAATTGTTTAATAAATGGTTGGTATTCTTTAAGCGAATCAATGAAATCTCCATTTGCATTTGCACCTTTTTGAAAGCCTTGATCTATTAATGCTAAGTTATCCTCGAACGTTCCGCCGTTTTGTTTAGTCATGGCGTTTGCAGCTCTGGCAATTTCTAAAGCATCCTCACCATATAAAGCTGTTAATCTTTGTGTTTTTGTTACAAAATTTTCTAAATCATTGCCCGCCAAATCAGTCATTCTTTGTACTGATGTTGTTAAGTTACTTGTGTCAGTGGTAAAATTTAAACCGTCAACACCTTTTTGCATTAACTCAGTCGCTTGATTTATTCCAGTTGTAACATCAGACCACTTTTGCGCCTTTTTAGCAAATTGGTCAGACTCCTTAGTTAAATCCTCAACGTCTTTTTCAGCTCCTTGAATTGCAATTGCTAAACGTTCTGCTTTTTTGGTTGCTACATCAAAAGCTTTTCCAGCTTCCATAACTTCTAACCATCCATCACTTTGTTTAACTTTTTCAAGTTCTTGAAGTTCTTTTTTGTTATCGGAAATTTGCTTTTTTAAATCGGCATAATGGTTTTTAGCGTTGTTTAAAGCTTCTTTGGTTTCCTTTTCATTAAGCTTAACGGAATCAGTCATATCATCAATAAAACTTGTGCTCTTAACAATGCTTTTTGTAGCACCTTTAAGAGGTTTTGTGATTTCGTCCACAAATTCGAGTATCCAAGATGTTGTTGTTTTATTGCCCATTTATTGCTTTCAATGTGTCGGCCAAAGCCGTTCTTACTACTTTTTCAATAATAATTTCAGATGCGTTATTTTTTACTCTTTGAACATATACCCATTCCTGGAAACGTTGTGCCCATTCATCATCAGTTAAATCATCTGGGTTGAGACCAAGCTCAACCCGAATGATTGCATTAACTTTTTGAATATCTTTTTCTGTATCGTCATCGGGGTTGAGCCAATACCCCTCAATTACTTTTTTAGATCAATCTTAGCCTGCTTAACTAATTGACTAATACGTGTCATTAATACTGTATAAATAGCCGCATCATTTTCGTAAGCATCTTTGTCACCTTCTAAAACACAACCCAACATTAAATTTTGAATATTAGTTTTATCTTTAGGCTCTTTCTTACTTTCGTGTTTCGCCTCAATTTCCGTAATTGCCTGAACAATTGTTTTCGTTGGACGTTTAACTAAGTAAGAAAATCGATAATTATCCTCTGTGATAACATCAACCTCGACAAGGTTTCTTTCCCCACCACATTTAGCAGCGTGAGCTTGTTTTACAGAATCATCCCAATTTTTGACTTCTGTATATGTTGTTTCGTTTGCTTCCATTATACAGCTCCCCAAGTTATGTGTGAAATTAAAAGCTCATGATCTGTACTAATTGTTCCATCTCCTTGTGAAACGTCAACAGCACGATTAGTGAATTCACAATTATGAATAATATCCTTTTTTATTACACCATCAATATCATATTGAACGATAATGTCAAAGGCTCCAATATCTTGCAATCTTTTACCCGAAGGTAAACTTTGTTGGATTGCATCAACCTCCTCCTTATAAAGTCCGATAGTTGATTTAGCTTCATAATCACCACGAGAGCGACCAATTGGAAACTTACCCGCACCTTTTACGTTTTCTTTGGTTTCAGTATCGTCATAAGATATTTTTGTAATACCTTCAACGTCTCTCCCCATCATATTTACAGTGATAGAAGTCCATCCCTGCATTGTTCCGAATTTATTTATAACTTGAGTCATTTCTTAAATTGAATTTGTTAAACCAATAGCCACATCAAACTCGTGAACTATTCCATCAGCAACAACAGAAACTTTTACAGTAACTGGGCTTGTGCTGTTAACTATTTGCTCTGGGTCAATATCAACCTCATAGCCAGAGATTTCATCAGCCACAACCATTGTTTCTAAAGATTTGTTTAATAATTGTTTCCAATAACTAACAGTTGTTGAAGCAATAAATCCAGTGGTTGGATTCTTTTTTACAACTCCTTTTACTTTTGGTAAAAGGGTAGTTCTTACCAAACGCGCTGCTTTGTTCCAAGTTCTGTTGTTTTCAATGAAAGCAAAATCAGAAGCTCTCTCAATACAGGTATATGAGTTTTCAAAAAACATTCCAGCATAACCTTCGTAACCTGCTACAACAATATAACCTTTGGCAATAATACCGTCTCTTAATTCAGAGTTAGCAACCGTTGAAATTTCTCTACCATCAGATAAAAACGCTGTTTGCCATCTACCTAAAGACGAATCCGTCAATGTATAATCAGCAGTACCTCTTTTACTTCTTGGTTTTTGTTGAATATCAACTGATGCCATATTTTCGTTTACTTTACGAATCGCAATCATTCCAAGTGCAGAACCAATTGAAACAATTTTAGTATCATCCTCACATCCAACACAAACAGAAACGTTTCCAGATGCTAAAGTGAATAAATCAGTTGTAAAATCATCCAATTCATCCATACCAATAATTGCAAAGTCAATCAAACGATTATCGGCTGCAAAATCATTAATAATAGATTGATGTTTTGCAATTTCTGTTAGCAAGTTTGGAACTAATTCATTCCAAGTAACATTTAACCCATAACCTTTAATTTCTTTGTTCTGATTTAAAAAAGCTTTTAAATCAGCCTCTACATCTGAATTAAACAAATAAAGAGTTGCCTCTGGGGCAAGCCTAAAAAACTCAACGATATCATTATAAAGTTTAAGTCCATTATTTGCGTCGAAACTTTCATTAATATCTAAAACCTCCGCATCATACGGCGATTTTAAAACAACTCCTTTTCCTGCATTATTAACTGCAGTAGCTATAGCTCCAACAGGAATACCACCACAAATAATCGCAACATGGTTGTCTTTGTTTCCGTTAGTTCTACCTAAACCGCCTTGCAGTTTTTGTACATTAACTCCTTTTAACTCTCCCATTTTATAATTGTTAGATTATTGTTTACCCGCGTCTGGAGCTCCTCCAGTGTTTGCATCTTCGATAAGCTTTGTAAGCTCCTCTGATTTTTTCACATAAGCAGCTTTAACACTTTTACGCTCATCTAACTTGAAAGCTTCTAAAGCTTCTAAAGTTTCACATTTAGCGATTGACGCAATAGCATCATTTGCTTTTAATTCAACAACTTCTGATTTTACCTCTCTTTTGAAAGGATAAACATTACCTTTTGGACCCGCGTGTAATTCGGCTCTATTTTTCAATAAAAACACATTTCCGTCCGAAGTGGCAAACACTTCATTTTCGGTTGGATATTGCTCGAATACTTTTTCGGCTAATCCTTTTAACTCGCTTTCGCTATACGTTTTTTTCATCCTTTTATAAATTTTTTGGCTAAAAACCCAATTAATAGACCGATTAATAAAAACAGGAATATTCGTCCCATCCATATTTGAAACCATAACCAACCTGTAATTTCTGCTGGTACTAATACCGGAACTTCAATTACAGTTTCTTTAATGGTTTGTTTGTCTTTTAATTTTGCTCTTAATTCGGTTATTTCAGTTTGACAATCGACACTTAAAACGCCTTTATCATCAATACTAACTTTTGGTTTTTTTAGATTTTTAGAGCCTTTTTTTTGCTCCAAAACATCCTTTATTTTTACTTTACCATTTTGGCACTCCAGCAAAGCTTTGTAACTTGAACTATCCGGTACTATTTTAAAAACAGTATCTCGAACTTTTTCAACAACTTTTTCAGTTACTTTTTTTTCAATAACAATTGGCTTTTGTGATTTGCATGATGTCATTAATACTAAAAGAAGTAAAAAGGTGTACCAATAAATAAGTAGTTTTTTCATGACTCGTTATTTGAGATTAGACCTTTACTGTCTAAAATTATTTTTCTAATGTTTTTCGGTTCTGATATTTTCCAATCACAACGTCTGATTGATGTTAATCTTGATTTTTCAATTCTTGTGACACCAACTTTATTACCTTGATTTCCTCCGAAAACGTGATAACAAGTATCATCCTCACCAACATAAAAACCGACATGATTTCCGCCCGGTCTTTTGAATACTAGAATATCAAAAAGATGCGCCTCACTTTGCTTAGTTCCAAACTTTGACCAGTTAGCCGCCCAAAGTGGATTTTTAACAACGTCAAAACCCGCTCTTTTTATAACAATTGCTACAAACAAACCGCACCAAGGTATTTCGTCATTTTTATAATCTTTTAGATCTAATTCTAAAGCCCAATCCATAATTATTGGATTGTGTTTACTTCCTACTATTTCCTGTATTCCATCTAGCTTAATAGCTTCAACGAGTACTTTCGGAGCTTTTTCTTTGTCTAAAAAATTGTATTGGTGTTGTTTCATGGTTTTTAAGAATTTCCCCCTAAGGGAGCGGTTGGAGCGCAGTGCACACAACCGCCTAACTAAATCAAACTAACTATCTATCCTATGATTGCTCCAATCCCCTCATCTTTGATGGCTACACCAATGAAGTACTGTTGGAACCCGACAGTGTTTTGTCTATTCTCTGGATCCAATTCTGCAGGTCTAGCAAAACGAGATACAGACCCCGATGCTTTAACCGCAAAGTTTTTATGGAAACAGATACTTGATACTTTTGGACCCGCTGCTGCATCAAATGCAACTTTTACGTTTAATGCAGAATATGTAGGTGTGTAGTTTGCTTCATATACTTTGAATCCGTAGTAAGAATTACTTAATACACCATCAATCGCATTTTGGTATTGGGTATGAAAATTTCTATCCTCCTCTAATAAATCGGCAACATGCTCTGTACAGAAAACAATTACACGTCCCATTTTTGGAACATTTAATTTGTCTAATGCTTTTTTCAAACGAATAACATCCTTAGAAATTAATTTCAATCTTCCAGTTCCATCATCCGCTCCAGTTGTTACAAGAACTGGCATAGTTGCACTATTTGAAGCTGGCGAAATTGCGTGTAATGCGTGGCGTGCCGTTACATCTTCTAATTCCTCTCTGTGTTGAGTTTGAACATCTGAAACTTTTTCATATGGTAATGCGTATAATTCGTCTGCAGTTACAATAGTATTTTCTGTATCGTATTTATTCAATGAGATTACAATATGTGAATCTTCTCTACCATTAGAGGCAATTGGATAAACGGAATTGTTAATTAAAACGGCTGGCGCCAATCCTTGTTTCGGGATTTTAATTACTTCGTTATTTACCCAGTTGTTTTTTGATTTCAATTCCGATAACCAAGTGTTATCATGACGGAATTTTTTAATCATTTCTTTTTCGGCTTGTTGATTTAAAAGAGGTAATGCGACTACAGATAAACCTGCACAATCCATTCCGTTATTATCTTCAAGGCCTAAAGTTTTTGACATTACTGTAGCTACTACAAATAACATCGCAAATACTAAAAATTTTGTTGCTTTTTTCATGTGTTTTTCTAATTAATTTTACTTTTTGTTTGGTGATTTTAAACCGAATTTAAATTCAGTTTAAACCTATTTGCCGAAATAATCGGTTTCTAATTTTTTGAAGTCATCAGGATTTTTAGTCATCATTTCGATTAATCCATCAGCATCTTTTTCTTGCCAATCTTCCATTGTCCATTTTTCACGACCTTTGGTTCCTTCACCAGGTTCAAATTGTTCTGATGGTTTTTCAATTGGTTTCATTGCTTCAATAGCTTTTTTTGTACCATCAAAATCAGCAGTAGCCAATTTTTCATAAGTACCCTTCAAATCAGCCGTAAACTTTTTCTCTGTAATTGCTTTGTCAAGCATATCATTGATATCAGTTTTTCGACTTGCTTCTTGTTGAGCTGTAATTTGCTCTACTTTTCCAGCGGCTTCAACATTTGTTTTGATAGCTGCTTCAATTTGCTCGTCTGTCGCATCAGCTGCAAGCTTCAACGATGCGATAATTGCATTTCTGTTTTTCATATCTGGTTCTGGTTTAAAATCTTCTTTTGGGGTGATTGGTGCTCCAAAGGCCGCAATCATTTCCGCAGTATTTTTAGTGATTTTCTCGCTTTCGGCAACAGAAGTAATAAACTTTTGTTCAAGGGCTTGTTTAGCAGTTAACCAAACATCACCTTTAGCCCAAGCCGATTCAATATCCTCCTCAGATAATCCCGTTTTTTCGGAATACTTAGTTTTATACTGAGAAGTCAAGTTTTTCAAAAGTGTAAGTGAGCTTTCAATTTTGTCCTCATTTCCAGAAATGTAACCACTTGGTTTATGATACATAAATTGACCGTTTTCAGCCATTTCAAATGTGTCCATTTCAATTGCAATTGCAGTTGCAGCAGATGCAACAATTGCACCTCCATAACCTTGCTTTTTACCCGGAAAGCGTTTTAATTGATTAACAATTTCAGCACCTACAAAAACATCGCCTCCTGGAGAATTGATATAGACTTTTACGTCTTTATATCCATCTGCTAAAAGTTTGTCGATTTTAGCGGTTAGTACTTCAGTGGAATTGTTCCACTCATATAAAGCGCCACTAATTCTGATTTCAGCAAAATTTTCTTTTGCTTCTGCAGTAATAGTAAGCGGGTACTTTTCAGCTAAAGCGGTTAAACTTTGTGCGCTGTATGCACTCATTGTAATTATGAATGCGGCGGTTAATACTGATCTAAAAATTTTCTTCATTGTTGTAATATTTCTCTGCAAATTTTTAAAGAAAAAAGGGGGCGTGAAAATTTGCATTTTTATTTAGTAACTATTTGATACTAAATAAATAAGGTAGAAATACTAATGAAAACCGAACTTTTTAAATTTCGGCTATTGATTACCAATTTTGCATCATTGAATTACTAATTAAACTCGATTATATGTAACATGGCAAAAGACAAAGAAAAGCGCATTGCTTTCGATTACTATACTAAACAGGGCTTAACCGCTAAAGCTATTTCGGATATAATTTCTGTTAGCGAAAAAACAATTGGCGATTGGGTTAAATATGGTAAATGGAAAGCCGTAAGAGATGCCAATATAAATACTTCACTTAATCAAGCCAATAATATAAAAGAGCTAATTAGTGAAATCACCGAGCAACAAATCCAAATTGTTGAGGAAATAAAAACAGCTAAAGCCAATGGAGATAATAATTTAGTTTCTGAATTAAGAAAACAATCCAGTGCGTTAAGTCAAGAGGTAGCCATTCAAACTAAAGCTCTTGAAAGGTTAGAAGATGGTAAACTTAGTTTGTCAACCTACTTATCTGTAATGAATGATATTTTCCAAGGATTAGAACAATACGACAAAAATTTATATCACAATACACTTGAATTTCAAGAATCACATTTACAAACTATATCAGTAAAATTAGGATGAGAAAACCAATAATATTTATCAGATTTTCAATCTGGCTTAGAAGTCATATTCTTTTGAACATGATCATAAACATGATTATTAATAGAGCATCAAAAAGACAATGGCAATTAAACATTGGAACCTATTTCTTAAAAAAAGGCGTGGGTTATGAAATTGGGCAAATAATCACAAAAGAGCCGCTTCAAAATGGCTCAATAAAAGTAACCTATATAACTGGGTTTAATTATGATTTTGGAAAAAATAAAGTGATCCATCGTACAGGTGTGAAAGTAATTAAATAAGAATGAGAAAAGAGGATAAATCAGCAATTGAACGCTATAAAAAGAAGCTTCAACTCGCAAGAAGTCATTCAAACATTAATCCGTTTGAAACTGAACTTCAAAAGCGTGAAGCAATTTTATTAGCAAAAAAAAGCTTTAAAGCCTGTGTTGAGCGTTTCTTTCCTCATTTTGCATCAGCAGAAGTCCCAGACTTTCATATTGAAGCGTCTAACAAAATAAAAAGAGATAAGGCTATTAAAGCCTTTTTAGAATGGGGTCGGGCTCAAGCAAAATCCGTATTTGCGGACATCTTGCTTCCTTTTTGGCTTTGGATAAATGGTGAGCCAGTATATTTAGTTATTGTTGGTAATACTGCCGACAGAGCCAAACAATTGCTTGAAGATATTCGCGCTGAATTTGAAAGCAATCCTCAAATTATAAATGATTTTGGTGAGCAACATAATCCGGGTAGTTGGGAAGATGGTTTTTTTGTAACTCGTGGCGGTTTTATAGGGCAAGCTCTTGGAATGGGACAAAGTGTCAGAGGTTTGCGTGTTGGTGGAAAAAGACCTACAATTATCGTATGTGATGATATTGAAACAAAGGATTTAAATGCAAATGAAGTTCGTCAGTTAAAAATGGCTCGATGGATTGAAAGAGATTTAATTCCTACTATGGATGGGGAATTTCGTCGCTTTATTTTAGCCAACAACAAATTTGCACATAAAATGGTTCAAACCATTTTACAAGAATTGCATCCAGATTGGGTTGTGCATCGAGTTAATGCTTATGACCCGATTACTTATAAGCCAAGATGGAGCTCTAAATATTCTGATGACTATTTTAAACAAATTGAGCAAGAAATTGGAGTTTTAGCCGCAAGAGCGGAATTTAATAACGAGCCACATATTGAGGGGACCATTTTTAAAAATGATGATATTCAATATGCACCATTACCTAGACTAAATTCTTTTAAAATCATATTTGGTTATTGGGACGTTGCATATGCTGGAACAAAAACAGCAGATTATAACGCTATTGTAATTCAAGGATTACATGGTCGAGATTTTTGGGAAATTGATTGTTTTGTACAACAATGTCGTATGATTGCTGCAATACATTATATGTGTGATTTTCAAAAATCATTACCTCCAACAGTAACCGTGCATTGGGTTTTTGAAGCACAGTTTTGGAATGAAGCAGTTGAAAGCGCAATTAGAGATGCAGAACAATTATATCAAATCAAATTAAATATAATTAAACGTAATAATCCGCGTAAAAACAAATATGATAGAATTTTAGAGCTTCAGCCTTATTATCAAAATCGCAGAATGATATATAATGAAAAGTTGAAACATAAAAAAGACCATCAAGTTGCAATGTCTCAATTGTTCGGTATAGAACCAAATTATAAAACAAAAGACGATTACCCAGATGCAAAAAAGGGAGTAACTGATGAATGTGAAAAATACGTTAGTTATGGATCAGGAGACGGTAAATTTATTAGTGGAAAATATAAAGCAAAAAATACTTGGTAATGACTTATTTAGAAAAAAAAGATTTAATAGCTGTTGCATATGAACGTTTTATTGATGAGAGTTCAATGGACCAACCATATATTTTGGATAACACAGAGAAAAAAGGAATTGAAAAATTAAAAACTATTCTTGGAACTCGTTACAATGTTACTGCAATATTTGACCCAATAACTCCTATAAAAAATGAAGTATTAATTGAAATATTAGCAACTTGGGTCATTTATAAAATAATTAAAAGAAATGCCGCTCGTAAGGTTCCAACTGATTATAAAGAAGATTACGACGAGGTAATGAAACAATTAAAAGATATTGCTACAGGTGTAATTGTTTTAGATGGCGTACCAACTCCAACTGACGATAATGGCAATCCAATAAATAGTAATACAATTTTTGGTAACAATAAGAATAACGATTTCTATATATGAAAAATCCTTTTATACAACTTTATAATGCGTTTGAAAACAACGTTTTAAAGAATGCATCTGATTCAAAATTAAGGGTTACAATGGCAACTCGTGACAAATCGCCATCTCAAAATTTAGAGCGTGAAGCTGTAACGATGCAAGCTCAAACTTTAGCAGAATGGAAAACCGCCGTTACAATGGCAACCGACCCAGAAGAACCGGACAGAAGTTCATTACAAAAATTATATGATAACTTAATGCTTGATAATCATCTTGCATCGGTTATTGATAGTCGTATTTTATTCTGTCAACGTTCTGCTTTTAAAATAGTAAATGAGAAAGGAGATGAAAACACAGAGCTTTCTTGGTTATTTGAAAGAACTTGGTTTGAGGACTTCGTAAAATTTGCTTTAATGAGTCGTTTCCGTGGAAATGTACTAATGGAATTATACGATATTGACTCAATTACTAATGAGTTAGCAAATGTTGATGAGATTCCAATGGCTCACTTCAATAGCAAAAAAGGTATTATTTTAAAAGCACCAGGAGATGTAACCGGATGGCAATATAAAGAGGGCTCACTAGCTCCTTATTATATTCAAGTTGGTAAAGATTCAGATATTGGTCTGTTAGCCCAAATGGCTCCAATTGTATTAGCCAAAAAGTTAGGTTTAGGCTCTTGGCTTGATTATGTTGAAAAGTATGGTGTACCAAGTTTATTTATAACTACAGATAGAGAAGACGATGGAAGATTAAACCAATTATTTGAAGCTGCTTCAAACTTTAAAAGTAATGGTTTTATGGTTGGACGTGGTTCTGAAAAATTTGAAGTTGGGAAAGATGCATCTGGAGGCAATCCAGATAATTTTGATAAATTAATTGATCGTGCCAATACTGAAATAAGTAAAAGGATTTTAGGAGGTTCCGGGCTTACTGATGAGAAAAGTTTTGTTGGTAGTTCGGAAATACAATTTCGCCTTGCTAAAGACAGATTTGAAAGCGACAAACTTTTGATTAAAAACATTATCAATCAACAATTGTTCCCTAGATTAATGAAAATTAGTCCAGTTTATTCAGTACTTCAAAATAATTATTTTGATTGGGATAATACAGAGGCGCAAAGTAGTAAAGAAGTTGCAGAGCTTGTAAGTATTTTGGGCAATCATTTTGAATTAGATCCAGAAGAAATTTCACAAAAGACTGGATTAACTATTTTAGGACAAAAAGCAAATCCATATCAACCAGCTACTCAACAAACTGAGGAGGATAAAAAAAAAAGCGGAATAACCAAGTAAATGCAATTTTTACACAAATAACGGCATCATATCATAGTGATGATTGTGGTTGCGGTGATTGTATGATTTTTGAAGCTTTGAGTTTTTCTACTTATGAAAAGTTAATTGAAAAAATCGCTAAAGATTTACACGATAAAACGATTAATCCAGAGGACTTAAACCAAGAGTTTATTACTCAAACATTTAATGATTTATCGGAAAGCGCCGCTGATGGTTATGGCTCAAAATGGAACAAATTCCCGAAAGATGGAAAAGGTAAAACGCCGCTTTATTTAAAACGTAATATTTACGCTTTTTCGGGTGCTAAAAGCTATGCAATACTTGAGGAATTAAACAATCTTTTAGTTGATAGTGATGGCAAAATTCGACCATTCAATGAGTTTATGCCATTAGCGAAAAAGGTAAATGAAAACTTTAATAAAAATTACCTGCAGGCAGAATACCAAACGGCAAAAACTGCAGCACAAATGGCAGAGAAATGGGAACGTCTCCAGGAAACAAAAGACCTATTTCCAAACCTAAAATTTAGAACCGTTGGAGATAGCAGAGTAAGACGTGAGCATGAGAAACTTGACGGAATTATTAAACCGATTGATGATGAATTTTGGAATAGATTTTATCCGCCTTTAGATTGGCGTTGTCGTTGTGATGTTGTCGCTACAGCTGAAGATGCTGACGAAAAACTCCCAGACGATTTGCCACCTGTAAAATTTAAAGGCAATGTTGGTAAAGACAAAGAAATTTACACTAAAAATGGTAGTTTCTTTCAGTTATTAAAAACCAATGAAAATGCTGTTAAAAATGCTGAATTGTCAAAATTGAACGCTCCAAAAGAAATCGCGTACAAAGGGAAAAACAATAAAAAAGTTGATGTAAGTATTTATGCTGATGAAATTGACCTTGCCGCCAATATTGAAACGGCTAAAATAATTGTTGACGAACTTAATGTTAATGTGGTAATACGACCTCATTTGAGCGGCCGAATTGTTAAAGGAGTAAAAAACCCCGAGTATCTAATTAATGACAAACTGGCTGACAGAAAAGCCCCAAAATCATTGAATTACAAAAAGATACTTAAAAAAGCTAATGATCAAGAATGCGAAATAGTAATTATTGATTTATCAGAAAACAAAGATACAGTTGATAACGCGTATAATAGCATTGAAAGAATATTGAGTTTTAACATTCACAAATTCATAAAAGAGGTTCACATAATATCAAAAGATGGGAAAACCGTAAAGAGCTATAAAAGAAAAAAGCAGTCTAAAAAATAGACCGCTCTTCTGTAATGGACACACTTGGAGTTAACCGCGTGCTTAATTACATTGCAAATATATAAAAAAATGAGTAACAAAATGCAAATACCTGATTTTTTAGCAATTGGCACAAAGCTAATCGCTGATTCAAGGCGTTACGCTAAAGTTTATTGTTTGCAATGGTTTGATGATAGCTTTCAAAAGCAAGGTTTTACAGATGCAAGTTTCAAAGCTTGGGGTAAAAGAAAAACTCCAGACCAAAGACCAGGAGGCGCAATATTAATTGATACCACTTTTTTAAGAAAAAGCCTTTCAGTCATTTCAGAGGATAATAAAAATATTGAATTTGGAACTCACGTACCTTATGCATCTGTGCATAATAATGGTGAGCGCGTAAGAGCAATTCAAAGCGTACGAGCGCATTCAAGAACGCGTAACGGCAAAAGAGAACAAGTAAAAGCACATAGTAGAAAAATAGATATTAACTTTCCAGAACGTCAATTTATAGGGCATTCTAAAAAGATGATGGAAAATTTAGATCAATGGCTTTTAAACGAAGTTGAAAAACGATTTAAACAATCATAATATGGAAAATTTTAAAGCACTTTACAAAGAAATTGCTCAAAAAATTAGTGATAACGTTCCGGCAATAAAATGGATTGACCTTTGGAATTCGCAAGTATATAATTTGGAGGGCGAACATCCTTTTCCAGCGCCTGCAGTATTTTTAGCTTTTAGAAGTAATGATATGAAAAGTATGGGTGTAAAAGTTCAGAATGTACAAATACAACTTGATGTCTTTTTGTTTTATGAAACTTTTGCAGATACATATAAAGGCTCTTGGAACCAAGATGAGGCTTTGAGTTTTTTAGATAATATTGATTTAATAAACAAGGTTTTGCATGGTTCTAACGGAAACGGATATACTAATATGGAAAGAGTTTCTTTTTCTCCTGTTGATACTGGAGGAGCTGGTAACTTATATAGTATCACTTATAAATGCAGTTCAATCGATTATAGTGCAGCTGAAGTATTTGAGGAGGGAACTTTTGCCGATTTAAAAATAGATCCTAATCATCAAACTGGATATATGATAGATGCATAATGCGAGATTCACTCAAAATCTCGTATTATTGCTGAGGAAATAATTCTATTTGATTGTTTTGATAAGATAACCCAGTTCTATTAAAAACTATGTTTTCAATCGTTTTTGGCGATTTATAGAACTCGTGAGCAAGTTTGTTAAGGATAAACTCAATTGAAAATTTGCGTACTCCAAACTCTTTAATTTGACTTAGTTTGTCAAATTCTTTTTTAATGTCCTGGTGTAGACGTATTGTATTGAGTTTGGCTGCCATATAGCAAAAGTAATAAAAAAAATTGTACAAAAAAACCCGACTGGATCTAGTCGGGTTTTTTATTATTGGAGTATATATTTTTGTCCTTTTTTTAATTTAATATTATCATCGTTTATGAGCACATGTTTTAAACCGAGATTTGATTTGAAAAAGTATTTGTTTTTTCTTCTATAATAAAACTCGAAAATTAAATCACTATTAAATTCAGTTGTAAAATTTTGATTTAATTGAATATTAGTTTTTTTAAGTTCCTCTTGAGTGTATTGAATACTTTTAATACCTTCAACTTCTTGACCGTTTATAACTACTTTTATATCTTTCCAATTTCCCATTTTATTTAATAAATATCAATGAACCTTTAAAGTTTTTATCCAAGTTTCCAAATATAAAGCCTAAGGTATCCTTTTTCTCTACCACTAAAATATTATCACCTTTTCTAGCTCTCCACTCACTTGCTGGACCAGCCTCAGTAATAATATTTAAAATTGTTGAAGCTTTATCATAGTAAACTTTCGTACTGTCGTTATTTCCTGTAATGGAAACTAAACCAAGCTCGTTAGGTTCTGAAATTTTATAACAGCCTTTTAATGTTATCTTTTGAGGTTCATTATTACTTTTCTCAACAGTTATCTCAACTCTTGAAAAGTTGCAATCGTTTTTTTGTTCTGTACAACTTGATGCTAATATTGCTAAAATTGTTAATGCTAATAATTTTTTCATGGTTTTTTCTTAATTCTTTATATTTACTGATGAGATTATTATTTCTGAGGGATGTCCAATCAATGAAACATGTGTAACTTTTGAATTATCTATTTTTGATGGATGTTCATAACCTAATTCATTAATTTTTAAGTCGATTGTTATTAATCCAAAGTTTTTACCCTTTAAAGCACTTATTATAGATTCAACTATTTCTTTTTCTTCAGTATTTAAATATTCCTCCATTGGTAAAGTTTAGTTTTCAAATATAATTAATTTTCTAATTGCAAAAGTTCTTTAATTACTTTTTCTAAATACGGCCGTGGGTGATGATGCTCCTTGTAAGTTTCAATACCCACATTTTTAGCAATTTGAAACTCTTGTTTTACTCTATCCATCATAGCTTTTTTACCGTAGATCAATTTTGTAACTTTATCCAGTTCCGCAAATGCTTTTGTCTTTTCAATTATTTGAGTTGTTATCATTATGAGTGCAGTTTGTTAAAAATTCGACGTAATAAATATGATCTCCCAAACGATGCCACAAAAAATATAAAAGTGATTTGTAAGTTGGTGCTTTCGCTTATTTTAATACCATACAACGGGAAAACTAATCTTTGTATGGTAAAACTTATAACTAAACCAATAATTGTATTGGTAATGCTTTCTAAAATGCTGTGTTTTTTACTTTGTTTCTTCATTTTCTTGTTTTTGAGTTTTAAATCCGATTTGCTTTTCTCTTATTCTTTGCTGGAATCGTTCGGATTGGATTAATAAATTGATTTCTTTTAGTTCATCATCTGAGCAAGCATCAAGAAATCGCTCGGGTGTAATATCAACTTGAAATATTTTAGTTATTTCTGGCATTAGTTTTTACATATTGTGCATTTACCATTTTTGAATAAACGCATTGTGAAACATTTTTTACAGTATTTAAACATAGTTTAATTAGCTTTTAGTTGGTTATAACTTTGGTTTGGCGACATTAAAACGATCGCCAAGCCATGATGTTATAACCTGTTAAATTGCTTTGCTCCAATCGTCCTCGAAGTAGCGTTGATTAATAAATGATGATAAATGAGCTTTTGCAGTTCCTTTTTTCTGCAGGTATTTGTTGTATCCTGGAATAGATAAAAAACAAAGTATTATATCTTGCTCTTTTAGTTTGTTAAATTGCTTTTCGGCTTCAAACCTTTTTACTTTATGGTTATACAAGTTCCAAAGTGCCTCAAAGGAAATATCTCGCTCACCAACTTCAACAATTGCAGTTTTATAGAGTTTGCTCCAGTCTTTAATATGGGATTCTCTCCAGGGGAACTTTCCTTGTGGATATAAAAAATCCTGTTGTTTTTCTGAGAGCTCACGTTCTAATACATTGAAGTAAACTAAAATGCCGTTTAAATTGTATTTAAACACCCACACAGAGCCGTTTTGCATTTTCACGGTGTAAGTTGTTGTTAGGTTCATTTTCTACGTTAATTTTTGGTTTAATAATGAAATTACTTTTTGAACTAAGACTTTTTCAAGTTCGTTTTCATTGAATTCGTTTAATTGAACTAATGCCATATATGTGCCCCAAGCTTCGAACCATTTTAAAGTTATATCGTTTGTATTATTCTTATCAAATAGATTCGTTTTTTTGAGTAAAGCCTTGGCTTTTGAATCAAACTTATCTGCTGTATCTAAACAAATGGATTTTATAAGTTTGCCAGCCTCAGTGGTTGGTATTTCGGAATCATAAATTTTATTTAAAAGTTTCCTACAAGCCAGAAGAGTATCGTTATTTAATTTGATTTTGATTTTCATTAGTTGATTTGTTTATTTTTGATGGAATGCTAATAAAATACGTGTCAACTTCTTGCTGAAGTTTGCTTAAAGTCATTTCATTAATACACTTGACTTCGTTATCAATTTTTAAAATTTCTTCCATTAATTTAATTCGTGAAACTCCAGTTGCAAAGTCTAAAAATTTATCATAACTGTTTAGAACTTCCTTAAGGCGGTTTCGTTTGGTTACATAGTTCATTGTTAGTGTGTTTTGGTTCACAATCGCACGATTCACATGTGCCGTTACATTTTAAATTCATTTTAAGAAAATTTTATAAATACATAAATGTTTAAAATTAAAATGGTCAATCCCATTCCTATAAATACTCCAAAAAAGAAGCATTCAAATTTTTCAATCATTTTCATATACAGTCTGTTTTTGGTTCTGATAATGGTTCGTCACAATCGGCACAAACCTCAATTGTTTTTTCACAAGTTCCAGATGCTTCTAAAACTCTAGTTAATTGGTTTGGATGTTTGCATTCCTCTGATATGCTGTAATTATTATCTTTTGTAAATGCAATTTTAGCGTTACACCATTTTTCGCATTGGTTAACATCATCACAATCGCAAGAGTTATCATCTGCATTTGATGCGGTTCTTAAACAAGCAATAATAAAAGCCAGAACAACCAAAACGATGATGTAAATCAGAATTATTATATTACTTTTATCCATCTTATTTGTATTTAGATTTTACTATTCTATTAAGTGCGACTATCAGTTTTTGAATCTCTTTATCATCCATTTTTAAAAGAGGTTTTTGAACTGGAGATTTTTCTGATTTTAAAAAATCATCTAATCGGTTCAAATCGGCAATCTCTCCTTTGTCTGGATGGTTAGTTGTCCATTGTGCTTGGTGCATTAAAGACAAAATAACCTTGTGTGATGGGTTTTTATAGTCAAACTTACCCCAGTTTTCTTGAGTTGGGTTTAAAGCTTCAGAACCTTCTTGAGCGCGTATAATTTTAACCGCTTGCTCTTGGGTGATTGACTTTAAACTTGTACGATTTACATCTGCAGTAACCCATTGTACATATTCGTTTTTTGTTTCAACTTGATATTGGCAGTTTGCCATTATCCTTTTGATTTGGAACGCTGTTATAGGTCCATTTGGGTCGTACTTAGGGATTTGTTTAGTTGATGCCATATAAGTGTAATTTATCTAAAACCCCGTTTAACAATCTAAACTCTTCATTTTTTTCAGATACTTTTTGATCAAGCATATTATCTGGATAATCATACCAGTCATTAATATTCTCTTTAAGAACTCGTTTTCTTAAAACTTGAATTCTAGCTTCAATAACTGGAATTAAAACACGGACTTGCTTTTTATTAATATCAATACTCATTTTATTTGTTTTTAAAGTTTGTTCCTGGTGCGGGATTCGAACCCGCATCTGTACATTTACCCACAACATACCTAGTAGTACCTCCTGTGCTAGAGCTCATTCCATTTTCGATACCAGAAGACCAATTAACCTACTTAACTAATTTTTATACCGTAAATCGGAATTCTATCTTTTTAGCTGGCACATCGCCCACTTTTATAAATTTGTAACCACTTACATAGCTGCTACCTTTTTGACGAATTTGAGCGTTTACAATAATGTCCATTCCCTCATCGAATTCTGGCGAATTGTAAGTAGCACGCATTCCGTTAAGCTGAATAATTTTAGCAGGATTTAGCATGTTTGTTTTTAAAGACGGTTTAAGCAACATTTTAACAGTTTCGCTCATTTTCTTCATGTCCTCATTATCTTCGTGCCCAGAAATTGCAGTTAAATAGTTCATTATTTTTTGAACTCCTGCAGCTTCAGTTCCGTCAAAAGTGATATTTACATTTTGACCGATTTTAATACTTGCAGTACCTTCTGAGTTAGTAATTGTATGACTATCTTGTTCTAAGATGTCAACTCCATATACTTGTGATTTTAAATTTAAGATTGCTCCAAAATCAGTAAATAAACTATCAACTAACTTTTCTATATCCTGTTGACGATTTACTAGTGTATCAATGTTTTTTTCTAAAAACTCAACACCTATTTCTTTTAGGGCGGCTTTATCTTCTTTGATTTTTGCTTTAGCTGCTTTTTCTTCTTGTTGTAATTCAGCTTTTAATGCTTGTTTTTCCTCTGGTGTCATTTCAGACAATTTAATTGGTGTACTCATAGTTTTTAAAATTTGTGGTTCGTTTACCTCGATGTTATTAATTTCCATTTTCTATTTTATTTAATACAAATTGAATTCGGTTTTCAATGAAATCACTTACTTTATATTGCCTTGGGTTGGAGTTAGTTTCGTTTAGTTGTTCATATAAAGAACCTCGCTCTTGATTGATGCAGATTCTTTCTCCAGCTTTAAAGTGTTTTTCGTCTTCTCGTTGTAAAGTGTCATAAGTAATAACACTCTCCAGTTCGTGGATTCTTTCAAGTATGGTTTCTTTACTCATTGTTTTCGGCGTTTGAAAGTTCGAGTCTTAGATTTCTTAAATCCGTTTCGATGGTTATTCTATCTGGGTGGTTCTGGTTGTGCTCCAACCAGAACTCCAATTCGTTAATTTTGTTTTTCAATTGCGGTGTAGTCATATCTAATTTAGATTTGGTTGGATTTTAAATGAATAATTAGGTTTAATTCCCTCTAATAAAGCCGATGGGTACTTATTTAAAATTTGAGAGATTGTAACTTTATAATGAACTCTTAACTGAACAATTTCATTTGGTACATTTTGAGAAATAGAAATAAACTGATTTTCTAGTTTATTTATCTCAAGTTTAAACCACATTGCAATTGACCTGTTTTGATACATTTGCACATATTTTGAAAAGTCTCCTTTTGCTAATGAGCTGATAAATCTATCGTACCAATCTAAATATTGGTCCTCATATTCTTTAGTTGAATATTGTAATAGATCTACAATTTGATTTGATTGAATTTTATTCATGATGTTAGTTTGATTTGATTTTTTTATTCTGATGTTCCTCTTAATTTTTCGTATCCCTCTTGCCAAACTATATACGTTCCTCCGTTTGGTCCAATTGTCCGTCCTTTGCACGATGCTAAATATCCAGTTACAAATATTTTCTTATTGGCATCAAACATAATTTTAGTTTCTAAATCTGAATATGGATTGTTTCCTTTTGCCATTCCCGAAATAATGATGATTTTAGTACGCTTGTATTTTTTTGTAAACTCAAAATATTGCGAGAGACTATCAAAAAAATATGTTGCTGAATTAATTACTACTACTTTCGGTGAATCCCTTCTATCTAAATACTCGCACATTTCCTCATAATTATATTTTACTGAAAGAAATTTCCCTTCAACATCATGCATTTTTTTCATTTGCAACCTTTTTATATAATCATCATCATCCAAATCCTCTTCATGTTCATTATGTACGGCTTTTAGGTTTCTGCAAAACGCTTTCGTTATGTCTAATATTAAACTGGATTTACCAGAACCAGAGCCACCCCAAACAAACCATACTCCCTTATTTTGAGGATTACCAAATGCTTGGTATAAATCAGGTGCATATTCAGAAAAGTCAATGAGCGTTACTTTTTGGTTGACGATATTAGCAACCGTTAAAGCCTTTTTTAATTTAATCTTAGTCATACATACCTTCTGGAATGTTTAACACTTTTCTAACCAATTGCTCCGTAAGTGGCGCTTTTGTTCTGTCGGCTTCTCGCATTGCAGGAACTAAACAATCGTGTAACTCTCCGTAATTATCACAATGCTTTTGAACGAACTTTCTTAAATTCTTATCTTCAATCTCTTGAATGAAAATTGAGTAGCTTCTGTCGATGTTTGGAATTATTCTAATTCCGAATTTTATGCGTCTGTATAATTGTGGAATTCCGACCTTATTCCTTTTTAATAATTTATCAATATTTTCTCTTAATTGGTCTGTTCCCATTAAAACTATTGAGCAATAGAATTGTAAATTATCATACAAATCTTTAATCATATTTAAAGCTGGCAATCTCATTAATTCCGACTCATCTAAAATTAGCTGTGGAGTATATCCACGGGATTTTAATTCACGTAGATTTTTGGAAATATTTCGAAGTTTACCCGATTTACCTTTGCTATGAATTATTTTAAGTTGATCCTCAATTTTCTCTAGTATATTAATCAAATTATCGGTACTACCTACTTTTACTACAAATGTATCATGTGGGTTTTTTGACGCGAAAAGTTGAATTGTATGAGTTTTTCCAGAACCTGTTTCTCCATAAAAAACGTTTGTTATACCTTGCTCTTTTGCTTCTTTTAAATTCGCTAAAATTGCAATGGTTTGAGGAGTTGGTTGAGTTTCCCAATATGTTTTTTCAATTGAATAACCGCATAATTCTGCTAAAGCGTAAAAATGTGCTACAGGTATAAATCCTTGTTTATTGTTACCTGCGTCGTACATAAAGTTTGAATCTTCTTTTAACATTATGTTAATGTATTCCTTTCTAACTCCAGACTTTTTAGAAACGTCAGATTGAGTAAGCTGATGTAACTCCATGTAATCTTTTAACTTCGTTACAATAGTTTGTTTGATTGATTGCTCCATTATAAATATTCGTTAAGGTTAATTTTTTGTTTGTTGTATTCTAGTTGTTCGTTAAGCCAATTATCTTGTGTTTCTTTTTTATTTTCAATCGCTTGAACTTCTATAAGTTCTCTCGATTTTTCTTTTAATCTGTTGTCGTTTCTTCGGTCCTTATGTTGTCCTCTTGAATCGACGAGTATTAATTTTGCAAGTGTATCTTGGAGTTGCGGTCGTTGGAATAGTTCCTCTAAAATTTCCGCATTTTGTTGTCGCTCTCCAGTTATGTATTGCATTACATTATTGTTGTAATTTTTTACTTCTTGAAGCTTTAAACCGTCATCCTCGTTACGTTCTGCGAGTGCCATTGGCTGTATGTGTTTCTGTTGTAACATAAATTGATATGTTCCAACTTCTTTAACCATTTTCCCGCCTTTCGATTCTGCATTTACAACCAAAACTTTTGATAAATCTTGCGGATCATATTTAACCGCCCAATCAACGTGAGATAATCTTCTAAAGTTGATGTCAAATGAATCAAAGCACAATGTTTGTCCGTTTAGAGTTGGAGTTAAACCTTCTGGCAAAAGCTTGTTTGTAAAGCCTGTTGTTTTTCCTAAATAGTTTAAATACATTTCTTGTAACATTTCTGAACGATATTCCTCACTAACTTGACTCCATTGGTTAAGGTATTGTTCACGCTTTTTGTTTCTGTCAGCTTCAATAGACATTATCAATTGATTTCTGCAACCGTTTTCATCTGGAAACTGATGGCGCAATTTGTTCAGCATTTCATCATTTGGTTGACTTTTTGAACCAGAAGCCATATTGTGCCCAGACCAGTTGTCAAACATTTGGCAATACTCTTTATTGAATCGGTTAAACCAAGGCTCAATAATTTTCGCTTTAGCATTCTTTACTTTGGCAGGCGTATAGTGAACCGAGCAAGCTTCGTAAAGTGGTTTCAAAGTTCCACGACCATAATTATCAGATTGCAATTGATATGGGCGATAATAAGCTCCAAATAATTCTCTTGTATGTTGGAATGCGTTTCTTAATGCATCTTTGATTAATTCGGGCGTTTCGTGAGTTCCTATCGCATAACCAACTGGATACTTATTGAACGGGTCCAGAACAACCACAACAGTTAGTCGATTTGTATAAGAAGTAACTGAGCGACCAGATTTATCAATTGATGTTTCTTGATACAAAAGTTCCGCATCCCATCCGTCAAGTGTCCAGTATAACATTGGCATTGTTGGAGCTGTACGTTTGTTTTGCATTAATACCGTATTTGAAAGCGCGCTTGTTCCTTTTCTACCTGCAGTAATAACTAACTTCTTATCTTGTTTTCTATTAGCTACGGTTTGCGATGTGATTGTTTTCCATTTTAGTACATCGGCAATTGTGTTGTACATTCCAGCAACTTGAGCGTTGTCAAGATTTGTATGTTTTGCCAATAACTCATCAACAAGAGCCATTTGCTCTTTTTCTTTTACTTTGGTTGCATTTTGGTTTTGAAGCTTTCCAGAAATGATTGCAGAAAACCCATCTTTCAAATAATTATTTACTTGAATTCTTAAACCTCTTGAACTCGTTGGTAATTTATGAGCCACAACTCGAAAAGCGTTTACATCTTTTGAAAGGCTTTCCCAAATGTCAATTTGTTTACATCCTAATGCTTTTGCGTAAGCTTTTCTGTTAGCTTTTAACTTTATAACTGTATTTAAAACCGAAGCATTATATGTATAGGTTTCAATTAGATCTAAATCAAGTTTTTTGTTGTCCTCACCATATGTGTAACTTGAATAAAAATCAAATGCTTTTCTATCAGCCTCATAATGTTCCGCAAACCAACTCTTTTTGATTTCAACTGCAGGACTTCCAAAATTCAATGTTAACTTATCTCTCCATTCTTGAGTTAAAGAATCAAAATGAATTAATGCATCATAATTTAATGAAGCTCTGCGTAATTGTTTTTCAATACATGTCTCAGAATTCATACGACGATGTAAAGCATTATAATTAATCAGCTTCAAACTATCAGAATTCGCATTTCGGTCAGAAATTAGAAAACTAATTTTGACACCGAGCTTATTGCTATAATATTCGTATGGATTAGATTTCATTTTATAAAGTAGCTAATAGATCATTTACTGCTTTTTCCATTTTTTTATAATCTGATGCAATTGTATCGGATGTTTCAGACTTTCTGTCACCAGATAAACTCATCGATATGAATCTTTTTGTAACACCATACTTAGAAATTAATCTCTCTACAATTTGTCCATTGTATTCCGGTTTTGTTTTTGTACGTTTGTTCATTGTTTATTTTGTTCCGTTTAAAAGAACAAATATATATGCAAAATGCGTAATAAAAAAACAAATTATAATAAAATTTATGCAAAATGAGTAAAATAATTGATAAGACGTTGATTTTGAATAAGATAAAAGATACTTATTTATTTAAAACCGACACCGCTTTTGCTAATCATTTAGGGATTAAGCCTCAAACTTTATCAAGTTGGCTTAGTAGAAATACGTTTGATATTGATTTAATTTACTCAAAATGCGTAAATATTAATCCTGAGTTTTTGATTTCTGGAAATGGACCAGTTAAACGTCCTATTGTTGATTATTCTTCTATAAATAATGAGCCAGTTAATAATATGGTTAATGAAGCCCATGAAACTTATGATCTAAAAACAGATAAGAAAATTTCTGAGGCTCAAACAATTCCATTATATAATGTTGAAGCATCAGCAGGTATAGTGTCATTGTTTTTAGATAGTAATCAAACTAAACCAATAGATTATATTCAAATTCCAAACTTACCTAAATGTGATGGCGCTGTCTATGTTACTGGAGATAGTATGTATCCACTACTTAAAAGTGGTGATATTGTAATGTATAAACAAATTCATAACATTAGAGACGGTTTATTTTGGGGTGAAATGTATTTAGTTAGTATGGAGGTTGACGATGAGGAGTTTGTTACTGTTAAATATATTCAAAAAAGCAATAAAGGAGAGGATTATATTTGTTTGGTTAGTCAAAACAAACATCACCAAGATAAAGATGTTGAATTGAAAAAAATTAGTGCTTTAGGATTAATTAAAGGGAGTATTAGAATTAATTCAATGATGTAAAAAACATAAACAACTGAAAATCAATAATTTAAAATAAATTGAATGCTTTTTATTGTGGTTTTGGGGTATTCTTAACCACGATATTATTATTTAAACTATAAAATTTATGCGGTTTTGGGTAATGTTATCTTTTATATTAAAACATAATTGAAGCAACCCAATACGCAACCCAACAGGCAACCCAATAAAATAAAAGTTACTTTTTTTGATGTTTTTCAATAAATAATCATTTTTATATTTATTTGGCTAAATATCCAGATAAACAAAACGTTTAAAACCGATTTAAAGCCTATTTAAACAAGGGATGTAACTAATTGCAGTAATAGTATAATAAAATAGAAGTTAACGGCTATAACTAACCTTTTCTATAGTTATTCAATGTAGGTTTAGTGTAACGGAAATAGAAGTAAATGGAAATTTTGAATATAAACAAAAAAAGGCGTTCACAGTTGCGAACACCAATAAAATCAGCCTTTTTTAGACCTTTTTATGTATTATTATATTGGAAGGTTTGTTTTAGGGGTTATAGATGCGCAGTTTAATGAGATAAATTCTTTTATTTTTTCAGAAATAAATTGTGA
>CAYWVV010000014.1:0-49584 GCA_964461805.1 uncultured Flavobacterium sp.
GAAGAAAAAGGACATGATGCGAAAATCTTAGAAAAAATTTGGAAAGACTGGGAAGCGTTTGCAAGTTATGCTTTCAACAAATCACACTCGACTTGTTATGCGTGGATTGCTTATCAAACGGCTTATCTAAAAGCACATTATCCGGCAGAATATATGGCGGCGGTACTTTCTAATAACATGAATGATATCAAATCGGTTTCGTTTTTCATGGAAGAATGTAAACGTATGGGCTTAGAAGTTTTAGGTCCAGATGTGAATGAATCGTTCTATAAATTTACGGTAAACGATAATAATGCGATTCGTTTCGGAATGGGCGCAATTAAAGGTGTAGGAGAAAATGCTGTAAAAACGATTGTGGAGTGCAGAAAAGAAGCGCGTTATAAATCTATTTTCGATTTAGCCAAACGTATCGATTTACGTGCAGCCAATAAAAAAGCGTTTGAAAACTTAGCGTTAGCTGGTGGTTTTGATGAATTTGGTGAGACACATAGAGCACAATATTTTCATTCTGATGGTGATAATATAACGTTTTTGGAAAAAGCAATGCGTTTCGGTGCGAAGTTTCAAGAAAACGAAAATTCTTCTCAAGTAAGTTTATTTGGTGATGCTTCTGATGTTCAAATTGCCGAACCAGTTGTGCCACCTTGTGAAGAATGGAATACTTTAGAGAAATTATCAAGAGAAAAAGAAGTAGTTGGAATTTATATTTCAGGTCATCCTTTGGACGATTATAAATTTGAAATGAAATATTTCTGCAATACCAAGTTGCAAGCTTTAAGTAATTTAGAACCTTTAGTGGGTAAAAATTTATCTTTTGGAGGAATTGTTTCGAACGTGCAACACAGAACGACTCAACAAAATAAAGGTTGGGCGACTTTCAATATTGAAGGCTACGAAGAAAGTTTCGAATTTAAAATCTTTAATGAAGAATATTTGAAATTTAGGCATTATTTGGTTCAAAGTCAGTTCGTGTTTATTAAAATTTTCGTCAAAGAAGGTTGGACCAATAAAGAAACGGGTAAAAAATCGGATCCAAGAATTAATTTTTCACACATGCAAAGTTTACAAGATGTGTTGCCTGATTTTGCAAAGAAACTTACAGTTCAATTGCCAATTGAAGAGTTAAAAGAGCAATTAATTTCAAAATTAAACGAACTTTTTTCTAATCATCAAGGTGATTTAAACGTGACTTTCGAGTTGTTAGAATTAGAAAAAGTAAAACGATTTGTAAAACGAGAAATTGAAATCGATGAAGACCTTCAAGATGAAACCGTAATTGATTCTGATGATGAGGTAGAAGGTGTTGCTGAAATTATCGTAGAAAATCAGATGGAAGAAATCGAAGAAACAATCATTAAAAATAAGCTCGAAATGCCAAGTCGGAAATTAAAAATCAATATTTCCAAAGAGTTGTTAGAGGGTTTAGAAAAAATGCAAATCAATTTTAAGTTGAATTAAGTAAAGTGTCTAACATTATTTTGTTTTTATCGGCACTAAATTTGTGCTGTCCTTTAAAATAAAATTATGAAAAAGTTACTTTTTATCTTAATAGTCATAACATCATTCGCTTCAGCACAAATTGCTGATACAGCAGAAGATGTTTCACCGTTATTAATTGGGGAAAAAATCCCAAAACAAAATTTGGTTTCAGTAGATGATAAATTGGTTTCTACTTCCGAAATATTAAACAAAAAAACGGTTTTGATTGTATATCGTGGAGGCTGGTGTCCGTATTGCAATTCGCAATTAATGGATATGCAAGAAATTGAAAAACAAATTATAGATTTAGGTTATCAAATTGTGGCTGTTAGTCCGGATTCTCCTAAGTTTTTAAAGGAAACTACAACAGAAGACAAATTAAATTATCAGTTATTTTCTGATAGTGATGGAAAATTTTCACAAGCTTTAGGAATTGCTTTTAAAAGAGAAAAACCTAAATTAGAAAAATATTCTGAAGGTAAAAATCCTGGTTTTTTGCCAGTTCCAACTGTTTATGTTTTAAATGAAAATAGAGAAATTGAATTCATGTATATCAATCCGAATTATTCAAAAAGATTGAAGGGCGATTTGTTATTATCAGTGTTAATAAACTTATAAATTGATTTTTCTAATTACTTAATAGTTAAAAGAAATCATAATTTTTTTCACACCTTAAATATATTTTTTACTTTCGCAGTATAATAATTAAAGTATAAAAAAAACTAAATATAAAAATATGGCATTAGCAATTACAGATGCTACTTTTGAAGAAGTAGTATTGAAATCAGATAAACCAGTAGTAGTAGATTTTTGGGCAGCTTGGTGTGGACCATGTAGAATGGTTGGACCAGTTATTGACGAAGTAGCTACTGAATACGATGGTAAAGCTATCGTTGGTAAAGTAGATGTAGATGCAAATCAAGAATTTGCTGCAAAATACGGAGTTAGAAACATTCCAACTGTATTGGTTTTCCAAAATGGAGAAGTAGTTGGAAGGCAAGTTGGTGTAGCACCAAAGAAAACATATACAGACGCAATTGACGCTTTGTTATAATAGCTAAGTAGATAAACTTAAAAGGTTCAATGAAAGTTGAGCCTTTTTTTATGCAACTTTTTTAACTTCAAGAATAAAACTATATATTTACGATATGAATTTAGAATCGCAACTCGAAAAAATATCACAGTTTAAAAATTTAGAACTTTTGGCCAATCAAATCGTCGAAGGTTTTATTTCTGGTATGCATAAAAGTCCATTTCATGGTTTTTCTGCCGAATTTGCCGAACATAAAATTTATAATCAAGGCGAAAGTACCAAACATATCGATTGGAAGTTATTTGCCAAAACCGACAGATTATATACGAAGAAATATGAAGAAGAAACCAATTTGCGATGTCATATAATTATTGACAACTCTTCTTCTATGCATTATCCTAAGTTAAAAGACAATCAGTTGTTTTCTGAAAGTAAAATTGGTTTTTCTATACTTGCTTCAGCAGTTTTAATGAACTTGCTTAAAAAACAACGTGATGCTATAGGAGTTTCAGTATATTCGGATACGTATGAATATTACGCTTCGGAAAAAGGAAGTGAACGTCATCACAGAATGATTTTGAATCAATTCGAAAATATTTTGAATTCTCCTAAAGAATCTAAAAAAACAGATACGATTACATTTTTACATCAAATTGCAGAAAAAGTTCACCGTCGTTCAATGATTGTTTTGTTTACCGATATGTTTATTGGTGAAGATAATGAGATGCTGTTTAAAGCTTTACAACATTTAAAACACAACAAACATAAAGTGGTTTTGTTTCATGTTTATGATAAAAAAACAGAGCTAAATTTCAATTTTGACAACACACCACGAAAGTTTATTGATGTAGAAACAGGTGAAGAAGTCAATTTATTTGCCGAAAACATGAAAGAAAGTTATGAAAAAGTAGTTAAAAACTATTTCGAAAACATTTCTAATACCTGTTCAGCATACAAAATCAAGTATGTTCCAGTTTCAGTGGATGAAAAATTCGAAAAAATTATTACTACATATTTGGTTGAAAAACAGAAGTTTGGCTAAAAATTTAAAAAAATATATAATATTTTTTGCCAAAACATTTGCAGGTTTCAAAAACTGTAGTATATTTGCACTCGCATTACAGCAACGGTTTGGTAGTTCAGTTGGTTAGAATACCTGCCTGTCACGCAGGGGGTCGCGGGTTCGAGTCCCGTCCAGACCGCAAAATTTGGGAAGCACTTCAGAAATGAAGTGCTTTTTTGCCCAAATATCTTGAGGTTCAAGATTAAGGTAGTTGTGTTGTTTACCCGAGAGATCGGGAAAGGTTTAGTAGTTAGACCAATGAAAAGCTTTCCATTTTTGGGAAGCTTTTTTGATTTAACACTATTTCTTATTCTTCGAAAAATTTTAAAAGTCAAGTACAACAAGCTTAGTTTTATTGTAAATACTTTCAAATAAAGAAAAATTTTATATCCTAAACGCTTCAAATTTTACTTCTAAATGCTTTTATTTTAGCGTTATTATTTTTTATTTGTTCATACATTAGTTTTGTTAGTTTCTGATTATCAGTTTGATGGTGCTTGTTTGAATTTTTGTTTGTGAAAAATCGAATTTGGTTGTTTTTTTTAAGTAAAATAATTCTATATTTGCACTGCATTACAGCAACGGTTTGGTAGTTCAGTTGGTTAGAATACCTGCCTGTCACGCAGGGGGTCGCGGGTTCGAGTCCCGTCCAGACCGCAAGGTTTAAAAAAGCATTTCGATTTTTCGGAATGCTTTTTTTGTTTAATCTATTTTTATATCCAAATAGTATAATTCTTCACAACTAACCAAATAAAAATTCCTAATAAAACAAAACCATAAAACACTTTCATGAAAGTTCCTGCTAAAAAGCCTAGGAAAGATCCAAAGGCTGCATTTAAAGCACGTTTTTTGTCTTGAGAATTGTAGATGAGTTCGCCGATAAAAGCGCCTAAAAACGGACAGATTAAAAAAGCAAAAGGAAAGGGTAAAAAGATTCCCACCACTAAGCCAATATTAGTTCCCCAAATGCCGTAACTCGTGCCGCCAAACATTTTCGTTCCTTTGGCTGGAATGATGTAATCGAGAATGCTCAGAATTATCGTAATCACTAATGTAATTCCTAATAACCAATAGTTGGTTTCTATTCCAGGAATAAAAAACAAACACAATAATCCCAGCCAAGATAAAGGCAAACCAGGTATTGCAGGTAAAATGCTTCCAATTATTCCACCTATCAGTAAACAAATTCCTAAAATCAATGCAATATATTCCATAAAAGTGTATTTTTGAAAATCTAAAAGTATAAAAAAATAAATGAACAAAGTAATTGCTTTATTCCTGATACTCTCACTACAATCGTGCCAGTTTTTCGATAAGAAAGTGCCCGATGAAAAGGTGTTGTTAGAACAAGAACTCAAAAAAATCAATTGGGAGCAAGTGGACGAATTTCCATCTTTTTCAGAATGCGATTCGTTAACGGATAAAGACAGTCAGCAAAGTTGTTTTTACGAAACGCTTTCTATGCAATTGCATTCGAAATTAAAAGACGATAGCATCGCTAAATTATTCCCACAATTAGATACGATTCAAGTAAAAGTGATTATTTCTTCCAATTCTGATTTGAATTTCGAACCTATAATTTCAGATTCAATTGCGTATAACAAACCACAATTAGACAGTATTTTTCAATTGAGATTAACCGATTTTCCAAAAATCAACCCAGCCATAAAAAGAGGAGTTCCTGTAAAAACAGAATTTCAAATGCCGGTGGTTTTAAAAAAGAAGTAGTTTTTTATTTTTTGAAGCTAATCCTGCTATCCGCTATATTCCCGATGAAAAATCGGGAGATGCCGCTACTATCAGGGCTAAACACAATACAATTTGGTGAGAATCTGTGAAATCTGTGTTGAATTTATAGTTTAAAATCTTCTCTCTTTCCATTCAAATTTTCCGAATAGCGCTTTTACAACGACTAAAATCGTAAAAAAAGGATAAACAATAAAGCTACTTAAAAAGTTCTGAAAAGGCAATCTAAAATACGCAGCACTAAATTTCAAGAACATAAAATCAATTCCGAATTTCAATATCCAAAAATAAGCGGTTAATTGTATTAATTCGAATTGATAAAAAGGCGCTGCCAACAAAAGTAATCCGCTCAAATTTGTCAAAAAAACACTACTTCCTAAAATTTTCGGATACCAATTCGCATAAGCTGAAGTTTTACTTGCCCATCGCACTCTTTGATGGATTAAAACTTTCCAAGAATCACAACTTTTAGTAAAAACGATATTTAAATTGCCTAAATAAGCTATTTTTTTAGGAGCCAATTGCAATGCTTTTTGTAACAAGAAAACATCATCTCCACTTGCTAAATTATTGTTACCTTCAAATCCGTTTAAGTCTTTAAAGAAAGTTTTTTCATAAGCGAAATTCGCACCATTACACATAAAAGGTTTTTCAATGCCAAAACTTCCAGCGGTTACACCTTGTAAACTCAAAAAATCATTATTTTGAAAATCGTGTAAAAATCCACTTTCAGATACATAACCAACAGAACCCACACACATTTTCACATTAGTTTCTTGAATTTTTGCATCAAAGACACGTAACCAATTTTCAGGAACTTCACAATCGGCATCAGTAGTTACAATCCAATTGTGTTTCGCTATTTGTATCGCGGTTTCAATCGCATCTTTCTTTGGAGAATTGCTTTTTCTTTGGTTTGGAATAATTTTAAAATCGTAAATTGTAGTTCGTAAATCGTACATATCTTCCGATTCATCATCCACTAAAATCACTTCAAATAGTTCCGTTGGATACTTTAGCTTTTCTAAAGATTGTAAAAGTATCGGTAAATTCTCAGCCTCATTTCGAAAAGGAACAATTATCGAAAAAGTAGTTTTTGGTGAAGAAGATTCTATTGTGTTTTGCTTATTCATTTTCGAAATGCCAAAAGCCAATTGAGTAATCAAAGCCGCATAAATAAATAAAAGTAGCGCGAAAAAAATCATAAAATATCTTAGTGACTTGGTGTCTTCGTGGCAGTTTCTCGCGTCTTGTAAATCAATACAAAATAACTTCCAATGACAACCGGAAGTACCACATTGAGCAACCACATAAAAGTACTAATAAATAAAATAACATATTCATCAATGTTCAATTTTTCGAAAAACCAAATGGCCACGCCGCCTTTCACTACAAAATCTAAAAATTGAAAAGAAGGTAAAGAACTGGCAATAAAATATACGGCAGTAATGGTTGCCATCAAAGTGAAGTAGTCAATATTAACACCGAATAATATAAACAAAAAGTAATATTGGTGCGAAAAAGTCAAATATCTGGCAATGGCTAATAAAATATTTTTCTGATGGATTTTCTTCGGAATTTCTGCTGTTTTTTCTAAAAACAAAGCAATGGAATAGCCTTTAATATTTGCATTCTTCGTTAAAAATAGAAAAGTTAAAACCAAAAATCCAATTCCAATTAAGATGAAAAAGTATAACGTGTAACCTAAATATAACAACCCAATTAATCCGAAAATGATGGTCAACACCATTTGAATGCCGTTGCAAATCAGATTTAAAAACAACACGCGTTTGGTTTCCTTTTTTGGAAAATAAAGCGCTTTTCCAGCATATTCTCCAATTCCGTTTGGTGTAAATAAACCTGCGGTAACGCCAGCTAAAACTTGCTTTGTAGCTGTGAATAAAGAGATTTTCTCAATTACTAAAACTAAATTCTTCCACTTCAAAATCTCTAAAAAACGATTCAAAACACTAAAACATAACATAAAAAGTATCCAGCCAATGGTAAATTTATGTTGTAAAATATCTGAAAATTGTTTCCAACTCAGTTTATCATCGTGCGCTAATTTTTCGTAAATAAAATAAAAGGCGCCAAAAACAATGACCAGTTTTATTATAAGTGTGAGATATTGTTTAGTTTTGTTTGAAATCATTTTGCAAAGAAACAAAACTTTGAACTTGAAACCTTAAACCTTAAACAAAAATTTTGGCTAACGAACGCATCATACTCGGCATTGATCCTGGAACTACTATTATGGGTTTCGGACTTATTCGTGTCGTGAATAAAAAAATGGAGTTTATTCAATTAAACGAATTGCAACTCAATAAAATGGACGATCATTATATGAAGTTGAAACGTATTTTTGAACGCACCATCGAGTTAATCGATACCTATCATCCAGATGAAATTGCCATTGAAGCGCCATTTTTTGGAAAAAACGTACAATCGATGTTGAAATTAGGAAGAGCGCAAGGTGTTGCTATGGCTGCAGGTTTATCCCGAGATATTCCAATCACAGAATACGAACCGAAGAAAATAAAAATGGCCATTACTGGAAATGGAAATGCCAGTAAAGAACAAGTTGCGAAAATGTTACAACAATTATTAGGACTAAAAACCTTACCTAAAAATCTCGATTCTACAGACGGATTAGCAGCGGCAGTTTGTCATTTTTTCAATACGGGAAAAGTAGTTGGAACGACGAGTTATTCCGGTTGGGATGCTTTTGTGAAACAGAATGAAACGAGAATTAAAAAATAAAAGTTTTCAGTCTCAGTTTTCAGTCTCAGTACTGCTAACTGCGACTGCGACTGTAAACTAAATATGTCAGGAATATACATCCACATACCCTTCTGCAAGCAAGCTTGTCATTACTGCGATTTTCATTTTTCGACTTCCATGAAAAAGAAAGACGAAATGGTTTTGGCGTTAGCGAAAGAATTGGAATTGCGTAAAAACGAATCTCAAAACGAAACGATTGAAACTATCTATTTTGGTGGAGGAACTCCAAGTGTATTAACGATTGATGACATAGAATTTTTGATTGATAAGGTTTACGAATATTATAAAGTAGTTGAAAATCCAGAAATAACCTTAGAAGCGAATCCTGACGATTTGAATGAAGAAACGATTCTTCAGTACGCGAATTCGCCAATAAATCGTTTATCAATTGGTGTGCAATCTTTTTTTGAAGACGATTTACAATTGATGAATCGTGCGCACAATTCGGCGGAAGCAAAAAAATGTTTAGAATTCGCGACGGAACATTTCGATAACATTTCCATCGATTTAATTTACGGAATGCCCAATATGAGCAACGAGAAATGGTTGCAAAATATTGAAACGGCACTAAGTTTCAATATTCCACATATTTCCAGTTATGCTTTAACTGTGGAGCCAAAAACGGCTTTGCACAAAATGATAAAATCTGGTTCAATTCCGACTTTAGATGACGATTTAGCGCAACAACATTTTCATATTTTAATCGATAAGCTACAAGAAAACGGATTTGTACACTACGAATTATCGAATTTTGGTCAACCAGATTATTTTTCGAAAAACAATACGGCATATTGGTTAGGTAAAAAATATATTGGCATCGGTCCGTCCGCACACAGTTATAATGGTGAAAGTAGAAGTTGGAATATCGCCAATAATTCGTTGTACTTGAAAGCCATCGCAGAAAATAAATTACCATCTGAAACCGAAACTTTATCCAAAACCGACCAATATAACGAATACATCATGACCGGTTTGCGAACCATTTGGGGTGTTTCTTTAGAAAGAATTGCAACCGAATTCGGAACAAAATATTTAGAGTATTTACAAAAACAATCAGAGAAGTACATTGCAGATAATTTGTTGGAAATCGAAAACAATGTTTTAAAAACTACCAAAAAAGGAAAATTTTTAAGTGATGGTATTGCAAGTGATTTGTTTATACTGAACTAGTTTCAGTATCTTTTTAATTTAACGAGATTTATGATTAAAGGTTATACTTATATAATGTCAAATAAAAATTTATCAGTTCTTTATATTGGTGCGACTAAAGATTTGAGGAGTAGAATAGAAAATCATTTAAATGGAACTGGTGCAGTTTTTACAAAAAGATATAATGTTCATATTTTGTTGTATTTTGAAGAATTTGACGATTATCATGATGCTTTTAAAAGAGAAAAACAATTAAAAAATTGGCATAAAGAATGGAAATGGAATTTAATAAAAATTTCAAATCCTCAATTAAAAGATTTATATTTGGATTTATGATTCACAGTTTCTTTTGTTAAAACAAGAAAAATGTTAATACAAAAGATGCTGAAACAAGTTCAGTATAAATGAAAGCGACCATAAACAACTTCAACATCGACTTATCAAAACCCATTGATATTTCTTTACCAATATCCAATACTGATGCGAATCCAATTGCGTGGTATATTGAAAAACCTGTAATTGAACCCGTGACTTTTGACAATTGGATAGGAAAAGTTTCAGAAGGAAGTTCTACGAATTTCAATAATATTTTTTTCAACCCGCACGGACATGGCACGCATACCGAGTGTTTAGGACATATTACTACAGCATTTTATTCTATTAATCAGTGTTTGAAACAGTTTTTTTTCATGGCGGAATTGGTTTCGGTTCAACCAGAAAAAAGAGACGATGATTTCGTGATTACAAAAAGTCAAATTGAAAAAGTATTAAACGGAAAAACTCCTGAAGCGATAATTGTTCGAACCATTCCAAATCTAACAGATAAAAAATCTAAAAACTATTCACATACCAATCCACCGTATTTATTAGAAGAAGCGGCAGTTTTTATTCGAGAAATCGGAATTAAACATTTGCTAATCGATTTACCAAGTGTGGATAGGGAAGAAGATGAAGGAAAATTAGTAGCACACAAAGCATTCTGGAATGTAAAAAACACCACTATATTAAATGACGATGCGCGTTTAGATTGTACGATTACAGAATTAATTTACGTAGACGATTCGGTTTCAGATGGAACGTATTTGCTGAATTTACAAATTGCTTCTTTTGAAAATGATGCAAGTCCGAGTAAGCCAGTTCTTTATAGTTTGGAGTTTGGAGATTTTAGTTAGGAGTTAAAATGTTAGAATTAGTATGAACCATACAGATTTATTAGCCTATAAGAAGTCATTTGATTTAGCAATGAGAGTTTTTGAGGTTTCAAAATTGTTTCCAAGAGAGGAAAAATATTCTTTGACCGATCAAATTAGGAGAAGCTCAAGAAGTGTTACAGTAACCATAACAGAATCTTATAGAAAGCGAACATATCCTAAAAACTTTTTCAGTAAATTAACAGATGCTGAAGCTGAAAATTCCGAAACTCAAGTTTGGTTAGATTATGCTTTAGCTTGTAAATATTTAGAGTTGGATTCATACAATGAGCTTTCTGCTTTAAATACAGAAATTGGAAAACTAATATGGTATATGATGAATAATCCTGATAAATTTGGTTCAAGTAAAATTTAAGAAAATGTTTGGTTTTAACTAATCCCGTAGCCTCGGTACTCCAAACTAAAAACTCTTTACTAATAACTATAAAATGATTCCATACTAACAACTCTAAACTCCCAACTCAAACATGAACATTCAACAACTTTACGAATTCTGCTTGTCTAAAAAAGGCGTAACTGAACATTTTCCTTTTGATGAAGATACTTTGGTTTTTAAAGTGGGCGGAAAAATATTTTGTTTAACTTCCTTACAAAAATGGGAAAAAGACGAGCCAGGTTTAAATTTAAAATGTGATCCAGACAAAGCTGAAGAACTTCGTGCAGAATATGAAGCGATTAAACCTGGTTATCATATGAGTAAAAAACATTGGAACACAGTTGTTTTTCATTCTGATGTAAACGATACAATGATGTGTGAATTAATTAACGAATCTTATGGTTTGGTTTTTAATAGTTTAACTAAAAAAATTCAGGCTGAAATTCAGGCGTTATAAAGATTCTTCTAATTTTTTAATGGTGCTTTTCCAATAATTAAAATCTCTTATTGCCAACAATATTTTAATGAATAGTATGAAAGTAACTATTATCGACAAAACAATAAGTGTAATAGATAATAAAGAAATTAAACCAAATCCTATAAAAAACATAATCATACACATGGTAATGATGAAAAGTGAAATATTTTTATGATTTATTCCAAAAGATAAAAACAGATGGTGTAAATGCGATTTGTCTGCTTTAAAAGGAGAATTTCCATTTTTTATTCTTCCCAAATAAACTCGTATAGAATCTAAAACAGGAATTGAAAAGAAGGATATTAAAAGTAAAAACACATAACTGTAGTGTTGATTTGCATTAATTTTTTCATTTTCAAGTAAGTTTATTCCTAGTGTAACTAATACAAATCCTATAAAAAGAGAGCCGGAATCTCCCATAAATATTTTATTCTTTTTAGATAAATTGTATCTTAAAAAGCTCAAAATGGATCCCATGAAAACCACACATATTGTAGCTAATTCTATGTTTTTCAAATATATCGAAGTTATTAATAGCATTGTGAATCCCACAAAAGATAATGTACCCACTAATCCATCTACACCATCCATCAAATTAAAGGCATTGACTACACCAGTAATTATAAGTATAGTTAGCAAATATTGTAAATATATTGGAATTTCATTTATTCCTAAAAACCCATAAAAACCCATGATTCTTGTGTCATAATGCACAACAATTGCAGCTAAAGTTAATTGAATTACAAGTTTTAATTTCGCATTTAAATCGGTTTTATCATCAATTACTCCAACAATTAATAAAATAAATCCACAACTTAAAATGGTTAAATATTTTTTTGCAATAGCAAAGAAATTTGGAGACAGCATAAGTACACAAATTAGAACAATAGCGATGCTTATTCCACCAATTAATGGTACAGGTTTGATATGTACTTTTCTAGCATTAGGTTTGTCTGTTAAGTTTACTTTGTAAGCAATTTTTCTAAGAAATGGGATAAGAAGTATTCCTAATAAAAAGGATACGATTCCTAAAATGGCGAATGTAAAGTATTGATCCATATTGTTATCTTTTTTCGTAAAACGTATTTGTATATTTTAAATGCGATAAGTTTAGTTCATCCAATGTGTCGTTTTTTATAACTGAAAATGGATTGTTTAAACTTGTTTTTTTTCCTGCAAGTAGTACTTCTATGAAAAGTTGTTTGTATTTTTCTGCAATAATTTCCCATTTATATCTTCTTTCGGCAATGCTTTTCATTTTTAAGCCTAACGTTTTTAAGTCGTTTTTAGTTAAGTTTTGAATGATTTTGGTCAATTCCAATTCATTAGAAAAATACAAAGCTTTATTTTCGGTTGTTGTTTTATTGTAGGAAACGTTAAAGGAAACAACTGGTAATCCCAAATACATAGCTTCTACTAAAGAAGGATTGGTGCCACCTGCAGAATGTCCATGAACATAAAATGTCGCATTGCCTCTAATCAAATCAATTTCTCTTTGATCATAAATGGGATCATATAAAAAGATGTTTTTAAAGGCACTATATTTTATTTTAAGTGATTTCCCATATTCGTTATTTTCCCAATTTCCAATAACAACTAAGTTGGTGTTAGAATTTAAGGAAAAGGCGTTTAAAACTACATGAATATTATTTTCAGGTTCAATTCGGCACACTTTTACGGCATAATTTCCGTTTAAAAAAGTATATTTTGAATAATCTGTTTGGTTTGGTTTTACTTGTAAGGTATGATCTGCGCCGTATTCTATTACTTTACTTAGTGTTTCATATCTCATGGCTGTGTAATCTTGTATAGATTCATTATCTGAAATATCAAAGTGTGAATATTTTACAGCCATTTTTTCAGCCCAAAAAAGATAAAATTTTGCAAAATAGGACCATTTGTCTCTTTTCCATTCAATGCCGTCTATTGAAATAATTATTTTTTTATTGGTAAATAATTTTATGAATGGAAGAATAAAAGCTCCAGCAACACCAAGTATTAACAATATGTCATTATTCTTTAAAGATTTTAGTATCGAAATACAATCGTAAATAATACTTTGTACGCCATTGGCTTCAAGATTAATGTATTCTAATTTTGCGCCTTTATAATGTGAGATTCTTTCTTCTTTTGAATATTTCTTTTTAGAACAATACACTGTAAAATCAAATTCATCAGATAAATTAGAAACCAATTGTTCTGTTAACGTTTCAAAACCGCCATATTTTGCAGGGATTCCTACAGTACCAATTATTGCTATTCTGTTTTTTTTCATAATCAGAAGGTTTTAGTTTTTTTTGTTAGAAATACTTATGCTAATTTAATACCAACTTTGAGAACCCTTGTAAATCAGTGTTTTTTAAAATTCTAGCTTTTGTTTTATTCCATATTTTGGAAAAATTTAACTGTACTTGGAAACTATTTTTAAAATACTTTCTTCGAAATGCACCTCACTAAATACTTTGCTTTTTTCTATTGCATGAAATTGCATTTTTTCATACAACTCGGTATTAGAAAATAACAAGTTGATTTTTTCTGAAACTTGTGCGATGTCCTTACTATCTATTAAAAATCCATTTTTGTTTTCTTCTACTAATTCAATTACACCGCCAACTGGAGGGACTATTGCAGGTAATTGATACGCCATTCCTTCTAATATGGTTAAGCCAAATGTTTCCACCCACAGATTCACATCTGATAAGTTTAAAATAATACTTGCTTCTTGGTAAAAAGGATGTGTGTTTTTTTGTGTAGGATAAATCAATAAGTTTGGAGGAACGTTTTCACTATGAAAATAATTGTCAATTTCTTTTTGAGTGGCATTCACAACAAGTTTAAAAGTAAATTTTGGGTTCATGACCGCTAGTTGTAAAAATTCATCTACACCTTTATATTTTTTTAGGGAACAAATCATTAATACAATTTTTTCCTTTTTTTCTAGGGCATTATTTTTATTTGCTATCTCAATAAATGCACGTTCTAATACATTATAAAGTATGTTTTTTTTAAGATGTAAAGCTTCTTGATTGGCTAAAAATTCCGACACATAAATGACTTCCGTAGCCGTACCTTTTACGATGTTAAATAAAAAAGATTTTAAAATTTTAGGTTTTACAGAAGTTTCATGAATATGGTAAATCACTTTACAACCTTTCAATTTTGCCGAGCAACTTGCACCAAAGGGTAAAACAGTATTGACATATACAAGATCTGTTTTTTTAAGAAAAAAGACTAATTTGAAGAATAAAATGAGTTGACTAAAAAAGTAAAAAAAAATTCGAATTAATTTATTTTCAGAAAAATAATAGGTAAAAAAATGGTTGTTTACTTTGGGAATACTACTCAGAAAACCAACACGTTTAGCAGATGTAAATAAATGCGTTTCCATGTTGTTTTTAGTAAATGCTTTTAAAGCTTGCATGAGCACTTTTGGACTGCCGCTATAATCATTTAGTAAGTGTACAGCAATTATTCTCATAGTTGTAGTTGATTATAAATGTCATTTAATTGATTTCCTTTACTATTCCATGTGAACGTATTCTCATAATGAATTCTTGCCTTTTCACTCATATCCTTTAAAATATCTTCATTGGAATATAATTTATTTAGGGCTTCTTGTAATTTCGAAATCGTAGCCGTATAGTTTGTTTTTTGAATGGCAAAACCGCATGCTGAATTTATAAATTCGCCTGGTCCATCATTATCTAAACAAATTACGGGCAAACCAAATGAAAGCGCTTCTGCCACCACCATTCCAGCGCCTTCATGAGATGGAAATAGAAAAACGGAAGCTTTGTTGTATAAATTCATTAACGCAATTCTATCCATCCATTCTATGATTTCAATATTGTTTTCTGCTTTATTTTCTTGTATTAAATGGATGTAATTGTTTTTTTCTGGTCCGGTTCCAACTAGTGTTAATTTACATTTTGCTCTTTCCTCTAAAGGTAATGAATTTATAAATTCTACAAAAGATAAAATAGTTAAATCAAATCCTTTTAAAGGAATAAATCGTCCCACACTAATTACATTAAAATCTTCTTTGTTGTGGTTTGTGTTTTTGAAGAAATCTTCTGTGGAAACAGAAGGCATTATGGAATATTTTTTATCTTTAAGTGGTAGAACATTTTTAACGTTCTGGTTCATACATAAAATATGATCGGCATTTTTAATAGTAGTCTTTAAGGATGTTGAATACTTCCAAAATATTTTTTTAATACTCCAAGTAAAGTTTTCTTTTATTCCGTATTTAAAGGAATATTTTTCTAAATATTGTTTTGGAATTTTGGAATGATGACCAATTGGTCCCCAAACAAATGGTTTGTTTAATTGGTGTAAAAAAGAAGGCGTCCAATCATTATGAAAGTTGATATTATGAACGATATCAAACGTTATGTTTTGTTTTTTGATGAAAGAAATAATATTTTTTTGCCATAAATTGAAGTAAATCAGTGAGGCAAAGCTTCCTTTTTTCCAAAATCTCATCCAATAAGGTAAATCAAAGTATAGAAATTTTATATTTTTATATACCTCATTTGGGTTTTCTTTCATGAACCTATCAATGTGAATTTGATTGTTCTTTCTAGTGATGGCAATTACATTGTTAAAACGTGCAATTTGTAACACAAAATTCCAACCCATTCCATCTTCAGATCCTTTGTAAGGGTTTACGGCATAGCAAGTGGCTAAAATAGTTTTGTTATTCATGATTCGTTCTTTCTTTAATTAATTTAGCGGGAACTCCACCTATAACGGAATGGTCTGGAAAAGATTTTGTAACGACACTTCCAGCAGCAATAACACATCCATTGCCTATTTGTACACCATCTAAAATGCTTACTTTACTACCAATCCAACAATTTTTTCCAATCTTAATTCCTTTTCTTGTGACTCCTTGGTGTCTGATGGATTCGTTGAGGTTGTCATAAATGTGATTTTCAGGATGACAACTAAAATATTGCCCAACAATACATTCCTCGCCAATGGTTAGTCCGCCAGCTCCACCTAAGTATGCAAATTCTCCTATTCCAACATTGTCTCCTATGCTAATATGATTTCCAATATTGTTTAAAGATGTAGATACAATAATTCTACTAAATGCGCCTATTGAAACATTATTACCAAATGTAATTCCGTTTTTACTTAAACCTGAAACATAAACATGATTTCCAAGTTTTAGAAATTTACCAAATTTTATTTTTGGTGTATTAAAAAAACTAACGTTCTTACCCAGTAACATTCCTTTTGGGTTTTTCAAATAGAAAAGCAATTTAAAGCCTCTTGTTAAACTGCCTATTTGAATCCATATAAATTGAATTAAAGCAAAACTGTTTAAATTCTCATCAAACTTAAAATTTGGATTTCTTAAATTAATGACTTTTTGGGCAATTGCTTTCATATTATTTTTTAATTAAAGTAGTAATAATTGTCTGTAAAGTATTGTCTAAATTGTCATTTCGAATAGAATCATAAACGGTGTTTTTTGTTTTTGATTTTAAATTTTCAAACAAAGTTTTGTATTCAATGGTTAGTGCATTGATTGTTGATTCATCTAATTCTTTTTTTCGTTTTAAAATTACTTGTGCCTCTTCGAAAAGGAAAAAATTAAATTTTGGTTTAAGTAAAAACAGGTAGCCACTTTTAGTAATGAATTTTGGTAATTGAATATTACTTCTTCTGCTGTCATTAATAAAATCAAAATAATAACGATCATAAATAACTACATGTCCACGTAAAGTATATTTAAAATAGATTACAAATTGTCCGATTAAGTAGTCGAAATAATAATAAGAAAAGCGAAATAAGGAAGAAAACAAACTGTTGTTTTTACCTTGTCTAGGAAGACTTGAAATCACATCTGTATGCGCTTTTTCTTTTCCTTTTGTATAAACACTTAATATTGGTAAAAGAGACGGGCGGTGTCTTAAAATTACGACTCTTTTTCGTAATTGTTTTTCTATTTTTAATGCAATCTGTTCAATTACTGTAGATTTTCCTACGCCATCTACACCACTAAATGTAACTACGAAACCCGAATTTGAAAAATAATTTTTAATAGTATCCATACAATAATTTATGGTGTTTATAATGAAATTTATTTTTTTGTTTTCTTTTTGACGGTGTAAATACTGAAGCAGTTTCGTTTTATTTTGCTTTCTGTTTGAATAATATTCGTTAATTAAAAGATCTAGTTCAGAATCTGAATTATGAATAATCTGTTCGTAAGTTAAGTATTTTTTTGGAATTTTAGCATTATTTAACAAATGAAATAGTGCAATATATTGAGTTGTATATTCGCAAGAAGCTGTTTTAACTCCGAAAACGTTTTTTACATTTTCTGTTATAATTTTCTTTGCGTTTAACATCTCTAAATTTTTTCTTTTTAGTTGCCAGATTAAATCTAGTGCTAAAATCTCATTTTCATTGGTTACTATTTTTATAGGATTCATAAACGATTTTTTTTCCGTTTTGAATTTTGTAATTAATGCATGATTTTCTAAAAATGATACTATTTTTTCATTCAATTTTTTCGGAATAATTACATCAATATCTGAATTTAAGCTAACAGATTCTGGGAAATCATTTGGCATTTTAAGTGCTGCGTATTCTTCATTATGAATAGCATCAAAAAAGTCCATTATAATTAATTGTCTTGATGATTTTAGGTTTTTCATAAATTCATTCAAACCTTCATTCCAAACATTTATCAACCAATTGATTTGAATATGCCAATCTTTTTGTGAAGCATATATTTCTAGATAATTGATACAATTGATAATTAAATACCATTTTAAATAGTTGTGAAATTCTTCAAGATTACCATTAAAAAGTTTGTCTATTACACTGTTTTGTTTCGCATTATCTACTAAATCAATATAAATTTCTTTCCAAGATTTATGATTGACTAATACTTCATATTGTATTATGTAATGAAAATAATCAAATCCTTTTGTTCTATTGCTTGAAGCTAACTCCCAATCATATAATGAAAGTTTGTTTTGGTTTTCAAACATATTCCATTGTGTGTAATCTCCATGAGAAAAGGCAAGTTGAATGCTTTCATCTGGTTGCACATCATCCATTAATGCTTTCAGTTTTCTAACAATGTTATTTGGAATTTTAGCGTTGTCAATTCCGTTTAACTTAATTTTTAATTCATTTAAATAGTGCCATTCTTTTATTTGGAGAAGTTGTTTGTCTATAGTATTTAGTTCTAACACAGCATTTATTTGGATGGGCTTGATAGTTCCAAATCTTTTGCAATCCTCTGAAATATTTGAAAGCGTTAAGCAATCTATAGTTTTATTAACTATTGAAGGAGTAGTAAATGATACACTGCAAGTGTTTAGTTTTTTTATGTTTTGATATTCGTTTTCTATTAAATTTTCAGAGTTTGAAGTTGTGGCAATTTTTGTAAAATTTCTACCATCAAATAGTAAAGCTTTGTTGTTTGGTCCAACAGTTCCTAAAAAAATTGCCCAACTTTTTTTAATATCAAAAATAGAATTATTGTTATTTTCTATATAAAAGCTGCTTTGTTTGAAAAACAATTTTTGCAATTTAAAAATGAAAACTGTTTTGATTAACAAAGCAAAAATTTTTGCACGAATGCTACCTTCGTTATAGAATTTTAAAAAAATAGGTTGTTTGTTAGTTGCATTCCAGATCCAACGCGCTGTTCCATCTGGATTGTTAATTTGTAGCCATTTTATTTCTTCTAAATTTCTTTTTTCATTAGAAGAGCTCAAATTGTACCCGATTTTTTTAAATATATTTTCCATAATATTTTGTTTTTTATAAGTAAGGTTAAAATCGTGCCGAAATAGAAAAGCCTTAATAAATATGACTTTGTGTGTTTTATTATTTATTTTTTTTCCATATTTTGGAAAATCATTCCATGATTTCAGGACGCCTTTTTTTTAATTGTATTTTTTGAAGACTAGTTAAATTCAAATTATTTTTAAAAGATATTGAGAATATAATCAGTTGATAAAATAAAATACCATAGTTGCTTTCTCCAAAAATTCCAAACTCGGTGAATGAATTGATGAGAATTGGAATTAGAATACCAATTAGCATTAGTTTATTTTCTTTGTCTTCTTTAAAAAAGGCAGAAACCGTAAAATATACTTGAAATAATACTATAGTTAAACCAATAAATCCAAGATTCATTAAGGCTTGCATAAATGTATTATGTGTCATTTTTCCCGGATAGGTGTGTGTACTTTGAAAATATTCTTTATAATCTATTCGCATAAAACCAAAACCTAGTAGCGGTTCTCTGGGTAATCCTTCTGTAATTAATGCTTGCCAAAATGGTAACCGACCCGTTAATGTTAAAATTTCTTCTAATCTTTCTTTATCGCCACCTTTTAAAATTATTTGATTTACAGCTACTGGTATAACTAATAAAACACAGCCCATAATGGCTAATTTTAATCCTTGTCTTTTCGTTTGATTGATATGGAAAAAGATTATTAAAAGAGCTCCAATTAAAGAAGATCTTGATCCGGTTAGATATAAAGCATAAAAAATAATTAGTAATTTTAGTATGGTCCAAGTTTTGTTTTTGAATCGGTATAAATCGAAAATCAAACAAGCCACTCCTACACCTGCAAGCATTCCAAGTTCATTCGGATTCATGATTACTCCACCCAAACGGGCTTCTTCTCCACCATGAGTTAATCTGAAAAAAGTGTCTGGATCAATCCACATTCCGATTACAAAAATGAGTTGAAGATAAAATACAGTATTCCCAAGTAAATTGAATAATCGTATGTGATGTCCTTCAAAATACGTGTCTAAAATTTTTAAACTTTTTATAAAATAATACGCAAAAACCATACTTTGAAAAGACATGAACCATTGAAGTGCACTAAAACCAGGATTTGTACTCCAAGAAAAGGAAATCAATCCAAGGAATAAATACGTTAAATATAGTAAGGGGCTAAATAGGTTTTTTATACTTAAGGTTTCAGCCGCTCCATATTTGATGATTCTGTTATAGTTAACAATGGACAAAATTAGCACACCCATTCTACCAACCACTTTAATGGCTCTTGTTATGTTAACGTTTTCACTCCATGTAAAAAAACATCCCACCATTAAGAATAGGATGATAAACATGAAAGTGTTGGTTTTTTTTAAGAATTTTTCGTGTTTAGAATGGGTGCTAAATGTGGTCATATTTCGTATAATTTGTGATTTAAATCTGTAATCACTTTTTTCCAATTAAAAGATTCTTCCACTAAATTAATAGCATTTTTGCTCATTATTTCATATTCTTTTCTGTTTTGCCAAACCCCAATCATTTCAATTAAAACATCACGTAATTCATCTGAATTTTGTTCCGAAATTGATTTTCCGGCGTTATATGATTCTATTAGTTCATTAATGTTTGTAGCGTTTGAAACTACACATGGTTTACCAAAACTTGCAGCTTCAATTACAGAAGTTGGTAGTCCTTCATTTCTTGAGGGATGTACAAATACATCCATTTTTTTTAAAAGATTGTTTTTTTCTTCACCAAATTGGCTGCCAAAAAGAATTACATTTTCGCTCAATTTATGTTTTATGATCAAAGCTTCTAACTTTCTTTTTTCTTTACTATCACCAACAATCCAAAGTTTTGCAGTTGGAAATTGAGTTATAACTTTTTCAAACGCAACTAATAAAGTATCAAGTCCTTTAGTGTAAATGTCTAATCGTCCAATAAAACCAAAAACGATATCTTTATTTTTAGTGCTATATGCTTCTGGTTTTATATTATTTTCAAATCCATATGGTAAAAGCACAGATTTATTATTTTTATAGAAAACACTTAAACCATCATTTTCACTTTGACCGATGTTGTGAATTTTTTTCGAATTTTTTAAAACTGTTTTTTCAAACAAATGAAAATAGAGTTTCTTTATCCAAAAATTTCTTTTCATGGCTATGGTATTATAAGCACCATGAGGCGTAAAAACAAAATTGATTTGTTGGGAATGTAAAATTTTCGAAATGGAATAAAAAACAGGAATCCAACCACCATGAATATGAAAAATGGTGTTTTCTTTTTTTGAAACTAATGCTTTTTTCAGTTCGGTACTAATTGTAAAAGGATTTTTAGATTTTAAAAACAGTTGTGTTTCAAAATTTCTCTCTTCAAAATTAGTTGTAAGGTCTGCTGTTATTCCCCAAACGGAAACTTTAATTTGCATTTCAGCTTGTTTAACAGCCATTTGATACACAACTTTATTAACCCCATTCATTCGGTTTGGGTTTGCTTTTCCTAATACAATATGAATTATTTCCATAAAATAAAGTGATTTTTTTTCAATTGAAATTGCCAGTACAGTAACATGATTAATTGATTCAATATTAACCCTAATACTGCGCCAGAAATGTTATAATTAACCAATAACCACCGAAAAGAAAGTAAAGTAAATACGAATGCGCATAGATAACCAATAAAAAAAGATTTGTTTAATAGTTTGATACGAATCATAATTCTTATAGGATAGCCTAGGAAAATAATCAGATATAATACAGCCATAAATTGTACTAAAAAACCATATTTTACATATTGAATTCCGCCAGCTAAAGTTATGGCTTTGTTAGGAAACATAAAAAGTAGGAGTAATATAGAACCAAATAGCAGTAAACCATTAAGCGTTATTTTGAATAAATATTGTTTGGCCGTTTGTCGGTTCTCATGGTAAAGTTTGGCAATTTTAGGCAAAAAATAATTTTCTACAACTTGTAAAAGCACGTTTAAAATCCCAAAGAAAGATTGCACTAAACGTAAGGCTCCAATACTTTCTAATCCAATATATAGCCCTGATAATAAAATAATTAAATTACTATTTCCCCATTGTAGCAGGGAAACACTAACAAACCATTTACCTTGATGCATGTGAGATTTTAAATAGATTTTCCAGTTTATTGTTTTTCGAAATGTTTTAAGTAAAGGTAAAATACCAAAACCAATAGACAGTAAATTTGAAAATGAAATTATTAGTAAGGCACTATTTAAATTAAAATTTTGACCCATACTAAAATAACAGATTACAATTGAGAATAAAAATAAAGCATCTATAAACGAAACACTTTTAATGTCATTCTTTGTTAATAATGTTTTTCTTAAAAAGTCTTGAAAAATATACGTTATAAAAAAAAAGGTAAGCGTTAGGAAGGAAAAGGATTTTATGGGTAGGAATAAATAAACTAAAAAATTGGCTACAGATAGTAGTAAAAAAGAACACAATACACTGTAAATTATGAATTGAAAATATTCGTGTTTGTTTTCTGTTTTAGGGTAAGCTATTTGAAAAGGTTGAATTAGAAATGCGGAAAGTATACTTAAAAGCAAATAGGTGTAAATAATTATGGAAGAAAACAAACTAAATTCTGTGACACTTAATACTCTTGCAAGAATAATAGTAATCATAAAATTACTTCCACTATACATGAATTGGTCAAATAAAACCAATAGAGTAGGAGAATTGATTGTTTTTAAAATTAGTTTCATACTGGTTTTCTTTTCGAGTATTTATGCCATATTTTTTTAATTTCAGTAAATATACTTGGATTATAACCGCTTCTGTTTAAAATAAACCACATGTTTGACAAGTGGTATTCTTCTTTAATGATTTCAATTTTTGAGATGGTGCTTTCTGATGTTTTTCTACTGTCTAATATAAAAAGATTTTGGTTAGCTAATGCCATTAAAAGCAACGTTAATTTTCCGTCTTTTAAGGTTTGATTGTGGATGATGCATAAGTCAAAATCATTTTTTTTCTCTTCAATCAGTTTGGCGAAATCATCTTTTTTTAATTCTAAAAACTTGTTGTCGTTTATATTGATATAATTTGTGTTGTTATTTAACTCTATTAATTCACTGGTACTGTCTATAATTAAAACTCTTCTTTTTTGTTTTTGTAGGGCAATAATCAAATTTTTACTATAGAATAAGTGTTCTTTAGAATTTTGAAAAGAAGTAATAGTAACGATATTTTTAGAGGTTAAAATGTTTTTAATTTCAAGTTGTAAGGCTTCTTTTAAAAAATTAATTTTAATAGCATTCTGGTCTTTCAAATAGGGAGTTGATAAAGCGATTGGAATAGTGCTATTTTTTTCAATTGTCACCACATCATTTACTTTTGCTTTTGTAAAATGAACGATATAAATAAGTATAGTTGAAATTAAAAAACCAAGAAAAGCGGCAACTATAATGATTATTATTCTAATTGGCGATACAGGACTTTTTGAAATTTCGCCCGGAGTAATAACTTTGTGAAATGCAATTTTTGCAGATTTAGCGATATCTGCTTCTATCTTTTTTTCGTTTAAGAAATTATAGTTTTTTTCAAAAGCATTAAATTTTCTTTCAAGTATGGTCATTAATCTTTCTTTTTCAGGAAGGTCGTTAAATACTTGTTCTGCTTCAGTTATGTCATTTGATAAATCATTATATTTTATTTGAAGATTTTTTTCAGTGTTTTTAATACTTTCAATTTGATAAGAGATTAAATCATTTAGTTTGTCGTCAATAATTTTTACTTTTTCATTGTTTGGTGTATAGGTAAGTAGTAAATCTTTCTTTTCCGCTTGAAGTTTTTTCATGTTTTTTACCATTTCTGTTGAAAGTAAATCTGAAAAACTTTCAAAGTTTGCGGCTAAACTTAGATAGTCTTTTTCCCCTTTGGCTATATATTTATTTAAATCTTTGATTGCATCAAGATTCATTTTTATATTGGTTTGTTGGATTTTTAATTGCGATATTTTTCTTAAATCCGTTTCTGTTTCCTGACGAAAATTGATAATTTTTTTTTGGTCTCTAAAATCTTGTATTTTGTTTTCTGAGTTGCTTAAGTTTTTTCCAGCAGTTGAAATTTCATTATTTAAAAAATCAACCGTAATGTTTGCGGCTCTGAATTTGTTTTCAATATAGTCTCTAATGTACATTTCAGAAAGCTTATTAACAAACATTGCTGCTTTTTCAGGTATGTTGCTTTTTAAATTAATTCGTATTACAGGTACATCTTTATCTACGGGAACAATATCTAAATTTTTATAGATTTTGTCCATTAATTTCTGCTTGCTTAAGAATTCTATTTCGTATTTATCAACAATACTAGCATTTTTTTTTGTGGCTAAATACTTTTCATTTAAGGTAATGATAAGTTGTCCGTTTTTTAAAATGATGGGTTTTCCAAATTCACTAGTAATGCTTTTCTCATTAGGAATGTTTAAAATAAATTTATTAATAGAAAGCACATCAATTCCTATTTTCTTATCGCAGTAATCATCTGAGTTAAATGTGCTTTCAATTAAAATTGGGGAGTCATTAAAAAGTTCAACTGTTCGTACTTCGCCTTTTCTAGATATTTCAGTTGTGAACGGTAATTCGTGTATTGTTTTTTCAATTAATTCTGTAGATTTTAAAACTTCAATTTCAGTAGCTATTTTATTTGCAGTAGCGAAAACATCAAAATCTTTAAATAAATTGGCATTCGAAACTCCTTCTTGTATATCAGCCAATTTTAATTTTGCAGTACTTTCATACATTGGAGTAGTATAACTCAAATATTTTTTTGCACCAATTACGGATAGGATAACAGTAATTATTATTATGGGTAATCCTCTTAAAAATGGCTTAAGTACTCTTAGGTTTTCGTTCATTATGTTTTAAATTAAAATAATCCCATTATAATGGCTGCAGCACTAACTGTAGTTGTAAAAGGAATAATTGTAGAGATGCGTTTGTCAAATTCTTTGTTCTTTTTTGAAGGAACAATAATAATATCACCAGGATGAAGTTGAATGTTTTGATTGAGAATATCAATTGCATTTGTTAAATCAATATTTGCTACATATACATTTTCTCCGTTTTGCCTCAATACCTTTATAGATTTTAAATTGGCATAAAATTCAAATCCACCTGCTTTGCTCACAATTTCCAATAAAGTATTATGATCTTTATCAACTAAAATCGTGTTCGGATTTCTTACTTCTCCTAAAATAGTAATTTCTTTGTTTAACACTTTAACATCTACAACAGGATATAAAAGCCATTGTTTTAAATTGTTTTTTAAAATCTCTTTTAATTCTGGAATTGTTTTGCCTACAACATTTGTGGTGCCAATTCTCGGTATTTCAATATTTCCATTTGCATCAACTAAAAGCCATTTTCCATACACTTCATTGGAATTATAGATGCCATAAACCGACCCAACACTATAACTGTCTTCTCCCCAAACTGAAATAGATATTTTATCATCTTTTTCAATTTTATATTGATAGGTGTTATCAAAGAAAAAAGGTTTCATGTCTACAATTTCATTTTTATCAACTAGTAAGTTTTGTGTTTTGCAGGAAACTAGAAGAGAAATAAGAATTCCGTATACAATTATAATGTTCTTTCGCATATTTTTTATGTTTTCATTTTTTAAAACAATGATATAATTTTACTAACAAAACCAGCATTTGATTTTTTTAATTCTTGCTTAATTTTAACAATATTTGAAATTAAAGTTTCTATTTTTTTAGAAACATTATCGTCTTTTATTATGTAATCAAAAGCGCCATATTTTAAAGCATCTACGGCTGTTTTAATGTTTTCTTGTCCAGAAATCATTACTACATAAATTCCAGGATTCATACGTTTGATTTTTTTTAATACCTCAAAACCATTTAAATCATTCATATCATGATCTAAAAATATGATGTCTGGATTTAAATGCAAGTTGTCTAAACAATCTATTCCGTTGGTGAAATGAGTAATATTTGTACAACCGATATTTCTAAGATATTGTTCATGTAAACTAGAGCAAAAAACATCGTCGTCTACAATAAAAAATTTGAATTCTGATTGATTTTCCATAATAATAAAATTTGATTTGTTATTATATAATCCAATTTGATGCCAAGATGCTAAGCGTAATGAATTCAAGGTTTTAAGATTTATAGGTTGCTATTTTTTTCCAAAATATGGAAAATTTTTCCAAATTTTAATTAGTTTATTTCATTTTCTTCAAGTTGTTCGATCACTTTAATCAGAATTATTTTTATGGTGCCAAACAATTCTGAAATTTTTTCTTTATTCGTAGAAGTTAAGCTAATTTTTTCTAATTCTCTAACTTCATTATAAATCGTATCGATGCCAACACCTTCAATACTTGGTTTAATTTTGTGCATTAATTTACTCACTTCAAGAAAGTCATTTTGTTCAATGGCTGCTTCTGTTTTTGTAATAATATCTTTAGCTTGATTGATAAAGATATGCAACATTTTAATTACAAATTCAGAATTATTTTTACTTAAAGTAATTAAGTGTGTTAAGTTATAAAATTTAATTTCCGTATTTATGATTTCACCTTTTTTATTTGATAAATTTAAATGTTTAATAATAGTTTCAAAAAGATCTTTTTCATTAAAAGGTTTCGTAACATAATCATCCATTCCAACTTCTTTGCATTTATCAATTTCTGTTTTAAAAGCATTAGCTGTTAAAGCAATGATTGGGATATCTAGTTTTAAATTATTTCGGATAAAATGTGTGGTTTCAAAACCATCCATAATTGGCATTTGAATGTCCATTAATATTAAGTCGAACGTGTTGTTTTCTAGAATTTCAAGAGCTTCTTTCCCGTTTTCTGCTTCAGTGGTTATACAATTTATAGAACTTAAAGAATTTTGAGCTACAATTCTGTTAAATTCATTATCCTCAACTAAAAGAATTTTTTTGTTTTCTAAATTTATATTGGAAGAATCAAAGGCGTCATAAGAAATATTGGCTACATTTCCTTTTTCTAAAGTTAAATGAATTTCAATTTTGGTACCTTGATTTTTCTTACTTTCAATTACTATTTCTCCACCCATTAAATCAATTAATTGTTTTGTAATAGACATTCCAAGACCCGTTCCACCATATTTTTTGGTTTTGTTACTTTCTTCCTGACTGAATTTGTTAAATATAGAAGCAATAAAATTAGTATCCATACCAATACCTGTGTCTTCAATAGAAATGCAAATGGTTTGTTTTGAAGCTGCGTTTTTTTGTAAGCGACAATTAATTAATATGCTTCCTTCATTGGTGAATTTTATCGAATTCCCAACTAAATTAAATAAAATTTCTTCAATTCTTAAACTATCACCTTTGAAATATTTGGTTAGGGAATCGTCATAAAAGGTTTTGAAAAGCAAGTTTTTTTGATCTGTTTTAGGTTGTAATACCTTAAAAACATTTTCAATAGTTTTATGCAAATCAAAATCTTCAATTTCTAAAGACATTTCTCCAGCTTCAATTTTAGAGATGTCTAATATATTATTAATTATAGACAGCAAATGTTTTGAAGCAATGGAACTGTTTTCGATATATTTATATTGTAATTCAGTAACGTTTTGTTTTTCTAATTCTCTTAAAAACCCAATTATGGCATTAAGTGGTGTTCGGATTTCATGACTCATATTAGCTAAAAAAACTTCTTTTGCTTTTGAAGCTTCTAAAGCTTTTGTTTTTGAAGCTTCTAATTCAATTTCTAATTGCTTTTGTTCTGTAATATCTAAATGTATACCTATGGAGCCTATTAAATTTCCTTTATCGTCATAGTTAGGCGCTCCACTAACTGTCCACCAACGTAATTCACCTCTTTTGTTTCTAATTGGCAATTGGTAGATGTCTGATAGACCTTTTTTTCTTAGTTCTTTTATATCATCTATTTTTCTTATGTTTTCACCAAAAACAAAAAGATTTGCCGGTTTTTTCCCAATCAGTTCATCAATTTCATAGCCAGAAATTTTGCAGAAACTTTGATTTGCAAATTTAATATTTTCTTCATTGTCTACTTCCAACATACCTAAATTCATGTTGGTAATCATGTTTCTGTATTTTTCTTCTTGAGTTTTTAATTGGTTTTCTACTTGTTTTCTTTCTGAAATGTCTTGTATGAAGGAACAAAAAAACAATTCATTATTTTGATGAATGGGGATAATAGAAATTTCAATAGGAAATTCTAATCCCTCTCTATTGATAGCTGGTAATTCCATGTTTTTATTTAAAACGGGACCTTCGCCTGTTTTTAAATAATGATCCATTCCTATAACATGATTTGCTTTATGTACATCCGGAATGATAGTTTCATGAAGTGGTTTTCCAATTACCTCTGATTTTTTCCAGCCAAACATTTGTTCTGCTCGAGAGTTCCAAAAATTAATTAACCCTTTTTTATCAATAGTAATAATGGCATTTAAGGAAGAGTTCATAATCAATCTGTTATGTTCTTCACTTTGTTCTAAAAGTTTTTGCGATTCAATTCGAGCAGTTATATCGGTGTATTTCCATAAATGTCCTTTGTATTCCTCTTTAATTACAATCGGAATATAATCACGCTCTAAAAATTTTCCGTTTTTCAGCTCAAAACGTTCGTTGGTTATTAATTTTTTATTTTTTAAAGCGGTTTTTATACCCAATACAAAATGTTCGGGATCTTTAAATAAGTCTTTTGTTTGTTCTGCAGAATTAGTGAAATCTAATCCAATTAAATTTTCAGGCGCAACAGGAATAGAAAAGAAATCGCAAAAAAGTTCATTGGTAAATTCTATTTTTCTGTTTTCATCTTCAACAAGAATTCCAGATTGGAGATTGGCTAAAAGGGTTTTTAATAATTCTACTGTTGTTACAAGATTTTTTTCAGATTCTCTTCTTTTTTCAATTTGACCGTTTAAATATTTTGAAATGAATAGTAAATCGTCAAGATTTTCCTTGTTTTTAAGTTCTTCAATATCATCATCAATTGTTGCTAAAGTGTTATATAAATTAGATATTGAGATTTTTTTTAACTCATATTCTTTTTTTAGACTCGCATTAACTTCGTAATATTCTTTTTCACTTTCTAAAAAAGCATGTTCAGAAATCTCTTTATCTCTGTCAAAAGACAAATAAGAGTCGTTAATGGCCTGTAAAAAATTTTCAAACATTTTATCTTCTAAATTGAAGTCGCTTAAATGTCTGTTAATTTGTTTTTGAAGTAATTTATGTAGTTCCATATTTATTCCGTTTCTTCAAAGCAAGTAATAGTCATGGTTTGATTGTGTAATTCGCAATTTGTAAAAGGATTTAAGGGTGATATTTCACCATAAGAATAAAAACCAGTGATGGAAGTGTCTTTTCCAAATGTTTTTGCAACGGCTTCAATTTCTTCCTCAATTCGGTTACTAAGAATTACTTTTCTTCCAATGCAACTAATTAGGATGGCTAATTTTGGTTGAATAGTATTCATAGATAAACTATTTGTTGCTGCTTCACTTGCAGCGTCAATTAATTTATCAAAATTAGCTTTCATGAATTTCACTTTACTTCCTATGGGTAAATCCCCTGCAAAAGTCATAGTTTGGTTTTCTTCATCTATGGTAAGTATGGTTCGAATAACAGAATCAGAATCAGAATTGTTTGGTTGTTTTAAGGATAGCGGAAATAATAAAGCAGAACCGGGAAGCTCATCGGCATATTTTCCAAGATATTTTTTGTAGAGTTCTAAAGCATTTTTATGGTCAATTTCAAATAAAACATTGTTTTTTGAACTGGTCACTTCTCTTTCTAATCCAAAAGTTTCCCAGCCGCCCATTGATCCATGAGAAACTTTTAATTTATCGCCATAAAAACCTATAGCAATAATGTTTCCTGATTGTGCTACGCTATCTAAACCTACTGAAGTTTCAATAAATCTTGCTCCATCTCCAGCTAAACCTCCAGTAATTAATATGTTGTCACTATTGTTTTTATTTAAACCTTTTACTAGTTCACTTCCGTTTACTTTGTTTCCATCGGATAGTACAAAAATTAATTTTAAATTTTCTTTAGGTAGTAATTCGAATAGTTCTTCACCTGCGTTGAAACTGTTTTTTATGTTAGTTACATTTACACTTGCTTTTTTTATTGTGGTTGACGAAAACTCTATTGCCGTTAAAGTAAGAGTATTTTCAGTAGTTTCAGTTCCATATATTTCTCCTGCTGTAGAACAAAGTGAAATAGTTGCGTTAGGGAATTTTTCTTTTAAAAAGGCAAATGTTGTTGCGTCAGTTACAATTTTATTGTCACCAAATCCAATTAATAATTGAACAGTGTCGTAGGAAATGTTTTCCACATTTGACTCTTTAATAAAGGTGTTGTCTTTAAGAAGAAAAGTAGCTATTTTCATAGTGATTAGTTATTTAGAGTGTGTAACAAGTTGTAAATGGTAGATTTTCCTATATCTAATTTTTGAGCTGTTTTTACAACATCATTATTGTTTTTTTTAAGATGGTGTAAAATAATTTCATGGGTGTATTCTTTTAAACTTTTTTCTTCGGTGAAATAAAAATTGTCGCTGTTTAAATTTGAAAATGTGATGTCGTCATCGTTTATTGTTTTACCATCACACATTACACAAGCTAAATCTATTACTGATTTCAATTCTCTAATATTACCTGGAAAAGGATATTTAAGTAATTTTGATTTTGCACTACTTGAAATAGAAATGTGTTTTAATTTGTTTTCTTTAATAAAAATTTCAATAAAATGTTTTGAGAGTAAAAGAATGTCATTTTCTCTTTCTCTTAAAGGTGGTATATGAATGGGTAATCCTATAATTCTAAAGTATAAATCTTCTCTGAAATTTTTATTTTTAACTTCTTCTACTAAATCTTTATGTGTTGCAATAATTAATCTTGCATTGAATTTTACAGGATTTTTTCCGCCAATAGAAACTACTTCTCTTTCTTGGATGACTCTTAAAAGTTTGCTTTGTAAATTATAATCTAATTCTGCGATTTCATCGAGAAAAATTGTTCCACCATTAGCTTGTTCAAACTTCCCTATTTTTTTACTATCCGCCCCAGTGAATGCGCCTTTTTCATGTCCGAAAAATTCACTTTCTATTAAGTCTTTAGGTATTGCGGCCATGTTGACTGCAATAAAAGGTTTGTTTTTTCTGTCAGAATTATAATGAATGGCTTTAGCAACAACATCTTTTCCTGTGCCTGTTTCACCTGTTATAGAAACATTTATTGTATTGTTTATGGCTTTGTTAATTTTTGTGTAAATCGATTTTATAGCTTCACTTTGTCCAATAATTGTGTTTTCAAAACTGAATTTTTCTTCTAGTTTTTCTTTTAACTCTTCCACTTCATGGATTAAGTTCATGTTGTCTCTAAGTTTTAAAATCGCATTCCAAAGTAAATCTTTTGTATGGTTGTTTTTTACGATATAATCAGTTGCACCTATTTTTAAAAAATTGATAGCTACTTCAATATTTTCTTGACCACTAATAATTATGACGGGTATTCTGTTGTTAATTTCTTTTATTTTTTTTAAAAGCACATCGCCTGCAATGTCAGGCAATCCAAAATCCAAACATATAATATCTGGTTTTAAATGAAAATTGCTTAAACAATCTTTTCCTTGGTCGAAAAGATGTACTGTATAGTCTGGGTTTAATGATAAATGGTATTTTAAGGTTTGTCCAAAAAAAACATCGTCTTCTACTATAAATATGTTTAATGCTTTCATTTGCTCTTTTGGTATTTGTTTATAAATTTAAAAAAAAATACAAACAATTTATATTTTTTTATTAAAAAATATATTTTTACTTTAGACATTTTTGAATTAAGGCATTACTTTTGATGAATACAAAGCAACAAACTATAATAAATTAATTATGATTGATAATTTAAAAAAAATATTAAACGAAGACCAAGATCCAAAAGCAATTGAGAAGATTACGTCTAAATTGGAAAATTTATTAATGTCTAATGAGGAAGTAGGTTATATAGCTGTTCAGAAAAAACCAGCCCTTACTGTTTTTCCAGATAGCATTGTAGTTACTAGTAAACGAATCATATTGTGCAAGCCTAAAAATTTAGGTTTGTCTATGGAGTTTATGGATTACGACTGGGATGATATTGCGGGAACTTTTGTGAAAGAAGGTTTATTAGGTTCGGATTTCACCTTTACTACAAAAACCGAGTTAACTCATACGGTTGATTATTTGCCAAAAAACCAAGCACGTAAATTATATACGTATGCGAAAGAACGGTTGGATACTTTGAAAAATGGAGTTATGCCATCAAATACAAGTTTGGTTTCAGATGCAGAAGCGGAGCTGCAAGTTGAGGAAGTTGAGCCGGAAGAAGTAATTCATTTTGCTGAATTAATACCAACACCTAATGACGTAATTAGAGATACTGAAATTGAAGAGCCCATTCCGCCTCATGAGAAAAAGCTTTCCGATTTATCTAAAGACGAATTGTTTGACAAGTTAAATAATTATAAAAAATTATTGGATAATGGTTTAATTCTTCAAGGAGAGTATGATAAATTAAAGAATGAAATTTTACCATTATTGTAAGATTGGAATTAAATAAAAAAAACCGACAATTTTAAGTTGTCGGTTTTTTTGTGAAATTTTAAAAAATAGTTGTAACAAAAAACCCTGACAAAGTCAGGGTTTAAGTGGTACCTCCAGGGATCGAACCAGGGACACATGGATTTTCAGTCCATTGCTCTACCATCTGAGCTAAGGTACCTTGAATAATTCTGTAATATTACTTCCTTATTGCGGGTGCAAATATAGAACGTTTTTTATATTTTCCAAAACAAAAAATAAAAAAAATCAATTTCGTACATTTGCATTTCTAAAATTTAGATATGATACTTACCATTGATGTAGGAAATACAAACATTAAAGTTGCTGTTTTTAAACAAGTTAACTTGGTTGAGAAGTTTGTTTTTCAAAAAAAAGAGCTTAAAAAAAATTTTGAAAATATTTTAAAAAAATATTCAATTTGTACAAATGCAGTGCTTTCTTCGGTCGGAAAACTAGATGAAAATGATATTTTGTGGTTAAAAGATCATTACAATTTACTTGAAATTAGTCATTCTTCTGCTTTTCCATTTCAAAATTTATACGGAACTCCTCAAACTTTAGGTATAGATAGGATGGTTTTGGCAGCTGGTGCTGTTTTAATGTATCCGAATCAAAATATATTAATTATAGATGCGGGTACTTGTGTAACATATGACTTCGTTACTAGTAATAACGAATATTTAGGTGGTGCCATTTCTCCTGGTTTGCGTTTGCGTTACGAGTCACTTCATAATTTTACCGCAAAATTACCTTTGTTAACAAAAAAGTTTCCGGAAAATTTTATTGGTAACACTACAGAAGAAGCCATGCATTCAGGTGTGTTGAATGGTTTGTGCTATGAAATTGAGGGCTTTGTTTCCGAATATTCTGTTAAAAACGAACAATTTACAATAATTTTAACAGGCGGAGACACTAATTTTTTGGCTAATCGATTAAAAAGTACCATATTTGCCGATGAAAATTTCTTATTGAAAAGTTTACAACAATTATACACTTACAGTTTACAAAATGATTAAAAAAATTGCCTTAATAGTTACTATACTACTTGCAAATTTCGGTTTCGGACAAGAAAATACACCTTCACCATATTCTTTTTACGGAATTGGAAGTACCAAATTTAAGGGTACTAACGACTTTGTGAATATGGGTGGAATTAGCGTTTACTCTGATAGTACACATATAAATGTACTAAATCCAGCATCTTATTCAAATCAAATGCTAACCACTTTTCAAGTTGGTGCTACAAGTTCATTTTATAGATTAAATTCAGGAATAGAAACTGAAAAAGCTCAAAAAACAACTTTTGATTATTTGGTTATGGGTTTTCCTGTTTCTAAAAAAATTGGAGTTTCGCTTGGCTTGTTGCCGCAAACTGCAGTTGGGTACAGGTTTGTAAGAGAAGACTTTACTAGTGATGATAAACGATTAGTTAGTAGGTATTTAGGAAAAGGTGGTGTAAATAAAGTGTACTTCGGTTCTGGATATAAAATTAACTCAAAGTTTAGTGTGGGTATAGATTTACAATATTTTTTCGGGAATATTAATACAGAATCTGAAAAATTTGAACAAGGTTTGTTGTATGGTTCAAAAGAAGTAAATGAATCGAATTTGTCTGGAGTTTCTTTTAATGCAGGTTTAAAATATAATACGAAATTAAACACGAAATTAAATTTCATGTCAAGTTTAGTGTATTCTCCTGAAGCAAAATTAAATTCTGCCAATGTAAGAAATGTTTCTTTGATTTCTTTAACAGCAGATGGAAGTACAATTCCTGCTACAGTACCCACGAACGTTGTTGTGGCAAATACTAAACTAAATATTCCTTCAAAATTAGCAATTGGTGCGGGTGTAGGAAATAGAAAGTGGTTTGTAGGTGGGGATATAACTTTTTCAGGAACAGGAAGTCAAATTAATAGATTTGATAACTATGAAAATGTTTCTTTCGAAAATGCTACTAAAGTCTCTTTTGGAGGTTTCTTTATTCCTAAATTTGATTCGTATAAAAGTTATTTCAGTCGAGTTATTTACCGTGGTGGATTCAAATTTGAAAACACAGGGTTAATGATTAATAATACAGCTATTAAAGATAAATCAGTAACTTTAGGTTTTGGTTTGCCTATCTCAGGTACCTTTTCAAGTTTGAATTTAGGTGTAGAGTACGGAAACAGAGGTACAGTTGTGAATGGTTTAGTTCGTGAAGAGTATTTTTCCGTAAGTTTAGGATTGATTTTTAATGACAAATGGTTTAGAAAAACATTATATAACTAATATAATGAAAAAAGTAGTTGGATATATAGTGGTTATAACTCTGATTTTGTTTCTGCAAAGTTGTGAAAGTAATTTAAAAGACGTTCAGCGAATTTATAAAACTTCTTTTGTTCCAACTGGTGAAGCAGATTCAATGAATATGAAATATGTTGATTCTGGTAAAGTGAAATCAATGGTTCAGAGTTTGAAAATGATTGATTTCTCTACTGCGAAAAACCCTTTCGTGGAATTCCCAAAAGCAGTTCTAGTAACAATTTTTGATACTAAAGGAAATAGAACAACTGTTGTTGCAGATAAGGCTATTTCATATAAAAAAACAGAGGTTATTGATTTGATTGGTAATGTAAAAATTACAACTTATGATGGGAAGGTTTTAAAAACGAACCAATTGTATTTTGATCAAAAAAATGAATGGTTTTTTACGGAAGAAGCTTTTGAGTTTAAAGATGCCGATGGAAGCTTTTTGCAAGGTGTTGGAATTGATTTTAGTAAAGACTTTAAAGTTTTTAACATGCAAAACAATAACGGTGAAGTAAATAATAAAAAATAAAACATAATGACATCGCCACTAAGAAAAAATTGCTGAAAGCAAATACCAATAAATAAAAAGGCGATAGTATATATGATCAATAATAAATAAAATTTACAATATGAAATATTACAAATATTCTCAATATTTATATTTAGTTGCAGCAATTGTCTTTTCAATATCTGTAATTTATAAAGTTTTAAGCAAACAAGATTATGGATTGCAAGCAATTATTGCCGTTGGATTTATAATTATGTTCTTCGTTAGAAGAAGTTTTTTAAAGAAAATGGAAAACAATCAAGAAAACTAGTAAAAAAATTAGCAATACTATTTTATTATTAAATAGATAATTGTATTTTCGCCCACTGAACAAAAAAATAACTCAATATAAAAATGGCAATTTTATCAAAAATTAGACAACGTTCTATCTTATTAGTCCTAATCATTGCATTAGCTTTGTTTTCATTTGTATTAGCAGATGTAATTAAAAGTGGTGGATTTAGCGGAGGTTCAAATGATATTGGTTCTATAAATGGAACTAAATTTGAATACCAGGAATTCATGAATAAAGTAGCTAATGTTGAAAAACAACAACAAGGAATTAGCGGAACTCAAGCTATAAATTCAGTTTGGGAACAAGAAGTAAGAAAAGCTTTATTATCTGAACAATATGATAAAATTGGTTTGTTACTTGGGAAAGAGCAATTAATGGCTGTAATTAAGAATGATCCTCAATTGTCTCAATCTCCTCAGTTTTTAAATGCTGCAGGTAAATTTGATGATAAAAAATTCGCAGAGTATATCAATTCTTTACAAAGTGCTCCAGACCAAACGCAATGGAACCAATGGAAAGCTTATGAAGTTCAAATTGAAGATTTTGCAAAAGAACAAATGTATAATACTTTAATTAAATCAAGTGTATATACAACTAAAGCTGAAGGTAAATTAAAATACGAAAGAGATACTGATAAAGTGGATTTTGATTATGTTGCTTTAGCATTTTCTACAGTAAGTGATGACCAAGTTAAAGTTACTGACGAGGAAATTATTGCGTACATGAAGAAATATCCAAAAAAGTACAAATCAGATAATACAAGATCTGTAGAGTTTGTATTGGTTGAAAATAAACCATCACCTGCTGATGAAGTAGCAATGAAATCTAAAATTGATGGTTTTGTTAATGGGAAAACTGAAATGGTTAATGGTGTAAATCAAGTAATTCCTTCTTTTGCTTCTGCAACTAATTTAGCAGATTATGTTAATAAATATTCTGAAATTAAATTTGATTCTTCTTACGTAGCTAAGAAAGATATCAATCCACAGTTTGCAGAACAATTATATAATTTACCTACAGGTCAAGTTTTTGGACCTTACACAGATAACGGATATTCTAAATTGTCAAGAATTGCAGGTAGAAAATCTGGAGCTACAGCTAAAGTAAGTCATATCTTAATTGCATATAAAGGAGCTAATCAAGCAGCGCCATCGGTAAAGTTAACGAAAGAAGAGGCTAAGGCTAAAGCTGATGGTTTATTAGCACAAGTAAATGCTAATCCATCAAGTATGGCTATGTTAGCAATGATGAATTCTGATGATCAAGGTTCAAAACAAAATGGTGGGGTTTATGATAATGTTGCTCCTAAACAAATGGTAAAACCTTTTGATGATTTCTTATTCGGTAATCCAGTTGGAAAAACGGGTGTAGTAGAAACAGATTTTGGTTTCCACGTAATGAAAGTTGATGGTAAAAATGATGCGGTTCTTTTAGCTACTGTTGCTTTAAAAGTACAGCCTTCTGAACAAACAGAGGATGCAAATTACAATAAAGCGTTAAAAGTAGAAGCTGATGCCATGTCAAATGGTCTTGAAAAAGCGGCTAAAAAAGCGGGTTTAACAATTGCACCAGCAGTTAGTGTTAAAGCTTATGATGAAAATGTTGCTAGTTTAGGTATTCAAAGACAAATTGTTACTTGGTCATTCAATCAAGATACTAATATCAATGATGTAAAACGTTTTGATATTGCTAACCTTGGTTTCGCTATTGTGAAATTAAAATCTAAAAATGATAACGGGCTTTTACCATTAGAGCAAGCTAAACAGTCTGTTGAGCCTTTAATCAAAAATGAGAAAAAAGCTGCGATACTGAAAAAGAAAATGACTGGTACTACTTTAGAAGCAGTTTCTAAAACTACAGGTTCTTCAATTTCTCCAGCTGTTGGTGCCTCAGCATCTTCACCAGTTATTCCTAACTTAGGTTACGAACCAAAAGTGGTTGGAGCGGCTTTAGGTTTAGCTTCAGGTAAAACTTCAAAAGTTATTGAAGGTAATTCAGGAATATTTATGGTAAGAACTAAAACTATTACAAAAGCTCCTGCAGTTAAAGATTATAAAACTCAAATTGATCAATTGAACCAACAAACAAAAGGTTCTGCTTCTTACAGAGTAGTGCAAGCTTTAAAAGACAAAGCAGATATTGAAGATAATAGAGGTAGATTCTAAAAATATAATTGAAAAATAAAAAAAGGGCTGAGTTTTTCAGCCCTTTTTTTATTTTTGTAAAGGCAAACAAAAATGAGTATAATAAAAACTCTGCCTCGTTTTTTTGGGTGGTTTTCCAAGACTAAGGTAGAAGAAGTTGATTCAAATGATAAATCGGATATGAAAAAATTTTTAATTGTTGGTTTAGGTAATATTGGGGCTGAATATGTAAATACAAGACATAATATTGGATTTAAGATATTAGACTTTTTTGCACATCAAGAAAATATTTCTTTTCAAACTGTAAAGTTGGGTGAAATTGCAGAATTCAAAATTAAAGGTAGAACCGTTTTGTTGTTAAAGCCAAATACTTATATGAATTTAAGTGGAAAGGCTGTTAAATATTGGCTAGAAAAGGAGCATATAGAAAAGGAGAATATGCTAGTAATTACGGATGATTTAAATTTATCCTTTGGAAGTATTCGAATTAAAGCTAAAGGTACAGATGGAGGTCATAATGGTCTTAAAAACATACAGCTTTTATTGAATTCCACCGAATATCCTCGCTATAGATTTGGAATTAGCGATGCTTTCAAAAAAGGAAAACAAGTAGATTATGTTTTAGGTGAGTGGTCTTTGGAAGAAAAGGAAATTCTAAAAGAAAGATTAAGTGTTTCTTCTGAAATTATAAAATCTTTTGCTTTAGCTGGTTTGAATAATACGATGAATTTATTTAATGGGAAATAATCTCAAAAAAAAACAAAATAGTACTAAATAAAAATGCCCTCATTGTGAGGGCATTTTGTTTGTGGTTTAATTGCTACTTACTCAATAACAATTTTCTTGTTTTCTTGTCTGTCACCATCTTTTACAGTAACTATATAAATTCCAGATTCAACATTATTTAATTGAATATTTTGGTTAAATACTGAATTGTTGTTATAAGTTTTATTGAACACTTGTCGACCTCTCAAATCATATACCATAATCTCAATATTGTTTGACGATTGTGATGTAAACTTAATATCAAAGTTTCCATTGTTTGGGTTTGGATAAATGCTTAAATCTTCAATGCCATTAAACGATGCACTTGCTAATGGAACCTGAGCCATACAAAATGTTACACTCCAATTTGCAAGAGATCCCGTATCTCCGTTATAGTAGTCTGTTGCTCTTAAAGTCCAAGTACCTGCTGCAGTTTTACCTGCGAAAGTAGATAATGCTTGTTGTGGTTTTACGTTTCCAGTAATTAGCGGGTTTAAGCACGAACCGTTTGGTAATGCGCTTGCGCCAGCATCTGTAAAGTTAAATGAATAGGTTGCAGTTGCAGATGCGCCTTCATCGCAATTTCTGTTCATTAATTTAATAATTGTACCGTCTGGATGACTTAATTCTAAAACTAAATCTTGTACATAAGTATGACTTAGATTAACTGTTGTTGTAACACTATTAATGTTCCCAGTTACTGTTCCTGGTACAACAACTGTTTTAGTTGAAGTTGCTCCTGGTGTATTCGCTCCAGTTCCATCAGCTATACTTACGGCAGTATTGTTAGAATAACTATATGTACAATTTGATTCGCCTGTTGTAAACATATATGCAGCACTAAATGTTCCAGAACAACCTGTGTTTTTAGGCAATACTCTCCACCAATAAGATGTTACTTCACTTAATCCATTCAAAGAAACTGATGTTCCGTTAACTGTTGTTGTTAAAATAATAGTACTAAAAGCGGCATCACTAGCTACTTGTACATCATATGAAGTTGCAGCTGCATTTGCTGGCCAAGTTAAGTTAGCTGATGTTGAAACTCCAGTTGCTGTATTAGCTGGAGAGCTCAAAGCTTGTGTTCCAAAATTTCCACTAACTATATTTAAGTATAAGTTTACAGTTTTAGTAGTAGATCCTGAAGTACCCGTTACTACAATTGTATATAAACCAGTAGCTACAGTTCCAGTTGATGTAATATTAACAGCTACTGTTCCGTTACTTGTTAAAGAACTTGGAGAAAATGTTATTGTAGTGTTTGCAGGGTTTCCAGTTGCAGTAAAGTTTGTTGCAGCTGTAAATCCACCTAAGGCAGCATAATTTAATGTGTATGATGTAGTTCCACCTTGACAAATTGTTTTATTTTGGTCTCCATACCCTCCACCATATGCTAAACCAAATGTTGAAGCTGGTGCAGTAATTGAAAAATTCGCATTTGAAATATCAAAGAATACATGGTTGTATCCTTTTACCATAATTCTATTTGTTGTTCCAACGTTATTTGGTACTAATACTGTTTCTGTTCCATCATTAGGGACATTTGTAGCTAATAAAATTGGATAAGTATTTCCTCCGTCCGTTGAAAGATAAATATCAACTGTTGGGCAATTTACATTGTTTGCTGTTGTTCCGGCAACATTCCATGTTACAGCTTGATTCGTTCCAGCTTGCCATGATACTACAGTGTTTGGTACCGTAACAACAAATGGTCCAGCCGTTGCATTTACAGTTAATGTTGCAACATCGTATTCTGTTTGTCCAAATCCTACAACGTTATCTCTAACAGTTACTGCAAAGTTTAATGTTCTAGCTACAGAACTTAAAGCTTCTACATTTATTTCTGCTCCAGCTGTAGTGGCTGTATTTGCAATTACACTTTGAATTCTTGGAAAATATCTAAAGTTATTATTAGTAGGAGAGTATGATCTGAAATTAGGTCCTCCAGTTTTTGTAATTGTAGCAGCACTTGCAGCTGCAGTTTGGGTAGTTGCATTGTCAATTTGTTCCCAGCAATAAGTTAAAGCATTTCCTGCATCTACATCTGAACCTACTGCAGTCAAAATAAATGGAGTACTCTTTGGGATGGTATAGTTTAAACCTGCATTCACAACAGGAGTGTTGTTGCTTATACTTGTTCTAACTGGGCAAGTTTTAGATTCCATGTTTGTCTGAACTTGTTCGATACTAACGATGTGAAAATAAGCATCCGAATTTGTTTGTACGTCTTGTGCGGTAATCCCCGCATAACCCATTATTGTTGAACCTGAACCTGGCTCAACATTTACTCCAGAACCTTCAACATTGTGAGAAAAGGTATGGTTTGCGCCAAATTGATGTCCCATTTCGTGAGCTACATAATCAATATCGAATGTGTCTCCAGCTGGAATACCATTTCCCGGTGAAGTAAAACCAGAACCTTTGTTTTGGTCTGTTGTTGATGCAGTATCATCAGCACAAACACATCCAATACATCCTGCATTTCCACCACCTCCAGTTGAACCAAAAAAGTGTCCAATATCATATGCCGCATTATTTGCAGCTAAAGTGGTTGCAGGTCCAGTAAGGCTAGTGCTTAATGTGTTTTGTAATTGTGTGTTCCAATTTGCCATTGTTGTGTATGGATCAGTTCCAGCTGTGTAATAAATTACATTTGTAGTTTGTGAAACGATATTCATGTGAATACAAAAATCTTTTTCAAATACCCCATTAACTCTCGTCATGGTGTTGTTAAATGCGGTAAGAACATTGCTTACTTGACTAGCATTGGTTGCTCCAAAATAATTTGAATATTCTGCATTACAAGAAAGAGCTAATCTGAAAGTTAAAATTTGATTTAAACTTGATTTATTAGTATTGCCTTTCTTTTCAGAAATTTTGTTAGCTAAATTAGTTTCAACAGTGCCACAAGTAAAAGGTAATTTTCCTTTTCTGCTTTTTGCTGAGTAAACTGCATAGATAGTATTGTCTGAAGAATAAGCTTCTAAAAACTCCGACATTCCATTTGCTTTGATTGTCATTGTTTGAATTCCACTAGGGCTAATGCTTAATCTTAAAGTATTTTTTGGATTTTCTATACCAGTTCCTACGTAAGCTCGTATTTCTGAAAATTGTTTTTGAAGTTCTGCATCGAAATTTGATGCTTCATACATTTTATAATTTTCCCATTGTCCTTCTGAATTTGGAATGGTAATTATAATTGAGTTTTTATTAGAATTGAAACGATCACTGGCTTGAAATAATTTTGATTTTAAGCTAGCTAAATCTAATTGATAAAGTTTAAATTCGTCAGGGAATTCTTCTCTCAATGCAATTTTGTTAATTGAGGTTACGTCAGCTTTGTTTTTTTTAATCCATGATTTCTCAGTTTGTGAGATGGATAGATTAAAGGTTAACAAACTAACAAATGATAGTAGTAAAGTCTTCTTCATCGTTATAAGTTAATATGGTGTTAATTAGGCAAATATAAACAAATATTGAAATTGATAGATTTTTTTTATATAAAATTAAATTTTTTACTTTAAGTTTTTTTTAAATAATTGTTATTATAGCTGTTTTTATTTGAGAATATTAATTTAAGAATTTCTTTTGTTGTGTCAAATTATGTGCTTTATATTTGTTTTCCAAAACTTATCTTAGTGTTTTAGGAATCTGTTATTTTTTATAAGTTGTTGGATTCAAGTAGGATTCATTTAAAATATAAATTCTTAGCTTAAGCATTTTGTTTTACTTGAATTTCATTACTTTATTGTCTCCGTCTTGAATAGTTACTATGTATATTCCAGCTTGAGCTTGATTTAATTGAAGTACTTCATTAAAGAAACCATTGTTTGTATACGCTTTTGCGTAAACTTCACGGCCTCTAATGTCGTGTACATTTATTTTAATCAGATTGCTAGATTGTGATGTAAATTGAATGTTAAATACCCCGTTATTTGGGTTTGGATAAATTGCAATTGAATTGTCAAAGTCAAAAGATGAATTTGCTAAAGTTGCATCAGTCCCAAAGTAATACACACCATTAATTCCATTTGCAAAGGTTCCAGTTAATGAGAAATTTGTACCAAATGTTCCAGTAACAGTTGTTAACGTAGATGCTGTTCCTTGTTTTATTACTTTTAAAGCAGTTCTGCTATTACCTGTTGCCGCTTCCCAAGCAGCTACTTCAGCTTCTGTAAAATAAAAAGTTGCAGATCCAGTACCGGTTGTATTGTTGTTGGCTTGGTTTCGGTATTAATATCAAATAAAAATGCCCACCATTATGGAGGGCATTTTTTTGATATATATATGGAAATTGTTTTATTCAATAACGATTTTCTTGTTTTCTTTTCTTTCACCATCTTTTACAGTAACAATATAAATTCCAGATTCTACATTGTTTAATTGTATGTTTTGGTTAAATACTGAATCACTGTTAAATGATTTATTATAAACTTGTCTACCTCTAATATCATGAACAATTACTTCAATGTCGTTAGACGATTGTGAGTTAAATTTAATATTGAAATTTCCATTATTTGGATTTGGATAAATTGTAAAATTATCTAATCCAGTGAAAGTGTCATTTCCTAAAATTGTAACAACACTACTACAAACTGTTAAACTGTATGTGTTTATAGTTCCTACGTCTGCCGCGCCAGAATCGTAAACACCAAAAGTCCATGTTCCATTTGGATTTTGTCCGTTTAAAGCAGATAAAGGTTGTGAAGGGGATACATTTCCTGTGATTGTAGTTGCACAAACTATTGGAGCACCTTGATCGTCAAAAGTTGCGTTAATATTGTCGTTATTTGTGCAAGCTCCTGAAAACAAATTAACTTGAGTTCCTAATGGACTTAAAACAGCTAAAGTAATATCTGAAATATAAGTATGAGTTAAATTTACTGCTAAATTTACATCACTAATATTAGCGGTTGTTGGTACATTTAAACTGTGTGTTGTATAAGTAGGGGTATTGTCTGGTATTGCAGTACCTGGATTTATTGTATAAGTATTACAAGTGTTAACAACTGTTACGGTATATCCTACAGCAAAGGCTTTTGTATTTACATTAAAGAAAATATTTGCATTGGCTTTAACCATAAATCTGCAATACGGTCCAGAAACTCCTGGTGGAAGTGTAACTGTTTGTGTGCCATCATTTGGTGTTGCAGTTAACAAGGTATATGCCCAAGTAGCTCCGTTGTCATTAGAAAATAAAATGTCAACATTTGAAGCGCCAGCAATTGCATTATTTCCAGCACTAGTCCAAGTAATGGTTTGAGTAGAACCAACTGCATATGAAATTCCATCAGTATTTTGAGATGTTAAGTCTAATGGCGCAATATTTGCAACTGTTACAGCCATATTAGCAAAATTTGTTTGCCCTCCATTTAATACATTATCCCTTGCTGTTAATCTAAAGTTTAATGTTCTTGCTACTGAACTTAAAGCTTCTACAAGAATGTCTGAACCAGTTGTAGTTTTGCTACCTGCTAATATAGATGCCATTGTTGGAAAATATCTTGTTCCTGATGCTGTTGGTGAATATGTTCTGAAATTTGGTCCTCCTGCTTTAGTAACTGAAGCTGGGCTGCCAGTAGTTAAATAAGTCGTTCCGTTCGCTTCATCATATTGTTCCCATTGGTAAGTCATTGTTCCTGTTCCACCAGTGTCAGTAGCTGAACCTGTTAACATAAATGGTGTGCTTTTTGGTATAGTATAATTTGCACCTGCGTTTACTACTGGAGTTCCGTGTGTTATTGCAGTTTCAACATCACAAGTTTTCCCAGTCATATTCGTCTGGATTTGGTCAATATTACCTGCATGAAAAGTTTCAATTGAGTGCGGTGCTACATCATAAGGTGTAATTCCTGCATACCCCATTATAGTAACTCCACTTCCGGGTTCATAATTTACAGAATTATCTTCAGTGCTAAATGTAAAGGAGTGATTTGCACCAAATTGATGTCCCATTTCATGAACTACAAAATCAATATCAAAATTATCTCCAATTGGGGCAGTACTTGTAGTAAATCCACTTCCTTTTCCATTTGGAACAGGAACAGTAGGGTTCACGCAAATACACCCAATACACCCAGCATTACCATTGTTTCCAATAGCAGACATTAAGTGACCAATATCATAATTTGCATTTCCAACTTGAGCAGTCAAAGTAGATTGTAATTCAGAATTATAATTTGCATCAGTTGCTCCATAAGGATCAGAAGCTGCGTTTAAATACAAAATGGTTGTGTTGTTTACTAAATTTAAATGTAAGGCTAAATCTTTTTCGTAAACCCCATTACATCTTGTCATTGTAGTATTAACAGCTGCTAATACTGAAGGTGTTGTTCCTCCGTGATATGCAGAATATTCTCCAGTTACAGACATTGCTAATCTGAATGTTCTGTAAACTGGGTTGCTTGATCTTTCAATAGCGCTAAATCTATCTGTTAACTCATGTTCTAATTTTTCGTCAGGAGTCAAACAAGTGAAAGGTTTTTTTGTTCTTTTTGCGTCTCTATTGTAAACAGCATAAATTGTTTTGTCTGCAGAATATGTCTCGATATATTCAGTAGGTGAATCTGCTTTAAAAGTCATGGTGCTAATTCCTTCAGGGCTAATGCTTAAACGAATTTGAGAATGTACATTGTCAATTCCTTGACCAACATAAGCTCTGATGTCTGGAAATTGAGCTTGCAATTCAGGATCGAAATTTGAAGCTTCATACATTTTGAATTTTTCCAATTTACCATTTGAATTTGGAATTTCAATAATTGCCGACTGGGCATTAACTGCAAATCTATCTTGTGCAGTGTAAAGTTTTTGTTTGATACTTTCTAAATCAAGTTTAAAAAGTACAAACTCTTGAGGAAAATCTGATCTTTGGGCAGTTTTAGAAACAGAAATATTTTCACTGGAACTAACAACAGACCATTCTTTTTTAGATTGTCCATTCATTCCCGTAGATAAAAACAGCGAAAATGAAAGGTAAAGTAAAGTCTTTTTCATAATATGTGGTTGATTATTAAAGAGCTAAAGTATTAAAAAAAAACAAATATTCAAAATAAAATAAAATTACAGGTTGTTAAAAAAAATGTATTTTTGCAAAAAAAAATAATAATACTTTGAGGATCTATACTTCCATAAATGATTTTACAAGTTCCAAAAAAACAATTGTTACTTTAGGTACTTTTGATGGCGTTCATATTGGGCACAATGCTATTTTGGAAAAAATTTGTAAAGCCGCTCAACAAGAAAATTTAGAAAGTGTAATCCTTACTTTTTTTCCGCATCCTCGTTTAGTGGTTTCTCATAATTATGATATAAAATTATTAAATACTATTGAAGAAAAATCCATCTTACTAGAGAAAAAAGGTATTCAAAATTTTATAATTCATCCTTTTGATAAAGTATTTTCTGAATTATCTCCAAGAGAATTTGTAACCCAGGTTTTGGTGGGAAAGTTAAATGTTCAGAAAATAATTATTGGTCACGATCACAAATTTGGAAAAGATCGTGCAGCAGATTTTAATGATTTAATCCTTTTCGGAAAAGAATTTGGTTTCGAAGTTGAAGAAATTTCTGCACAACAAATAAATGAAGTGTCTGTAAGTTCTACAAAAATTAGAAATTCACTTCTAGAAGGAAATGTTTCTTTAGCAAACGAATATTTAGGATATCCATATGTTTTGACCGGTAATGTTGTAAAAGGTAATCAATTGGGAAGAACAATTGGTTTTCCAACAGCAAACATTGAAATCCCCGAAGAATATAAATTAATTCCTAAAAACGGCGTGTACATTGTTACAGCAAATGTAAACGAGCAACTTGTTTTCGGTATGATGAATATCGGTGTAAGACCCACTTTAGGAGAAAATAAACTGTCTATTGAAGTACATATTTTAAATTTCGATACAGACATCTACAATCAAAAAATTCAAGTACATGTTTTAGTAAGATTACGCGACGAACTAAAATTTGAATCTTTTGAAGCACTAAAATTACAATTAGAAACTGACAAACAAAATACCATTCATTATTTTAAAAAGCTATAGTAATGAAAAAGTGGCTCACAACAACTATTGATAATTCTGGATTAGTACTTTTTAGAGTTTTACTAGGTCTGTTACTTGTATGTGAAAGTTTTGGAGCCATTTTGTTAGGCTGGGTAGAAGCTATTTTCATCCAAAGTAAATTTACTTTTAATTTTATTGGTTTCGATTTTCTGCAATTCTTACACGGTGAAAAAATGTATTCGTATTTTTTTATCATGGGAATTTTAGGTTTACTCATCACTATCGGATTGTTTTACAGATTTGCAATGGTGGCTTTCACCTTGATGTGGACCACCGTTTATTTAATTCAAAAAGAATCCTACAATAATCATTATTATTTTTTAATTCTAATTTGTGTTATCATGATTTTTTTACCTGCAAATGGTAAATTAAGTGTTGATGCTAAGTTGTTTCCAAAAATAAAACAAACGAAAATTCCAAGATGGATGCCTTTTTTGTTGCTTTTTCAAGTAGCAATTTTATACTTTTATGCAGCAATTGCCAAATTATATCCGGATTGGTTGGACGGAACATTCTCAAAAATTCTTTTAAACGGAATTACTCAACGTAAGTTTTTGCTTGATATTTTCAATCAAAATTGGTTTTTACTATTTTATGCTTACGCTGGAATTCTATTCGATTTGTTAATTATCCCCGCTTTATTTTGGAAAAAAACTAGAAAGTTAGCTATTATCGCTTCTTTTGGATTTCATCTTTTTAACGCTTATTCTTTGAAAATTGGAATTTTCCCCTTCTTAGCCTTAAGTTTTATCGTTTTACTTTACGATGCTATTCCTTTAAAATTTCTAAATAGCAAAGAAGAAATGGCTCCAACTAATACGTATAACACCAAATTATTTTTTGTTTTTTTTGTGCCGTTTTTTATAATACAATTAGTGTTACCATTGCGTCATCATTTCATAAAAGGCGATGTGTTGTTTACGGAAGAAGGCCACAGATTATCCTGGAGAATGATGCTTCGCGAAAGAAAAGGGGTTTTGAATATTAAAGTAGTTGACAAAAAAACAGGTGAGTTTTATTATCAAAATTACGGATCAGAATTAACGCCTAAACAAGTCAAATTGTTGAGTAATTCTCCCGATATTATTTGGCAATATTGTCAAAAAATAAAAAAAGAAGCTAAAAAACCTATTTCTATATTTGTGGAATGCTCCGTTTCCATAAACAGAAGACCTTATTATAAATTAATTGACGAAAAAACAGATATGGCAACTGCTAAATTTGATTATTTCGGACATAATGATTGGATTGTACTTCATGATTTTGAATTAAATCCCTAAAACAAAAGTTAAAAAACAACTTGATTATCAGATAGATAAAAAATATTTGTACTTTTATAAGAATCAAAAAATTATCTACTATGAAATCGCAAACGAAGTTCAGATTGAAAATGCGATTTAAAAATTCATTTTAAACAACTAAAATCGTTATTTATGAAAAATCAAGTTGAAATTAAAAACGGAATCTTAATCTTTGTTGGAATTGGTCTTTTCTTCTTACTAATGGATTTGTTTGGTTTAGCCGACAAAAATTTTCTTAGAATTTTAAATGCTTTTATCGTGCTTTTCGGAATTTTGAAAACCATCAAAAGCAATTATTCTAACGGAACAACAGAATATCTAGAAAACCTAGTTTCTGGTTTTAAAACAGGAATTATTGGTGTGGTTTTAGGTATTGTTGGATTAATTGTTTTCGTTTACATCAAAGGAGGGGAGAGTTATTTAACAACGTTATCAGATACTTTCTTTTTCACAGGCAAAACCAATATAATAAAGTATTGTGCTGTACTGTTTTTTGAAGGAATTGCCTCTTCCTTAATTGGTTCTTTTGTAATCATGCAGTATTGGAAAGACGTTCCTGTCGTATCAAAAACATAAAATCTTTTCACATAAGTTTTTTCTTCAAATGTAAATTAGTACTTTTGAGGCATTAATTTATGATTTTATGAGTGTTACTAAACATAACTGGACGAAAGAAGAAATAATTGACATCTACAACAAACCTTTAATGGAATTGTTATACGATGCAGCATCAATACATAGAGAACACCACGACCCAAATACGGTTCAGGTTTCTACACTTTTATCAATTAAAACGGGTGGTTGTCCTGAAGATTGTGGGTATTGTCCGCAAGCGGCTCGTTACCACACAGATATTGAAGGAAACGATTTAATGTCGGTTTCTCAAGTAAAAGCCCAAGCCTTACGTGCCAAATCTTCTGGATCTTCTAGAGTTTGTATGGGTGCAGCCTGGAGAAACGTGAAAGACGGACCAGAATTTGATCAAGTTTTAGAAATGGTTCGTACCATCAATAAACTAGACATGGAAGTGTGTTGTACTTTAGGTATGATTACTGAAAATCAAGCACATCGTTTAGCTGAAGCGGGTTTATATGCGTACAATCACAATTTAGATTCTTCTGAAGAATATTATAAAGAAGTGATTTCTACTCGTGGTTTCGAAGACCGTTTAGAAACTATCGAAAACGTTCGTAAAACTAACGTGACGGTTTGTAGTGGTGGAATTATCGGAATGGGTGAAAGTATTGAAGATAGAGCTGGAATGTTAGTGGCGCTTTCTACTTTAAATCCACAACCAGAATCGGTGCCAATTAACGCCTTAGTTGCGGTGGAAGGAACACCATTAGAAGATGAAAAACCAGTGGAAATTTGGGAAATGATTCGTATGGTTGCTACCACAAGAATTGTTATGCCAGAAACGCAAGTACGTTTATCTGCAGGAAGAACAAACATGAGTAGAGAAGGACAAGCGATGTGTTTCT
>CAYWVV010000015.1:0-49317 GCA_964461805.1 uncultured Flavobacterium sp.
TTTCAAAAAAGATATTTGCAATGGTAATATCTCGTAATGAAGGTACTTTTTTTATGGGACGATTAATTACTTCTTTGAACTGATCGGCAGTTTCAAGAATTAAATTAATATCATTCTTATTGATGTATTTTATTCCTAGTAAATGATTGACGCTTAATTCCTTCATTTTTTGTTTTTGTAGTTATGTTGTTTTTTAACCGAAAAGAAACGCAAAGATTTCTTTAACCTTTTTACTTTTTACTTGGCTCTTAATTCTTTACCTCTATATAAACAGCATCTTCACCATCTTTTTCTTTCCATTTTACCAAAACTTTTTCGTTGTTAATGGCGTCTACTTGTCGGCCTCGATAATCGGGTTGAATGGGTAAATCGCGACTAAAACGTCTGTCAATTAAGGTTAAAAGTTCAATAGATTTTGGTCTTCCAAACGATTGAATTGCTGTTAAAGCAGCACGAATACTTCTTCCAGTATATAAAACATCATCAATGAAAACGACATTTTTATCTTCCACTAAAAAATCGATTTGAGTTTGGTTGGCTTCGAAAGGTTTTTCAGTTCTTCGGAAATCATCTCTAAAGAAAGTAATGTCTAATAGGCCTAGTTTTAAATCGGAAATTTGATAGTCGTCTTTTAAAATTTCAGTTAATCTTTTGGCTAAAAATGCACCTCTTGGTTGAATTCCGATAAGAATAGTATTAGAAAAATCGAGATGTTTTTCGATTAATTGACAGGCCAATCGATGTAAAATGATATTGACTTCTTTAGTATTGAGCAATATTTTTTGACTCATGTTTTAATGTGTTGTGTTTACAAAAGTAAGTAAAAAATTCCAAATTTTAAAATTCAAGAACAGCTTCAAAAATCATTTTTTTTTAAACACAGATTTAAGAAATTTTACAGATTAATATATTTTCTCCAAACTGTGTTTAAAAATTAAGTTGATGATTTATAACTTCATCATTTCTTCATATAATCTGTGCGTTGGCAAGCCTACTACATTCGCATAACTTCCTTCGATTTTTGTTATTGCAACCAAACCAATCCATTCCTGAATTCCGTACGAACCTGCTTTATCAAAAGGTTTGTAATTATTAAGATAATATTTAATCTCATCTGAAGATAGTTTCGTAAAAGTCACTAAAGTTTCTTCATAAAAAACTACTTCTTTATCTATAGTCTTAAGACAAACCGAAGTAATTACTTTATGTGTGGTTCCAGACATTTCGGTAAGCATTTCAAAAGCGTCATCATAGTCTTTTGGTTTCCCTAACGCTTTGTTGTTCAACCAAACAATCGTATCTGAAGTGATTAAAATATCGTTTACTTTTAAATCCGCTACAAATGCTGCAGCTTTTAATTTAGCTAAAAAATTAGTGATTTCTTCTGCTTGTAAATGCTCAGGATAAATTTCTTCAATATCTTTTAATTGAATTTCGAAATCGACATCTAATTCTTTTAAAAACTGTTGTCTTCTTGGTGAGCCCGAAGCTAAAATAATACGATGTTTATTAAATTTTTCGTTTAACATATTAATTCCCAATTAAAACTATGGCGGTTAATGAAAAAACAGTCGTTAACATTATGATTTTTAATAGTTTACTAATGAAACTAAAGTCTGCTTTTTCTTTAGCTGTAATCGTTTTAAAAATCACAAATAGAGTTGGAAGCATCATTAAAATAACGAAATAACCCATCACATAGGGCATGTGCATAATGTTGTTGTAAATGAAATAACAAACATATCCAATAAAACCTAATAAAGTAAAAATAGTTATGATTTTACTAACTACAATTCCGAAATACGACGCAACCGTTGTAATTACAAAAGCTTTATCACCTTCAATATCTTCAATAGTTTTGATAATTTCTCTGGCAAAATGAAGTAGAAAAGCCAAGATAGCATAATCAATAATTACTGATAAAATGCTGAACATTTCGTTTCTATTGAAATCGAAAATGAAGGGAAAAATATTAAACAAACCAACGACTAAAATACTCAAAGCGGCTAAAGCTGCAATTACAAGATTTCCGACCAAAGGAATTTGTTTCAAACCATTAGAATACACATATAATAAGGCAGAACAAATTACAAAAACAGCTGCAATTGCTGGTTTATTGACAGTTCTACTTAAATAAAAACCTAAACCAACTCCAATTACATTTAACACAAAATATAAATTATAAGCGTTTTTTTCTGAAATATGTGTGCCAATGTAAACCTTATTTGGTTTGTTGATTGCATCCACATCAACATCGTAAATATCATTAATAATATAACCACCAGCTGCAATTGAAAGGGTTGCAATGATTAATAAAAAGTATTTCCAATCTGATAAGGCTTGTAAAATATCAGCTTGATTTAAAAATGTATATTTGATCACAAGTTGCATTAATGCAATTAGTAATAAATTTTCTATACGTATTAGTTTTAAGTAGTATTTCATTTTAATTTATTTGAAAAACATAGAAACATAGAAATTATATTTTATTTAAAATTTAAGATAACATAGCTATGTTTACCTAAAATATTTTAAAATTATAAAAAAGACTATGTGTCTATGTGTTTGTTTTTAAATATTTTTTAATCTAATTTGCCATCAAAATCGTCCATCCATTTTCCTTGAACTTTCATCACTTGTTCGATGACATCACGAACCGCACCTTTTCCACCATTTACATGTGAAATGTATTTGCTGATTCCTTTAATTTCTTGCACAGCATCTTGCGGACATGTTGGTAAACCGACTTTTTGCATCACTAAATAATCTGGAATATCGTCACCCATGTATAGAATTTCTTCTGGTTTTAGTTGATAGGCATCGCAAATTTCATAAAATTTTTCCACTTTATCTGGAGCTGCTAAATAGATATCTTTAATTCCTAGATTTTGCAAGCGGATACGAACACCTTCATTGCTTCCACCAGAAATAATACAAACAGGATATCCTTTATCTACAGCAGCTTTCATAGCATAGCCATCTTTTATATTCATTTGACGAAGCAATTGTCCGTCTTCCGAAATATGAACCGTTCCGTCTGTTAAAACACCATCAATATCAAAGATAAAACCTTTAATATCATTCATTACTTCTTTATAACTTTTCGACATTTTGTATAGATTTTGTCAGGATTTTATATATTTCTTTTTGATTCTCATCTTTTAGAAAATCGATATGTTTTTCAATTGTTTTAGTGTCATTTCTCACAGCTGGACCAGTTTGTGCTTCTTTTGGAGAAAGTGCTTTTATTTTCTGAGCTGTTTCTTCAATTAAAGGTTGTAAAATCTGAAATGGAATATTATTTGCTGCACAGATTTCATTACCAATTTGATACAAATGATTCGTAAAATTACAAACAAAAACGGCTGAAACATGTAACGCTTTTCGTTGTATTCCATCAATTTTGTTGACAGAATTTGAAATAGAATTGGCTAATTTTTCTAAAGTTGCATAATCTGATGAATTTTCAGTTTCCAAACAAATTGGAATTTCCTTAAAATTGACAGCTTTATTTTTAGAAAACGTTTGTAATGGATAAAAAACGCCTCTTTTGTTTTTCGCGTTAAGCACATCAAAATCAGTACTTCCAGAAGTGTGAACCACTAACCTATTTTCAAATTGTAATTGATTAGAAACACTTGCGATGGCATTGTCAGAAACGCAAATGATATAAATATTAGCTTCTAAAATTTCAGTAAAATCAGAAGTTTGAATATTTTCAGGAAAATCTTTTGAAATAGTTCTAGAAAAAACTTGTACCACTTCTACTTCAGTTGCTTTAGAAAAAGCCTGAAATAAATGAGTTGCCACGTTTCCCGAACCTAAAAGAATTACTTTTATCATGTGGCGAATTTAGGGATTTCAAATGCAATATCAAAGTTGAAGTTTAAAATTCAAGTTCAAAGTTCTTAACACAGATTTAAGAAATTATATTAATCTGTGAAATTTCTCAAATCTGTGTTGTAATAAATCATCCTAATGCCTATTTTTGAAAAAAATCTACCGAAAATGAAAATTGTTATATCGCCAGCCAAATCTTTAAACTTAGATAAAGAACTTCCAACCCAATTACATACAGAATCTGCGTTTTTAAAGCAAGCGGAAACCATTCAGAAAACCTTAAAAAAGTTGAAACCAAATCAGTTGATGGATTTGATGCATATTTCTGAAAAATTAGGGGATTTAAACTGGCAACGTAATCAAGATTGGCAAACACCATTTACTCCAGAAAATGCGAGACCAGCGGTTTTTACATTTGATGGTGAAGTGTATACTGGTTTAGATGTTTATTCATTACCGACAGAAAAATTAGCCATTTTACAAGAAAAATTACGCATACTTTCAGGATTATATGGTTTATTAAAACCTTTAGATTTAATGCAAGCCTATCGTTTAGAAATGGGAACATCCATTAAAATTGGAACCAAGAAAAACTTGTACGAATTTTGGAAAAAAAACATTACAGATTCTTTAAATTCAGAATTAGAAAATGACGAATTATTTGTAAACTTAGCCAGCAACGAATATTTCTCTGCTGTTGATGTAAAAAAGCTAAAAGTTCCAGTTATTACGCCAGAATTTAAAGATTATAAAGACGGAAAATTAAAAATGATTTCATTCTTTGCTAAAAAAGCTAGAGGAATGATGGTTCGTTATATCATTGATACAAACGCCGAAACCATTGAAGACTTAAAAGGATTTAATTATGAAGGTTATGCTTTTGATAGCAATTTATCAGAAGAAAATAAATTGGTTTTTACGAGATAAAAAAAATCCCAGTCAATTGATTGGGATTTTTTTTGAATTCAATTTTAGTGCATAGCTTCACTAATATCAACTTTATTTTTATTGTTTTTAATTAGAAGTATTACCGGAATACAAACTAAGAATAAAAGTCCTAAGTATAAGAAAATATCCATGTACGATAAAACGGTACTTTGTTTATTCACACCAAAATCAATAATTTTATGTGCTTTTGCTAAAGCTTCATTGGAACTAAATCCTTTTGCCATAAAACCATGTTGTAATTGCGTAATTCTATCTTGAACTTGTGTTTTTGTTGCATCAATATTGGCTATTAAATTCACCCGGTGTTCTTGACTAAATCGAGCAATAAATGTGGTGATAATCGCAATTCCGAAAGAACCTCCAAGTTGACGCATCATTCCTGTAAAAGCAGCTCCTTCACCAATACTTTTCCCTTTTAATGTTGATAAAGATAAGGTTGTAATAGGTACAAATAATAATCCTAAACCTAATCCTCTAATAATTAATGGCCAATACATGTATTCTTCTCCTGTGTCTGGTGTCATTACGTTGTACATCCAAAAGGTAAAGAAAAAGAACATTAAGAAACCAAGAGCAACTAAATACTTTTGAGGTACACCTTTTTGTAATAATTGTCCAATAATCGGCATCATAAAAGCAGTCATTAGTGAACTCGGAATTAAAAGTAAACCTGCATCTGTAGCCGTCCAACCTAAAATCGATTGGGTGTAAATCGGAATAATAAATGTAGAGCCGTATAATCCAAATCCCATGATAAAACTTAAAATCGTACCCACTCGTAAATTGGTATCTTTTAAAACTTTCAGATTTACGATTGGATATTTATACGTTAATTGCCTCCAAATAAAGAAAAACAAACTGAAGAAACTTACTAAACTCAGCGTGACTATTGTTCTGTTGTTAAACCAATCGTCTTGTTGACCGTGTTCTAAAACATATTGTAAAGATCCAATAAATCCTGCTAAAGTTAAAATCCCGTACCAATCGACTTGATTAGCACTTAATTTTTCTCCATATTTCGGACTTTTTACATATCGTAACGTTAATAATGTAGCGATAATTCCGATTGGAATATTGATGTAAAAAATATAAGGCCAAGAATACGTATCGACTAAATAACCTCCTAATGGCGGCCCTAAAGTTGGACCAACAATTACACCCATTCCGTAAATAGCTTGTGCCATTCCACGTTTTGCAACGGGATAACTTTCGGTAATAATGGTTTGAGAAGTCACTAATAATGCACCGCCACCTAATCCTTGAATGAATCTAAAAATAATTAATTCCCAAATATCAGATGCATTTCCACATAGGAATGAAGCCGTTGTAAAAATAATTATAGAAGCTGCAAAATAGTTTCTTCTGCCAAATTGTTGTGACAACCAACTTGTCATTGGAATAACAATAACATTTGCAATCGCGTAAGCTGTAATTACCCAAGCTACATCGGTTAATGTCGCACCAAGACTTCCACGCATATCGTTCAATGCCACATTTACAATTGTAGTATCTACAATTTCTAAAAGTGCACATAAAACTGCGGTAATAGTGATTATTACTCGATTAAAGCCATATTCAACTAAACTATCTTCGTTTGTGTTTGTTGTGCTTGTGCTCATAATTAATCTAAGTGAACATCTACTTCTACATTCATTCCTGAACGAAGTAAATTGATTTTATCTTTTGCATTATTTGTTGTCAATGAAATTTTCACAGGTAAACGTTGAACAGTTTTTACGAAATTACCCGTTGCATTATCAGGTGGTAATAAAGAAAAACGAGAACCTGTAGCTGGAGAAAATGAAGTAATTGAACCTTCAAATTTTTCACCAGGAAAAGCATCGGCTTTAATTTCTACTGTTTGACCTAATTTCATTTTATTCAATTGCGTTTCTTTAAAATTAGCTACCACCCAAACTTCCTCAGAATTAATAATGTAAAATAAAGATTGACCTGGTTGAATTAATTGTCCTGGTTGCAAATCAACAGCTGAAACTTGTCCGTTTGTAGCAGCAGTAACCACTGTATATTTTAAGTTTAATAGTGCTGCATCTAAAGCTGCTTTAGCTCTTTCGATATTTGCAGCGGCTACAGAAGTTTGTTTTTGAGAAACATTTGTTCTTGTAACGGCAACATTTTTTTGAAAATCGTTGGCGCTTTTTTGTTGCTTCATCATTTTCAATTGACTTTCAGCTTCTTGTTTCGCTGCTAAAGCTTGTTCGTATTGTTGTTTTGTGATTGATTTGTTTTTATATAAATTTTCAAAACGTTCGAAATCGTTAGTTGCTCTCCATAATCGAATTTGAGCGGTTTCGATGCTATTAACAGAAGTTTTAGCATTTGCATCACTAACAGAAACCGTACTTTGCGCTGTTCCAACATCTGCTTTAGAAACTTCAAATGAACTTTGTGCTGCTAATAATGCTGCTTTTGCTTCTTCCACTTTTACTGTGTAATCGCTATTATCAATCACAAATAAAGTATCACCTTTTTTTACGAATTGATTGTCTTTTATATAAATTTTTTCAATGAAACCTGTAACTCTTGGAATAATTGGTGTCATGTTTTGCTCAATTTGCGCATCATCAGTTGTTTCATGCGAAAGGGAATGATTATATTTATAACCACCATATATTGCACCTAAAGTTACTAATCCAATTAGAACAAATGTGAATTTTTTATTAGTTTGTTTTTTTTCCATTTTGAATATATTTTAATTTATTGATTGCGTTAGTTTTCCTTTTTGAAATTGTAATTCGTAATATTTTTGAAGAATATCTGAAGTTGAAACCGTGTAATTTATTTTTGCTTGTAATTGTTCTACGTTGGCTTCTAATAAATCGTTTGTATTGGATAAGCCGTTATTGTATTTATCTAAAACAATTCTGTAGTTTTCAGTTGCTTGCAATTGTGCTTTTTCGTACACATTTTTTTGTTTGATGGCTAAATTGTAATTTTCATTCGCTTCTTGAACTTCTTCTGTAATTTTTTCGTTTAAAATAGCGATTTGATTTTCTACTTCAAGAGATTTACTTTTGGCTTTTTCGACATTCTTTTTGTTTTTGAAGATCGAAGAAATATCATACGAAACTCCAGCTCCAAAATTCATAGCATTAGTTACAGTTAAAGCATTTTTTACATCTAAAGCGATATATCCACCAATTAAATTAAAAGAAGGATAATAATTTCCTTGAGCAATTTTAATGTTGTTTTTAGCCGCTTGTTGTTGAAATGATAAAGCTTCTAAATCTTTTCTTTGAAAGGAAGTATCAGAAATGGGTTGTAACGATTTAAATTCTTCCTCCGAAATTTTTATTTTAGTTCCTTCTGGTAATTGTAAAAAATTAACCAATTGAAAATTCAAAACAGAATTGTTTTTCTTAGCCGTTTCTAATGATAATTCGATATTAGATTCTTGTAATTGAGCTTTTAATAAATCGTTATGCGCTAAAAGGCCGTTATCTTCTAAAGCTTGAAAATCAACTACACGTTGGTGTGCACTTTTCAAATTATCTTCTGTTAGCAGAATCATTTGTTGGGTTTTATACAAACTAAAATAAAGTTGCGTAACATATAAAGCGATTTGTTCTTTTGTGTGTTGCGCATTACTTACTTCAGCTAAATTTAAATTTTGTGAAGCTTTGATGCTGTTTTGAATTTTAAATCCATTAAAAACAGGAACGGTAACATTTGCTTGACCAATAGCTAATTGACTAATATCTATTCCATTACCAGATTGCGGAATAAGATTTCCTTTTACATCTGCTTTGGTAAGTTTGAAAAATTGTCCAGAAAGTGTGGCACTTGGTAACTGATTATTTTTAACCGTTTTTACTTCCCATTCTGAAGTTTTAACTTTCGTATCGGCTAAAATAGCTTGGTTACTTTTAGTTGTTCCCAAATTAATTGCTTCCTTGAGAGAAAGTGGTTTGTTTTCTTGAGCTTGGATATATCCAATTGAAAACAGCGCTAGAATTATAATTTTGTTGATATTCATTTTTATTTGATTAACATTCCTAATACTACATTGGTTATTTCTTCTTTAAAATCATTTAAAAGATACTTTTCAAACTCATTTTCGTTTTTTAAATTTAACATCTCAATATAAAATTTTTTGTTATTGTATATTTGAGAGAAAGTTCCAATCACCATGGCTGGAATCATCAGTGAATTACAATTTGGTTTGAATAGATTTGCATTTTGTCCTTCTGCAATAATATTTTCAAGAAGTAATAAGTTTTTCTTTTTTATTTCTGAAAAAGCGGATAAATCGCAAGCTCTTTTTTGATTTACTATTTCGAAATGAATTATTTGATATACATCTTTATTTTCGTTAAGCTTATTAATGTATAAATCCACAAATTTTTTGATTTTTTCTATGGGAGAAATCGTTTCCAATTGAAGATTTTCTAAAATCATTCTAAAACCAGAAACTCGGTGTATGATAATTGCATCAAGTAACTTTTCTTTTGAACCAAAATAATACGAAACCATTGCTACATTCATATCAGCGGCTTTTGCAATATCTCTTACAGAAGTACCATCAAACCCTTTTTCTGCAAAAAGTTTTTCAGTTACATGTAATATTTCAATTTGTTTTGAATTATATTCCATAATGGGGTTATCTTTTAAATTCATAACAAAATTAAACAAACGTTTGATTTAAACAATTGTTTAATTTTGTTTTAACATAATTTTAACAGATTTAAAACCTGTTATAGAATTAAAAAAAAACTCTAACTTTCGCTAGAGGTTTGGTGTTAATTTCGTAAATTATTAGTTTACAATTAGTTTTTGTATGATTCCTTCACTAGTTTTTACTAAATAAATTCCTTTTGAAAGTTGGCTTGTAACAATTGTTAAAGCTTCTTTTTCTCCGCTTATTCTCTTACCAGAAATATCATATAATTCGTAATCGGCTACTCTATTAAAATAAACGATTCCATTTTGTGATGGATTTGGAAAAATGGCAAATGTTTTAACATCTGTATTAAAACTAGAAGACGATAATAGATTTTCATCTACTTCAAAAACAGTAATAGTTCCACTGATTTCATTCGCCACTAAAACATAACCTTTTGCAGTTGGACTATTTTCTGGTTTAATGTAAGTAATTCCTTCTGGACCGTTATCGCCTGAATATGCTGAAGTACTTCTACTGTTTTTGTAATCTACAAAAGTCACATCATTTGGATCTGTAATATTATAAACCATAACTCCACCTACTCTTTCTAATGAAATAAAAGCAAAAGTTTCAGTACCAATTTTGGCTACGGTTACACCTTCTGGTTCCGGACCTTTAGCACGACTTCTTCCTTTTGAAATATTATCACTGTGATCTGCATTATAAATTGAAGCTAAATTAGCTGCTGTATATCTTTCAAAATCGTCTCCACTATCAAATACAATTTGTTTAGTTGTGGCATTAAAAATTGAAAAAGAACGTGAACCCACAGCATTAATCGTTTCGAAATCTGAATCAACATCTGTATTTCCACTTAAATTAGAAACTCTAAATCGTCCCATATTATACGATTGCTTTAAAACTGAAGCATTCGGATAAATAGCTGGATCTAAAGTATATGTTGAAGCTCCAACTGTAGTTCTTTCAACAAAACCAGTGTATTCTTTTTCATCACCTTCATTGGCTGTAACTAAATAAGTTGTTCCACCAATTGTATAATTCGCAACAGCATCAGGCATATAAAAAGCTTTGATTGGCCAGTTCGCGATTAAAACTTGTCCATTGTTATCAGAAATATCCATTCCGTTTCCTGGAAGACTTACATCTTTTGTTCCTAAAGCCCAAATATCTGTAAAAGTTGTAGTTGCTAAATTGATTTCTACAACGGCATTATTTTCTTGAAGTGTCACCCAAGCTTTTTGAGAATCTGCACTTATGGTAATGTATTCTGGTTCAAAATCTTGAGATAAAGTACTTGTTGCTTTTAATTTTCTAACTCCTGAAGCAATTAAAGTAGCTTCTTGTGAATTATAAGCTGTAAATAATAAAGTAGTAACATTTGCTTGACTTAATGCAGGAATTCCTCCTGAAATATCAATTACACTTACAGAACCTTCTGGATCAACAGAATAATTGGCATTTGGTTGTCCTTCGTTAGCTGTTAGTACTTTTGTTCCATCTGGTGTAAACGTAATCATATCTGGCAAAGCACCAACTGTAACTTGTTTTAAAAATACACCATTTGTATCGAAAAACACAACAGAACCATTTAAACTTTCATCCGTATTTGGAGAGGCAACAGCCACAATTCCGTTATTAACAGCTACTGAAGTCACGCCACCATAAACATTCATATTAACAGAAGTTACAACTGTTGGTGCCGCCGGATTTGAAAAATTAATAATATCCAAAAATCCTGCAACAGCACTTGTTGTGAATAAACGTTGCGATGCTGGATCGTGGACTACAATTTCACAAGTACTTGTACTAGCACCAGATGGATCAAAACTTCCAATATAATTTAATTCAATTTCTTGCGATGGAATTGGTGCTACATCATCGTTATCAATAATATAAATCGTTGCAAATGAATTTCCAGAAATGGTAACTCCAACTGGATTTTCTAAACTTAAAACAAAATATTCTGCTTGTTGTTCAATTAAAGCATCATCTACAATTGGAATAGTAATAGTTTGTGTTAATGCACTTGAACTTGTGAAGTTTAAAGTTTGAGTACTTAAAGTAATATCTGAAGCATTAGCCGTACTAAAAGGACTTGATTTTACTACTAATTCAACAGAAGAAGTTGCTGGACTCGTTAAATTAATAACAAATGAAAGCGTTGCTCCTTCATTAGTTTTAATAAAGTTTGAAGCAAAAGCAACACTTGGATTTCCAGTTGTAAATGTTGCTGATTGTATAGTTGAAACGGCATTATTATTTAAATCTTCAATTGTATTTGGTAATAAAGCCACATAATATAATTGTCCATTATTTAAAATTGAAGTTGGAACAATTGTAATTGTATTTCCAGAAATTGTAGCGTCAAAAGGTACAATTGCTCCTGAAGCATTATTCAATCGTAATTCTACTAAAGCATCAACATTTGTATTCGTTACGGCATTGTTATCAATTAAACGAATAGCTTCATTGAAACTAATTGTTGGATTAATTGTTGTAGCCACATTTGTCGCAGCATTTACTGGCAAAATTGTAGTAATAGGCGCAGTTGTATCTCCTCCACTTACTGTATTTCCTTCTAAAGTAAAGTTGTCGAATCTATTGTTTCCAGCTGTTGAACCAGCTCCTTGTGAAAATTCTACTTTCAATTTAAAATTGGCGTTATTATTCGCACCAGAAATTGCTGTAAAATCTAAAGTTGCTAAAGCTGGATCACCATTATTTGGAGTTACAGTTGTAAAAGGAACATAACTTGTTCCATTTAATGAATACGACCAAGATTGTGTTCCAGCTCCAGAACCTGAACGGCGAGTTGCAAATTTCACCACTATATTTTCATAACCTGAAGTTGGTAACGCAAATTCTAAAGCCCCACCAATGGGATCATTAAAACGTAAATGAGTTCCAGAAACATCACTGTTTCTAGCATTCAAATTTAAAACATTAAAGTTTTGACCTGTTCCTCCAGCAAAATCAATTGCGCTAATTCCACCTGCAATTGCAACTAAATTAGCACCACCAACAGTTTGTGTCGGCGCTGTGATTGTTGCAACTGAAGCATTGTTGTTAAAGTTCCAATAATGAACTAAATTTTGTCCCCAAGAAAAAGACGTTACCATCAATAAACACAGTAATAATTGATTTTTTGTTAGATAATTTTTCGACATCGTTATGTAGTTTTTAATTGCTACAAAATTCACTGTCGAACATTAAAATAGTATTATACTAAAAACAAAAAAATGTAAAATTCTATGTGTTTATCTATATATAACATTATTAATTTGGTTTGTTTTGACAATAAATTAGTCTGTTTTATTACCTAAAGATTAATTAAATGTTTTTTAGTTTCTAATTTTTCGAACAAATTCACCAATTGTATCAATCGCATTATTTGCAATAAATTTTATAAACGCACTTCCAATAATTGCTCCTTTTTGATAAGAAGTTGCTTGTTCGAAAGTTTCTTTATTATTAATTCCAAACCCGATTATTTGTGGATTTTTTAAATTTAGATTCGAAATACGTTCAAAATAACTTGTTTGTTCGTTTCCAAAACCAGATTGACTTCCAGTAACCGCAGCTGAACTCACCATGTAAATAAAACTATCAGAAACTGAATCGATTTGTACAATGCGCTCGTTTGTAGTTTGAGGTGTAATTAAAAACACATTTTTCAGATTGTGTTTTTCGAAAATAGCTTGATATTCAGAAAGATATTCTTCTAAAGGTAAATCAGGAATAATTAAACCATCAATTCCAACTTCATTACATTTTTGGCAGAATTTTTCCACTCCAAATTGCATCATCGGATTAAAATAACCCATAATTATCAATGGAATTTCTACCGTTTGACGAATGTCTTTCAATTGTTCGAAAAGCAATTTAGTTGTCATTCCATTTTCAATGGCCTGCGTAGAACTTTCCTGAATGGTTGGCCCATCAGCCAATGGATCAGAAAATGGCAAACCAATTTCTATCATATCTACTCCATTTTCCTCTAATTCTTGAATTATAGAAACTGTGTCATTTAAATTAGGATATCCTGCTGTAAAATATATAGAAAGCAGTTTTTTATTTTCTTGTACTTTTTGATTTATTCTGTTCATTTTTTAAGGTGCTAAGTTTGTTTTTTTCGCTACAAAGATGCTAAGACACAAAGTTTTATTTTTTTTTCCGAGCTTAGTGTCTTTCTTTGCGAGCTTCGCGGTTCTATTTTAAAATCCGAAATAGTCAATATAGGTATTCAAATCTTTATCTCCACGTCCAGATAAATTAATTACTACAATATCAGTTGGTTTAAATTTTTTCTTATCTAAAACTGAAAAAGCATGAGCGGTTTCAATGGCTGGAATAATTCCTTCCATTTTAGAAATTTCTAAACCAGAATTCATAGCATCTTCATCAGTAATGGCAATAAATTCGGCACGACCAGTATCGTTCAAATGCGCATGAAGCGGTCCAACTCCTGGGTAATCTAAACCTGCAGAAATAGAATAAGGTTCTGTAATTTGTCCGTCTTCTGTTTGCATTAATAAAGTGCGACTTCCATGAATAATTCCAATTTTTCCTAAAACAGATGTGGCTGCACTTTCTCCAGAATCTACGCCATGTCCAGCTGCTTCAACAGCAATTAAACCTACTTGTTTGTCATCTAAAAACTCATAAAAAGCACCAGCTGCATTACTTCCACCACCTACACAAGCAATCACATAATTTGGGTATTCCGTTCCTTCTTGCGTTAATAATTGCGATTTAATTTCTTTTGAAATAATACTTTGAAATTTTGCTACCATGTCTGGATAAGGATGTGGACCAACAACAGATCCAATGATATAAAACGTATCCGTTGGGTTGTTAATCCAGTCGCGAATAGCTTCATTTGTGGCATCTTTTAGTGTTTTAGAACCTGAAGTTGCCGGACGAACTTCTGCGCCAAGCATTTTCATTCGTGCTACATTTGGCGCTTGACGTTCAATATCAACTTCACCCATATAAACGATACATTTCAAACCCATTAACGCACAAACAGTTGCGGTAGCTACACCGTGTTGTCCTGCTCCTGTTTCGGCAATAATACGAGTTTTTCCTAAACGTTTGGCTAATATAATTTGACCAACAGTATTATTCACTTTGTGCGCGCCAGTATGACATAAATCTTCTCTTTTTAAGTAGATTTTGGTATTGTATTTTTCTGACAATCGCTTTGCAAAATACAAAGGTGTTGGTCGACCCACATATTGCTCTAACAAATACATATATTCTTCTTGAAAGCTAGGCTCTGCAATGATAGAAAGATATTGTGTACGTAATTCTTCTACATTTGGATATAGCATTTCTGGGATAAATGCACCTCCAAATTTTCCGTAAAATCCTTTTTCTGAAACTTTAAACTGACTCATATAGTTGTGTTTTAAATTGTTGTAATTTTTCTTTGTTTTTTAATCCAGCTTCTATTTCAAATTGACTGTTCACATCTAAAGCAAAACAATATTTTGAAGCTGGTGTTTTTAGAAATTCTTGAATGCTTTCAACATCTTCTAATCCAATGCCTCCACTCAAGAAATAGGGTTTTTCAAGCTTATAGTTTTCTAATATTTGCCAATTGAATTTGGTACCATTTCCACCAGGTAATTTACCTTTTGTGTCGAATAAAAAATAGTCTACTATTTGATATTTGTTGAGTATGGAAAAATCAAATGATTCATCTACTGAAAAAGCTTTAATTATTTTAGTATTTAACTGATTGTGATTAAGTTGATTTATTAATTCTAAACAATAACTTTCAGTTTCATTTCCATGAAGTTGAATCATATTTAAGTCATGCTTTTGAATATTTTTTATAATATTAATTGATTTTTCATTCACAAAAACACCTACTTTATGTATAGAATTTGGAATAGAAACAATCGTATTTTCTGTATAATTTCGAACCGAACCTTCATAGAAAATGAATCCTAAAAAATCAGGTTCTAAAAGAGCTATTTCCTGAATATTTTCTGGAAATTTCATACCGCATATTTTAAGTTTAACTTTCATTTATTTTATTTTTAGAACACAGATTGGAAAAATTTCTAAAATTTTATAATTTCTCTAATCTCTGTTATTATAATTGTTTGATAAATTCACTCGCTGCTAAACCAGCATTATCCGTTTTCATAAAGTTTTCTCCGATTAAAAAACCTTGATAACCAAATTGTTGTAACTCTTTAACATCTTCAATATTTGAAATACCACTTTCCGAAATTTTTACAAATTCGTTTGGAATTATATTCGCCAACTCTTTACTATACGATAAACTCACTTCAAAAGTTTTTAAATTTCTGTTATTTACACCTATCATATTTAAACTTGGCATAATCGCTTTTTGCAATTCTTCTTCATTATGGACTTCCAATAAAACTTCTAAACCTAAAGATTGCGCAAATTCAGATAAATATTTTATTTCTTGTCGGGTTAAAACAGCAGCAATTAGTAGAATTACATCGGCTCCATGCGCTTTAGCTTCTATTAATTGGTATTCGTCAATGATAAATTCTTTTCTTAATAAAGGAATGGTTACTGAAGCTCTCGCTAACAATAAATCGTCTAAGCTTCCTCCGAAATATTTCATGTCAGTTAAGACTGAAATTCCGCATACACCAGCATTTTGATATCCTTTTACTACTTCTTCCACTGTAAATGAAGAATTTATAGTTTGTTTGGATGGCGATTTACGTTTGTGCTCTGCAATAATTCCAGAAGATGAATTTTGCAATAATTTGCTTAACGATTGGGTTCTAGAATTAAATAAAACCGAATTTTCTAATTGAGAAACAGGAATAATTGATTTTTTCAATTCGACTTCTCGCCTTTTGTCTGCAATGATTTTTTCTAAAATATCCATTAGTTGCTTAATTTTATAAGTGTATTTAATTTTGAAAGTGCCTTTTTACTGAATAAACTATCTTTCGCTTTTTCTAAAGAATCAGAATAATTTAAATTTGAAATCGTTTGAATAGCTAAAGCTGAGTTGACTAAAACCACATTGTTTTGTGCTTCAGAACCTTCTCCACTCAATATTTTATGGAATATTTTGGCTGAATCTTCAACTGTATCTCCGCCTTTGATTTCAGAAAGTTGAATTGCATCGAAAAGAAAATCAGCAGGTGAATTGATGGTTTCTGTTGTATTCGTAATAATTTTTACTTTATCAGTTAATGAAACTTCGTCAAAACCTTCTAATCCGTGAAGAATAGCGTATTTTGTTTCCGTTTTTTGATATAAATACGCGTACATTCTGGCCAATTCTAAACTAAAAACACCCACCATTTGAAATTTTGGAAACGATGGGTTTACCATTGGTCCGAGCATGTTAAAAAACGTTTTTACGCCTAATTCCTTTCTGATTGGTCCAACATTTTTCATGGCTGGATGAAATAATGGTGCGTGTAAAATCGCAATATTTGCTTCTTCTATGCATCTGGTTAAAATTTCTTGATCATTCGTAAATTTCACGCCCATTTGTTCCATCACATTACTTGATCCAGAAATGGAAGAAACGCCATAATTTCCATGTTTCGCAACCTTATAGCCAGCTCCTGCCACAATAAAAGAAGACAAAGTAGAAATATTAAAAGTATCTTTTCCATCACCACCAGTTCCACATAAATCGATAGTGTCATAAGCTGAAAAATCTACTGGAATACATAATTCTAACAAAGCTTCGCGAAAACCTGAAAGTTCTTCAATGGTGATATTTCGCATCATGTAAACCGTTAAAAAAGCGGCAATTTGATGTGAATTACAATTTCCGTTTGAGATTTCTATTAATGTCGACTTGGCTTCCTGTTTAGAAAGTATTTCGTGATTGATTAATCTATTTATAATATTTTTCATTATCTTTAGGTATAAATCGTCCTACTTGATTCTTTTTACTTGATTCTTTTTACTTGATTCTTTTTACTTTTTACTTGGCTCTTTAATGACTAAGCCAATTTTCCAAGATTTTCTTTCCATGAGGCGTTAATACACTTTCTGGATGATATTGCACACCTCGAACATCGTAAACACTATGTTTTACCGACATAATTTGTCCGTTTGCATCCGTTGAAGTGATAATTAAATTTTGAGGAAAATTCTCATTGGAAATCACCCAAGAATGATAACGTCCTACTTCTATTTCATTTGGTAACTCATTGAAAATGAAATCATCTTCTGTTTTAGACACTTTAGTAGCCACGCCGTGATAAACTTTTTCTAAATTAGTTAGCGTTCCACCAAAAACTTCACCAATAGCTTGTAAACCAAGGCAAACCCCAAAAATACTTTTTGTTTTGGCATAGGTTTTAATCACCTCTTTTAGTAAACCCGCTTCATCAGGAATTCCTGGTCCTGGTGATAAAAGTATTTTTTCAAAAGGTTCTAATTCTTTCAATTCAAATTCATCGTTTCTAAAAACAGTGACTTCTGCTCCTAAATCGTCTAAATAGTGCACTAAATTATAAGTGAAACTATCGTAATTATCTATAACTGCTATTTTCATATTTTTTTGTTTCAAGTTTCAGGTTTCAAGTTTCAGGTTAATTGAGACTTCAAATTTTCTTAAATGGTTTCAGCTAAATCTAAAGCTTTTTGTAAAGCACTTAACTTATTATATACTTCTTGTGTTTCGTTTTCTTCTGTTGAACTTTCTACAATTCCAGCACCAGCTTGAAAATACAATTTGTGATTTTTACTTAAAAAGGAACGAATCATTATGGCATGATTGAAATTTCCTTTAAAATCCATAAAACCAATCGCACCGCCATAAAAACTTCTATTGGTTTGTTCTATTTCTTCAATTAATTCCATGGCACGCACTTTTGGAGCACCTGTTAAAGTTCCAGCAGGAAAAGTATTAGCTACTAAGTTCATAAAATTATTAGGATTTTTCAATTTCCCAGTCACTTTTGAAACCAAATGAATCACGTGAGAAAAAAACTGCACTTCTTTGTATTTTTCTACTTTTACTTCGTTACAATTTCTACTCAAATCGTTTCTAGCTAAATCGACTAACATGACGTGTTCGCTATTTTCTTTAGCATCTTCTGTAAGTTTTTTAGCTAATTGTGCATCTTCTTCATCGTTTCCAGTTCTTTTAAAAGTTCCAGCAATTGGGTGGATTTCCGCTACATTATCTTTAATTACGATTTGCGCCTCTGGTGAAGATCCGAAAATTTTATAATTTCCATAATCAAAATAAAACAAATATGGCGACGGGTTTACACTTCGTAACGCTCTGTAAACGTTGAATTCATCGCCTTTAAATTCTTGTGAGAAGCGTCTTGACAAAACCAATTGAAAAACATCGCCTCGCAAACAATGTTTCTTAGCTAAAGCCACATTTGCTTTAAATTGTTCGTCAGTTAAATTAGAAATTACTTCATTTTCCTTTTTAAAACTGAAAGAAGCAAAACTTTTATTTTGTAATATTTGTTCAATTTCGGCGATATTGTTTACATCATCATAAGAATGACAGAAAATATACGCTTCGTTATTGAAATGATTTATAGCGATAATATTTTTATAAACAGCGTATTGTATTAGAGGAATTTCGTTTTCTAAAGATTTCTTTTTAATATTTATTTTCTCAAAATATTGAATCGCATCGTAAGAAATATAACCAAAAAGACCATTGTTAATAAATTTAAACGATTCCGATTCTGTTTCGAACTGTTGGGAAAATTGCTCTAATTCATCTATTACATTTTTATTTTGAACTTCTGTTTTCTCAATTGTATTGTCAGGATATTGTTTCGTAATTATATCGTTTTCAATACTAAAATTTGCAATTGGATTAAAACAAATAAACGAAAAACTATTGTCGTTTGCATGATAATCAGAACTTTCCAACAATAAACTGTTGGGGAATTTATCTCTAATTTTTAAATACACACTCACTGGTGTAAATGTATCAGCCAGTAATTTTTTAGAATTGGTATGTAAGGTATATGTTTTCATGTATGCAAAATTTAATTCTGTATTTTTATTTAATTTTTATCTTGATTCTGAAAAAAGTTCAGAATAAAAAAAAAGGCTTGTCGTGATTGACAAGCCTTTTTTAAATGTATAATTTAATACAATAGAGGATTTGCTCACGACGTAAGTTGTAAGTTATTCCACCACCAAGTATTTTGAATTCTGTTTTTCATATTGATTACAAATGTATAAAGTTGTATTTTAATTACCAAATTAAATTTGAATTATTTATTTTTGATGCAGATTTTAATTCAATAATAATGAATATAGGTGATGTTGTTCAAGTACTAGATGATAATTTAGAGGGTAAAGTAATTGGTTTTGAGACAGATAATAGAGTAATTATAGAAACAACTGATGGTTTTGAATTAATTTATTATAAAAAGGAACTAATTCAAATTGCTACAGATGCGCCGAAAATAAACTTTGGAGCCAATTTATCTCAGGTTTTAGCCGAAAAAGAAATTCCCAAAAAGAAAGGTTCAGTTTTAAGTAAATTGAGCAAAAAAGAACCAATGGTTTTTGAAGTCGATTTACATTTAGAAAAAATAATTACAGGTAGAAATCAAAATTTAACGAACTTCGATAAGTTGAACATTCAATTAGAAGAAGCCAAACGCGCTATGGACTTTGCTATTTCCAAACGCTATAATCGTGTGATTTTGATTCATGGTGTTGGTGATGGCGTTCTAAAATCAGAATTAGAATATCTTTTAAAACGATATGAAAATATAGTGATTCAAGAAGCCAGTTATGGAAAATATGGACTTGGAGCCATGGAAGTTTACATCAAACAAAATTAAAATATAACCTTTTAGCTGACAAAAATGTGCTAATTGTAATCGAATATTAACAAAAAATAAACTTAGCGACTTTGTGCCTTAGTGGTAATATTAGCGACTTAATAAAATGAAAAATATATATTTAGATAACGCCGCAACGACACCTTTACGCCCAGAAGTTATTCATACGATGGTTGATGTTTTGCAACACGATTTTGGAAATCCATCATCAACTCACAGTTTTGGAAGAAGTTCTAAATCGATTTTAGAAACATCTCGAAAAACAATTGCGAAGCATTTAAATTGCTCTGCTCAAGAAATTATTTTCACAGCCAATGCAACGGAAGGAACCAATTGGATTTTACGCGAAATGGTTAAAAATAATGGAATTAAAAAAATTATAACCAGCAAAATTGAACATCACGCTACATTATACACTGTTTTAAACTTACAAAAAGAGTTTGGTGTGGAAGTTGAGTATATCAATATTCTACCAAATGGAAATTTAGATTTATTTGATTTCGAAAGAAAATTGAATGATGAAATTCCGACTTTAGTAACATTAATGCATGTGAATAATGAGATTGGAACTGTTTTAGATTTAAACCGAGTTACAGGAATTTGCCAAAAATATAATGCGGTTTTTCATTGTGATACAGTACAATCTATTGGGAAAGTAAAAATAGATTTGCAAGAAACACCATTAGATTTTTTGGTGGCAAGTGCACATAAATTTCATGGCCCAAAAGGAGTTGGTTTTGCTTTTATCCGAAAAAACAGAATTATGCAACCGATGTTATTTGGTGGTGAACAAGAAAAAGGATTACGTGCTGGAACAGAAGCTATTCATCAAATTGCAGGAATGTCAAAAGCTTTTGATTTAGCGAACGAACATTTAGTTGATGAAACAGAATACATTACTGAATTAAAGAAGTATTGTGTTTCTCAATTACAAGCCAATTTTGAAGGTATTTTAATAAATGGAGAAAACACGTTTTATAACATTCTAAATGTTTTGTTACCTTTTTCAGAAGAAAAAACAGCAATGATTTTATTTAATTTAGATATGAAAGGAATTGCAGTTTCGCGAGGAAGTGCTTGTCAAAGCGGAAGTATAAAGCCATCACATGTTTTAGCTGAATTTTTATCTGCAGAAAATATTAAAAAGCCATCTTTAAGAATTTCTTTTAGTCATTATAATACCAAAGAAGAAATTGACATTTTAATAGAAAGTTTGAAAACAATATAAAATTAAAAAGCCATTCAATATGAATGGCTTTTTAACTTGTAATTTATAGATTGTATTATTTTTTAGACCACAATTCAATACTGTCTTTATTTTGTTTGATGTACTCTTCGTTTTTTTCTGCAGTTGCACCAGCTAAAGATAATTTTGCACTTTCAATAGCGCCTTTTTTATCTCCTAATTTGTATTGTATTAAAGCTTTTAATCTATTGTACCAAAATGGAACTTTATTACCAGATAAGGTAATACCTTGATTGATCCAAATTAAAGCTTTGTTTAAATCTGTATTAGATTGATAATAGTATTGAGAACAAGTATAATATTCATTTGCTGAAGGTCCATTCATAGTATCTTCAATCTTTTTTAATACAATTTTTTGTGTAGGAACTTCAATCTTTATGGAAACTAAAGTTTTTTCCCAAGACAATTCTAAATTTGTAGCTTCTGTTGTTACATTGTTAAATGAAATAGTAAAAGTTTCTACTAATCTGTTTAAACTTTCAGGTTTTGCAGAAGTTTTTAACGCAACTTTTTCTTCGCTCCATTCTTCCGGTAAACCCCAATTGTTTGTGTCTTTATAGAAAATAATGTCCCAAGAATCAGCTTTTGGTGTAGTATATAAGGCATAGGTTCCTTGCGCTAAAGGTTTTCCTTCAATAACAACATCTTGCGAAAAAGTAATTGTTGTATTTTCATTTGCACCCGTTCTCCAATTTTTTCCATAAGGAACTAATTCTCCATAAACAGCTCTTCCTTTTGCACTTGGTCTATGATAATCGACAGCTATTTTTGTTAATCCTACAGTTTGATCCACTTTAGATATTGGACTAGCTTGTGGCATAGAAATTTGTGCGGAAGAAATTCCAGTAATTAGTAGTAAACTTAAAGCAAGTAATTTTTTCATAGTTATTTTATTTTTTTGCTAAATTAAAGTATTTAATGAGGAATAAAAGTTAATAAAAATATAAAATTATTTATTTTGTTTAATAATTTTCTTTAAAGATTAAACAATTGTATATTTGTACTTCAAAAATAAAAAAAATCATGAAAATATACAGATTTGAATCGAAACAAAATATACCTATAACCAAAAAAGAGGCCTGGGAATTTTTATCAAGCCCTAAAAATTTAAAAACCATTACTCCTGAATACATGAGTTTTGATATTTTAAGTGGTGCTGATCGGCCAATATTTGCGGGCCAAATTATACAATATTTAGTTACGCCAATTTTTGGAATTAAAACCAAATGGGTTTCAGAAATTACACATGTTGAAAAAGGGGAATATTTTGTAGATGTACAACTTTTCGGACCTTACGCATTATGGCATCACAAACATTTTATCAAGGAAATTCCTGGTGGTGTTGAAATGGAAGACATTATAGATTATAAAGTTCCTATGGGAATTTTGGGACAATTTGTACATCCTTTTCTTGTAAAACCAAAATTAAATGAGATATTTGAATACAGAAGAAAAAAATTAATTGAACTTTTTGGAGAATTTTAATAACATGACAGTTTTTTGGTTTAGAAGAGATTTACGCTTAGAAGATAATACCGCTTTGTTTCACGCTTTGAATGATAATAAAGCTATTTTGCCTATTTTTATTTTTGATGAATCCATTTTACAGCATTTAGAAAAAGATGATGCTCGTGTTACTTTTATACACAATCAATTAGAAAAAATCAATGCTGAATTAGCTAAAATTAATTCGTCGTTAGCTGTTTTTAATGGGAAACCATTAGAAGTTTTTGAAAAGCTTATTGCAGAAAATAAAATAACTTCTGTTTATACCAATCACGATTATGAACCATATGCTAGAAATAGAGATGTGGCGCTAAATGATTTATTTAAAAAACATACCATAGAATTTAAAACATGTAAGGATCAAGTGATTTTTGAGAAATCGGAAGTTACCAAAGAGGATGGTTTGCCTTATGTTGTGTACACCCCGTATTCAAACAAATGGAAAGCCAAACTTAAAGAAACTAAAATTATTAATTATCCTTCTGAAACCTTATTAAATAAAATCGCACAACACTCCTACCCTTTTTTATCGTTACTTGAAATTGGTTTCGAAAAAACAAATATTGCATTACCAGAATACACAATTTCTGAAAAATTAGTTTCTGAATATGAAGCCACAAGAAATTTTCCTGCTATTAAAAACGGTACCTCATTAATTGGAATTCATTTGCGATTTGGAACTATAAGTATTAGGAAATTAGTACAATATGCGGTTAAATTTCAAAATGAAACATTTTTGAAAGAATTAATTTGGAGAGAATTTTTCATGCAAATTTTATGGCATTTTCCACACACCAAAACACAAAGTTTCAAACCAAAATATGACGAAATAAAATGGGAAAATAATGCCGTTTTATTTGAAAAATGGTGCAAAGGAAAAACAGGATATCCAATGGTTGATGCAGGAATGAGAGAATTAAACGCAACCGGACACATGCACAATCGCGTAAGAATGGTCGTAGCAAGTTTTTTATGTAAACATTTATTAATAGATTGGCGTTGGGGTGAAACGTATTTCGCTTCAAAACTTTTAGATTATGAACAAGCTAGTAATGTTGGAAATTGGCAATGGGCTGCGGGTTCGGGAGTTGATGCTGCACCTTATTTCAGAATTTTTAATCCAACAGAACAAATTAAAAAATTTGACAAGGAATTAAAATACATCAAAAAATGGGTTCCTGAATTAGAAACATTACATTATCCCAATCCAATTGTTGATCATAAAGAAGCTAGAGAAAAATGCTTACGCGTTTATAAAGAAGCGGTTGGGTAAATTATCCCAAAACGTTTTCGATATCCAATTCATCAAATCTATCAATTACGATATTCGCTAAACTATAATCTTGTTTTTTTGTATTTACGCTTTTATATCCAACGCAAAATACTCCAGAAGCATGAGCCGCTTTAATTCCGTTGGTACTATCTTCAATAATTATACAATTTTCTTTTGGTGTATTTGATAAACGCACCGCCTCAATAAAAATAGCTGGATTGGGCTTCGATTGAGGAAAATCTTCACCTGAAACAATATGAGAAAAATATTGATTCAAATTAAATCTATTAAAAACTCTTTCAATCGTTACTTTAGATGCTGAAGAAGCTAAAACCATTTGAATACCTCTAAGGTGTAAATTTTTAATTAAATCTTCCACGCCTTCAATTAGAAATAAATCTTCTTTTGTGTCAAAAGCTTCATTAAAAATAGTTCTTTTACGTTGTACCAAAGTTTCGGTATCGGTTACAATTCCAAAATTATCTTTAATTTTTTGAAAAACATTTTTAGTCGAATTTCCAGTAAAAGTGGCAAACATTTCAGCAGAAACTTCAATGTTTAATTCTTTAAAATGTTGAAAATACGCATAATGATGAACAGGTTCTGTATCCACAATTACACCATCCATATCAAAAATAACCGTTTGTAACATGATTTTAATTTTTTGCGAATTTAAAAAAATAACTTCGTAATTAAACCTTTTTGTATAACTTTAGTCAAATAATAAAATCAATTGTAATTTTGCAAGAAGAAAAATTATTCATAGAGACTTTAATTAACCCGAAAACGCAAAATATAGCGTTTAAACAATTGGTACAACAGTATCAAAAACCGTTATATTTTCACATTAGAAATATTGTTTTAAATCATGATGATGCTGATGATGTGCTACAAAATACGTTTATTAAGGTTTTTTCGAATATCAAAAATTTCAAAGGCGATAGTAAATTGTATTCTTGGATGTATCGAATCGCAACTAATGAGTCATTGACTTTTATTGAACAGAGAGCTAAAAAACAAGGCATTTCTAATGAAGAAGTACAACAAAAAGCAATCCAGAATTTACAAGCTGATGTGTATTTTGAAGGCAATGAAATTCAACTGAAATTACAAAAAGCCATTGCTATTTTACCAGAAAAACAACAACTTGTATTTAAAATGAAGTATTTTGAAGAAATGAAATACGAAAACATGAGCGAGATTTTAGATATTTCTGTGGGCGGTTTAAAAGCGAATTATCATCACGCAGTAAAAAAAATTCAAGAATATTTAAAGACAAATTAAACCTTTTATTAAAATTAAGGTCTAATAAATAACTGAAATAAATTCAGCAAAAATGAAAACAGATTTAGAAAATAATAAAACTAATAGTGGGTTTAAAACTCCAACTGATTATTTCGATACTTTATCAGATAGATTATTCGAAAAAATAAATGGTGAAGTAAATACAACCTTGCTACCAGAAACAAGTGGTTTTATAGTACCTAATAACTATTTTGAAAGCAATGAAGCTGAATTATTAAGCATAGTACAACAGACAGAAACAAAAGTAATCAGTTTGAAAACGGCACTTTATAAAATCAGTGGAATTGCAGCAGTTATGTTACTTACAATTGTATCTCCAATGTTTTATAATTCTGTAGAAACTAAAAAGAATGAGTTAGCGGAAATGAGTTATTTAGAAATGCATTCAGAAGAATTAGGTATTTATGAAGTTGGTTCAATGCTAGATAACGATGATTTATCAGAATTAGAAAATGAACTGATTTACAACAATTTAAACTCTTTTAATTAAACAAAATATATCATGAAAAAAACAATTATAGTATTCTTTTTTCTTTTAAGCATTAGTAATTATGCTCAAGATAATTTAGATGATAAAAAAACTGAATTGGAAAAAAGAAGAGCTCTGTTAGTTGAAGCTAAAAATGGAATAAAAAATGTAAATCCGGAAGTTCAATCAATTGATATTGAAAAGAAAAAAATCGAAAGGATTGAAAAAAGAGCTCAATTATTAGAAGAAAAAAAAGAAGCAATTCAAGATAGAAAAGAACGAATTAAATCTTTAAAAATCGCTTTTATATCGCAAAAACTTTCACTGACTTCAGTCGAAGCTGAAAAATTTTGGCCAATTTATAATAAGTACGATGAAAAAATAATGGTTTTAAAAGAAGCGCAAATGAAACTTCGAATTCAAAAAAGAATTGGAACAGATGAAGAAGCCTTAAAAAAAATTGAAGAAGCTGAAGAAAAAGAAGCTGAAGTTATGACTTTAAAAAAGAAATTGCGAGCAGAACTTATTCCTGTTATTTCAGCAGAAAAAGTTTTAAAATTAGAACAATTAGAACAAGAATTCCACAGAAAATTGTTAGAAAAATTACAAGATCGCAGAGGAAATAGACCTCCGCCAAGACGATAAAAACTGAGTATAAGTTTTTTTATTTTGAACCCAATTTAAGCCATTAATGTTTTATTAATGGCTTATTTTTATTTTGGTAACTTTGTTTCTTCCGGCCAAATAAATGAATTTATCACTACTAAAACGTAGCGTGTAAAAATCTGTATCTTCTACTATTTTGTGCCATTCTTTACCGTAGTTAGTCGAATAATAAACGCCAGAAGTTCCGCAAGTATAAATTACTTTTCCATTGCTTTTTGGCATAAATTGTACACAAGATGCATATCCAAAAGATTTATTCTCAGCAATAAGTCTCCAAGTTTTTCCGCCATTTTTTGTTATTGCTTTATTGGCAGAATTATCTTTTTGTTGGTCATAATTTCCACCAACAATTATTCCTTTCTTTGTGTTGTAAAAATCCATTGAAAACGCACCTGTCATAGCTTCCCCTTGAATAATTGGTGTGTCAAATACTTCCCAAGTTTTACCTTTATCTGAACTTTTAAATAGTCTGGATTTTTTTCCTCCAGAAATTATAAAAATCACACCGTCAACAATTTTAACATTCGTATCACTTGCAGCAAAAGCCGCTTCTCCATCGGCTGTTTTTGGTAAGTTCGTACATGGAATTTTTTGCCACGTCATTCCAAAATCTTCAGTTAATAAAAGGGACAAACAATCTTCTGTTGGGTCACCAATTGTAATTCCTAAGCCTTTTTTTGTATCAATAAACATACTATCGTAAAATACTTTTTCGCCACTTTCTGAATATACTAAATTGGAAGCACAGCTATATCCAAATGTATTCATTTCATACATATTAGCTGGTGAACCTGCATTGATAAGCATAATTTTATTTCCAGTGCTAGCTATACTTCTAAAATCAGTAATTTCCTTTTGAAGTTTTACAATTTTAGTATCTGAACTGTTTTGAAAACTTACAAAACCAGCTTTAGAATTTGTTCCTCCGAACCAAACCCCATCAAATGTTGGGAAAATGGCTCTAATTCCAACTGAATCTAAAACAATATCTTTTCGTTCAACTACTTTATAAGTGGTTTTACAGGATACACATACAAACAAAAATAGCAAAACTAAAATTCTCATAAACACTATATTTTAGGCTAATGTACAATAATTTAGAATATTACAAAATGTATAAAATCAACTTTGGCACAATAATTGGAATTACAATTGAAAGAAAAGTAACTTAATACTAAATATTATGAAAACAAGATTATTTACTTCGGTCATAGGCTCACTACTACTAGCCCTTCCTACATTTGCACAGGATAAAACTACCGTGACTGCAAACAACAGTGATATAAGTGACAATTTAGATTTAAAAGCAGTTGCTTCTATTTTTGGAGATGCTTCCAATTTAGAAGATTTTGAAAGAAGAATAAACGATCCAAAATCGCAAATTTCGAATTTAGATTTAAACAATGATAATCAAGTAGATTATTTACGTGTTGTAGAATCTGTTGAAGGAAGAGCGCATATTGTCGTAATTCAAGCCGTTTTAGAAAAAGATGTTTTTCAAGATGTTGCTACAGTTGAAATTGAAAAAGATAGTAATAATCGAGTTCAAATTCAAGTAGTTGGGGATGTTTATATGTATGGGAATGACTATATTTATGAGCCTATTTATGTTCATACTCCCGTAATTTATAACACGTTTTGGGTAAATCATTATCGACCATATTGTTCTTCTTGGTATTGGGATTATTATCCATCCTATTATTCTTACTGGTCGCCCTATCCTATTTTCAGATATAGAAACAATATTTCCATTCATATCAATTTCGGACATTCCTATAATTATGTTTCGTACAGAAGATGTCATTCGGCTTACAATGCTTATTATGGCAGAAGAGGAAATGGTTACGAAAGAAATCACCCAAATCGTTCGTTCTCTCACAGAAATAGTGGTTATTCGAACAGATATGAAATGGATAACCATAGAGAAATTAAAACACGAACTCCTGGTACAAGGAATTTAAATACAAACACTGGAACGCCGAGAGGAAATGCAGTGGTAGGAACACCAAGAAATGAATCACAACCTAGAGGAAATTCAAATGTTGGAACTCCTAGAAATGAATCGGAACCGAGATCAATTACTCCAAAAGGAAATAATAATCCGAGAGGAAATTCAAATGTTGGAACTCCTAGAAATGAATCGGAACCGAGATCAATTACTCCAAAAGGAAATAATAATCCGAGAGGAAATTCAAATGTTGGAACTCCTAGAAGTGAATCGGAACCGAGATCAATTACTCCAAGAGGAAATGATAATCCTAGAGGAAATTCAAATGTTGGAACTCCTAGAAATGAATCGGAACCGAGAAGCATTCCATCAAGAGGAAATGATACTCCAAGGGATTTTTCAAGTCCAAGAGGAAACTCTCAACCGAGAATGGAATCTCCTAGAGGTGGCGGTTCTCAACCAAGAATGGAAGCTCCAAGAGGAAATTCTCAACCGAGAGGAAATAGTGAAAGTTCAGGAAGAGGAAGAAGATAAATTAAAAGCCGACTTAATTGTCGGCTTTTTTGTTTTTTACTATATTATTTGAATCAATAAACGCTTGTTGCTAGTATAAAATTACTATCTTTGCAGGCATTTTTTATTTTTAAAATATATGAGATTTCACAGAAACATTAGTTTTGCAGTAATAGACGCTTTAATGGCGATCTTCAATGAAGGAGAATATGCTGATAAAGTTGTGGCGAGAGCCTTAAAATTAGACAAAAGATGGGGAAGCAGCGACAGAAAGTTCGTAGCGGAAACCATTTATGATATTGTACGTTGGAAACGTTTATACGCAGAGATTGCAGAGATTAAAAAAGAACCTTTCGAAAGAGATGGTATCTGGAGAATGTTCGCTGTTTGGGCAACATTGAAAGGTCATACTTTACCGGATTGGAAATACTTTGAAGGTACGCCAGTTAGAAAAATCAAAGGTAAATTTGACGAATTATCAAAAGACAGAAAATTCAAAGAATCTATTCCAGATTGGATGGATGAAATTGGTGTAAAAGAATTAGGTGAAGCAGTTTGGTCTAAAGAAATTAAGGCACAAAACGAACCAGCCAAAGTAATTTTACGTACTAATACCCTTAATACTACAAAAGAAGCTTTAAAGTTAGAATTACTTAAGTTAGACATTCACACTCAAGCTATTGAAAATTATCCAGAAGCTTTAGTTTTAGATGAAAGAGCGAATGTTTTTATGACAGATGCTTTTAAAAACGGAATGTTTGAAGTGCAAGATGCTTCTTCTCAAATGGTAGCTCATATGTTAGACATTCAGCCAGGAATGCGCGTTGTGGATACTTGTGCTGGTGCTGGTGGAAAAACACTTCATATGGCGTGTTTAATGCAAAACAAAGGGCAAATTATTGCTATGGATTTGTATGAAAGCAAACTGAAACAATTAAAAATTCGTGCGAAACGTAACGGAATTCACAATATTGAGTATCGTGTTATTGACACCACTAAAGTTATTAAAAAACTTCATGGTCAAGCCGATAGAGTTTTAATTGATGCACCTTGTAGCGGATTAGGAGTTTTAAAAAGAAACCCAGATGCCAAATGGAAACTAAAACCAGAATTTATTGATAACATTCGTAAAGTTCAGGCAGAAGTTCTAGAAAGTTATGCGCCTATTGTGAAACCTGGCGGAAAGTTAGTTTACGCAACTTGTAGTGTCTTACCATCTGAGAATGAAGAACAAGTAAAAAAATTCTTAACAACAGAAACCGGAAAAAACTTTACCTTTGTACAAGATAAAAAAGTATTAGCGCATGAATCTGGCTATGACGGTTTTTATATGGCTTTATTAACTAGAAATAATTAATTCCCTAAATTATGAAAAAAACTTACTCTTTAATATTACTTTTGAGTGCAATTTTAGGCTTTGCACAAATTCCTGCTGGATATTATAGTACAGCAACTGGAACTGGTTATACCTTAAAAACACAGTTATTTAACAAAATCGGCCCACATACTACTGTTTCTTACACACCTGGTTTATGGAATCTTTATTATACTTCAGACGTTAGACCAGATGGTAAAGTTTGGGACATTTATTCAAATTGTGATTTCACTTTCGGAACTGGAACAGGCGGAAATCAAGACAATGGAACAGGAGGAACATCTGAATGTCAAAAATACAATAGAGAACACACTTTTCCTAAAAGTTGGTTTACTAACGCAACTCCAATGTATACTGATGCTTTTCACGTAATGCCAACAGATAAAAAAGTAAATGGATTAAGGGGAAACTTAGCATATGGAATAGTAGGTACTGCAACGTATACTTCAACAAACGGAACTAAATTCGGGAATTGTGTTGCGCCAGGTTATCCATATAATCTTCAGGTTTGTGAGCCTGCGGATGCATACAAAGGCGATGTTGCTAGAAATTATTTCTATATGGCAACATGTTATGAAAACTTGATTGGGTCTTGGCAAAGCAATGATGCAGATGCTGATACAGTTCTTGACGGAACAAGCGATAAGGTTTATGAAACTTGGTTTTTAAATATGCTTTTAACTTGGCATGTTAATGATCCCGTAAGTCAAAAAGAAATTGATAGAAATAATGCTATTTATGCAGTTCAAGGAAATAGAAATCCATTTATTGATCATCCAGAATATGTTTGCCAAATTTGGAGTACACCAGCAGCATGCGCAGCTCTATCTTCTGAATCTTTCTTAGCTGATAACGCTGTAAGCATCTACCCTAACCCAACAAATACTAATGAAGTTGAAATTTTCACAACAGAAAGTATCACTAAATTAACTTTAGTAAATATCAATGGGCAAATAATTAAAGATATTGAAAATCCAATTTTCAATCAAAACACCTATAAATTAAACAATTTACCTCAAGGGTTTTATTTCTTACAAATTTCTGCAGAAAACGGAAGTTTAACTAAAAAAATCATTGTGAATTAATTTAGTTTTTAATATTTATATCAAATCCCTAATTACTTTGTAGTTAGGGATTTTTTATTTTTGAAATAAACGGAATTTAAACCTGTTTCGGCAGTATTAAAGCGTACATTCGTAAAAAAATAATGTCCATTGAAATTAAGGTTGCCGCTGTTGAACACTTGTTTAGTCAGTTAGATGTTGAAATAAACACGTTTCAAACTGAAACCAAGTTGCATTGTAATGCAGGTTGTGGAAAATGCTGTACTAAACTCGACATAGAAGCTTCGCCTTTAGAATTTTTACCTTGGGCTTTTCATATATTTTTAAATGGTGATGCTGAAAAAGTGTTAGCCGAATTAGAAATAAAATCTTCCACAATTTGTCTGATTTATAACCCATTAACTTTGTTAGATAAAGTCAACGGTAGTTGTAGTAATTACCCTTATCGCGGATTAATTTGCCGATTATTTGGTTATGGCGCCACAAAAGATAAATACGGACAATTGCGTTTAGCAACTTGTTCAATTATTAAAAATGAACAAGCTGAAAATTTTGCTAATTCAACAGATTCTATAAACAAAGGACTTCCCGTTCCGATTTTTACAAATTATTATATGAATTTATCGCAAATTGATCATCATTTAGGAAATATTATTTTACCAATAAATAAAGCTTTGAAATACGCAATTGAAGAAGTTTTGCAATATTATGCGTACCGACCTTTACCAAATGGTTTTAAAAATATTGCTTAGAATTTAATTTGACTTTGCGAAAATTATTTTTTGCCACGAATTTCCGAATTATTAATGTTGCTGTATAAATATTAATTTAATTCGAATAATTATCGACATAGTCGATTCAAGTTTTTCTACTTCAATTTTTAAATTCGTGAATTCTTGGCCTTAAAACTGTAATATTTTCGGCAATTATATTTTTTACCGAGAATTTTCGAATAATTAATATTGTGTTTTAAATAAGTAATTCTATTCGAATTATTATCGACTTAGTCGATTCAAGTTTTTCTACTTCAATTTTTAAATTCGTGAATTCTTGTCCTTAAAACTGTAATATTTTCGGCAATTATATTTTTTAAACGTAAATTCGCCAAAAAAAGAATGTCCATAGAAAGTAAAGTCCAAGAAATTGAAGTTTTATTCAGTCGCTTGGAAGAAGAATTAAAAACCTTTACCGCTACAACTCATTTATTTTGCAACGCAGGTTGCGGAAAGTGTTGTACGAATCCAACTATGGAAGCTTCTCCTTTAGAATTTTTACCGTGGGCTTTTCACTTGTTTAAAACGGGTGAAGCAGAAAACATTCTCGAAAAATTAAACAATCACTCCAACCCTATTTGCTATAATTACAATCCGATTTCCGATTTAGATTTACAAAACGGAAGTTGCAATACCTATAAATATAGAGGTTTAGTTTGTAGATTATTTGGTTATGGTGCGACTAAAGATAAATTTGCGCAACTACGATTGGCAACTTGTTCCATCATTAAAGAACAACAAACCGATAATTACAACAAAACCAACGAAGCGATTAATAACGGTTTATCTGTTCCAATTTTCACAGATTATTACATGAATTTATCTCAAATAGATTTTCGATTAGGAAATGTTTATGTACATATTAATAAAGCTTTACAATTAGCTATTGAAGAAGTGTTACAATATTACGCGTATAGAGATTTTCCTGAGGTTGAATAATAAATGAAAACCCTCCAAGAGTTTGGAACTCTTGGAGGGTTTCTATATTTAAAACATTTTACATTCTAATTTTCATCATCAAACTGAACCGCTTTACTATAATTTCTCCATTTTTCAATACAAGACGTTATTTCTTCAGGAATTTCACTTGTAAAACGTAAAAATTCTCCAGTTACAGGATGTTCAAAACCTAATGTTCTCGCATGAAGTGCTTGTCTTGGTAAGGTTTTGAAGCAATTATCTATAAATTGTTTGTACTTCGTAAAAGTTGTTCCTTTTAAAATTTTATCACCACCATATCGTTCATCATTAAAAAGAGTATGTCCAATATATTTCATGTGTACACGAATTTGGTGTGTTCTTCCCGTTTCTAATTGGCAAGAAACTACAGTTACATATCCAAAACGTTCCAAAACTTTAAAATGAGTAATCGCTGGTTTTCCTTGTTCGCCTTCTGGAAAAACGTGCATTTGCATTCTGTTTATGGGATGACGGTCAATATTTCCTTCAATTGTACCTTCATCTTCTTCAATATTTCCCCAAACAATGGCGTAATATTCACGTTCTGAAGTTTTTGCAGCAAATTGTTTCGTCAAATGCAACATGGCTTCTTCTGTTTTGGCAACGACTAAAAGTCCAGAAGTATCTTTATCAATTCTATGAACTAATCCAGGTCTTTCGCTACTGTTCATTGGTAAATTATCAAAATGATATGCCAAAGCATTCACTAAAGTTCCAGAGTAATTACCATGTCCAGGATGTACTACCATTCCTGCAGGTTTGTTTACTACTAATACTTGTTCATCTTCATAAACAATATCAATTGGAATATTTTCACCTTTCAGTAAATGTTCATACGGTGGATGTTCTAACATCACACGGATTATATCGTCTGGTTTGACTTTATAATTAGATTTTACAGCCACATCGTTTACAAAAATATTTCCCGAATCTGCTGCTTTTTGAATTTTGCTTCTTGTAGTGTTTTCAAGACTATTCATCAAAAATTTATCAATTCGTAAGGCTTGTTGTCCTTTCGCTATTTCAAACCGATGGTGTTCATATAAATCTTCATCAGCTGTTTCATTCTCATCTATAAATTCTTGCATTATTTCGTAGTATCAATTTCTATATTTTGTTCTTCAACGTTTAAAGAATCTAAATCTGCATCATTAAACATTTCTTTTCCGTCACCTAAAACAAAATCAATTTTAGAATTTTTCATTAACTTATCTCCTGCTTTTACAGGTTTTCCATTATAAAATACTCCTAAAACTATATCTTTTGCAATATTTGCTTCATACTTTAATTCGCCTTCCATTAAACCTAAAGCTCGTAATGCATTTTCAGCCTGACGGAAAGTTTTATTTTTTAAATCTGGAAAAGTAACCATAGCATAGCCTCCAGCATTTAGTTTTACGTATATTTTACGACCATCTTTTACTTTAGAACCTGCAATTGGATCTTGTTCTACAATTGTATAGGGTGGAAATTCTGGACGAAATTCTACAGTATCTAATAAAAAGACTTCTAAACCTTCTTCGTCTAGTTTTTCTTCTGCAACTTCTAATTTCATTTTAGATAAATTAGCTACTGTAATTTCTTCTCCGTGGTTCGTACTGAAGTCTAAAAACTTCACAAACGCTACTAAAAACACGACAACTATAACTAATGCAAAAAATAAATTTTTGAAAAAGGCAAAACTGGTTAAAAACTTTCTTAAACTCATTGAAATATATTTTGGCAAATATAAGAAAAGTAAAACATTTTATGATAATTTTGTATAAAACCGAAACAAATATTTTTTTATGAACGTAGCAGTTGTAATGGGCGGATATTCAGACGAATCTGTAATTTCTTTAAGAAGCGGACAACTTATTTTGAATAACTTAAATAAAGATAAATACCAAGTTTTTGAAGTTCACATCTTAAATGAAGGTTGGTATGTGAAAATGGACGACAAAAAACTTCCAATAAATAGAGCAGATTTTTCATTTGAGAACAATGGAAATACAATAAAATTTGATGTTGCTGTAAATACCATTCACGGAACTCCAGGAGAAGACGGCCATTTACAATCGTATTGGGAATTGATTGATTTACCTTATTCAGGTTGCGGATTTTACCAAAGTGCACTAACTTTTAGTAAGCGTGACACCCTTTCTGTTTTAGGAAAGTTTGATATTCCGAAAGCAAATTCGATTTATATCTCTAAAGGTCAAGAAATTAATGGTGAAAAAATTGCCGAAACTTTAGGTTTTCCATTTTTCGTAAAACCGAATCAATCTGGAAGTAGTTTAGGTGTTTCTATGGTGAAAAATTTATCAGAATTAGATAAAGCCTTAGAATTTGCTTTCGCAGAAGACAAAGATATTTTAATTGAATCACAGTTAAAAGGAACAGAGATTTCAGTTGGTGTGATGAAATTAAACGGAGTTACTAAAGTTTTAGGGACAACAGAAATTATTTCTGAAAATGATTTTTTCGATTACGAAGCCAAATATTTAGGAAAATCAAATGAGATTACTCCTGCTCGATTATCTAAAGAAGTAGAAAATAAAGTATTTGAATCTACCGCAAAAATTTATGAAGCCTTAGGAATGCAAGGTTTTTCTCGTATCGATTTTATTGTGATGAACGATATTCCGCATTTTATAGAAATTAATACCAATCCTGGCTTGAGTCCGCAAAGTATTTTCCCGCAACAAGCGGCGTATGCGAATTTAAATTTTTCAGATTTATTAGATAACGAAATTAAATTAGCTTTGGAAAGAAAACCAATTTGGAAAAAATAGAAAATAAAAAATCATTCATTCCAGATTCCAGCGGAATCAAATATTTTTAGAACTAAGAATATAGAAAATTAACCATTTCAGATTCCAGCGGAATCAAATATTTTTAGAATTTTAATTATGAGAAAATCATTCATTCCAGATTCCAGCGGAATCAAATATTTTTATAACAAAAAACACAGAATATCAATCATTTCAGATTCCAGCGGAATCAAATATTTTTAGAACAAAGAATATAGAAGATTAACCATTTCAGATTCCAGCGGAATCAAATATTTTTAGAATTTTAATTATGAGAAAAGCAATATTCCCAGGTTCGTTTGACCCAATTACAAACGGACATTACGATATTATTAAACGCGGCATTTCTTTATTTGATGAAGTAATTGTTGCAATTGGTGTGAATGCCGAGAAAAAATATATGTTTGCTTTAGAAGACAGAAAACGTTTTATCGAAGAAACTTTTAAAGACGAACCAAAAGTTCGAGTAATTACTTATACCGGTTTAACCATAGATTTATGTAAAAAAGAAAAAGCGCAGTTTATTTTGCGTGGTTTACGAAATCCAGCCGATTTTGAATTCGAAAAAGCCATTGCTCACACAAACAGACGATTATCTAAAATCGAAACCGTGTTTTTGTTAACTGCTGCAAACACATCTTATATTTCTTCAAGTATTGTGCGCGATGTCTTAAGAAATGGTGGCGATGCTAGTCCATTTGTACCAGATTCGGTAGTTTGCAAAATATAAAGCATAAAAAAACCTTCAAGTTGTTTAATTTCTTGAAGGTTTTTTATTTTTGTTAGTCTTCTAAAGCGTTTTTAACAACGTCTCGGGCAACTTCAATTTTATATTTTTTGCCTTTCATTTTTTCGTCCTTAATATTTTGAAGTAATGGCGCCACTTTAGCATATTTTATTGCAGCAAACGATACAAAATCTTTGACTTCAATTAATCCTAAATCGCCTTTTTCTAATTTTCCTTTTTGAGAAAAGAAACCTACAATATCAATTTTGTTTAATTTGTTTTTCTTTCCACCACTAATATAAATCGTTTTAAATTCTGGTGGTTTCGGAATCACACTATAATTAGTCACGTCAATTTTTTTCATATCGTAATCGATATAATCGACTTTTTTCTCACTTTCGTGAATAATAATATAAGCCGTTCCAGAAGCCATCATACGTGCGGTACGACCATTTCTATGTGTGAATTCATCCACTTTTGAAGGCAAATGATAATGAATTACATTTTTCATTTCCGGAATATCTAAACCACGTGCCCCTAAATCGGTTGTGATTAAATACGAAATACTTCCGTTTCTAAATTGAATTAAAGCGCGTTCACGTTCTTCTTGTTCTAAACCACCATGATAAAAAACAGAGAAAATACCTTTATCGTTCAAATAATCGCTAATTCTTTCCACAGCTTCACGATGATTACAGAAAATAATAGCATTCTGAGATTTCAACGAACAGATTAAATGAAATAATGAATTAACCTTATCTTTCTCTTTAGAAATCACCAATTTAAAATCTAAATTAGTTTCAGTCTTTTTCTTATCGATATAATTTAAAACATTAGGTTTTTCAATTCTGGTATATTTTGGAACTTCTACTCCATCCGTTGCAGAAACTAAAACACGTTTTTCTAAATTGGTTAATTTTCCAATAATGAATCGCATTTCTTCATGAAATCCTAATTGTAACGATTTATCAAATTCGTCTAAGATTAACGTTTTAATACTTTTTGGATCAAACGTTTCTCTTTCTAAATGATCAGCTAATCTTCCCGGAGTTCCAATTAAAACTGCTGGTGGATTGCTTAAGTTTTTTATTTCTGTTTCGATAGAATGGCCACCATAGCAAATATTGACTTTAAAAGTAGTCGCCATTTTTTTCCAAACTTGTTCAATTTGTAGACCTAATTCACGAGAAGGCACAATAATTAAACACTGTACTTTATTGTTATCTTCTTCTAAAAGTTGAAAAACGGGTAATAAAAAAGCTAATGTTTTCCCTGAACCTGTTGGTGAAAGCAATACTACGTCAGAATCAATTAATATTGATGTTTCTGCAGCAACTTGCATTTTATTTAAACTTTCGATACCTAAATTCGAAAGTATATTGTTGGAATGTAAATTTTTATTCATGGTGCAAAGATAATTTTAATTTGCCAATATTCAATTTCTCAATGTTCAATTATATGTTATTATAAATATTTAAAATTGATTTTCGCCTTTGAAATTGCCATTTATAATCCTTACTTTTGAAATTCAAATATATAACTATGCGTTTTATTCTACTTTTTATGTTTACTTCACTGTTAGTAAACGCTCAAAATAATCAGCTTACACCCTTCGAAAAAGGTAATAAAAATCAATCTACAACCTATGAAGAATGTGTTTCGTTTTATCAAGTATTAGATTCGAATTCAGATAAAATTGTAATGAAAACCATGGGTTTAACCGATAGTGGAAAACCATTACATATAGTTGTTTTTTCTGAGAATAAAGATTTTTCATTCAATCAGAATAAAGCGGTTTTATTAGTGAATAACGGAATTCATCCTGGCGAACCTGACGGAATTGACGCGACAATGATGTTGATGCGAGATTTAGCAAATGCTAAAATAAAAGTGCCTAAAAACACTATAGTTGTAGCGATTCCTGTTTATAATATTGACGGAATGTTGAATAGAAATTCGTTTTCAAGAGCCAATCAAAATGGACCAGAAGCCTATGGATTTAGAGGAAATGGAAGAAATTACGACTTAAATAGAGATTTTATAAAATCAGATACTCGAAATTCTAGAAGTTTTCAAGAATTATTTCATACCGTTAATCCAGATGTTTTTTTAGACAATCATGTGTCAAATGGTGCGGATTATCAATATACTTTTACTTGTATTGCTACACAACACGAACGTTTAGGGGAGAAATTAGGAAACTTTTTCAAAAATGAAATGTATCCAGAAATGGTAAAAGACATGCAGAAAAAGAAAATTGATGTGGTTCCGTATGTGAATATTCACGGCGCAAAACCAGATTTAGGTTACGAACAATTTACTGATACTCCACGTTATGCAACTGGCTACACTACTCTATTCAATGCATTAGGATTTGTACCTGAAACGCACATGTTAAAGCCTTATAAAGATCGTGTAAAAACGACTTATGAATTTATGGTTACAGCGATTAATTATACCGATGCAAATTGGGAAAAAATCAAACAAATAAGAAAAGAAAATTTAGAAAGTTTTAAAGCTGGAAACCAATATCCATTACATTGGACGATTGATTCTACAAAAGTGTCTTATATGGATTTTAAAGGTTTTGAAGGTGGATACAAACCAAGTGAAATCTCTGGAAAAGACAGATTATTTTATGATAAAAATAAACCATTTACCAAAAAAATTCCGTTTTATGGAAATTACAAACCCACGAAATTTGTAACTATACCGAAATATTATGTCGTGCCACAAAGTCAATGGCAAATTATTGAGTTATTGAAATTGAACAACATAGCAATGACACAAATTTCTCAAAATGAAGTAATTGAAGTAGAAATTTATAAAATCGATACGTATCAAACTGGGAAAAATGCCTATGAAGGTCATTACGGACATTATAATACTACTGTCAAAAAAAATGTAGAGAAAATGGAATTTAGAGCGGGCGATTATAAAATTTCTACGAATCAATTAGGTGTGAAATATTTGTTAGAAACTTTAGAACCAGAAGCCGTTGATTCGTACTTCAATTGGAATTTTTTCGATACGATTTTGCAACAAAAAGAAGGGTATTCTAGTTATGTTTTTGAAGATTTAGCGAAACAAATTTTAGATGAAAATCCAACTTTAAAACAAGAATTCGAAACAAAAAAACAAACTGATAAAGCTTTTGCAGAAAACGGAGGAGATCAATTATACTGGGTGTACAAACATTCGAAATACTTTGAAAAAGCGTATATGATGTATCCAGTATTTAGAGTGAATTAATTTATGATTTACGATTTACGATTTACGATTTGGGATTTACGAAGTTTTAATTAAATCTAAAAAAAACTAAACCACCTTTTCACTTTCAAACAACAACTTAATATTCTCGTACGAATTACCTAAAGCGGCTTCAATTTCTGTAGGTTTTAGCCAAACGGCTTTTGAGATACCTTCTTTTTCTTGCGGACAAGTTTTTCCTGTAAAATTCGTTTGCATTTTAAACCAATACGTTATTTTTAGTTTAAAAATTCCATTGCGTTTAAATACATGATAGGTTTTTTGCAGTTTTTCTGTGATTTTTAGACCAGAAACACCGGTTTCTTCTTCTACTTCACGCATGGCTGCATTTTCGATTGTTTCGTCTTTTTCGATTCCGCCTTTTGGTAAATCCCATTTTCCATTTCTGAAAATAAATAAAACTTCTCCATTGGCGTTAAATACCAATCCACCACCAGCTTTTGCCACAGGGATTTTCGATTTCAAAGTCTTCATAATCAACTTTTCATCGGAATGATATAAGTAGGCACTTTGTATTTTATTCAAAAATAATTCTGAGATTACTTTTGGAATATTTACCGTTTCCAACAAATAAATTTTAAAATTTGTTTCCTTTTCAAACTTATTTGTTAAAAAAAGTGGTTTCTCGTTTACAAAAACTTTATACATTTGCAATATGATATTTAACAACAACACAGCACAACAAACAGCCGAATTGCTTTTACAAATAAACGCAATTAAATTGAATTCTAAAAATCCTTTTACTTGGGCTTCTGGCTGGAAAAGTCCAATTTATTGTGATAACCGTATAACGCTTTCGTTTCCAGCGGTTAGAAATTATATTCGAGATGAATTTGTAAAGCAAATTGAAGACAAATTTGGTCGTCCAGACGTCATTGCAGGTGTGGCAACAGGCGCAATTGGTATCGGAATCTTAGTAGCAGAAGCTATGGGATTGCCTTTTGTGTATGTTCGTCCAGAAGCAAAAAAGCATGGAAGACAAAATCAAGTGGAAGGTTTTTTACAAAAAGGTCAAACCGTAATTGTCGTGGAAGATTTAATTTCAACTGGTGGAAGTAGTTTGATGGCAGTAGAAGCTTTACGTAATGAAGGCGCTAATGTTAAAGGTATGGCAGCGATATTTACGTATGGTTTTCCTATTTCTGAAGAAAAGATTGCAGAAGCAAAATTAGAGGTTTACACGTTAAGTAATTACGAAAACTTAATTGAGAAAGCCGTTGAGAAAAAATATGTTTCGGAAGAAGAATTAGAAACGTTACAATCTTGGAATAGTAATCCTAGTGAGTGGGGAAAATAGTTTTTGATTTACGAATTGAGATTTACGATTTACGAAATATTAAAATAAAAAAACGCAAATTCATTACCTTGAATTTGCGTTTTAGCTTTATATAATCTTGTCAAACCGTTTGTCATTCTGAACTTGTTTCGGAATCTTATCAAAAAAATTTAGAATCTGAAACAAGTTCAGATTGACAAAAAAACATTACACCAACTGAATTCCTTCGTTATTAATATCAATAAGTTTTTGTTTGTATAAACTTCCAATCGCTTTTTTGAATGTTTTCTTACTCATTTTCATAACCGATTTAATTTCTTCTGGATGACTGTTGTCATTCAATCGTAAAACGCCATCGTTTTGTTTTAAGGCTTCTAAAACTTGTTGTGCAGAATCGTCAATAGCTTCAAATCCTTGTTTTTGGAAAGACACATCAATTTTTCCGTCAGGACGAATCGTTTTTATATAACCTTTGGTTTTATATCCTGGAGAAACCGTTTCAAAAACTTCATTTTGATATGCTAATCCTCTAAATTTTCCATTGATAATAACGTTGATTCCGATTTCAGTAATATGTGAAACCATTAAATCTACTTCTTGACCTACTTCAATATCTAAAGGCTCTTTATCTAAAAACTGGTTAATTTTACTTGATGCCGCTAACCTACCCGTTTGTTTGTCTAAATACATCGTTACAATATAACGCTTGTCTTTTTCCATTGGACGCGCTTGTTCTTTGAAAGGAACAAACAAATCTTTTTCCATTCCCCAATTTAAAAAGGCACCAAACTTATTGATGTAATTTACTTTTAAAACGGCAAACGAATTTAAAGTAATTAATGGTTTCAAAGTTGTAGCAACTGGACGTTCTTCATGATCTAAATAAACGAAAACAGTGATATCATCGCCAATTGTGAAATCGTTTGGAACATATTTATTTGGCAACAAAACATCGTCTGTCGCGTTAACTAAAAACAACCCAACTTTTGTTTCTCTATCTATTTTTAATGTGTGGTATTCACCTATTTTTAACATATTATGGTTTTATTATTAAAAGTGATGGCGTATTATTTAACCAAACACTTCTGGTATCAATTAGTTTTTTCCAACTATCGATACTCATAATTAATAAATCTTGTTCTTTTAAGAAATCTTTTTCTAATTTTGAAGAATGAATCACTTTTACATTTTCATGTGTGATTTTATTATCTTCATTTACAATATCATACGTATCGAAAATTGAAATTTTAGCTTGAGAATTCTTTTTAAGTAATTTTACATAATTCAACAAAAACTGATCTTCTTTGTTAAATAAAATCACAGAAATATTTTCTGTTTTTACTAAATTTTTATCAACATAAATTCCTAAAGGAACTTCTGTTTTATGAATTATCGCTTGAGTTTTGTCATCAAAATAATTGATTTCAAACAATTTTTCTTTTCCTGTAAACGTATTTAATAAATTTTCAGGGTTGATGAATTTTGATGTAATTCCTAATACTTTTCCTAATAGAGTACCTTCAAAAATGGAAGATCCTATATTAATTAAAACCAAATCAAATTCACCTTTATTACTAACTTCTACAATATCCGAATCAATATCGCGAGAAGCTTTAAAAAGTGTTTCCACTTTTCGGTTCAATTTATTAGCTTCTTTTAAAACGGGTTTGAAACTCTCCCGTTCATATTCTTCAATTTTGTAAGGATTAACCTCATTTGTTGAAGATATATACATGGCTGTTAAAGATTGTTTCTCCTCATCTAAACTGATAAAATTATTTGCGACTTTTAATAATGACTTTCCTTCTTCAGGATTTTCAAAAGAAACTAAAACTTTATATTCTAGATTATCTGCGTTTGATGTTGGAACAAGCGTCTTTCTTCTTTTAAATACAAAATCAATTAAATTTAAGGCTGGACCTGTCATAAATGTAGTTGCTAATGCCATGATTACCATCATCGCAAAAACTTCTTTGGTTAACACGCCTAAATCGTAACCAATATTTAATACGACCAATTCCATTAATCCACGGGTGTTCATTAATGCACCAATAGTTAAACTATCACGCCAATTTTGACCCACAAACTTTGCTGCTAAAGCACTTCCAATGAATTTACCAACAACAGCGACTAAAATAATTAAACCACAAACTCTCCATAACTCTGGACTGTTAAGTAAACCAATTTCGGTTCTTAAACCTGTAAAAACGAAAAATAAAGGTAATAAAACAACTAAAGAAACATCTTCAATTTTCTCGATAAACATTTTTCTAAACTTCATGTTATCTGGCATAATTACACCCGCAACAAAAGCTCCGAATAAGGCATGAATACCAATAATCTCTGTTAAGTAAGATGAAATCAATAACGTTAAAAAGAAAATAGCCACAACAGGTTTTGTGATTTTTTCTGCTGTATCATATAAATTTCCGATTCTACGCAAAAATGGTCGAACTAATTTTATCATTGCCACTACATATACAAATGATAATACTATAATGTATAAAGAACTTGTGATGGAACCTGCTTTTACAATAGCAATTACACCAGCTAATAAACACCAAGCGGTTATATCATCTGCGGCAGCACAAGTTATGACCATGGCTCCAATTCTAGTTTTTTGTAATCCACGTTCTTGAACAATTCTTGCTAAAACAGGAAAAGCGGTTATGCTCATTGCAATACCTAAAAACAAACCGAAAGAAAGAAACTCAACACCTTTTGGAGCAAAGTTCGTATAAATTGAATACGCTAATATTAATCCTAATGTAAAAGGAATAATGATACTAGCATGGCTAATAATAACAGCTTCTTTAGCTTTATTCCTTAGCACTTTAAGATCTAATTCCATTCCTACAACAAACATGAAAAAGATTAAACCAATTTGGCTTAAAAATTTTAAATTATCTAAGGAAGAATCTGGAAATAAAAGAACTGAAAATTCAGGTAAATAACTTCCAAAAAAGGATGGCCCCAAAACAATACCAGCGATAATTTCACCAATTACTGTAGGTTGTCCAATTTTTTTACAGATTAAACCGAAAAATCTTGCTACCAAAATAATGGTAACAATTTGTGCTAATAAGATGGCTAATGGATGTGTAATATTATGATGAAGAGAAATAAGAAAATCCTGAAAATCAGAATTACCCGTAGCAACTACTTTTAAAACATCTGGTTTTTCTAATAATTTACCGTTTTTTAAGGTCCAATAAATTAAGGCCGAAAAAATTCCAACAATAATTAAATAAAAGAAGCTATTTTTATAATTCTTCATCAAGAAATGTTACTAAAATTAATTCTCAATAGGACCTTCCCATTGAGAAATACCACCAACTAGGTTATATACTTTTTCAAAACCTAATTGTTTCATGATACCACAAGCTTGTGCACTTCTACCACCAGCTAAACAATATATGAAATACGATTTGTCTTTCTCTAATTCCTCAACTTGATAAATAAAACCTTGTCCTTTATAGATATCAATATGTATGGCTTCTGGAATAATTCCGTTAGCGACTTCTTCTTCTGTTCTTACGTCTAAAATAACTGCATTTTCAGTGGTTAAAAAACCTTCCCACCATTCTTTTTGTTCTAAATTCATGTTCTTTTAATTTTCATCAAATTTACAACAAGAATTCATATATAAAAATTTATTTTCTATTGTGTATCTGATTCTCTTCATTTTAAAGGTCAAAATAAAATTTAACAAAAAATTAATAACACTTGTATATACAAATAAAATAAAAGTAGTACATTTGTACCTACAAATAAGAACTGTGATGAAAATCGAAGAAGAAATAAAAAGTACAGTAGAATTATCATTAGCTAAAAAAGTGATTTTAAATTTATCGTTTACAAGAAATATAGTTGGTGATAAATTTTTAGAAATTCTAAAACCATACGATTTATCAGGAGAACAATATAATGTTTTACGCATTTTAAGAGGTCAAAAAGGAAAACCTGCAAATATGTCTGTAATTCAAGAAAGAATGATTTCTAAAAATAGTAATACGACAAGATTAGTTGACAAATTAGTACTTAAAGATTTAGTAATAAGAAAAATTTGCCCTTCGAATAAAAGAAAAATGGAAATTACAATAACAGATAAAGGATTAGAAATTTTATCGACTTTAGATCCAATAATCACAGAACACGAAAATAATTTAGCTAACAATTTAACAATAGAAGAATTAACACAACTTAACAATTTATTAGAAAAATACAGAAATTAATTATGAGCACATTTATTGAAAACCAGAATTGGCGTTATGCCACAAAAAAATTTAATAGCGAAAAAAAAATCTCTACTGCTGATTTAGAAATTTTAAAAGATGCTATACAATTATCCACTTCTTCATATGGTTTACAACCATACAAAGTATTAATAATTGAAAACGAAGAAATTAGAAAGCAATTACAGCCAGCATCTTGGGGTCAAGGTCAAATTGTAGACGCTTCTCACCTATTGGTTTTTGCTAACATATTAACAATTGATGCAGATTATATTAATAATTATGCAGAAAATGTAGCAACAACTAGAAATATACCATTTGAAAGTGTTAAAGGTTATGCTGATTTTATGATTGGAAATATAACAAGTTTAACACCAGAACAACAAAATATTTGGTCAGCAAAACAAACGTATTTAGCTTTAGGAAATTTATTAAATGCAGCTGCTGAATTAAAAATTGACGTTACGCCAATGGAAGGTTTTGTACCAGATCAATACGACGAAATCTTAGGTTTAAAAGAAAAAGGTTTACGTGCTACTTTAGTAGCAACTATTGGTTACAGACATGATGAAGATGACACACAACATTATGCAAAAGTAAGAAAGCCAAAATCAGAATTATTCGAAACAATTTAATAACTAAATATCTAACAAAAAATGAAAAATTTAAAATCAATTGCAGTAGCATTAGTAGCATTAGTATCTTTTACAGCAAATGCACAAACTAAAAAAATCAACGTTTCAAAAAGTGGAATTGTTTGGACTGGTAAAAAAGTAACAGGTTCACATACTGGAACTATTAATTTACAAGATGGTGCTTTAGTATTTAAAGGAAATGTTTTAAAAGGTGGAACTTTTACAGTAGACATGACAACAATTAATACTACAGATTTAAAAGCAGGTCAAGGTAAAGAAAATTTAGATGGTCATTTAAAAGCAGAAGATTTTTTCGGTACTGAAAAACATAAAACAGCTAAATTAAACTTCACAAACATAAGTGGAAAAGGAAAAGGTTTATATACTGTAACTGCAGATTTAACTATCAAAGGAATAACTAAACCAATTACTTTTGACATTAATGTAGTAGGAAAAACAGCTACAACTACTTTAAAAGTTGATAGAACTAAATATGATATCAAATACGGATCAGGTTCATTTTTCTCTGACTTAGGAGACAAAACAATTAATGACGAATTTGAATTAAAAGTTAACTTAGTTTGGTAAGCATCAAACTCTAGAAAACAAAAAAGTCCTGATTTTATTAGGACTTTTTTTATATCATTAATTTTTATTTTGAAATTGGACCAGCTGGTTTTTTTTCTAAAATACTTTTTTCTTCTTTCACTAAAACGGTTCCTTTAATTCGTAACGCTATCATTCCGTTTTCTTTGTTTACAGCATTAGATTCAACAGTAATTGTTTTACTAATTGGTCCCGGATTCATATTATATTGCACTTCGATAACACCTGTTTTTCCTGGGGCAATTGGTTCGGTTGGTTTGGTAGGAACAGTACATCCACAACTACTCTTTGCATCTTTAATGATTAAAGGTAAATCCCCAGTGTTTTTAAATTCAAAAGTTCTTTTACCTGAATCAACACCTTTATAAACTTCACCATAATTAATGGTTTCTTCTTTAAATTCAATTTTTGCACCATTTTGTGCATTTGCTGATAAACCTGTTACCATTAAACCTAAAATAAGTACTAATTTTTTCATTTTTATATAATTTGAGATTTGTAAAAATATGTTTTTTAAACTAACTAACAAAAAGTAAATACATTTTTTTTATTCTATTTTATATAATTACTTTTGCAGATATAATTCAAAAATTATACCAAATACACTTATTATTTACAAAAAACAAAATATAAATGATACCAGCCCAATTTGATGCCAAAGCCGTAGAACAAAAATGGTACGAGTACTGGATGAAAAACAACTATTTTCACTCTACTCCAGATCACAGAACACCATATACTATTGTAATTCCTCCACCAAATGTGACGGGAGTTTTACACATGGGACATATGTTGAACAATACAATTCAAGATGTGTTAATTCGTCGTGCACGATTAAAAGGTTTTAATGCTTGTTGGGTTCCTGGTACAGATCACGCTTCTATTGCAACTGAAGCAAAAGTAGTTGCGAAATTAAAATCAGAGGGAATTGATAAATTCGATTTAACTCGTGAAGAGTTTTTAAAACACGCTTATGATTGGACAGACAAATACGGTGGAACAATTTTAGAACAACTAAAACAATTAGGATGTTCTTGTGATTGGGACAGAACTAAATTTACAATGGATCCTGACATGTCGGCATCTGTAATTCGTTCGTTTGTAGATTTATACAATAAAGGTATGATTTACAGAGGTTACCGAATGGTAAACTGGGATCCGGAAGCGAAAACCACTTTATCTGACGAAGAAGTAATTTTTGAAGAACGTCAAGGTAAATTATATTATATCAAATATCAAATCGAAAATTCTTCAGATTTTTTAGTGGTTGCCACTACTCGACCTGAAACTATTTTCGGAGATACGGCAATTTGTATTAATCCAAACGATGAAAGACATTTCAATTTAAAAGGAAAAAAAGCAATCGTACCTATTTCTGGAAAGATTATTCCGATTATTGAAGATGAATATGTAGATTTAGAATTCGGTACAGGATGTTTAAAAGTAACACCTGCTCATGATGTGAATGATAAAACGTTAGGTGATAAACATAGTTTAGAAATCATTGATATTTTTAATGAAGATGCGACTTTAAACTCATTCGGATTACATTATGAAGGGAAAGACAGATTCGTAGTTCGTACAGAAATTGAAGCAGAATTAACTTCAATCAATGCTTTAGATAAAGTAGAACAATATACTAACAATGTTGGTACTTCTGAAAGAACAAAATGTGTAATTGAACCTCGTTTATCAGATCAATGGTTCCTAAAAATGGAAGATTTAGTAAAACCAGCAATTCATGCCGTTTTAGAATCTGATGAAATCAAATTATACCCAAGTCGTTTTAATAATACGTATGCGCATTGGTTAAATAATATTCGCGATTGGAATATTTCTCGTCAATTATGGTGGGGACAACAAATTCCAGCCTATTTCTACAGTGATGGAAAAGAAGATTTCGTTGTAGCTGAAAACATTGAAGAGGCTTTAGTTTTAGCTAAAGAAAGAACTTCCAACTCCCAACTTCAGACTTCAGACTTACGTCAAGACGCTGACGCACTTGACACTTGGTTCTCTTCATGGTTATGGCCAATGTCGGTTTTTGGTGGAATTATGGATCCAGAAAACGAAGATTTCAAATATTATTACCCAACTAACGATTTAGTAACTGGTCCGGATATTTTATTCTTCTGGGTGGCTCGTATGATTATTGCTGGTTACGAATATACAGATGCAAAACCGTTTAAAAATGTATATTTAACAGGATTAGTTCGTGATAGTCAAGGACGAAAAATGTCTAAATCATTAGGGAATTCTCCTGAACCATTAGGTTTAATTGAGAAATTTGGTGCAGATGGTGTTCGTGTTGGATTATTATTAAGTGCTTCTGCAGGAAATGACATTTTATTTGATGAAGAATTATGTAATCAAGGAAAAGCGTTTACAAACAAAATTTGGAATGCGTTTAAATTGATTAAAGGTTGGGAAGTTTCTGAAACGATTC
>CAYWVV010000016.1:0-48548 GCA_964461805.1 uncultured Flavobacterium sp.
ACAATTTTATCTGTTTTAGCTACACGAGCAATTTGTCTGGCACATAGCTCGATATACTTTAAATCAGCTGCCATACCCTTTCCTACTCCATAAGTCTTAGTTGGAGTATTCACTGAAATAAAAATAGCGTCTGCTTCATCGATTGCTTTATCCACTTCCGTTGAAAAAAACAAATTTCTTCCTCTAGCTTCACCAACAACTGCATCTAAACCAGGTTCGTAAATAGGCAACAAACTTAAGTCTTCATTATTCCAAGCGTTAATTCTATCTTGGTTTAAATCAACAACTGTCACTTTTATATGCGGACATTTTTGAGCTATTACTGCCATTGTTGGTCCACCAACATATCCTGCGCCAATGCAACAAATATTTTTAATCATTTTGTTCAGTTTTTAAATTTTTCCAATACCAATCGATGGATTCTTTTAATCCTTCTTTGATAGAAAATTTCGGGTTATAGCCTAATAATTCCTTAGCTTTTTCAATACTTGCTAATGAATGTGGAATATCACCACCTCTATTCGGACCATAAATACAAGAAATATTTTCTATTTTAGAATCGTATGGAATTAAAAATTCTTTTATATATGTTATTAATTCGTTTAAAGTTGTTCTTTCTCCAAAAGCTGTATTATAAACTTGATTAAGAGCTTCTGAATTTTGAGCGTGCAAAGCTAATTCATTCATTTGAATTACATTGTCTATATAGGTAAAATCTCTAGAATAATTCCCATCACCATTAATAATAGGACTTTCATGGTTTATAAACAAAGAGATGAACTTAGGAATTACAGCAGCATAAGCTCCGTTCGGTGTTTGATGACGTCCAAAAACATTGAAATATCGTAAACCAATCGTTTCCATACCATAAGTTTTACTAAAAACATCAGCATATAATTCGTTCACGTATTTTGTGATTGCGTATGGCGATAGAGGTTTCCCAATAGTATCTTCAACTTTTGGCAAGGCTTCAGAATCCCCATAAGTTGAGGAACTTGCGGCATAAACAAAACGTTTCACATTAGCTTCTTTGGACGCCTGTAACATATTTAAAAAACCTGAAACATTCACTTCGTTGGTTGTAATTGGATCATTTATAGAACGTGGTACACTACCTAAAGCGGCTTGATGTAAGACATAATTTGCATTTTCAACTGTTTTTTTACAAGTGTCTAAATTTCTAATATCACCTTCAATTAAGGTAAAATTGGGATGATTTAAAAATGCTTCAATATTATGTTTAAAACCGGTAGAAAAATTATCTAGACAAACAACCGTATTGTTGTTTTTTAAGAAATAGTCACATAAGTTAGAGCCGATAAAACCGGCCCCACCTGTGATAACTATTTTTTTATTTATAATTGAATTTTGCACTTAGCTTATGAATTTTTCGTTTTAGATACATTAAAAAAATCTAAAATTTTCTCTTTTCTTGTTTTCGGTAATTTTTCTTCTTCGTAATAGGCTCCATAACCGTATCCGTAGGCTCCATAAACATAACCGTATCCGTATCCATAGCCGTATTTCGCTTTATTTTGGAAACCATTAAATATAATACTTACATTTTTCAATTCGCCTCTCAAATGTTTTTCATTCACTACAGAAAGCATTCCGCGTTTGGTGTAAGCTTGTCTTACAACATACAAAGTAGCATCTGCAAAATGAGATAATTCTAAAGCATCTGCAACTAAACCGACTGGAGGTGTATCCAAAATAATATAATCATATCTCGTTTTTAAATCTGAGATTAATTCTGCCATAGCTTCACTCATTAATAACTCTGAAGGATTTGGAGGAATTGGTCCTGAAGTGATAATATCTAAATTTGGAATGTGCGATTTATATATAATTTCATCTACTGTTTTTTGTCCGACTAGATAATTAACAACTCCAAAATTATTATCAATTCTAAAATCACCAAAAATTTTAGGTTTTCTTAAATCTAAACCAACGATTACTGTTTTTTTCTCGCTTAATGCAAAAACTGTTGCTAAATTTATAGAACAAAAAGATTTTCCTTCTCCAGATATTGAAGAAGTTAACATTAATATTTTGGTTCCTTCGACATTGTGTTTTTTGGACAAGAATTGCAAAGAAGATCTGACGGCTCTAAAAGATTCAGCTAAAGGTGATTTTGGTTTTTCAAAAACGGACAGATTGTTATCCGTATTTTTCTTTCCAATTACTCCAATGATAGGAATTTTTGTTAGTTGCACAATTTCTTGCGTTGTATTTATATTTGTATCAGACAAGGAAATGATTAATACGTATAAGAAAGGCAAAAAGATACCTACAATTATTGCCAGAACATAATTTATAGTACGTTTTGGACCTCTGAAACCGCCACCAACATCTTTTGCAGAATCTATAAATTCTATATCAGAAACACTCGCTGCTTTTACAATATCTGCTTCACTTCTTTTTTCTAAAAATGTACTATAAATTTTTTCCTTTAAATCGTATTTTCTAGATATATTTATATAGTCTTGTTCTTTATCTGGTAATTGGCTAATTGACCCTTCTGCTTTACTCATTCTGGAGTTAATACTTCTTAAATCAATTGTTAAAGCGCTTTTAGAGCTTTCAATATTATTTAAAAGTACTTTTTTTATGGATTCCATTTGAGAATCTAATTCTTTGTACAAATTTTGGTTTTTAACTGTATACGCTTTTTCAGCTCTTTCAACAGACAACTGAATTAATTTCGAAACATTTACAACTACGTTAGGATCGTCAATTCCAGCGACTGCCGGTGCAGGTAATTTAGAATAATCTGTATTTTTCTCTAAATAACTTTTAAGAAAATTATAGAAGGCTAATTTTCGTTTTAGATTATCTTGTTCTAAATCTAAACTTGTAATTTCTTCAGAAAGTTTTAATCCGCCCGTTTGTAATTCATATACGTTTGTGTTTTTTCTGAAATTCTTTAAATCTGATTCCGTATTTTTTAGTTGTCCTTCAATGACATTTAAAGTACTATCAATAAATCGAATAGTATTAACAGCAAACATATTTTTACTGTTTAGTTCATTCTCTCTAAGGATGTTCACTGTAGAATTTAGGTATTCAACTAAACGGGCTTTGTTAGAACCTTGCATATCTAAAACAATAACAGATAGTGCTTTGGAGTCGGCATTTACACCTATTCCTCTATAAGTTCCTACGGCGTTATTAAAATCTTCAAACTGTATGTAAATATCTTCATTAAGTTGAAGTGGCATGGAAGAATCCAAAGTAATTTGTCCATTAAAAAACGGTATATTTATTTCTTGATTAAATTTAAATTTACTAAAAAACTTTTTTCCTGGAGTTTTTATAGTGCTTGATGAGTTATCACTGTAATGATATAACATAACTTCTTTAGCTTCACCAAAATCAACTTCAAATTCAAACTCGGAATTAGAAATAGGCTTAATTCTTATTAACATGTTGGCTAATTGGCCTCTTTGCTTATTTATTACGGCTTTAAAAGGAATTGTACCATAAGCATCTGAAAAGAAATAATCTCCTTTTCTTAGATATTTAATATAGTATTGCAGTTTTTCAACTACTTTTTCATTGTGTGTACGTGAGCGTAAAGTGGTAATAACGGTTTGTACTTTATCAGATGTACCTCCCCAATTAAAAGTTAAACTTGTATTATTAGAAAACATTGGATTGCTATCATCTTTTACAACAATTGAAGCATCCATTCCATAAATACTTTCTTTTCTAATATTTACGTGATAGGCCCAATACATCGCAACTGAAATAGAAAGCAAAAATAGTTTCCAATGCGCAAGTAGTTTAACTAAAAACCCTTTTATGTCAAAACTTGCTCCTTCACTTATTAATTTTATATCTTTAGTATCAAACATATTTTGCTTTTATAAACTTTTTGCTAGTAAGTATGTTGTTGTTATAATTCCGAATAAAGAAATTATGGTAGTTAATGTTTGTAATCCATTTAAACCTAAACCTGTACTTTTTTGTTTCAGAGGTTTTATATAAATATAATCATTAGGTTTTAAATAAAAATATTGAGATTTTATTACATTAGCATCTGTTAAATCTAAAGTTTCTGATTGATAACCTGTTGGGATTTTTCGCATTACTACAACTTCTTTCTTATTTCCTGTTATGGTAATATCACCTGAATTCGCAATAGCTTCCAAAATATTTAATTTATCTTGAAATACAGTTTTAGTACCTGTACTTTCTATTTCTCCATTAATTGTATATTTTATTCCAGCTAATTTTACTGTTACAAATAGATTAGAAGCTGCCGTAAAATATTCTTCTAGTAATTTTTTCTCTAATAACTTGCTAACTTCATCAACTGTTTGTCCCTGAATATTCACAAGTCCTAAAACTGGAATTCTAATATTTCCAAAACCATCTATTTGATAGCCGTCAAAATACAATTGATCTTGATTGACCATGCCAGATTCAATTTTACCATTTTTACTAAAAATTTGAACTTCTTTTTGATTGTTTGCTTTTATATCAATAGAAACAATATCATCCACTTGTAGGCGATAGGGTTTGTAGGCGTCTGCATTAATTTCAATATCAGCCACTTTATCTTTATTTTTTTCTAGATAAAGAGTATCTTTAAAAGGCACACAAGAGGTCAACAAAAGTGAAATGGCAATAATTTTAAATATCTGTTTAAAAAACTTCATAGCATTATTTTAGATTCTACAAATATACTTTTTCCTTGCTAATTTAAAAGAATTACATCGATTTAATTGAGGATTCAAAAGGAATTCTTTGCAATAAACTTCTTCCAAGTGTTACTTCATCAGCATATTCCAATTCGTCACCTACAGAAATACCTCTTGCTATAGTGGAAACTTTGATATTAAACGCTTTTATTTGCTTAAATATATAAAAATTTGTGGTATCACCTTCCATAGTAGAACTTAACGCAAAGATAATTTCGGAAACTTTTTGCAGTTTCACTTTTTCAACCAAAGTATTTATGTTTAATTGACTCGGGGAAATTCCTTCTATAGGGGAAATTTTACCGCCTAAAACATGATAAATTCCTTTATACATTCTAGTATTTTCAATTGCCATTACATCTCTAACATCTTCTACAACACAAACTATTGAGCTATCTCGTGAAGTATTATTACAAATTTCGCAAATTGAATTATCAGAAATATTGTGGCAATTTTGACAATAAATTATATCCTTTCGCATGGTTTGTAAAGCCTCAGTTAGCAATACTGTTTGTTCACTTGGTTGTTTTAACAAATGCAGTACCAAACGCATAGCTGTTCGTTTACCAATTCCTGGTAACATGGCTACTTCATTAACTGCATTTTCTAATAATTTTGATGAGAATTCCATTATGCAAATATATTAAAAAGAAAAAACCTATTTACATTTCTATAAATAGGATTTTGAATAGTTTATTTTTCGTGTTATTCTGAAACTTTTGCAGAAATAATTGCTCTTTTGGCTTCTTTACCAAATTTTTCTTTTACAGCAGGTTCATACATGGAAGTAACAACAATACATTCGTTTTCGTTAGAATGTTTGACTAAAACTTCCATGAAAATTTCTTTGTCGTTTTCCACTGTTATATTTCCCGAATAAAAAAACACTTTTTTACCGGCATTATCAAATTCACCTGTTTTTAAATTTTTTATTCCTTCTGGCGATTCTTTTTTCATTTCTGTTACTAAATCTGAATACTTTTTCGGAACAACCATACCAATTAATGCAGCTTTTGGTTCGTTTGAAAAATAGGCATTCCCTTCATTTTCTGGATAAATTGATTTATTGAAATCCATATCAATCACAACTTCTGGCGCCATTCCTTCACCACCTTCTTCTTCTTGAGCAAAAGCAGTAAAAGAAAGTGTAAATAAAGCTAAAAAACAAAACAACTTTTTGGTAAGTAAATTTTTCATCCTGAATTAAATTATTTTTTCAAATGTAAACAAATATGCTTTGAATTTGCATTATTCTGTTATTTTTGTAAAAAAAACTTATGCAGCCAATTACCATACTTATATTTTTCTTGTCGTACTTTATTGTTTTGTTTGGAATTTCGTATTTCATGAATAAAAAATCTGGAAGTAGTAACGATACTTTTTTTAAAGCCAATAAAAAATCACCTTGGTATTTAGTCGCTTTTGGAATGATTGGAACCGCGCTTTCTGGAGTAACTTTTATTTCCGTTCCTGGTGCTGTTGAAGCCAATCAGTTTGCTTATTTTCAATTCATATTAGGAAATGCAATTGGCTTTGTAATTGTTGCAACCGTTTTATTACCTTTATATTACAGACTAAATTTAACTTCAATTTACACGTATATTGAACAACGATTAGGTTATTTTAGCTATAAAACCGCTTCATTTATTTTCTTATTGAGTAGAACAATTGGTTCCGCATTCCGTTTATATTTAGTAGTTTTAGTGTTGCAGAATTTCGTTTTTGATAAATTCGGCATTCCGTTTTCAGCTACTGTTTTAATTAGTTTAGGATTAATTTTTGCTTACACATACAAAGGCGGATTGAAAACTATTATCATAACTGACACCTTACAAACTGTGTTTTTAGTGAGTTCCGTTTTCTTTACGATTTATTTTGTTTGTGATAGTTTAGATTTTGGATTAAGCGAAGCGATTGCAGAAATTGATGCTTCAAAATATTCTAAAATTTTCTTTTTTGAAGATTTTATTGGTTCTGGCCAACATTTTGTAAAACAAATTGTAGGTGGAATTTTCGTAACTATTGCCATGGTTGGTTTAGACCAAGATTTAATGCAGAAAAATTTGAGTTGTAAAAACATCAAAGAAGCGCAGAAAAACATGTTTACTTTTACAGGAATTTTTGTGGTAATCAATTTATTTTTCTTGAGTGTTGGTGCGCTTTTATATTTATATGCGGCGAAAAACAACATTCCAGTTCCTACATTAAATGGAGCCGTAAGAACCGATTTATTATTCCCTGAAATTGCGTTCAATCATTTTGCTTTAGTTCCAGCGGTTGTGTTTTTATTAGGTTTAACAGCAGCTACTTTCGCAACAACAGATTCGGCTTTAACTGCTTTAACGACCTCTTTTTGTATAGATTTCTTAGGAATGGAGAAAAAAGAAGAAACTAAAAATACGGTCAAAACCAGACATTTGGTTCACATCGGATTTTCATTAGCGATATTCGTGGTGATTATGATATTTAATTCGTTAACCAATCAATCGGTTGTAAAACTAATTTTTAAAGTCGCATCGTATACATACGGACCTTTATTAGGTTTATTTGCTTTTGGAATTTTGGTCAAAAATCGTTCTGTAAAAGACAAATTGGTTCCTTTTATTTGTTTGATATCACCTGCAATCACTTACTTAATTAGTATGAATTCTGGAATTGACGCTGAAGTTCCAAAACTTATTCCATATACTTTTGCAGAAGAATTGATTATCGTAAACGGATTGATCACTTTTATCGGATTGTTTTTGATTAGTAAGAAATTTGAACCAACAACTTAAATTTTTTCAAACTAAAAATCAACAATTTGAAAATCCCAATATTACAAATAGAAAAGCTTCAAACCGAAAGATTACAACTTATCCCATTTACCAAACAAATTTGCAAAAATCTGATGAATAACGATTTTAGCGATTTATATAATATGGGATTAATAAAAGGAAAAAGTTGGCCTGATAACGATGTTTTAGAAACGTTACCAAAAATACTTACTAATTTATCTTTAGTTGAAGCCCCAACAGGATTTGAATCGTGGATGATCATCAAAAATGAAACCTTTGAAATAATTGGAGACCTTGGATTTAAAGGATTTAATTATGAAAAAGGAATTGATATTGGTTACGGAATTATCCAAGAAGAAAGAGGAAAAGGCTATGCAGAAGAAGCAGCAAAAGCACTAATAAAATGGGCTTTTACCCAAGATATTGTTACGGAAATAACTGCTAGCTGTTTGATTGACAATACAAGCTCCATCAAACTTCTTAAAAAACTTAATTTCGACATAACTAAAAATGACAATGAAATGATGTATTGGTCATTACAAAAAGGTCAATAAATTTAATATTGATTCGTAGCTAACAAAACCAACGTACAAGCGACTTCAAAATCAATGTTGTGTTCTTTTAAAATTTGATAAAACTCTGGATTTTCAGTTCCTGGATTGAAAACAACACGTCTTGGTTTTAATGAAATAATATAATCATAATATTCCTGTTGATTTTTTGGATTTAAATATAATGTTACTGTATCGATTCCGTTAAAAGGTACTTTTGTCGTTTCAATTTTCACATCTAAAGCCATACCTTCTTTTGTACCAATAGCTACCACTTGATGACTTTTGTCAATTAAACTATGAATCGCTTTATAAGCATATCGTTCTTTATTGGTAGTTGCGCCTAATACTAAAGTTTTCATATATTATTTTTTTTAGTTTTAATAATTTTAGCCACGAGTAAACAAAATAATTTGCCTTTATGATTTACGAATGAATGAAATATGAGAATTCTTGGCTAAAGCGTTTTATATTTTTCTCTAAATTACTAAATATTTTTTAATTTACGTTTAATTAATTCTATTTTAAATTCTATCTTTGGTTAACAAGATATATTTGCAAAAAAACTATGGACATTTTTATTTATTTATTTGTTGCTTTATTTTCCGTATTAAATCCGATTGGAACCGTTCCGATATTTGTTGGATTAACCCAAGGTTATACTTCTTCAGAAAGAGCTAAAACTTCTTTAGTAACCTCTATAAATGTATGTGTCATTTTAATGATATCCTTTTTTGTTGGACAATATGTTTTATCCTTTTTCGGAATAACGATTACTGCGTTACGAATTGCCGGTGGAATTATCATTGCAAGCTCAGGATTCTCTTTATTAAATGGAAATTTCAGCAAAAATAAAGGAATCAATAAAAAAGTTCAAAAAGAAGTTGAAGCACGTCAACATATTGCCTTAACACCTTTAGCTATGCCGATGTTAGCTGGTCCGGGCTCTATTTCTTTATTAATTGCATATTATCAAGAGTTAAGTGAATCTGGAAATATAATCACATCAACCGAAATTTTATTTTCATGTTTGGCTATTTTAGCTGTTGCTGCTTTGATTTATTTGGTTTTACGAAGTGCACATTATTTAGCAAAAATTTTGGGTTCTTCAGGAATTGTTGCCATTTCTAGAATTATTGGCTTCTTAACCATCGCTATTGGAATTCAATATATTATTAGTGCTACTTTAAGCATTATTAGAGGAATCTAAAGCATTTAATTTAAAAAAAATGTCAGAAAAACTAAGATTAGAATCAGATATTGTTTTAATTGGAGCAGGAATAATGAGTGCCACATTAGGACTTTTACTAAAAGAACTAAACCCAAAATGTACCATTCATATTTTTGAAAGATTAGACCGAGCTGCAACAGAAAGTTCTGACGCATGGAACAACGCTGGAACTGGTCATTCTGCATTTTGTGAATTAAATTATACACCACAATTAGCAGACCATAGTATTGATATTTCGAAAGCTTTAAAAATTAGTGAATCCTATGAAGTATCTAGACAATTCTGGAGTTATTTAATTCAAAAAAATCTTCTAAAAAACCCAAAAACTTTTATTCGAAAAGTACCTCATATGAGTTTTGTTTGGGGAAATGAGAATATTGAATTCTTACATAACAGATATTTAAAATTAAAAGAGTATCCTTTATTTTCAGAAATGCAATTTTCAACAGATACTAAAACCATTTCAGAATGGGCGCCTCTCATTATGGAAAACCGAATAGCATCTGATAAAATAGCATGCACTAAAATGGATGAAGGTACTGATGTGAATTTTGGAACGTTAACCAGAAGTATGTTTCAATATCTAAGTTCTTTAGATGGTGTACATATCCATTATAATCATGAAGTTAAGTCATTAAAAAAAACGGAAGATAACAAATGGCGAATAAAAATTGAAAATCTAACACAAAATTCAAAAGTTAGAGTGAGTAGTTCTTTTGTATTTATTGGTGCTGGTGGTGGTTCTTTACTACTATTAGAAAAAGCTAATATCCCTGAAGGTGAAGGGTACGGAGGTTTCCCCGTAAGCGGACAATGGTTGAAATGTACGAATCCAGAGGTTATAGCAAAACACCAAGTAAAAGTATACGGAAAAGCATCTGTTGGAGCGCCACCAATGAGTGTACCTCATATTGATACAAGAATTATTGATGGTAAAAAAGCGCTTTTATTTGGACCATATGCCGGATTTTCTACAAAATTTTTAAAAAATGGGTCTTACTTAGATTTATTTGATTCTATTCAAATAAATAATATAAAACCAATGATTGGTGCTGGAATTTCTAATATTCCACTAACAAAATACTTAATTGAACAAGTTTTTCAATCTGATGAAGACAGAATGAATGCCTTAAAAGAATATGTTCCGTCAGCAAAAAAAGAAGATTGGACCTTAGAAAACGCTGGACAACGTGTTCAAGTAATTAAAAAAGATGAAAACGGAAAAGGAATACTAGAATTTGGCACAGAAGTAATTGCAAGTAATGATGGCTCTTTAGCTGCTTTATTAGGAGCCTCTCCCGGAGCTTCGACTGCCACTTCAATTATGCTTGAATTACTGGAAAAATGTTTTCAAAAAGAGATGAAATCTGAAGCTTGGCAAAAGAAATTAAAAGAAATAATTCCAGCTATTAACGAAAAATTAAATGACAATTTAACTCGTGCCCAAGAAATAAGAAATTATACAAATACCACATTAGAATTAAACAGTTAACTATTTATTTTGTAATACAAAATATTTTAAGAGAAATTAATTTTAACATTTGTTAACACAATTAAAAACAAAATTTCTCGTATCTTCAAATAAAATTTTTTAAATGAAGATTTTACTAACTGGTGCAAATGGATACGTTTCCAGAAGATTACTTCCTGAACTATTACTTTTAGGTCATGATGTAGTGTGTGCCGTTAGAGACAAAAACCGATTAGGAATTGACGACGAAATGTTGCAAAAAATTTCTATTTGGGAAGTCGATTTTACAAAACCTTATGAAGAAACCACTATTCTAAAAGACGTAGATATCGCGTATTATATGATACATTCTATGTCGACCTCCATTGGAGACTTTGATGAATTGGAAAAATCTTCAGCCAAAAATTTCAATACCTATTTAGAACACTCTTCCATCAAGCAAGTTATTTATTTGAGCGGTATTGTGAATAATAATTCTTTATCTAAACATTTACAATCTCGTTTAAATGTGGAACAGATTTTATTTTCTGGAAAGTATAATTTAACGGTTTTACGAGCTGGGATTATTGTCGGTTCTGGAAGTTCATCTTTTGAAATTATTAGAGATTTATGCGAAAAATTACCGCTAATGATTGCTCCAAAATGGGTTTTAACCCGAACACATCCAATTGCAATTAGAGATGTTTTAAAATATTTAATTGGCGTTATTGAAAATCCGAAAACGTATAATAAATCTTTTGATGTTGCCGGACCAAACATTCTGACCTACAAACAATTGATGGAACAATATGCGGAAGTTAGAAACTTGAATTTAAAAGTTTATAATTTCCCATTAATGACCCCGAGATTGTCCTCGTATTGGTTATTTTTCGTTACCTCAACTTCCTATTATTTAGCGGTGAATTTAATCAATAGTTTGAAAGTAGAAGTGATTGCAAAAGATTCGGAAATTAAAAAAATCATTCCATTTGAAGGCACTACATATAAAGAAGCAATACGATTAGCGTTTGATAAAATCGAACAAAATTCTGTTATTTCGAGTTGGAAAGACAGTTTGACAAGCAGCCGATTGAATCAGCCACTTTCCAATTACATTCAAATTCCGAAATACGGCTGTTTTAAAGATAAAAAGAGAATCAAAATTACCAATACAGAACAAACTTTAGAAAACATTTGGTCAATTGGTGGCGAAAGAGGTTGGTATTATGCTACATGGATATGGAACATTCGCGGAATTTTAGACAAAGCTTTTGGCGGTATCGGTATTCGAAGAGGAAGAACACATCCGACGCAACTAGACAATGGAGATGCTTTAGATTTTTGGCGTGTTTTATTAGCCGATAAAGAAAACAAACGTTTGCTATTGTTTGCAGAAATGAAAGTTCCTGGCGAAGCTTGGTTAGAATTTAGAATTGACTCTACCAACACTTTACATCAAACTGCCACTTTCCGACCACATGGAATTTGGGGCAGATTGTATTGGTATGCCATGTTACCTTTTCATTTTTTTATTTTCGATGGGATGATAAAAAACATAAACAAGTTTAAAACTACTCCTAAATAAAAAATCCCGATTTCATCTAAGAAATCGGGGTTTTCGTATTCTTTGAATTGTTATTCTACTTTCGGTAAGAAAACTTCCGCCATCATACAACGGGCGCTTCCACCACCACAAGCTTCAATAACATCTAAACTTACATGTAAAATTTCACAGTGTTTTTCAATTTTTTCAATTTGAACTTTTGTTAAGCTTTGGTAAGCCGAAGTACTCATTACCAAGTAACGTTTATCTTCCTTACCACGAACTTGTAACATATTTCCAGCGAAGTTGTTTACTTGATCTTCTGTGATTAAAATGATTTCTTTTCCATCTGACTTTAGGTTTTCTAAAACCATTTTGCGTTCTTTTTTATCGTCGATAGAATCTGCACAAATTATTGCAAAAGCTTCTGCAATAGACATCATCACATTGGTATGATAAATCGCTTTTCTTTCCCCATCTATTGTTTGGAACGCTTCGAAAATAATTGGCGACATATCAAAATCTTCACAAAATTCAATGAATAATTCTTCATCAGCTCTTGGTGAAAGGGCGCAATAGGCTTTATTAAATTCTCTATCTAAAATTAAACTTCCTGTTCCTTCTAAAAATACATTATCTTCTTCTGCAGAAGTATAATCCATAATTTCCGTGATTTCGAAACCTTTATCTTCTAAAACATCTAAAATATCTTCTCTTCTTTCTAGTCTTCTGTTTTCTGCAAACATTGGATATAAAGCCACATCACCTGTTTCGTGAAAAGAAATCCAATTGTTTGGAAAAATACTATCTGGCGTGTCTGGTTCTTTTCTATCTTGAATCACAATCACGTTTACTCCAACGCTTTTTAGTTTTTCCACAAAAGCATCAAACTCTTGAATAGCTTTAAAGTTTACTGTTTCGGGATTCCCATGATCTAAAACTTTTTGGTAATAGTTATTCACAATCGTTTGTTCGTTCATGCGAAAAGCCACTGGACGAATCATTACTATAGTGTTGGTAGTTTGTTTCATATTATTTTATTTATTAGAATCCGAAAAAATTAATTACTCAAAGTGTTTAAAACTGATTCCACTAAAGTCATCGTAACTTCAGCCATTTTATTAACTTTCTCATCTAAACAAGGATTAACTTCCACAAATTCGATACAAACCGTTTTTTTGTTTTTGGCTAATAAATTTAGAATTTCATGGGCTTCTTCTGGGCGCAACCCGTTTTTAACTGGAGTTCCTGTACCGTGTGAAGTTAAATCAGGATCCATAGAATCAACATCAAAAGAAACATAAATAATATCACAATCTGTTAGTTTCGTTTCAATTTCGTTAATTATAGCTGAGACTCCTTTTGTACGAACTTCAGCAACAGGATAATTTTTCATTTGGAGACGCTCCATAATTTTATTTTCCTGATCTTCAGTATCTCTAACAGCAACATATACAACATCTTCTGCGTTTGCTTTAGGAGCTATGTCTCCTACGTTTTTTAATTTTTCCCAAAATTGAACAGTTTCTTCAGACAATTCATTCAATTTACAAGGCAAATTATCTTCATTTAGAACGGTAGCCAAAGGCATTCCGTGAATATTTCCAGAAGGAGTTGTATAAGGTGTATGAATATCAGCATGCGCATCTATCCAAACTATACCGATTCTTTTGTTGGGAAAAGCAGATTTAATTCCTGCAATTGTTCCTCCTGCCGAACCATGGTCAGCTGCTAAAACTAAAGGGAATTTATGATTTAAAAGTAAGGAAGAAACTTTATCATTTAATGCATTATAAACGCCTAATAATCCATCAATACGTTTGGCAAATTTGTAATCCGTTGGACTATCTAATAAGTAATTAACATCTTGTATTTCTTCAATGGGATACTTACCAAAAAAGGATTTTTCATTTTTCCTAGCGGCTGTAAAAACAGCATCTGGACCAAGAGAAGCTCCCCGAGTTCCTGCTGTAATTTCTGATCTATTAATTAAAAGTACAATTTCTTTGCTCATAAATTTATAAAGTTGCTTATTTTACAAATATAGAAAATAGAAAACGATTGAGAAAGTTTCAAAGTTGCTTTTACATTAATAATTCATTTGTTAGCAAATTATTAATTTTTAATTCTGAAAAGTTTTATGTTGTATATTGATTTCTAATATTTTATCTTTGAGAAAACTAAAAAACTATTAACTATGGGATTATCAAATTTTTTTAGCTCTTTGTTTGGAAAAGCTAAACAAACTGCCGAAAGCGCAAGTGAAAATATTTCTGAATTTGCAGATAATGCAATGGACAAAGCTACAGAAGTTGTGGCTGATGTAAAAGAAAAAGTAGAAGAAGTAGCAGAAACGGCTTCTGCAAAATTAGAAGAAATGGGTGTGCCAGAACAAGTTTCTCAATTGGTAGATTCTGCTAAGGACAAAATCGCGGAAGCGACAGATTGGGCGGAAGAAAAAGCGGCAGTTGCTAAAGAAAAAATTGCTGAAGTTGTAGAAACTGTTGAAGCAAAAGTGGAAGATTTAACGGGTGATAAAACGGAAGTGACTCCTACAGAAGAAGCATAAAAAAATATAAAAACAAATTAAAAAGGCTCCGAAAATTTGGAGCCTTTTTTTATAGGTTTAGTTTACCTACAATTTTCTTAATATCTTGTTCTTTAGATTTCGGATATATAAATAAAACGTCTTGCTTATCTACAATAATATAATCTTTCAAACCATCAATAACCACTAGTTTTTTTCCTTCTGTTCTGATGATATTATGAGTTGCATTTTCTAGATAAACAGTTGCGTTCACAATGGCATTATTTGCTTCATCTTTGTCTAATTTATCGTATAATGAACCCCAAGTTCCTAAATCATTCCAGTCAAAAGTAGCGGATAAAACAAAAACATTTTGTGCTTTTTCTAAAATCGCATAATCAATGGAAATATTTTCTGCTAATGGGTAATTTTCAGTAATAAAAGTTTTTTCATCAGGTGTATTATAGACATCATATCCTTTTAAAAAGTGGGCGTACATTTCTGGCTGAAACTGTTCAAAAGCTGCAACTATTGATTTCACACTCCAAATAAATATTCCGGCATTCCATAAAAAATTTCTGCTTTGGATGAATTTTTGTGCCGTTTTATAATCTGGTTTTTCTCTAAACTGTACCACTTTTTTAATCAATCGCGAGTCTAATTTATCGTACTCAATATAACCATATCCTGTGTTTGGAAAAGTTGGCAAAATACCTAAAGTCATTAAGGTATCTTGCGTTTCACAATGATTGAAAGATTGCTTTAAATTCGCAGCAAATTGCATTTCATCTTCAATCCAATGATCACTTGGCGCGACTAAAATTAAAGCGTCTGGATTTTGTTTCTTAATTTTTAGAGAAGCATATAAAATACAAGGCGCTGTATTTCTCATGGCTGGTTCTAAAATCACTTGCTCCTGAGTTACAGAAGGCAATTGTTCTAAAACAATATCGTTATAACTTTCGTTGGTTAAAATTAAAATATTTTCTTTAGGAATAATTTGAGATAAGCGACTGAATGTTTTCTGAATTAGCGTTTCACCCGTTCCTAACATATCATGAAATTGCTTTGGATACTCAGCTGTACTTACTGGCCAAAACCTTGAACCTACTCCACCGGCCATTAAAATGGCATAATAATTTTTATTCATCTATTTTGAATTTTAAAGCTATTAAATTCGCTTTAATTTGAAATCACTTCTACTTCAGCATTGGGTTGAAATAAGAACATTCTTCCCGTGCTAACTTCTAAACATTCGTATCGTTTGACACGTAAGGCTATTTTTTTAAAGACTTTTCCGTTTTTAATTCGAAACACACTTCCAAACGGAATCTCAAAGATATAATTATTCTCTGTATTTCTTTCATCAAATTGTTTTAATGCTAAAGATAAAGTCGCATCGGTGTCAGAACTCGCTTTTGGATTTCTAAAATGCCTAGCCATTAAAGGTAAAATTTGATGTGGAAAAATTTCAGGGCGAATAAAAGGAATCATTAAATGTTGAAAGGTGATTTTCCATTCAGTTCCATGTGGTAAAATATTTCTGCCGTATTTTTCAAAAGCTACCAAATGTGCAATTTCATGAATTAACGTCATTAGAAATCGGTATTTATTCAAATTCGAATTGACTGTGATTTGATGAAACCCATCAGGATGTCTTCGATAATCGCCATGACGTGTTTGACGTTCATTGACAATTTTCAAATGAACTTGATTGGCTTTAATCAGTTCAAAAACTGATTCAACTGCGTGTTCGGGTAAATATTTTTGTAAAACGTTTGACATTAATTTTTATCCTTATCCTTTAGTCCTAATAATGATTTGGCATTACTTTCAGTAACCACTTTTTTTCCAGTTTTAGCTTCTAATTCTTTTCTAGCCACTTTAGCCACATTTCCACCTTGAGCAGCTACTATTTTATTTTCCTCAAAAGTATCAGGATTTACAGCTTGTGAGATATCCTTAGCTGAAGCTTCTGCTAACATATTTAAAATCAACTCGGTATTTGTCATGTTATCCCTAAGATTTTCTTTTTTCAATCCTTTAAGGATTTTATACTCTTTTGTGGTTTTATCTGACCAAGCTTTAGAAATTATGTCTGTTAAAATTGCAAATTGTTGTCCTTCTTTTACGCCTCTATTTTTCCATTCATCCGTTAATTCTTTTCGGATTTCAATACTTTTTAAGCGTTGATTGATCCAACTTTCAGAATAACCTAATTGTAAATATTGCTCCAAAGCCCTATCAATTGTAAGTTCTGGATCTTGCATTTCATCTAATCGTTCTGCCGCAATTTGTGCTAACCAAAGCTTAAAGGGTTCTGCTTTTGGCGATGGAACAGATTGTATTAAACGAAATAATTGTTCTGTATCCGCTACGTCTGTTTTATAAAATTTACCATCTGAGGATTGCATTTTCAGTTGACTACAATTTGTAGTCAACTCACTACCTTCTTTTTTTAGGCGAAGTTTTAAAACACTCCAATACTTCCTAGCACTAGGGCTTTCCGTTAGAACTTCTATTACATCAATAATAGAAATAAACCATTTTTCTTGTTCGGAATCCCAAATAGTTCTTACTTTTTTGTCTTCAAATAATTGAATGGCGTTTAATTTTGTCATAGGTGTATAGTTTAATTTGAAAAATGAATTTTGTTATTAAGGCGTTGTAGAACTCACTTGCAACACTTTTCCATTATAATATTTATTTCCAGTTAAGGCGAAATTATAAATATAATCGGCCATTTCTTTTGCTGAAAGTGGTGCTTCGTAACCTGGAAAAGCTTCTTGTAACATTTCGGTATTTACTGAACCTAAGGCTAAAACATTGAAAGCAATTCCGTTTTCTTTGTATTCTTCTGCTAATAATTCCGATAATGTAATTACAGCACCTTTACTTGAGCTGTATGCTGAAAGACCAGCGAATTTCATACTTCCTTGGATGCCGCCCATTGAACTTATAGTAACAACATGACTGCCTTTTTCCATAAATGGAATACAGATTTTTGTTAATTCGGCTACAGCAAAAACATTAACTTTATAGATATTTTGAAATTCTTGAGTAGTAATTTCTGTGAAATTTTTATGCAATAAAGCGCCCGCATTGTGAATTAGTACATCTACTTTTTTCCAAGTTTTCGTGACAAAATCACCTACTTGTTGCAACTGATTTTCGTCTGAAATATCAATTGGCAAACACGTAATATTTTCGTGATCGATTAACGCTTGTGGTGTTTTTCGAGAAATAGCTAAAACATTATAACCTGAATTGGCAAACTGCAAGGCCATTTCGAAACCGATTCCTCTTGATGTTCCTGTAATAATTATGTTTTTATTTTGCATTTAATTTGATTTCTTTAGTTGGTGCATTCATCATTTTTTCTAAAACTGGAATCGTTTTATTTACGACAGTTGTAATATGTGCTGTATTCATCAATTCGAATTCGTCATCTGGTTGGTGGTAAAATTGAAAATTTTCAAAATCGAAAGTCGAAACTGTTTGAGCTGGCACATTAAATTCATCATAAAAAGGAAAATTATCTGACGCTCTAAACAACATGTATTTCGTTTCCACTGGAAGATATCCTACTAATTTATCTCCAGAATATTCATTCATTTTAGCAGCCATGTTACTTTTTCCGAAACCAGTAATATACAGCAACATGTCTCTGTTTTGCATCGGCACACCTACCATTTCATAATTAAACATAAAATACAAATTCATATTTTGTTGTTTCAATTTAGCGGCTAAATGCTTAGAACCCAGCAACCCTTTTTCTTCAGCTGAAAAGAACACAAATAATAAACTTCTTTTGTTAGATTTTGCTTGAGCGAAATATTTTGCGACTTCTGTAACCGAAGTAGTTCCTGCTGCGTTATCATTGGCACCATTCCCAATATCATCACCATTAACCGCTGATATTTTCCCAATATGATCATAATGTGCTCCAATAATTACAAATTCGTTTTTTAAAACAGGATCAGTTCCTTCTATATAACCTACAATATTATAAGATGTTTTTTCATAGTTGGAAAGTGTATCTCGGTACGATTTAAAATACGGTTTGATCCCGTTTTCTTTTAATAAGTTTTCCAAATAAATGGACGCTTTTTCAATACCCTTACTACCGGAATCTCTTCCTTCTAATTCATCAGAAGTTAGATATTTTAAAGTTTTGATTACATTTTCTTCTTTAGCGAAAGTTGTAACTTCTTTAACATTGTTTTTGGGTGCTTCCTTAATTACTTCTGGAGTGGGCAACATTTTTGATGGTCCACAAGCCAGTACCAATAGACTTAATTGGAAAAGAACTATTTTTTTCATGATTTAATTATTAGTGATTTGTTGGTGAATAATTTCTGCAGTAACGCGGCCTGTTTTCATAGCGGCATTAATCGAACCATTTAATAAGTGATCGCCACAGATAAAAAGATTGTCATTAATTTGAATTTGAGATAGCTGGATATCATCTGAAACTTGGTTTTGATTTGGTAAGGCATAAGGAATGCGATAAGTGTGTAAAAGTTTCCATTGATGTACTTTCTCACCAAACCATTGTTGCAATTCAGATTTCATGTTTTCGGCTAAAACAGAGTCATCTTCAGAAGGAATTCCATTATAAGAAACAGAAAGTAACACCTTTCCTTTTGGCGCATAATGCCCAGAAACATTAGACATGACAGTAATGTTATTTACCCATTTTTTAGTAGTTGCTGCGTTTAAAATTACAACTGCCTGGTCAGTTGGTGCCACATCGGCCTCAAAGTAAACATTTGTAACTTGTTGAAAATTTTGTTTGGCTTTTGAAATATAAGAACCTGCCAAAGCAGACGCTTCTGATGCAATAATGATTTTTTCAGTTGGTATAACAGTTCCATTTTCAAAATGTATCGAATTATTTTCGATAGCAATAACTTTATGATGAAATTGAATGCAGTCTTTAGGAAGCATCGCAACTAGCTGTTTGGGAATTTCTTCCATTCCTAATTCTGGTATAGCGGCATCACCTTCTGAAAACATTTTTAAGACAAAATCGAACATATTACTAGAAGTAGACAATTCATTTTCTAAAAAAATTCCTGAGAAAAAAGGTTGATAAAATCTTGAAATCATGGTATCACTGAAACCATATTCTTTTAATTTTAAGCGAGTTTCCATTTGAGGTTGCTTAAAAAGAGTAAGAAGTGACAATTTAACTAATTTATTTTTCAGCAAAAAAGTATTTAGTTTGTCTTTTAAAGAACCTACTGGAGCAAAAATAGTTGAAAATAAAGAAGAAGGTCTTCGAAATGGATCGGCAATATCAAATTGACCTGCATCATGTAAAACCTTTGCGCCTGGCAAGAATTTTTTCAACTTTAATTTTTCATAATCTAATAAAGCTTTTGCTTCAGGATATTCGGTTAACAAAACTTGAAAACCTCTATCTAATCGAAAACCATTAACTAGATCTGTTTTTATTCGACCTCCAGCTCGGTCAGATGCTTCAAACAACTGTATGTTATAGCCTTTTTTATGTAAATAAACAGCCGCTGTTAATCCAGATATCCCGGCTCCTATTATGGTTATGGTTGGTTTCATTTATAAATTTTATTCTAACGTTAAAATTAACAATTAAACCTACAATAACCAAAAATCCCGTCAAGTATTTACTAGACGGGATTTTACTATAATTTGATTAAAAATTAAGCTAACATAGTAACAGGATTTTCAATAAATTGTTTTAATGTTTGTAAAAACTGAGCACCTGTTGCACCATCAATTGTTCTGTGATCGCAAGCTAAAGAAAGCATCATCGTATTTCCGACAACTATTTGTCCGTCTTTTACAACTGGTTTTTCTACAATTGCTCCAACAGATAAAATCGCAGAGTTGGGTTGGTTTATGATCGAATTAAATTCAGTTATCCCAAACATACCTAAGTTTGAAATGGTGAAAGTACTTCCTTCCATTTCCGTTGGTAATAACTTTTTAGATTTGGCTCTTCCCGCTAAATCTCTAACTCCAGCACCAATTTGAGACAAACTCATTTGATCTGTGAAATTTAAAACAGGTACTACTAATCCATCTTCAACGGCTACAGCTACCCCAATATTCACATGGTGATTGATAAGAATTGCATCTTCTCTCCATTGTGAATTAATTTTTGGATGTTTTTTTAATGCCATTGCTGATGCTTTAATCACCATATCATTAAAGGAAACTTTAGTATCAGGAACTGTATTAATTATAGTTCTAGATTTCATCGCTTCATCCATAGCAACCTCAATTACCAAATTGTAATGTGGTGCTGTAAATAAAGATTCTGCTAATCGTTTTGCAATTATTTTTCGCATTTGCGAATTCTTAATTTCTTCTGTAAATTTTTCTCCGTTTGGAACAAATACTTTTGCTGCAGCTGGAACTTCTTTAGATTCAACAACTGCTTGAGCCGGAGCGCTAGCTGTTGATGGAGTAAAGTTTTCTACGTCAGATTTTGTAATTCTTCCGTTTTCTCCTGAACCTTTAACTTGCGCTAAATTGATTCCTTTATCAGAAGCAATTTTTTTCGCTAATGGCGAAGCAAAAATTCTTTCATTAGAGTTTGAAACTGGAAGTTGGTTGTTTGAAGTTACATCAGTTTGCGCTTGAGCTTTAACTTCTTCTACTTTTGGAGCTTCAGCACTACCACCCACTGTATAATTGGCTGCAATTCCTGAAACATCTGTTCCTGCTGGCCCTAAAATAGCTAAGATAGTATCTACTGGAGCTGTTCCACCTTCTTCTACACCTATATAAAGTAAAGTACCTGCATTGAAAGATTCGAATTCCATAGTAGCTTTATCGGTTTCGATTTCAGCTAAAATGTCACCTTCCTTTACTGTATCACCAACTTTTTTCAACCAAGTAGCGACTGTTCCAGTTGTCATGGTATCTGACAAGCGAGGCATAGTAACAACTTTTACTCCTGCTGGAATTTCAGTTTTAGCTGGAGTTGTAATTGGGGCATCAGATTTTACTTCTGCAACTGGCGTTTCTTCCGCTTTTGGAGCACTACCTGTTAATAAAGACGAAATATCTTCACCTTGTTTACCAACAATTGCTAATAAGGAATCAACTGGTGCCGATTCTCCTTCTTGAATTCCGATATGTAATAACACACCGTCGTAGAAAGATTCAAATTCCATTGTCGCTTTATCCGTTTCGATTTCTGCTAAAATTTCACCTGTTTTAATAGTATCACCCACTTTTTTCAACCAAGTTGCTACCACTCCTTCTGTCATGGTATCACTTAAACGGGGCATTGTAATTACTGTTGCCATAATTTATAGTCTGTGAGGAATAAATGGATAATTTTCTTGTTCGTAAACCACATCATATAATTGTTGTGCTTCTGGGAAAGGAGATTCTTCTGCAAATTTTTCACATTCCGCTACTAAATCAGTAACTCTTTGATCAATTGCTTCAATTTCTGCTTCAGTCGCGTAATTATTTTCTTTGATTACATCTAAAACTTGAGTAATTGGGTCAATTTTTCTGTACTCCTCTACTTCCTCTTTTGTTCTATAATGTTGTGCATCTGACATAGAGTGCCCTCTGTATCTATACGTTTTCATTTCTAAGAAAGTTGGTCCATCACCTCTACGTGCTCTTTCCATGGCTTCATGCATGGCTTCAGCAACTTTTACAGGATTCATAGCGTCAACTGGTCCACAAGGCATTTCATATCCTAAACCTAATTTCCAAATATCAGTATGATTGGCCGTTCTTTCCACAGAAGTTCCCATTGCATATCCATTGTTTTCACAAATAAATACAACTGGTAATTTCCATAACATAGCCATATTGAAAGCTTCATGCAAAGAACCTTGACGAGCCGCTCCATCACCAAAATAGGTTAAAGTAACACCTCCAGTTTCGAAATATTTATCGGCGAAAGCCATACCTGCACCAACTGGAATTTGCGCTCCAACGATACCGTGACCTCCGTAAAAACCGTGTTCTTTAGCAAAAATATGCATAGATCCACCCATACCTTTTGAAGTACCGGTAACTTTACCTAATAACTCAGCCATTACCGCTTTTGGATCTACACCCATACCAATTGGCTGAACGTGATTTCTATAAGCTGTAATCATTTTATCTTTTCCGCCTAACTCCATAGCATGTAATGCACCTGCTAAAACAGCTTCCTGTCCATTATATAAATGAAGAAATCCTCTTACTTTTTGTTGTATATATAACGCAGCTAATTTGTCTTCAAACTTTCTCCAAAACTGCATGTCTTCATACCATTTTAGATATACTTCTTTTGTAATTGGTTTCATTTTAACTTATTTGTTTGTTTATTTTTATTTTTTTACGAACCACAAAAATACTACAACGTATTTTATTCTAAAAATTAATTGCAGTTTAAATTTAGAAATTAATCGATTTAATGTGTTTTTTGCTAACGAAATCGTTATAGGTTACTTTTATCGAACATGAAAGGTAACAAATTTTTCAAAGAATCGGATTTATAAATCGCACCTTTTGCTCCCATAAAATAAATCTCGATTGGTAATTCTTGTTTGATTTCATATTCAGCAATAGATTGACGACAAGAACCACAAGGCGGAATTGGATTTTCTGAGTCTCTATCTGAAGGCGTTGCAGAAATGAATAATTTTACAATTTTATTGTTTGGATAATTTGCGCCGGCATAAAATATAACAACGCGTTCTGCACAAAGTCCTGATGGATAAGCAGCATTTTCTTGATTAGAACCTTGCAAAACCATTCCATTATCCAAAACTATCGCAGCCCCTACTAGGAATTTAGAATAAGGTGCATACGCTTTCTTTCTAATTTCAATTGCTTGATTCATGAATTCTTTTTCTGATTGTGGTAATTCTTCGAAAGATTCGAAAACCGACAATTTAGTTTCTATTTGAATTTCCTTCATAGTATAGTTCTCTATTATTTTAATTTTTTAGGAAAAAAAATCCAAATTCAAAAAAAATTGAATTTGGATTAAAGTTTATTTTAATATCTATTAATTATCATCGTATTCGTCACCGAAATTAAATGTTAATGAAAAACGCAAAGTGTTTTCCAATGGGTTTCTTACTTTAGAAGCGGAGAATAAATAAGACACATCGATTTTCACAATGTTATATTTAAAACCAGCACCTAAAGTTAAATATTTTCTAGCTCCTTTTTCAACACTTTCATTGAAGTATCCGGTTCTTAAAGCAAATGAATCTTGATACCAATATTCTGCTCCTAAAGCCCAAGTAAACTCTTTTAATTCTTCAGAAAAACCACCCGGGGCATCTCCAAATGATTGAAAAATACCGCTTGTCCAACTGATATTTCTATAGTTTTGATTGTTTATTGCGTTTTGTTCTGTTTGCGTTACATCTTCCGGATCATTAAAATCTCCATCCTGATTTGTATCAATAGGCTCACCAGCAATTTGAGGTGTTGGCACTAACAATTTGGTAACTTCACCAATTACGCTTACCTTATTAAAATCATCAAAAATAAAATCAAAACTTCCTCCTAATCTCATATTGGCAGGAATAAAATTTTCATTTAATTGATCGTTATCGTAAGAAATTTTTGGACCTAAATTTTGGAAATTAAAACCAGCTCTCCATCTTCCATTAAAATTATCATAAGCCTCTTCTTCTGATTGATACAAACCTGATATATCAACAGCAAAAGTAGATGCCGGTTTAGAATCTGTATTAGAATCTGGAATTTTAAGATTAGAACGAATGTAACGTCCTGCAATACCCATTGCAAATTCAGGGCTCAACTTTAAGGAATAAGACCCATCTAAAGAGAACTCATTTGGACTTACAGTTCTTCCTGGATCATCAAAAGAATTTCTCAATTCAATATCCCCTAAACCAAAATAACGCAAACTTCCTGCAAAAGCACTTCTCTCATTAATTCTGTTAAAATAAGTAACTTGACCTAATGAAATATCGTTTGCAATACTCGTTAAATAAGGAGTATAACTTAAAGAAAAACCTTGTTTTTGTTTAGAAAACGCGTACTTAGAAGGATTATATTGTTGCGAATAGGCGTCTGCTGATGTAGCTACACCCATATCTGCCATACCTGCTGAACGGGCATCGGCAGCAATTAATAAAAAAGGAACTCCCGTAGTGATTACCCTATCTTGCGCTTTGGCAAATTGAGCAATTAAAATAATTGATAAAAATTTTATTAGATTCTTCATCTGTTTGGTTTGGTTAATACTATTTATTTCAGATGTAATTTTGCTTCAATAGGTTTATTTTTTTTGTAAGTTGACAAATATACATTTTTTTTATAGGATAACAAGTTTTTCAATTTTTTCTGTTTTTTTACCTGTTGCAGAAGATTTTACTGTTAGTTTATATACATAAACTCCTTTTCCGATTCTATCACCAAAATCATCTTTACCATCCCACTTAATATCTCTTGAATTAAACCCTTCATTTACAATAGTTTGATTAATCGTTTTAACTAACTTACCTGTAATAGTTAAGATTTGAACTTGAACATCAAGAGGTTCAAATGGTCTATTATGATTGAACCAAAACTCGGTATAACTCACAAATGGATTTGGGTAATTTAACACATGTTCTAGTTCTAAATCGCCATTACCAATTACAATAAACTGAATTTCTGCAGTGATTAAATTATTGTAAACATCCCAAGCTTTGAATAAAATTGTATGAAGTCCTGGCGCTAAATCTCTATATGGATAAGTGACTTTTCCTTTTTTGTAATTATCCGTTTCTGTTTCGTAATAATCATTTAGAATATAAGGATTATTTTCATCACCATCTAAAATTGCAACAATATCATGTCCAATTCCACTAGCTGTATTGATTCCATTTTCATCTTCTAAAAAAGCTAAGAAAATAGGAGATTCGTTTGTAATGCCACCATTCACAAAATTGGTATCATTCATATACAACTTTAATTTTGGCGGTGTTGTATCAGATGGTGCGGCAATATTAACGCCACCAACTTTAATTTGACTATTATACCCAGTTTGATTTTGTAAAAACGGCGTATTACTTTTCGCATAAAAACTTACCCTAGCATTTCCAACAGGAATTTGAATATCTTGAGGTACAATAAAACTAAATTCAAACTTACCATTTACAACTGAAGCATTTCCTCTATAAATAACTTCTCCCAATGTTACAAAATTTAATTTGGGGTAAGCAGGACCTAAAATAACTTCTACATTATCATTATCTAAAGTTTGTCTGTTTAAATTCTTATCGTAAACCTGAATTGCTAAATCACCATTATAATTAGAAATTAACGTACTGTTTTCATCCAAAACTTCTCCGGTCAAAGTAGCTAATGACAACGCTTGTAAAGAAAGTGTTGCAGTATTAATATCCTGGCCATTTACTTTTGTTAACACTACTTTTGGTTTAGGAATTGCTAACTTTAATGCAGGATCACCAATATAAAACACAACTCGTTTATTTGAACTTCCTACAGCTATTTTAGAACGACGTAAACTTTCTGCAATAGACAAATAGGAGTTGTTCTCCATAACAAATAAATTAGCATAAATTTCTTCATTTAACTGAATACCTAGCGACTGGCTAATTTGTCTAGTTGTAGCTAAAAGAGCAATAGCACCGCCAGCTTTGTTCCAATACATATATTCACCACCAGTTGGACGATTCGGATCATCAAATCTAGTAAATTCACATGTAATAGTTATAAACAATGGGTATTTGTACCTGTTATTTAGAGTTTGAGCGTCAGCTTTTTCAAAAATACGTTCAACAGCCAAACTTTCTTCATTTCCATGCCCGTAATAGTTCAAGACTAAAGCACCAGATTCAATAGCATCAATAAAAGCCTTTTTTGCCTGTGGATATCTTGGTCCTCCTGCACTAACTTGCTGTAAATAAGCGTCGGTGAAAATTTTATTCGTATTAAAAAATGGATTAGCTAAAGCAACTTGATCGGCTAAAGTATTTAAATCTTTTTGCAAATACCAATCCCCTGCTTTATCTCGAGAAGAGTTAGGATCATCTGCATAGTATACTAAATTATTTCGCCATCTTTTATATGATTTCTCATCATGATACTCACGTACTTTATTAACCATTTCAGCAGCTTGAACATTTGAATCTACTAACATTCTTCCAACTGCTAAATCCATTCCATCAACAGATGACTGCATATCTCCTTCATTATTGTCCATTAAGGTATAAAAGTCATCAGACATAAATGATTCAAACAATGATAAATTTGTACTGTTATTAGGACTTAAAGATTGCGAAACATTAAAACCATGAAAAACAGGCACAACATTAGTATTATTTCTAATTCTATCTTTAAAATCATAAGAAGCATCGCCAAATAAATTCAAATATTTTACTTTTTTATTAGGATACGAAGGGTTGTTATAATAAACATATTTCACGAAATTTCGAATAGCTGCTATATCTTGTTTACCACTTCCAAATTCAGTATATATAGAGGGTAACGTTACGACTTTAACAATCATATTTGAGTTATTCCTATGAAAATTAGCTAAATTTTCTGCTTGAGCTGCTAAATTTGATGGAGCAACAATTAAATAATCGATATCTTGAGGAGCACCTTGATTGTCATTAAATATAGTCCCTTTTAAATTCTGATTAGCCACATTAGTATCAGTATCTTTTAGAGGAGAATAAATATCGGAATTATCAACAATTACAAACCTTCTGTCTTGACCTAAAGGCAATTTAAAAGAAAAACTCCCTTGTGTATTATCCAATTTAGTAACATTATACAAGTCTGTAACTTCCCAAACAGAAGAAATACTGCCAGAATTAGAAATATTAAATTGTCCGACTCCGATATTCGATTTAATCAATTTATTTGAAAACATAAACTGCTTTCCATATCCTTTCAGCTCAGCATTATATTTTAAAATAATATAATCTAAATATCCTTTTGAAGAAGGTACTCCGTTATTATTATAATCGATATTAATATTTACCGAATTAGTAGTTGGAGTAAAAGTAGCGTTCAAAATATTTTCATAACCTAAAGCAGAACCATTAGCAGGCAAAATTGATACGTTACCGATGTTTACATTATTTGCTTCGACTTTAAAAGAAGTAGCTACAAAAGAAACAGCAGCAAAATCTCCAGAAAAACTAACAGCAGAACCCGAAACGTAATTGGGTAGTGTAAAACTAAAATTTTGATTTTCTTCTATATTAAATGATTCACCAAACCATCTTCTACCTATTTTTCCGGCATTAACTAAATCTAATTCATGATAAACATACCCATCATAATTAGACATATTCAAAGTTGGAGACGCGACAGGTTCATTATAAGCCTGCATTCTTTTTCCAGCGCCACCAGTTGTGGTAACAAAGTAATAAGACTTATCTGTAAACTGATTTACATGAGTTAAACTTTCTTCATTCCAAGTATCAACTCCTTCTGCATAAAACAATATATAATCACTTTCATTGAAAACACCATCTTCTTCACCAAGAAATTGAATAGCATTTTCTTCTAAATCATTCGGATAAGGAATACTATTTAAAAGAGGCAACATTCTTCCACCATTACCATAAATTTTTATATTTCTGGGATCAGTAGAGACATTCACTCCAATACTTTGAAGAAAACTTTTGCTAAGTTTATAAACACCTGATTTATTTACATAAAATTTATGCCAACTCCCATTTGCTAATACCGAATTCTGAATTGCATTATTGGTAGAAATTGATTTATATGTTAGTGAAGTGGAAACATTATATTGTAGTGTAAAAGATTTAACCTTTTTAAAAGAAGCGCCATCTTTAATTATAGGGTTAAAATTAAATGACAATAAAGTTTTATCCCTTGCAAATGAAGTAAAAGATTTTAGATCTAATTTAGAAGAAATTTTAGCAAGATCTAAAACACCTAAATCAGTGCCATTAATGGATTCATATTGAACATTATTTAGAGATACAGCAGCATCAGTTACAACACCATCTACATTAACAACATTTACATATCGAATTGACTTACCCGACTCATTAAACTCAAAATTTTTAGATTCAAAATGAGGTAAATCATATTTTATTTCACCAATTATATATGGTGTATTTGTAGACCATACAAGTGAAAAATCCTTCGTATTTTGAGCAAAAGTCAAAAAAGAAGCAAACAGTAGTAGTAAAAAATTCTTTTTCATTATCATAATAACGCAAAATAATACAAAATATTGTTACTTTTTATTTTTTTAATTAAATTTAAACAATATTTAACAGGTTTATCCGTTAGTAATTTATCAAGTTTTCTTAATGTTTAATTTTTTTTTATTTTTTTGTTGCATATTAATGGTTTATTACTATCTTGCGGCACTTAAATTATTACCTACAAAAGTATGAAAGTTACTAAAATTATGACTTTAAAATTGTTATTAGCGTTGACTATAACAATAGGTTTTACCAGCTGTAGCAAGAAAGGAAGCACTAAAGGTGGTTCTAGTGCAACTGGATGGCAAATCAACGATAAAAAAGGTGGTTTCCAATATAACACTAAATTCAAAAAGCAAGAAACTCCTCCAGGAATGACTTCAATTGAAGGTGGTGCATTTACAATGGGAAAAGTTGAAGATGATGTTATGCATGACTGGAATAACAGCCCTACAAAACAACACGTACAATCTTTCTTTATGGATGAAACTGAGGTAACAAACATGATGTACGCAGAATATTTATTCTGGGTTAAATCTGTATATCCTCCAACAGAAGATAATTACAAACACATTTATAATGGAACTATTCCAGATACTCTAGTTTGGAGAAATCGTTTAGGTTATAACGAAACGATGACTAACAACTACTTAAGACACCCCGCTTATGCTAACTATCCTGTAGTTGGAGTAAATTGGATTCAAGCAACTGAATTTTGTGAATGGAGAACGAATCGTGTTAACGAAAATATCCTTGAAAAAGAAGGATACTTAAAAAAAGGAAATAAAATTAGTGCAGATGTAACTGCTGAATCTAATTTTGATACTGAATCTTATATCAATTCTCCATCTAAAACTTTTGCTGGAAATGAAGAGATTGTATTAAAAAAACCAATGGGCTCTAAAAGCAGCGGAAGAAGATCTGGAAAAGATGCAACTGAAGGTTCTACAGAAGCTAAAAATGTTTATGCACAAAGAAGTTCTGGTTTAATTTTACCAGAATATAGATTACCAACTGAAGCTGAATGGGAATATGCAGCATTAGCATTAGTAGGAAATAGAGAATACAATATTTACAAAGGACAAAAGAAATATCCTTGGAAAGGTCAATATACACGTTCAGGTAAAAGACAATATAGAGGTGACCAATTAGCCAACTTCAAACAAGGTAGAGGAGATTATGGTGGAATCGCAGGTTGGTCTGATGATGGTGCTGATATTACGAACTACGTAAAAGCTTACCCTCCTAATGATTTCGGTTTATACGATATGGGTGGAAATGTAGCTGAGTGGGTTCAAGACGTTTACAGACCTATTATTGACGATGAAGGAAATGACTTCAACTACTTTAGAGGTAACGTTTATACAAAAAACAAAATTGGTGAAGACGGAACTGTAGAAATGATTACTGTTGATAACATTAAATATGATACATTAAGCAACGGAAAAGTAATGGCTAGAAACTTCCCAGGATCTATCGCTCAAATTCCAGTTGATGACAACGAAACTTATTTAAGACAAAACTTCTCAACTTCTGATAATAAAAATTATAGAGATGGTGACAGACAATCTACAAGATACTTTGACTTTGGTTCTTCTGAAGAAGAAAAAGAAAAAGCAAATGATCCTAACAAAAGAATGTACAAAGCTCCATTACATAAAATTTCTGTAGATAGTGCTGGTAACCAAATTAAACAATTTGACAAGGCTGATAACAGAACTACTTTAGTTGATGACAATGTAAGAGTTTACAAAGGTGGTTCTTGGAGAGATAGAGCATACTGGTTAGATCCAGCTTCAAGAAGATATTTCCCACAAGATATGGCAACTGACTACATTGGATTTAGATGTGCAATGTCAAAAGTTGGACCAAAATCTAACAAGAAAACTCCAAGAGGAAACGTAAAAGGATAATAATTCTTTAAAATAATTTAAAAAAGCCCTTTAATTTTAAAGGGCTTTTTTTTATTTTAGCATTATGGAAACAAAAGAAATCTACAACTACTTTTTGCAAACAACTGGTATTGCAACTGACAATAGAAAAATCAGCACAGATAACTTATTTGTAGCTCTTAAAGGCGATAACTTTAATGGAAATAAATTTGCGTTAAGTGCTATAGAAAGTGGTGCGAAATTTGCAATTATTGATGAAAAGGAATATAAACTAGATGATAGATTTATCTTAGTTCAAGACACTTTAGTTGCTTTACAACAATTAGCCAATTACCACAGAAATCAATTAAAAATTACAATAATTGGCTTAACGGGAAGTAACGGAAAAACAACTACTAAAGAACTAATTAACGCTGTTTTATCACAAAAATTTAACACCAAAGCTACAATTGGGAACTTAAACAACCATATTGGAGTACCTTTAACTTTACTTTCTTTTACTCCAGATACCGAAATAGGTATAGTTGAAATGGGTGCCAACCATCAAAAAGAAATTGAAATGCTATGCAAGATATGTCAACCAGATTTTGGTTACATTACCAATTTTGGAAAAGCACATTTAGAAGGATTCGGCGGAACAGAGGGTGTAATAAAAGGTAAAAGCGAACTATACGAATTTTTATCATCAAATCACAAAACTGCTTTTGTAAATACCGATGATGTCATTCAAAAAGAAAAAACATCAAATATTAACAAGATTACTTTCGGTTTAAACAATACTGAAAACTTTGTAAATATTACTAAAATAGAAACCAATCCAATGGTGAAAATTGAATTTGAAAACACTACAATTCAATCCCATTTAATAGGCTTGTATAACGCCAACAACATTAATATCGCAATCACAATTGGAAAACATTTTGGCGTTACTAATGAAAAAATTAAATTTGGATTAGAAAATTATATACCAAATAATAATCGCTCTCAATTATTAGACAAAAATTCTAACAAAATAATTTTGGATGCTTACAACGCTAATCCAAGTAGCATGAACGCGGCTTTAACCAACTTCTTTCAACTAGAAGAGAAAAATAAAGTAGCTATTTTAGGCGATATGTTTGAATTAGGAATTGAAAGCTCAGACGAACATAAAAATTTAATCGAATTTTGTTTTAATCAAGAAGACATTACTTTTTATTTTATTGGCAAAGATTTTTTCGCTCATAAAAACTCAAAACCAAACATGAGTTTTTATAATTCTTTTGAAAATTTTAAAACCGCATTTATAAATCAAAAAACAGAAAACAGTTTCCTACTCATAAAAGGCTCTCGCGGTATGAGCTTAGAGAAAACATTAGATTTATTATAAAAAAAAGAGCAACCCATAATTGGTTGCTCTTTTTTTATAGTGTTGAAAATTATTAAATTTATTTTACTATGATTTTCTTTATTGTATTGTTTTTAAATTTCAACAAGTATATTCCTTTAGCATATCCTGAAAAATCCAATAATGTTATTGGTTCTTTAATTGATATTTCTTTTATCTGTTTACCCGTAGTATCAAATAATACTGCTTTTGTATCTATAAGTTCTGGTTGTGTTACATTAACCGTAATAATATCTGTACTTGGATTAGGATAAACACTAATTGTTCCAACAGTATTTACATATGCATCCGTTGAAAGTAAAACTTCATACAAACCACTTTCCCAAACACCTCTTCCATAAAAAGAAACACTTATTACACTATTACTTGTTCCGTCAAAATAACCAAATAAATCCGTAATTCTTGCAATAAGCGGTAATCCAGTAGAAAAACTTGTCCAATCAGTCATCGTATTATTTCTGTAATATACACCAAATGGAGTTGTTAAATAAAAACTTTCATCTGATTTATATGGGTCATGAATTAAATTGAGGATATTACTACTTGAGAGCGATCCTGAAATATCGGACCAGTTCACAGCTTTATTTACAGAACGATACACTCTATTCCCGCAGGTTAAATAAACAATGTTTGTATTGTTTTTATTAACAACTATTGTACTGTAAACATTTGTTAGAGAAGGTGCTGTAGAAACTTGGGTAAAAGTACTTCCATTTGAAGTATAATGAACTTGACCATTTTCAAGAACAACATATATTTCATTTATATTTGTTGGAGACACTGCAACGGTTTTTATTGTTCCTGAAAAAACTTTTACTGTACTCCAAGTAGGAAAAGCGGTAAGAAGATTAATGGTTTTTTTTAGCTCAACTCCCTGACTTACTAATCCAAAGCTAGTATTCTGATCTGTAAAAACATAATTATCCGCATTATCAGGAGATGTGATTCCATATGAAGCTTCTGCATCATTTAGAACAAGATCTTTTTTAGTTGCAACTTCATGATAATATGCAATATTAGGATTAGAGTAATCAAACGTCACTTTGGACCCCCAATCTCCTCCACGATTACAAAACCACGCATTGTTATTTAAATAAATTTCTCCATTATCCTGGGTACCTACTGTAACAATATTTCGAGATAATTTACTTTGACCCATATGATAAATTTCAGTTGCACTTAAACCATTTGAACTCTGCACCCAATTATTTCCTCCATTTGTACTTGTAAAAATACCTCCATCATTAATATTATATAACGTATTATTATCATAAGGAGAACTTATTATTTGATGCATATCTGTATGACAATTTTCATACCAATTAGTCAGTTTGGACCATGTAACTCCGGCATCCGTACTTTTCCAAACTACATGACCTACTGCATATACTATATTTGCATTAATTCTATCTGCAAAAATATCCCAATTATAATCCCCTTGTCCGTTTTCCGTTGACTCATAACCATTTAGATTGGGTTGATTATTTCCTTTTTTTAATGTAAAAGTTACTCCTGAGTCTGTAGATTGATATATAATTCCTCCTTTTGATGTTGTAGTAGAATTAGTATTACTTCCCACAAAACCAACATATACAATAGAACTATTGGAAGCAGAAGTAGTGATTCTTCCTCCATTTCCAGCAACAGGATTTACAGATGCAATTTGAGACCAAGTTTCTCCATCATTAGTGCTTCTCCAAAATTGGTTATTAGTAACAGCATAAATTATTGATGTTGAACCTGGTTTATATTCCATATCCTTAAAAGCACCACCGCTTTTTTTAACAACCCAAGTAGCACCAGCATCAGTACTTTTCCATATTCCATCAGTTGTTGCAGCTAATATGGTGCTATTGTTATTTGGAGAAACAAGAATTTCAAGTGCCATACGATTACTAATTCCTGAATTTGAAATGGCCCATGTTGCCCCTCCATTACTACTTTTATAAATACCATATTCATTAGAATAATAATTAGCATCTCCTGTAGATAAATAAAGTACATTGTCATTGGTAGGATCTACACAAATTGCAGAACAACTTCCTTGTGGAATCTGCAAATCAGTAGTTGTCTTAATCCAACTCGAACCAGCATCACTACTTATCCATAAACCACCAGAAGCACTTACTGCATATATTTTTTGATTGTTAGTGGGATGAAATTTAATTTGACTCACTCTACCAATTCCGTTTATTTGCCCAGAAATGTCTGTTGGAAATAAAACTGGTCCTTTAATTGTCCAGTTTCCACTTGTATTTTGCGCAAACACAAATTTTCCAAAAAAAATTATTGATAATAGAAGTACTTTTCTTAGATATAGTAACATTTTTTTTTTAATTTTTAATTTCTAGCTTTTTTTTCTTTTTCCCAAATTTCTAATTTCTCATCTTGAGTTAAAAGTGTTCCATCGCTTTTTACATAAGCTAAGTTTTTTTTCTGCCATAAAAGAAATTTCTTATATTCAAAACTGTAAAGTATCGCTTCTTTTTCTTTATTTTCCCTTATTTTAGAGTTCTTTGCAGCAAAAATCTCTTCTTCACCAACAGGTTTTTCTTTATTTTTCCAATAGTCATTAAAAGCAGATACGGCTTCGAAATAATTCACATTTGGATCGTCCATCATTTTTATCCATTCTGGAGTGTCATCTTTAGCGTCTTGAGCTTTTACATTTTGCAAGAAACCAAAGAAAAACATAAGAATTATAAAAAGAATATTTTTTGTTTTCATATAAATAGTATTAAATTTTTACAACAACCAATTAACAATTAACAATTAACAAGTAGTCGAACAAATATATAATTTATTTTAATTATTTTGTGATGAATTAAACAATTTTCCTACTATTTTAAACACTAGAATTCTAACAACAAAAACAACCTAAGTAGTAGAAAAAATTGAGAAATAAAAAAGCCCGACTTAAAAATCGGGCTTTTAAATATTTAAACTAGAAAAAATTATTTCACTAAACCTCTTGAAATTACAATTCTTTGAATTTCAGATGTTCCTTCATAAATTTGAGTAATTTTAGAATCACGCATCATTCTTTCCACATGGTATTCACTTACATAACCGTTTCCACCGTGAATTTGAACCGCTTCATTAGCTACTTCTAAAGCAATTTCAGAAGCATATAATTTTGCCATCGCACCAGAATGTGCAATATCTTCACCTAAATCTTTTTCAGCAGCAGCTTTGTGTATTAACAATCTAGCAGCTGTAGTTTTTACATGCATGTCTGCCAATTTAAATGCAATTGCTTGATGTTGAAAAATTGGTTTTCCAAAAGCTACACGTTCTTGAGCATATTTCAAAGCCAATTCATAAGCACCTTGAGCAATACCTAAAGCTTGAGAAGCAATTCCAATTCTTCCTCCATTTAAAGTTGACATTGCAAATGAGAAACCAAAACCGTCTGCACCAATTCTATTTTCTTTAGGAACTTTTACATTATTAAATAATAAAGTATGTGTATCAGAACCTCTAATTCCCATTTTCTTTTCTTTCGGTCCAATGTCAAAACCTTCCATTCCTTTTTCCATAATAAGAACGTTAATTCCTTTATGTCCTTTAGAAGCGTCCGTTTGAGCAATTACTAAATAAGTAGAAGCTGTTCCACCATTTGTAATCCAGTTTTTGGTACCGTTTACTAAATAATGGTCACCCATATCAATAGCAGTAGTTCTTTGCGAAGTAGCATCAGAACCTGCTTCTGGCTCAGATAAACAGAATGCTCCAATTACATCACCTTTAGCTAACGGTGTTAAATATTTAATTTTTTGCTCTTCTGAACCATATTTTTCTAAACCTGCACAAACCAATGAGTTATTTACAGACATAATAACAGCAGCAGAAGCATCAATTTTAGCAATTTCTTCCATTGCTAAAACATAGGAAATACTATCTAAACCAGCGCCACCATATTTTGGATCAACCATCATTCCCATAAAACCAAGTTCTCCCATTTTCTTAACTTGCTCTGTTGGAAACTTTGAATGTTCATCTCTTTCAATAACACCAGGTAATAATTCTGTAACAGCAAAATCTTTTGCCGCTTGCTGAATCATCAATTGCTCTTCGTTTAATTTAAAATCCATTATTTAGCTATAATTTAATTGAGTATTTCTTAAAAATTTTGTTCAAATGTAGTTATTTTATATGAAATTTTCAATAAGAAATTGTATTTTTAACCCATGTTTAAGGAGCACTATAACGTTATCGGAGTAATGTCAGGCACTTCACTAGATGGAGTGGATTTGGCACATATAAAATTTGAAATAAATCACAATAAATGGTCGTATGAAATTTACGAATGTGATACGATTTCTTATGCAACAGAAATGATTTCGAAACTAAAAAACGGAATTAATTTCAGTACAAATGAACTATCAGATTTAAATATCGAATACACCAATTTACTTGGAAATATTATATCTGAGTTTATTACAAAAAACAATATTTTAGATATTGATGCCGTTTGTTCACACGGACATACAATTTTGCATCAACCACAAAATGGTTTTACACTTCAAATTGGGAATTTACCTGAAATCGCAAAAATCGTTCAACAAAAAACAGTGTGTGATTTCCGAGTTCAAGATGTGAATTTAGGAGGCCAAGGCGCACCTTTAGTCCCGATTGGGGATAAAATTTTATTTTCTGAATTTGATTATTGTTTGAATTTAGGCGGATTTTCTAATATTTCTTTCGAAGAAAACAACCAACGAATTGCATTTGACATTTCTCCAGTTAATACTGTTTTGAATTTTTATGCGAATACTTTCGGATTAGAATATGACGATAAAGGTGTGATTTCAGCATCCGGAAATTTGAATTCGGAAGTATTAGAAAAATTAAATCAACTAGAATTTTACAGTAAGCCATTTCCAAAATCGTTAGGTTTCGAATTCGTAAAAGAAACAGTTTTACCTATTTTAGAAAGCTACAGCATTTCAACCGAAGACAAAATGCGAACATTTACAGAACATATTGCATTTCAAATTGGTGAAATTCTAAAAACCAAATCTGGAAAATTATTAGTTTCTGGCGGCGGTGTGTATAATGATTTCTTAATCGAAAGAATGAAAGCACATTTACCAACAATTGAAATCATAATTCCTGACGAAAAAACCATAAAATTTAAAGAAGCTTTAATTTTTGCCTTACTTGGTGTTTTAAAATTACGAAACGAAATTAATGTTTTAGCAAGTGTAACTGGCGCCAAACAGGATCATAGTTCTGGTGCAATTTATGAATAGTATTTTTTTGCCACGAATTCACGAATTTTTTTATTGAAATGTGAATAAAATTATTTCATCGAAGATGAAAATTCGAATTAATTCGAATCTTTTAATTTTTAAAAATTCGACAATTCGTGGCAAACAAAGAAATAGTTAATAAACTAATTTATTTGAAGCCAAATTTGATTCAACACTAAACTATCACATTTTAGTTCTTAATAAAATCCGTTACATTTTTTATTAAATCCTTGCTTTTTAAATCGTGTCCTAAACCTTCTGTCAAAATTAATTGACTGTTTGTCCAATGTTTATTTAATCGTATCGAATAGTTATAATTCGTAGCTAAATCATTTTTATCATGAACGATTAAAGCTGGAATGGTAATACTTTCCGCAAATCTAGCACTCGAAAAATAACTTGGTGCTTTTCCTAATTGTGTTTGAAATTCATCAATAATTAAATTAAGAGATTTCATTGTTAATCCTAAAGTTTCTTTATAAAAATCGAAGAAATCTGAAGCTTCGCCTGGCGCACCCATAATTACTACTTTTTCAATTGTATGTTCTTTATATTGATCTAAAAAATAGGTAGTGGCAAATCCACCAATAGAATGACTAATTATAGATGAAATTTCTGAATTCAATTTTAAAAAAGCATTAATAACTTTCGCATATAAAACCACATGAATCGATTTTCCAGATGACAAACCATGTGCTGGTGCATCTAAAGCATAAACGGTAAAATCATTTTTAAGTAAATGCTCAATGTAATTTTTCCAACGAAACGAATGACTCGACCAACCGTGAACTAACAATATTTTTTTACTACCACTACCCCATTTATAGGTTTGAATTTTAAATCCTTCCAAATCCAAAACTTCCGACATTCCTTTTTGTAGAAATTCCAATTGATGCGGTTTTACTTTTCGAGCAAACGGATTACAAAAAAGTAGAAAACCATCCTTTTTTAGCTTTTTTGGGTGTACAAATGACAATAAATTGAAATAAAAACCCATTGATTTTTGCATTATTTTCTTAAAATTCATCATTATTTTTATTTTAAGATACCAATTGGTATCAAATTATTTAAATTTTTTTATAGCAATATATCGGAAACAATCCAATTTTTTAAATGATTGACGACAATCTCAATATCGGAGTTGGAGTTTTGTAATTTACTCATCATTACACCGCCTTCAAGCGTTGAAATCATAATAGTTGCCACTAACTTTTCATTTACTAAAGCACCAACTTGTTTATGTGTTTTTCCATTGATAATTATTCTTTCTACAGAATCACGAAAAACAGATAAAGCTTGTTGCGCTTTTTGCTTCAATTCTAAGTTCGTGTCGTCCACTTCAACCGAAACATTTAGTAAGGGACAACCACCAATAATTATTGGATTTGTAATGTAACTTTGAAACAAATTTAACACACAAAACAGCTTATCTCTAGTGTTATTTTGAGCCTTAATTTTCTCATTTAGCGCCACAAAAATAGCTTGCATCATTTTCTGAAAAGCCTCAATTTCTAGACATTCTTTACTCTCAAAATGCCTATAAATCGCACCCTTGGTTAAGCCCGTAGCGTCAGTGATATCACTTAAAGACGTAGATTTATACCCTTTTGTATTGAAAAGGTTCGTTGCTTCTTTAAGCACTTTTGCTTTAGTTATTTCTGAGGATCGCATATGCAAAGATACCAATCGGTATCAAATTAACAAAAAAAAAGTAAAATTTCTTTTTTCATTGTTTGAAAAAGCTAAATTTGCATATCAAAATTAACATCATAAGACATGAAAGATTTACTACATAAATTCGAAAATAAAGAACCGGAAATTGTTTTCAATTGGAAAGATCCTGAAACGGAAGCAGAAGGTTGGACAGTTATTAACTCTTTACGTGGTGGTGCCGCTGGTGGTGGAACGCGTATGAGAATTGGTTTAGATCAAAACGAAGTACTTTCTTTAGCGAAAACTATGGAAGTAAAATTTTCAGTATCTGGTCCTGCCATTGGTGGAGCAAAATCTGGAATTAATTTTGATCCAGCAGATCCTCGTAAAAAAGGTGTTTTAGAACGTTGGTATAAAGCCGTTTCTCCATTATTGAAAAATTATTATGGAACAGGTGGTGATTTAAATGTAGATGAAATTCACGAAGTAATTCCAATGACGGAAGAATGTGGTGTTTGGCATCCGCAAGAAGGTGTTTTTAACGGACACTTCAAACCAACGGAAGCGGATAAAATTAACAGAATCGGACAATTACGTCAAGGTGTAATTAAAGTGATTGAAAACGGAGAGTTTACTCCAGATTTATCAAAAAAATATACTGTAGCCGATATGATTACAGGTTACGGTGTTGCCGAAGCTGTGAAACACTTCTACGGAATTTATGGCGGAAGCGTTGTAGGTAAAAAAGCCATCGTACAAGGTTTTGGAAATGTAGGTTCAGCTGCAGCTTTTTATTTAGCTAAAATGGGTGCGAAAGTAGTTGGAATTATTGATAGAGATGGTGGTGTACTTAACGAAAATGGATTCACATTCGAAGAAATTACAGAATTATTCAGAAATAAAGATGGAAACAAATTGGTTTCAGACCAAATGATTCCTTTTGCTGAGATCAATGATAAAATTTGGAAAATGGGTGCGCAAATTTTTGCTCCATGTGCCGCTTCAAGAATTGTTTCTAAAGACAATGTAGAAAACATGATTGCATCTGGTTTAGAAGTTATTTCTTGTGGTGCGAATGTTCCTTTTGCTGATAAAGAAATTTTCTACGGACCAATTATGGAAGAAACAGACAACAAAGTAAGTTTAATTCCAGATTTTATTTCTAACTGTGGAATGGCAAGAGTTTTTGCTTACTTCATGGAGAAAAAAGTACAAATGACTGACGAAGCTATCTTTAATGATGCTTCAGAGATTATCGGAAAAGCGATTCAAAAAACATTTGATGTGAATTCAAATAAAACAAATATCAGTGCAAGAGCTTATGAAATTGCATTGAAACAATTGGTGTAAACACACAACAACTTTATTATAAAAAACTACGTTGGAACAATTTTTGACGTAGTTTTTTTGTTTCAACAATTTTTATTACTTTTATTCGTTAGTATTACATAAATTTATTGAATGAGAAAATCTATAAAAATATTAAAATTCATTAATGATCACGGCTCAATGTTGCTTCTTATGTTTGCAATATTGGCTGTAATTTTATATTTTCTTGTTCAGTATTTAAAAAAACAGGATTTCTCAGATTCTAAAAAATCGCTTATCATAACTTTTTATTCTTTTGGAAGTATCTTACTTCTATTGTTTTTCCTACGATTTTGGCCTCCATATGGGAAAACTGAAATGCTTATTGCACAAGGAGGAGGCGGTGGCGGAGTTGAACTTAATTTCGGAAATACCGATAAAGGTAAAGGTGATGATTATTTGAGTGAAACTTTAGAAGTTAACATGAAAGAAGTCGCAGCTCAACCTGTTGAATCTACTCCAGATGAAATTTTAACACAAGATAATGTTGGTGCAGATGTTCCAACTCCGCCTAAAACAAATAGCAAACCAAAAGAAAAAAAACCAACAGAAACCAAGCCGGTTGAAACTCCAAAAATTCCAGTTAAAAAAACCAATAGTGCCTTATCAAACATGATAAAAGGCAATAAAAAAGGTGGTGATGGGAATAGTGGCACAAGTGGAAACCAAGGTTCAGCAAATGGAAGTACAAATTCTAACGGATATTACGGTAATGGTGGTTCTGGCGGTGGAACTGGTGGCGGAAACGGAACTGGTAACGGAACAGGTTCTGGAGCAGGAAGCGGTTCGGGATCAGGTGGTGGAAATGGAAGTGGTAACGGAAAAGGAACCAACTATACATTATCTGGAAGACGTGTAGCTTATATTCCAACTATTGATAATGATTGCAATCAAGCAGGACGTGTAACGATTGAAGTTACTGTAGATAAATCTGGAAAAACCATTTCTGCTGTGAATGGAAAAGGTTCAACTGGAGATGCTTGCTTAATCGCTTTAGCAAGAAAATATGCCTTACAAACCAAATGGCAACCAAGTGAATCTGCAGCAGATAAACAAACTGGAAATATAACTTATAATTTTTCGTTTTAAAATTTCATAAATCTTACTTCGTACTTCTTAAATCATACTTCGTACTTTTTACTATATTTGCATCTCTTAAAAATACTAAAAAATGCAACATATAATTGATCGTTTTATTGGATACGTAACTGTTGATACAGAATCAGATCCAGAATCAAACATTACACCAAGTACAGCTAAACAATGGGATTTAGCCAATAAATTAGTTGAAGAATTAAAACAAATTGGATTAACAGACGCATCTATTGACGACAAATCATACGTGATGGCCACTTTACCAAGTAATTTAGACTACGAAGTACCAACAATTGGGTTTGTTTCTCACTTTGATACGACTCCTGATTTTACTGGAAAAGACGTAAAGCCACAAATTATTAAAAATTATGATGGTGGTGATATTGTTTTAAATGCAGAAAAAAACATCATTCTTTCACCTTCTTATTTTAAAGATTTATTGTTGTATAAAGGTCAAACTTTAATTACAACAGATGGAACAACTTTATTAGGAGCTGACGACAAAGCAGGAATTACAGAAATTATGACTGCAATGGAATATTTAGTTCAAAATCCACAGATTAAACATGGAACCTTAAAAGTATGTTTTACACCAGATGAAGAAATTGGTCGTGGTGCCGATCATTTTGATGTAGAAAAATTCGGTGCGGATTGGGCTTACACTATGGACGGAAGTCAAATTGGTGAATTAGAATATGAAAACTTTAATGCCGCTGGCGTAAAAATCAGATTCAAAGGAAAAAGTGTACATCCAGGTTATGCGAAAGGAAAAATGATTAACTCTATGCTTTTAGCCAATAAGTTTATCAATAAATTACCAAAAGACGAAACTCCAGAAACAACAAAAAATTACGAAGGATTTTATCACGTAACGAATATTCAAGGAAGCATTGAAGACACTTTAGTACAATTGATTATAAGAGATCATAACCGTAAGAAATTCGAAAAACGTAAAGAATACGTAGAAGAAGTTGTGGCAAAAATCAACAAAAAATACAAAAAACAATTTGGTGAAGATATTGCCATTTTAGAAATAAAAGACCAATATTACAACATGCGTGAAAAGGTAGAACCTGTAATGCATATTGTAAAATTAGCCGAACAAGCGATGAAAGAATTAAACATCAAACCTTTAATTAAACCAATTCGTGGTGGAACTGATGGTTCACGTTTATCTTTTATGGGATTACCTTGTCCGAATATTTTTGCTGGCGGTCATAATTTCCATGGTAAATACGAATATGTTCCGGTAGAAAGCATGCAAAAAGCTGTTGAAGTGATTGTTAAGATTGCAGAATTAAATGCCGTTCAAAACAAAAAATAAGAGAATATTTTTAAACAAAAAACCCAAATTCGATATGAATTTGGGTTTTTTTATATGTTTTTTGTCACTCTGAACTTGCTTCAGAGTCTGCTATATTGAGATTCTGAAACTAGTTAAGAAAGACAAATCAACTATTATTTCTTCTCGTTAAGTTTTAAACTCATTTCTGCAGAAATAGAACTTTTTTCTATTTTTAATTTTCCAGACATGGTTTCCATTACGATTGTAGTTTCCGCAATCTCAGAAACTTTTCCATGAATTCCAGCAATAGTAATAATTTTATCTCCAGCTTTTAATTCGGCTAAAAAGTTTTTTTCTAATTTGATTTTTTTGTTTTTTGGCATGATGATTAAGAAGTAAAACACTCCTAACATTAATACCAATTGAATAATTAAGGTTGGATTCATAATTTATTTATTAGTTATTGCACTTGATTTTTTAGTATTTATACTTGCTTTAATTTTTATATTTTCTACAATTTTAGCTGTATTACAAGTAATCATAACTGATTTTGTTACTTCACCTGATTTCCCATTTGAATCAAATTTCACACTTATTGGTGCTGATTCTCCTGGTTTAATAGCTTCTTTCGTTACTTCAGGAACAGTACAACCACATGAACCGTGAGCATCTACAATGTATAAATTGTTTTTACCTACGTTTTTGATTTTAAAAGTAGTTTCTACCACTTCTCCTTGTTCTATTTTTCCAAAATCATGAATAACTCTATCAAATTCAACTTCAGTTTTTGGTACTTTAGCATTTTCTTCTAAACTAGTAGTAGCAGTAACAGGCGCAGCTAATTCTTCTTTTTTTTCAATCTCTTTTTTACAAGAAAATGAAACTAATAAACAGATAACTGCAAAAATTCTAACACTTTTTTTCATCTTTATTTATTTTATAATAATCCTCTACCTGACTTTTTTAATTTTTCTGATTCTTTAAAATCTTTTACTAAATTATCCAAAATTCCGTTTATAAATATACTACTTTTTGGTGTAGAATATTCTTTAGCGATTTCTAAATATTCATTTAAAGTTACTTTTACAGGAATTGAAGGGAATTTTAACAACTCACAAATGGCCATTTTAAGGATAATCGTATCTAATTCTGCAATACGTTCTTTATCCCAATTTGGGGTTTTATTTTCAAATTCTTTTGCGAATTCTACTTCATTTAAAACTGTTTTTCTGAACAAATTTCTAACAAATTCTTTGTCGTCTAAATCTTTAAAAACTTGTGGCAATTCAATAGAATCTTCGAAACTTCTGATGGCTTTGATTTGTTTAGAAAGTAAGGTATTAATGACAGGAATATCATCTACCCAAGTAATTTTAAAATCCTCTAAATATTCGTATAATTTTTCATTTGGTGCAATTATTTCATTAAAAACATCATACATAAAAAAAATGTCTTTTTTGAATTCTGTTGTTTCCACAGCCATATATCTTTTATACAAATCTGAGGCTTTAATTGCGTCTAATAGAAAAATAATACAATCGTCGTTACGTTTCCAGTTGTCAATTTTTCTTTCTTCTAACTTATCATAAAAAGCAGCATGATTGGCTATGATTTTGAAAAAACTATTGTTTACAAACTTAAAATTAGGATTTTGTTCTTCTTTGGTCGCCAAATGTTTTTTAGAAGCAAGTTCTAAATAGGTTCTTTCTTTCAATTGTAATTCATCGAAAATAGAAAGCATTACTAAATACAAATCTTGAGAATTGTCTATACTTTGTAATAAAAATCTTTCTTCCTTATCTAATGAATCGGATTCGTGCTGATGCATTGCGTATATGGTTTGCATCACTTTTACTCTATAATGTCTTCTGTTAAGCATGGCTAAGAACTTTAAAAAATTATCCCGAAACAATTTTATAATTATTTCGGGACAAATTTACAATATTTTATTTTAAAGAATTATTTGTTTTGTAATTCTTTTTTTCTGTCATCAATTCTTTTTTGAGCAATATTTAATGCTGCTTGATGAGTAGTTATATTTTGAACATCCGATAAGTTGAAAATATCCATGGCTGTGTTGTAAATGTTTTCTGTTTTTTCCATTACTTGAGCAGATGTTAAATTTGCTAATTCTGAATAAACATTAATTACTCCACCAGCATTAATTAAGAAATCAGGCGCATATAAAATACCTTTTTCTTTTAATAATTTACCGTGAATTACTTCATTTGCTAACTGATTATTAGCAGCACCAGCAATAACTTTTGCTTGGATTTTACTAATGGTATCGTCATTAATAGTTGCTCCTAAAGCACAAGGTGCATAAATATCTACATCTAAACTATATAAATCGTTTCCAGTAAAAATTTTAGCTCCGTATTTAGAACCTACTTCATGTAATCTGTTTTCATTGATATCAGAAATAGTTACAATAGCGCCTTCGTTTGTTAAATGTTGCACTAACACTTCACCAACATGACCAATACCTTGAACTAAAACTCTTTTACCTGCTAAATTATCTACTCCAAATTTGTGTTTTGCAGCGGCTTTCATACCCATAAAAACACCATACGCAGTAATAGGAGAAGGATTTCCAGAACCTCCTTTACTTTCAGAGATACCTGTAACATATTTCGTTACTTCTCTTACAGTATCCATGTCTTTCGTTTCCATACCAACATCTTCAGCAGTAATATATTTACCTGATAAAGAGTCTACATATTCCCCAAATTTTCTCATTAATTCAGGTGTTTTTTCTGTTTTGGCATCACCAATAATTACAGCTTTACCACCACCTAAATTTAAACCTGAAATAGACGATTTAAAAGACATCCCACGAGATAATCTTAATACATCATTTAAAGCTTCCCATTCGTTAGAATACTTCCACATTCTTGTTCCTCCAAGTGCAGGACCAAGAACTGTATTATGAATTCCGATTATTGCTTTTAAACCTGTATCTTTGTCATTACAGAAAACAACTTGTTCGTGTCCATCAAAAGAAATTTGACCAAAAACGGGATCTACTTTATGTAGTTCGTTTGAATTTATAATATCTGTTGTCATGAGTATATTTGATTTTTTATCAATAATAAGATACAAAAATATGTATAAATTATATATAATTGTCATTTTTTATTTTATTTTTACGAATATAATAATTTAACATAATGCAATATAATCGCAAAAATCTATAAAATAATTAACAAAAATCCGTTTGCTTTAAATTATATTACTTAAAATGAAAGAATTACAATATTTAAATAAATATTTCACAAAATATAAATACCGATTTTTATTTGGAATAATAATAACAATTGTCGCTCAAATATTTGCTTTATATACTCCAGAATTGGTTGGAAAATCTATTTCTTCTATTGAAGCCTACTTAAAATCTGGAAACAAAGACACCTCTTCTTTAAAAAAAGATTTATTTGAGAATATTGCGCTTATTTTTGTTTGTACATTAATTGCAGGGTTTTTAACCTTCTTAATGCGTCAAACATTAATTGTAATGTCTCGCTTTGTAGAATTTGATTTAAAAAACGAAATCTTTAATCATTACCAAAATCTCTCTCAAAACTTTTACAAAAAAAATAGAACTGGTGATTTAATGAATCGTATTACTGAAGATGTTGGTAAAGTCAGAATGTATGTGGGACCTGCTGTAATGTATACAATTAATACAATTATTAGATTTGCGGCTATAATTATTAGTATGTCGGCAATTAATGTAAAACTGACCATTTATTCTTTATTACCCTTACCAATTTTATCTTACAGCATTTTTGTTTTAAGTAAACGAATCAATAAAAAAAGCACTGAATACCAACAGAATTTATCAACACTTTCATCTTTTACACAAGAATTTTTCTCTGGAATTAGAGTCATAAAAGCCTACGCGTTAGAAAAAGATCGTAACAATCACTTCGTAAAACTTTCTGAAATTAGTAAAGAAAAAAACTTGTCGTTAGCTAAAACTCAGGCATTATTTGGGCCTTTAATGGTTTTGTTAATAGGATTAAGTTATTTAATTGTAATTTATGTTGGCGGACAAATGTATGTTAAAGGAGAAATAAAAGACATTGGTGTAATTGCAAAGTTCTTACTATATATAGGAATGTTAGTTTGGCCTGTGGCTTCTTTTGGCTGGGTATCATCGTTAGTACAAGAAGCTGAAGCGTCTCAAAAACGAATTAATGAATTTTTATTAGAAGAACCAGAAATACAAAATATTGGCTCAATAAAAACGGAAATTGAAGGAGATATTACTTTTGAAAATGTAAGCTATATTTATGAAGACACCAATATTAAAGCTTTAAACAACATTAGTTTTAATGTAAAAAAAGGAGAAACAGTTGCCATTATGGGAAAAACAGGGTCTGGAAAATCTACTGTTTTATCATTATTAACAAGAATTCACGACGTTACTGGAAACTCTAAAATTAAAATTGATAGTCATAATTTAAATGAATACGATTTATACCATCTAAGAAACAGTATGAGTATTGTACCACAAGATCCATTTTTGTTTTCAGATACAATTAAAAATAATATTAAATTTGGGAAAGAAAACGCAACTGATGAAGAAATTGTAAACGCTGCAAAAATGGCAGTTGTTGATGATAACATTCAATCGTTTACCAATAAATATGAAACCGTTTTAGGAGAAAGAGGAATAACACTTTCAGGAGGACAAAAACAACGCGTTTCAATTGCTCGAGCAATTATTAAAGAAGCTCCGATTCTAATTCTAGACGATTGTTTAAGTGCTGTTGATACAGAAACCGAAGAAAAAATTGTAAACAATTTCAAAACAATCTTTAACGAAAAAACTACAATTATTGTAACTCATAGGGCATCTGCTGCAAAAAATGCAAATAAAATCATTGTGTTAGATTCAGGCAAAATTGTTCAGGAAGGCACTCATAATCAACTACTAAAAGAAGAAGGTTTTTATAAAGATTTATATATAAAACAACTTTCTGAAAAAGAAAATGCTTAAAAAATTGTTTACTATTATTTTTTTTTAGATTTTTGAGACACTAAACCAAACTAATAATTGAACGAAGGATTATGAATGACAAAGAATTATTAGAAAAAGACATTTTTTCTAAAGTATTAAGAGCAGGAAGAAGAACATACTTCTTCGACGTAAGAGCTACAAAAGCAGACGATTATTACATCACCATTACAGAAAGTAAAAAATTTACTGAAGAAGATGGTTCGTATCACTTCAAGAAACACAAAATCTACTTATACAAAGAAGATTTTGCTGCTTTCAATGAAATCTTAAGCGAAATGACTGAATATGTTATCAATCACAAAGGGGAAGAAGTAATTTCTGAAAGACATCAAAAAGACTTTAAAAAGGAATCTGAATATTCAGACTCATATCAAGAGGAAGAAACTACTACAACTTCTACAAACAATTACATCGATATAAATTTCGACGACATTTAATACATAAAGTACTTTCAATTGAAAGTACTTTTTTTTTGTATTTGCTCCATATATTCTTAGTAATTAATTAAATTATTATATATACATTTCTTTTCTGAGCGTTCCCTGTTTGCACAAATATTCCTTTTTCCACACGTTAAATCTTACAACCAGGTCGTGTGTTGCGCTATATCTTTTAT
>CAYWVV010000017.1:0-45939 GCA_964461805.1 uncultured Flavobacterium sp.
TTACGACTTTAGATTCCTCGTTTTCGAAATTTTCTGGTAATCCAAAAGTAATACTGCTTTCAAATCGCATCCTTAATAAATTCATATAGGTTTTGGCGAATTGTAATTCTTCAGAAACAGAAATTAAATCTTTATCTTTTTGCTCCAAAACATAACGATACACTTTTGACAAAGAAGTTGTGAATTTTTGCGCCGCATCAGGATTTTCTTCAATTAATGAACTTAAAACATTCAAACTATTAAATAAAAAATGTGGATCAATTTGATTTTTTAAACTTTCAAACTGAGCAGAGGCTGAACCTGCTATAATTTTTTGTTCTTTTAATTTATTTTCCTGATACCATTTATATAAATAAACAAAATGAACTATTAGTAAAACAACGAACGTAAAAATGGATGAAACAATGTAATTAGATGCAGTTTCTTTAGCTAAAAAGTTATTTAATGTATTTCCTTCGATAATAACATCTTCAAAAATTCGTAAAAGAAAAATAACAAATAAGGATACTATAAATGAAGAAACAAAACCAACTAATATTCTTTTTTTTGAAAATCGTTCTTCTTTAAAAAAATCATCTAAAAAGATAAATAAAGAGGTGTTAGCTAAATGTAAAGAAAGACTATAAAGTAACGTATATAAAAAAGTGAATTTCATATTTTCATTCAGTGCAATCTCTTTTCCATTTAAAAAGTTCATAAAAATAATGATGCAGAAAATTGAAAACCCAATGGCCAATGCTCTTGGTAATTCTTTTATATATTTATTGTTCATTTTTTTTTAAGTATTAATTACATTGTCCAGCTTCTTCTTTCGCTCTTTCTAATCCCCATGATGGGTGCAATGGTGTTTCTGGCTTAAAATTAGCAAATAAATTGATAGCTGCTTTTATTTTTTCACACATTGGTGCTGTATCTCCACCAAAATATTCAGCTCCACCTTTTTCAAAACTTGCTTTATTGAAAACTACTCTCGGATTTTCAGGTGCTATTTTTTCTGCTTTTCCGTATAAAAACAAAACATCTTGATACAATCTTTGTCCGTTTGTCATTGGATCATAAACAATCCAAGCGGTATGAATCATAGCTTGCATTACTAATACTTCTGCATTTTCTGGTGCTAACGTGTTAATTTCATCTTGTGCTTTTTGTGCCGCCTCTAATAAGGTTTTCATTTTTGTTTTATCTTTTTCTCCAAAAGCTTGAAATGTATTGATCGCTGCGATATAATAATTTGGTAACCAATTTGTTTTTTCTACAGATGCAATTCTTTCAAATTGTGCAATTGCTTCTGTGTTTTTTCCTTCGCCCCATAATTTTAGAGCGCTTCCCATTCCTTTTTCAAATTGTGTTTGTGCTGATGCTACAAAACTTACAATTACAAATGCTACTGTTGTGACTAATTTTACCATAATTTCTAAATTTTTAATTGTTTAATCTGAACTCGTATCAGATTCTAATATTTTTAGTTTATTGTTTTTTTTGGAACTTATTTTTTGGCATTTATATTTATTTTTGAAATTGCCATTGAATTTGTTCTTGTTTTTTGATGAAGCAAAGTTGCACCATAAAGTTCAACTATGAAATTTAAAACTACCGAACTGTAATTTTTCATGGATGAATTGTAATTTGAGTGGGAGTAGGAAGAAGGGAGTAGGAAGAAGGGAGTAGGAAGAAATGAATATGAAGATGGAAGTTAGAAGACGGAAGTCGGGAGATTGAAGCTGGGAGATGGAAGTTGGGAGTAGGGAAGATGGAACTTTGAAATTTTAAATTACAACAGTTGAATTCTATTTTTTAAAAATCAATTATAAAAAAAACGCTCAAAATCAGTTGACTTTGAGCGTTTATATTTTTACTTTTTGTTAAGCAGCTACACGTTGTAAAATTACTTTACAAGGTGTTAAAGAAGTTACTTTAACGTCATGATCTATATACAGAGGAATAGATAAATAATCTCCTGGAACGAGATGATGTACTTTATTTCCAATTGTAATATCACAAGTGCCTTCTACAATTAAAAAATGTTCCATTTCATTTGTATGTTCTTCAGGAGGAGCGCCATATTTTAACCATACAATTAATGTTTTTGCTTCTGGAGTAGCGGCAATAATTTTGGCATGTAGTGCGTCATATTCTTCAGGCGCTTGCATATTATCTCTTTTTAACCAAGTGTCAAAATCTTCAATTTTACTATTTTTATTTAACATTGGAGGATTAGCAACTTCTTCACCATTTTGTAATCTTTCAGTATAGTTAATGGTTGTCATAATCCATTCTTTTGTTGCAGGCGAAATTTCTGGACAAATTTTTTCTGCATACCCATTTAAGGCTACTTCTATGGCTTCAATCTCATTTTTAATTTCAAGATGATCTGTCGCTAATTTGCTAATTTCAATATTTTCTTCATCAGAAGTTAAACCTAAAACGTATAACTCTAAGATGCCTGAATTTATATATTTTTCTATTGTATTCATTTATTGTCGGGGTGCTTTTTCTTTTAATTGTTCTCTCAAAATAAGTAATGCTTTTCTCATTTTTGTTTTTACTGTTCCTATTGGAATTTTCAATTCTTCACTTATTTCTTGTTGTGTATATCCTTTGTAATAGGCAAGTTGAATTAGCAATACGTTTTCACTATTTAATTTTTCAACTACACCAACCAACCCAATTGTGTCAGATGAAAAATCCTCTGTAAACAAATTAGTTAGCTCATTTACGTTGTTGGATATGTTTTGGTTTTGGTTTTTGTTGTTTTTAGATCTTTTAAAATCAATAGCTACATTTCGGGCAATATTAATCATCCAAGTGAAAAGTCGGCCTTTGCTGCTGTCGTAGTGGTCAAAACTGTTCCAAATTTTAATAAAAGTATTTTGAATCAAATCTTCTGTTTCTTCATAATCTCCTATTATAGCATAGATTATTCCAAATAATGCCTTAGAATAATTATCGTATAAATAGGAAAATGCTTTTTGGTCTCTATTTTTAATTAAAACCACTAAATCATCCTGATGATATTTTATTTTTTCTTTCAAACTGGTTGTACTAATTAAAAATGTTTCTTAAATTTAATTAAGATTTTATATTAGGTAAATATATGAAAATTTCTACTGTATTAAAAATCATCTTATAATTTAACATTCCATGCCAACACCTTATTACGCTGTTATATTCACTTCTATACGATCAGATTTAAATGATAATTATACTGAAATGGCTTTAAAAATGGAAACCTTAGCCAAACAACAACCTGGTTTTTTAGGTGTAGATTCCGCGCGAAATGAAATTGGAATTACCGTTTCGTATTGGGAAAGTTTAGAAGCTATTGCGAATTGGAAACAAAATTTAGACCATTTAGATGCGCAATTTTTAGGCCGACAAAAATGGTATGAAAATTATGTGGTTCGAATTGCGAAAGTAGAGAAGGAGTATCGGTTTGATAAGTAAAGCTATTATTTGATTGCTTGAAAAATACTTATAGCAATAGAAAGTAATGTGCTGTAAAATAGAAAAACTGATATTGTATAATTTTTTTTGCACTTCAATATCATTTTGGTTTCTTCTTGGTTTTGATTAGATTCTAAAACTTTGTTTAGTATTTTAAAATTTATTCTACTATCAGTATGAATTATATTATTTTGATATAATCGATAGTATTTTGTTGAAACATTTAAATGAAATAGTAAGTTTATAATTAGAAGAATAGTTGTAAAAATTATCATTGTTAATATTTTTATCAGTTTTAAAATTGTTCAGAGTTGGGAGACTTTGCGCAGCGGGATTACTCAATCCAAAAAGTACCAATAGAATACGTTCTAGCTTGGCCGCTAATTATCACTCTGTTTTCTTTATTTGTACAATTTAAATTTCCAATTCTATCAGATAATTGCATAGCTTTAAGTTCGTTTTTTTGTAATCGATTTGCCCAAAACGGAATTAAAGAACAATGTGCAGAACCCGTAACTGGATCTTCTAAAATGGTGGCTTGAGGAGTGAAAAATCTAGAAACAAAATCGCAATCCTTTCCTTTTGCAGTTACAATTACGCCACCATGGCCTAAATTAATTTGGTCGAAAAATTGTCTGTTTATTTCTATTTGTTTGATGTCTTCTTCCGATTCATAAACCAAAACATAATCTCTAGATTTATAGACTTCTTTAGGCTGAATATTTAGAGATTTTGAAATTTCTTCTGGTAAGTCACTTTTAATTGGCATACTAGAAGGAAAATCTAAAAAATAAAAATCATTTTCAGCAACAACAGTTAAGTCGCCGCTTAAGGTTTCAAAAACTATAGTATCCCTTGAATAGTTTAGTATTGCTTTTAAACAATGTGCTGTGGCTAAAGTCGCATGACCGCATAAATCCATTTCTAAATCTGGAGTAAACCAACGTAAATGTATTTTTTCGCCTTTATTAACGAAAAAAGCGGTTTCTGCTACAGCATTTTCTTTTGCAATTTGTAAAAGCATTTCATCTGGTAACCATTCAGTTAAAGGCACAACACAAGCAGGATTTCCTCCAAAAATTTGATTGGTAAAAGCATCTATTTGATATAATTCAAGTTTCATAGGTTGTTGGGTTTGTTATAGCTTAAGGTCAGGAGCCTTTGCGTCGCAGATGTTGTAATTAATTTTTTCAAATATATAAATTTATCCCATAAAAAAAGACTGCTTTCGCAGTCTTCCTTATTTTTAAATGCTATTTAACTTTTTCAGTTTGTCTTTCCAAAGTTGTAATTCTTCTTTGTGTTTTTCAATATTTTTTTGCACTTCTTTTACAAACGGATTATTTCCTTTTGCATTACTGAAAAAACCAATATTATTTTCTAATTGGTTGATTTCGTGGTTTAGTTCGTCAATTTTTCTTCTCATGAAAATTTGCTCGTTTACAATAGCTCTTTGGTCGTTTCCTTCCGAAAGTTGGTCTAAACGGTTGCTGAATTTCATCATTTCAGAATCTTTTTTAGATAAACTTAGTTTTTCAAACAAACCATCTAAAATCTTATTGAATTTTCCTTCTATATGACGACGATTTTGTGGCACTTTACCAAATTCTTTCCAAGTAGCAATATGTGCTTTTATGGCATCTAAATCTGTTTTGTGGTCGCCTACTAATTCAAAGGCACGAACGATTTCTATGTATTCTTTTTTCTTTTCGAAAGCTTCCACTTCTACACCAATTTCTTCTTTTCTAGATTCGTGTAATCTATCGAAATACGCATTACAAGTCTTTTTGAACGTTTCCCAAATTTCATCTGATTGTTTTCTTGGCACATGTCCAATTTTTTTCCATTCTTCCTGAATTTGCTTCATAATTGGAGTTGTAGCTTCGAAATCTTCCGTTTCTACATTTGCTTTTGCTTTTTCAATTAAAGCTAACTTCAATTCTAAATTCTGGTGTTGTTCGTTTTTGATGTCCTTGTAAAAGGCGTTTTTAGTGGCATTAAAATTACGAACGGCATTTTTAAAATTACTCCAAGTTTCTTCTGTAGCTTCAGCTGGTACTCGTCCTGCTTTAAAGAAAGTATCGCGTAACGCTTCTAACTTTACTATTTGATTTTGCCATTCTCCATGATTATTAACTTTTTCAGCACTTAATGCGTTGACTTGAGCAATAATATCGTTTTTAACAGCTAAATGTTCTTGTTCTTTTTCTTTAAATTGAGAATTTAAGGCTTCACGTTTGTCGTGTAACAACTTTGTAATTTCGCTAAATTCTTGCCAAATTTTCTCTCTGTTTTCTTTGTCAACTGGTCCAATTTCTTCTTTCCAAACACGGTGTAATAATTGTAATTCTCTGAAAGATTTTGTTACATCTGGTTGGTCTACTAAAAGTTTCGCTTTGGCGATAATTTCTAACTTTTGTTCTAAATTATTTTTAAAATCGGCATCTCTAATTTCTCTATCTAAATGTACAATTTCGTAAAATCTATCTACATGAAAATGGAAATTATTCCACACTAAATTGTATTTGTCTTTAGGAATAGCTCCTGTATTTTTCCAACGTTCTCTAATTTCGTTGAATTTTTTGAACATGTCTGAAATGTTAGAATCCGTACTAGCAATTAAAGCTTTTACTTCTTCAATCAGTTGAGTTCTTTCAGCCAAATTGTTTTTTAACTGATTTTCTATATTTTTAAAATTGTTCGCTTTTTTAGCACGATACGTGTCTAATAAATGATCAAATTTTACTTTTAAAGGTGAGTGGTATTCAAATTCAGTGGTAGCTTCATTCCCAGCATAAAAAGCAGTACGTTTTTCCTCAATCATTTGATGATAATGGTTTAAGAACGCTTTTTTAACATCTTCAATTTGATTTTTAAGACCTAGTGCTTTCTCATGACCAACCAAAGTTGTCAATTCATCCACTAATTCTTCTAATGAAAGACTTTCGTAATCTTTTGTAGCAATTTCTAAATCAGCATCAATAGAACCCTCTTCACTAGCTTCCGCTAAATGATTGTCTATTTCATCTTGAGCAGAAACCGATGTAGTTACTTCTGATTCTTGTGAAACAGTTTCATTTTCAGTTACTTCTGTTTCCAGAATTTCAATTTCATTATCAACTGATACAGTTGCGTTGTCTTCCATTGAAGCTGTTTGTTCTTGTCCATCTGCGTGTTGCAGGTTATCATTCAATTCTTCTAACATGTTATAATGCTTAAGTTTAGGGTTCGAAGATACCAAAAGAGGTGGAAAATTCAAAGAAATTACTCTAAATATATGATTAAATGTTACTTATTCCAGATTAACCACGCTTTTTCAGCTTGAAAAATAAGCATTTCTTGTCCGTTTTTTGTCACAGCACCTGCTTTTCTTGCTTTTTTTAGAAAGGCTGTTTCTTCAGGATTATATACTAAATCAAAAGCGATGTGCTTAGGTGTAAATAAGGTATAATCTAATTTTGGTAATTCTGTAATATTTGGGAAAGTTCCCAGTGGAGTGGTATTAATTATAATTTGATAGTCGTTAAAAATATCTGCATTAATTTCGTTGTAACCAATTTCATATTCAGAGGGATTTCTAGAAACAAAATCAAATTCAATTTTAAGTTTTTTTAAAGCATAAGCAATGGCTTTACTAGCGCCTCCTGTTCCTAAAATTAAGGCTTTTTTATGATGTGATTTTAATAAAGGTTTTAGGGCTTTTTTGAAACCATAAAAATCTGTATTATATCCTTTTAGTTTTTTGTTTTTCGAAATTGCAATACAATTTACAGCGCCAATTTTCTTAGCATTTTTTGAGATTTTATCTAAAAATGGAATAATGGTTTCTTTGTAAGGAATAGTGATATTTAATCCAATTAAACCTTTTGTATTATGAATGATACGACTTACATCTTTTACGTTTTGAATGTCGTAATTTTCGTATTCACAATTGTGGAAATGATTGTGTAAAAATTTTTCTGTGAAGTATTTTTTCGAAAAAGAATAACTTATGTTTTTACCGATAAGTCCAAACTTTCGTTGTTTTTTAAGTGATTTCTTCTTCATTTTGGTTATGCTTTAGTAAACTTCGATTTAAAAATTTTAATAAAAATAGGTAAAATCGACAGTAAAACAATACCTAAAACTACTTTTTCGAAATTATTTTTTACGATATCAAATTGTCCTAAGAAATAGCCCATAAGTGTAATTCCGGCAACCCAAAGTATCGCGCCAAGAATACAATTTAAGATATAATTTCTGTATTTCATACTTCCAGCTCCGGCAACAAACGGTGCAATTGTTCTTACGATTGGTACGAAACGAGCCATAATAACCGCTTTTCCGCCATTTTTTTCAAAGAATTCTTCTGTTTTTTCGATGTATTCTCTTTTTAAGAATAAAATTTTCTTTTTTTCTTTTATAAGTTCTCCAAATTTATGACCTACAAAATAGTTTAAATTATCACCTAAAAGTGCCGCTAAAATTAATAAAGGAATGATAATAACCAAACTCAATTTTCCTGTGGTAGCTGCAATAACTCCAATGGCAAAAAGCATGGAATCACCTGGTAAAAGTGGCATAATAACGAAACCAGTTTCTACAAATACAACTAGAAATAAAATGAAGTATATTAATGTGTTATATTGGTCAATTAATTGTGTAATTACGGTTAAAGGGTCTTTTAAAAAGTGTAATAAAAAGTCGATAAATTCCATTAGTTAGGCTTAGATATTATGGTTTTTGATTATTTTTTGTACGTTTTCTGATTCCCAAACATGTGGAAATAAATCTTTTAAAATGTAATTTTTATTAAAATCGGTAATTAAAGCAAGGTTTAACGCTTCAATCGCATTAAATTCTTCGTCAATATTGTAATATAAACCCACCATTCTGTATTGAATTTCTGATTCGTTAGGATATAAATCTTTTGCTTGATTTAAGATTTCAAAAGCAGCAGAAACTTCTCCTAATACATATAAAACATCGCTCCAGCAAAGGAAGTTATCTAATTCAATGTCGCCGTTTTCAAATGCTTTTCTGTAGCCTTCTTCGGCTTCTTCAATAAAATTTAAATACTGATTGATGTTGGCATATCTTCTCCAGTATAGCGAGTTTTCACCGTCAATTCCAATCGCTTTATTGATGTAATATAACGATTTTTGGTAGTTCTTTTGAGAAATGTAAAAATCAGTAATGGCTAACCAAGCTTTATCTAACAACGGATCTTCGTGAACTGTTTTTAAATAAAAGTTTAATGCTTGTTCTTTATTTCCTAACTTTTCATAACATTTTCCAATGCGTAAAAAGGCAAATGAAGTTGGATCATCCAATTCTATTGTAATGGTATAGCAATCAATAGCTTCTTGGTAACGTTTAAGTTTTTCTAATGATTTTGCTTTTTCTAAAAAGGCTCCTAAAAAACCTTCGTCAATTAAACAAGCGTAATCGAAAGCCCAAACTGCTTTTTCGTAGTCTTTTAAGGCATAAAATTGTCGACCTAATTGATGCCAAGCCACTTCACTATATGGATTTTTGTCGATAAAATTTTCTAAATAAACAATGGCTTCTTTGTTCTGATCTAAGAAATCGAAACAATACACTACATTGTATAAAGCAGAATAATCTTCATCATCATTTTCTAAACATAAGATGAAATTGTCTTTTGCTAATTCTAAATTATCCATGAACAAGTATTCCATTCCAATCATAGAATAAATATCGGCTTCGTCATCAGTATAACGAAGTGCGTTATTTAAATGTTCGATGGCTTTTTCGTGCTGGTCTCTTTTAGAGCAAATATTAGCACGTTGAATAAAAACTTCTTCGTTAGTGGGTTCTAATAAAGCGATTTCGTTCAGTATTTTTTCAGCTTGTTCAATTTTGTCGTCGTAGATTAATATTTCTACGTGAACTAGTTTTAAACCTGTAGATTTTGGATGTTGTTCTAAGCCCAATCGTAAAGCTTTTTTGGCTAGATTGATTCTTCCCGTGTCCATATAATGTAAAACAATGTCCTCAAATTCCTCTGAATCAAAGAAAAAGACCTTGTTGGTTTTTAACATCGATTCAAATTTAGAAAGCGATAAGTTGTTTTCTTCCTCTTCTTCATTATGACTCATATTCATAGCACAACTATTTAAAGTTCATGTAATAAAATTACGTAATTAAATGCTCACAATTTCCTTGCCAAGTGTATGTTTTGAACAATTTAATTAACAAAATTCAAGTTCAAAATCAACTATATAACAACACAGATTAGAGAAATTTTAAAAATGAATATAATTTCTCTAATCTGTGTTTCAAATAAATATGATGTATTAAAGATTCAAAGCCTCAACTTCATCCATAACTTCTAACAACAGTTGACAACCTTCTTCAATTTCTTGGTTTGAAATGGTTAATGGAGGTGTAATTCTAATCGCAGTTCCTTCGAATAATAACCAGAATAAAATTAAACCGCGTTTGTGACAACGTAAAATAACTTCGTTGGTAATATTCGGACTTTTTGTCATAGCTGCTAACATTAAGCCTTTTCCACGAACTTCAGTAATTAAAGGATGTACCAATAATTTTCGGAACAGTTTTTCTTTTTCTAACGTTTCCGACATTAAATTGGTTTCGGTAATTTCTTGTAAGGTTGCCAAACAAGCAGCAGCAATTACAGGATGACCGCCAAATGTAGTAATATGTCCTAATTTCGGATTGTCGTATAATAAATCCATGTGTTCTTCGGAAGCTACGAAAGCGCCAACTGGCATTCCGCCACCCATTCCTTTTCCGATCACTAAAATATCTGGAATGCAATCGTAATTTTCAAAGCCGAATAATTTTCCGGTACGACCAAATCCAGGTTGAATTTCGTCTATAATTAACATCGCACCAACTTCGGTACAACGTGCACGAACTTTCTTTAAAAAATCGTTTTGTGGTTGAATAAAACCTGCGCCACCTTGAATCGATTCTAAAATAATACCAGCTGTTTTTGTAGTAATTTTCAGAATATCTTCTTCGTTATTAAACGTAATGAAATCGACATCTGGAATCAAAGGACGAAACACTTGTTTGCGTTCTTCGAATCCCATCACACTCAAACTTCCCATCGTATTTCCGTGATAGGCATTATGACAAGAGATGAATTGACTTCTTCCAGTTACTCTTCGGGCTAATTTTAAGGCGCCTTCCGTAGCTTCTGTTCCAGAATTTACCAAATACGTTTTTTTTAACGGATGCGGAAGATGGTGTGCCAATAATTTACAATATTCTGTAGCTGGATTTTGGGCATATTCGCCGTACACCATCACGTGAGAATATTTGTCTAATTGGTCTTTTATCGCATTGTTGACACGTTCATTTTGATGTCCTAAACTACAAGCCGAAACGCCCGCCACGAAATCTAAATATTTATTTCCAGAAGTGTCGTAAATATAAGAACCTTTAGCATGAGAAATTTCCATTGCCAATGGGTGAGGAGAGGTTTGTGCTTGATATTTAAAGAAATCTTGTAACATGGTTAGTTTAGAAGTTTATTAGGTTAAAAGTTTAAAAGGGTTTGCGTGTAAAATTGTCTAAATCTATTTTTTGACTTTTGCCTTTTTACTTGTTTCTTTTACCTTTTTACTTGGTTCTTTTTTATCTACTTTCCCATAATCTATAGTTTCTTTCAACACGTCCATGGGTTTCTTTTCTTCTTTGTCTTTCTTTTTTGTTTCAGCTTTTACTTTTTCGTCGATGGCTTTTTCTTCTTCTGGGAAAATATTTTCTAGAGAAGTTATTTTTTCATCTATTCGCCAAACAAAACCTCGAAGTCGTCTAGCGTTTTTCGGGAAATCTTTATCTGGATAGGTATCGCTTTCTATTTTTTTGAATGAAGTTAATTCTACAATTTTATTGTCTTCTAATTGCATGTTTATACTGCTTGAAGCGCCTTTGTCAATTCCAACCATTTCATTGGCATCGTTATACATGAAATAGATTTTCTCTGTATTTTTTACTAAATCGACTTCGTATAATTTATTTTCTCTGAATTTACCGTATAAAAATTGTCCTTTAACTTGGTTGTAATTGTCTTCACCAATAGTGTCTTTTTGTATTAAAAAGGCATTATTTAGAATTTTTAATGAATCGAGTTTTTCCGTTTTATTATTTCCTACTAAATGAATTTCGTCTCCAGTCATTTGGTTGTCGCTGTTCCAAATTACGGGTCTTCCAATTAATTTTGTAAGTTCCTCTTTATTATTTGCATGAATAGAATCACATTTTCCACTCATGTCAGTTTTGAAAAATCGAACATTATTGTATGCTCTCGTAGTTCTGTTTTCTGGCGTACCTGTGATTAATATTTTTTTGCCATGAAGGTACATGGTGTCTTTTTCTACCAATGTTTTTATCAAGGCTTTTTTGGTAATGAACATCGAGTCTTTTTTGGTTCCACCAATATTTCTGTACACTTCTGCATAATGTCCGGTTGCAATCATGTTGTTGATAGTATCCGTGATTTTTACATTATTTGTCGCTTTGGCAAAATTTTTCTTTCTGTCGTAATTGATAATGTCGCCTTCTACTTTTCGATTGTTGTATATGATATTCGATTTATCTAACAATCTTCCCACATCATTTTTGGTGTCGTAAAATCCTTTTGAAGTATTGATTACATTTTCTTTACTTGTGATTGTACTTGGTCCATAGACATAAGCATGACCAGAATTATCGTAAAAATCTAAGTTATTAGTTTTGATGGTTACTTTTGGATTTACAACTGTCACTGCTGTTTTGAAAACGTATTTTTTGCTATTTAAAAAATATCTTCCTGATTTACTTTTTAAGGTATTGTCTTTATTTACAATTGTTCCCCAGCTTTTATAATAGGCTTGTTGGATACTTCTGTCGAAATAAATCGTATCTGTAGTTAAATTAGAATCCGGCGAGCGTAAATTTACGTCACCTGTTGCAAAGGCGAATTGTGTTTTTCCATTATATTCGGCATAGCGACTATTCATTACAATTGTATCTCCTTGGTTTAAAGATACATTACCAAAGGCTTTTACATAATCTTCATCGGTATAATGATAGGCTTTATTACAATTAATTTTGACACCTTTATGTTCTACTTGCACATTACCAGTAAATATAATGGCACCAGGAATTTCATTTTGGTTTTTATCGATAAAATCGGAATGTAAAATTTTTATTGCATTCGGATTTGTCGGAGCAATTGGTTGTGTTGGTGTTTGTGCATTTCCAAATATAAAGGAGAATAACAAAACTACTGCATATATGTATTTTCTCAAAGTTTCTATTTTTTGTCAAATTTAAGTAAAATGTATAAAAAGGAATACGGTTTAAGAATATTTTATGGTTTTTAAATAAAAAACTCCGACAGAGTTTAGAACTCTGTCGGAGTTTAGTATATTTTTTTCAATTATTCTTTTATGAATTGGCTGGTACTAAAGCCATCCTTCGTATTTATTTTGATGAAGTAGTTTCCATTTTTTAAATTCGAAACATCTACTTTTAAAGCATTTCCGGTTTGAACGGTTACTAATTGTCCGATTGTGTTATAAATCTGGATGGAGTTAATTTCAATTGCCGATTTCAAGTTAATATTCAATTCGTTTGTTGTTGGATTTGGATATAAACTAAAGTAATTCGCAAATTCAAAACTTGGATTGTTTAAAGCTGCAATTGTTGTTGTAGCTGTGTTTGTAACAATTGGAAAATTATAATCGAAATAAATATTTGCTGAATTGCTAAATGTATCTCCAAGAACTAAAGATGGTAAAGTTTTAATTTTAAAAGAAATATATCCATCATTTGTAGCATCATCAAAAGGTAAATTAATGTTTTCAAAAATGAATTCAACTTTGTTATCTGAAATTCTTGTCACATAATTATGACTTGCGTGTAATGGAATTAAACTTGAAACATCAAATTTAGTATTGTCAATCATATCTTTTACAACAATATTTTCAGCCGGGAAAGTTCCAGTGTTTTCAAATCGAATTACATAATGTACAAATTCACCAATTTTATCAGGACTTATATAATTTCCTTCTAAACACGTTTTGTCATTTGGATCATAAGAATTTACAACAGTTTGTTTTAACCCAAAAGCATTGTCATATAACATTTCATCTATTCCTAATTGAGATATTTGAGCTGCGTAATTTAAAGCGTCACCTGCATTAATCGCAGGTGTTTCCATTGGTGAATTTACATTTAACACAACAGTTATTTCTCTAGTTTCAAAAGGTTGTAAGTTGTTGTATGTCCAATTTAAATTATTTAAAGTTTGAGAAACAACAATTGGATTTGTAGAAACTACATCTAAAACGGCATCATCGAATAGTAAATTAATAGTTCCGTTTTCCAATTGATTTCCTTTGTTTTTATAGATGATTTTGTATGTAGCATCGAAACCTGGTCTTGCAACAGAAGTAGGAATAATAGAAACTTCTACATCGTGTTTTACTCCATTTGGTGTAATACAAAAGTTTTGAGTTAATGGACTAGTTTGAGTTGGAAAATCAATAACAACATTCGTTGGTAAAACCGTGAAATAATTTGGATTTTCTAAAATTGGTGTTATGGTGTGTTGCCCTGCTTGTACAGGAATAAAATAATTACCTATATTATTTGAGATAAACTGACCTGAACTAGTTCCATTTGTAACAGAAAGTTTAAAATCAGGAAAAATGTTGTCATTGCTATCACAACCATCATTTTCATTATCAAATTTTTGTTGTCCTTGAATAGTGTAATATTGCCCACCTGGTACAAAAGAACAATATGCATTGATTTGACAAAGTGGGTTAGCTCCATCTAAGTAATTGTATAATGGTATTATTTCTTCTTCATCTGCGCAAATATAAATTAAATCGGTAGACCATAACCATCCAAATGGCGCAATAGAATTTTGACCATCTTTAATATTTAAATATGATAAATTAGTATTACCACTAATTGAAAAACCATTAGGGTTAATTTTTGCAGTAGAAATATCTAAGGATTGTAAATTGTTGTTGACTAAATTTAAACCTAAAAACATGTTTGAATTTATATTTGATAAATTTATTTGTGTAAGTTGATTCCATCCTGCGTCTAATGCAGATAAAACAGGCAAGTTAATTAAATTTAAACTTGTCAAAACGTTATCACTACAATCAAGAGTTTCTAGATAATAATGGTTAGCAATATTTAAACTTGCAATTTGATTATAACTACAATCAATTTGCTTTATTAAATTTAAACCAGTAAAGTCAATATTTATAATTTGATTAAATAAACAATTTAAATCTCTAAGGTTATTTAATCCTTGAAAATTCAAATTCGTGAGTTGATTACTTGAACAATATAAGCTTTCAAGATTTGTTAGTCCTTGAATATTTAAAGTAGAAATTTGATTATTTTGACATTCCAACTTAATAAGACTATTTAGCCCTTGTAAATTTAAATTAGTAATTTGATTATTTCCGCATTTTAATATTTGAAGATTTGTAAAATTTAAGATGCCTTCTAAATTTATTATTTGACTTGCACTTGAAGTATTATCTACCCTTAAATATTTAACTTGAACTGCCTCATTTAATTGAATTTCATTGTCATTGTTAGAGTCAATTTTAAAGTAGTTATTATTTAAATCTATTGCAATTGTAGTATTTGGACTTGCCAATAGTAACATTGCTTTAAAATTCGGATCAGGAAAATTAATAATTTGTGCACTAGAAAATAAACTTAAAAAAAGTAAGCAGAAAAGGTAGGTTTGTTTCATTATTAAGTATTTAAGTTGTAAAAATAGTTTTTTTTTGGAATTAACAACTGTTTTGTAAGATTTTTAATCACATGTTTCTTTTAACCTATTTTGAAATAGAGAAAAAAAAATCCCGATTGCTCGGGATTTTAAAATTTATCTTGTAATAGTTTGTGTTCTGTCTGGTCCGACTGAAACAACCTTTATTGGCACTTCTAATTCTTTCTCAATGAATTCGATGTAGGTTTTTAATTCTGAAGGTAATTCTTCGTACGTTGTCATACCAGTTAAATCTGCTTGCCAACCTTTCATTTCTGTATAAATTGGTTGTACGTTTTCTGGTTCAATATTGTATGGGAAATGTTTCAATGTTTCACCTTTATAGTTGTAAGCGGTACAAATTTTTAACGTTTCGAATCCAGATAAAACATCACCTTTCATCATGTATAATTCAGTCACACCATTTACTTCAACAGCATATTTTAAAGCTACTAAATCTAACCAGCCACAACGACGAGCACGACCCGTAACTGAACCAAATTCGTTACCAATTTTTGCCATGTTGGCTCCAACTTCATCAAATAATTCTGTTGGGAAAGGTCCACTTCCTACACGAGTTGTGTACGCTTTGAAAATTCCGAAAACTTCTTTTACTCTGTTTGGTGCAATACCTAAACCAGTACAAGCTCCAGCAGCAGTAGTGTTAGAAGAAGTTACAAATGGATACGTTCCAAAATCTACATCTAATAAGGAACCTTGTGCGCCTTCTGCTAAAATCGTTTTTCCAGCTTTTAAAGCTTTGTTTAAATATTCTTCTGAATCAATGAAAGTTAATGTTTTTAATTCTTCAACAGCTGCGAAAAATTCTTCTTCCATTTCTGCTAAATTGTATTGCAAATTTACATCGTAAAAAGCAATCATAGCTTCATGTTTGTCGGCTAAAGCGCGGTATCTTTCTTTGAAATCAGCCATTTCTAAATCGCCAATTCTTAAACCATTTCTACCGGTTTTGTCCATATACGTTGGACCAATTCCTTTTAACGTAGAACCAATTTTCGCTTTTCCTTTAGAAGCTTCAGATGCGGCATCTAATAAACGGTGCGTTGGTAAAATTAAATGTGCTTTTCTTGAAAGTAATAATTTTGATTTGATGTCTAAATTGAATTTTTCTAATCCTTCAATTTCTTTTTGAAATACTACAGGATCCATTACTACACCATTTCCGATGATGTTTACATTATTTTTATGAAAAATTCCAGAAGGAATCGTTCTTAATACATGTTTAATTCCATCAAATTCAAGTGTATGTCCAGCATTTGGTCCGCCTTGAAAACGTGCAATAATGTCGTATTTTGAAGTTAATACATCGACGATTTTTCCTTTTCCTTCGTCACCCCATTGTAATCCGAGTAGTAAGTCTACATTCATTGTGTTGTTGTTTGTTGTTGTCCTAAATTTGTTAAATTCAGGGTTAATTTAGTTGCTATTCTATTTGTTTTTTGTTCCGTAAAAATATAAGGAATGTGTTTCTATGTTAATTCCGAACATTTCTTCCATAGTTTGTTTAATTTGCTGAATACGTGGGTCGCAAAATTCTATAACTTCTCCTGTATCTGTTAAAATAATATGGTCGTGTTGTTTGTCGAAATAAGATTTTTCGTAATGTGCTTGGTTTTGACCAAACTGATGACGTCGAACTAATTTACAATCTAATAATAATTCGATAGTATTGTATAAAGTCGCACGAGAAACACGATAATTCTTGTTTTTCATTTTGATATACAAAGATTCGATATCAAAATGTTCTTGATTTTCGTATATTTCTTGAAGTATAGCGTAGCGCTCAGGTGTCTTGCGATGCCCTTTTTCTTCAAGGTATTTTGTAAAAACGTTTTTAACCGTTTCTTGATTTTGGTTGTGATCCATTTGCTGTTTAAATGAAAAGAAATGCAAATATAATGAAAGTTAGAAGTTTGAAGTTAGAAGTTTGGAGTTTTTTTTAATTATTATAAACCCTAGTTACTTTATCTATTCCATCAACTGTTTTGATATTTTCAATTAATTTTTTAAGAATCGTATTGTTTTGAACTACAACTGTAATTTGTCCGTTAAAAATTCCTGCATCGGTATTTAAGCTGATACTTTGAATGTTTACATGCATTTGATTGGAAATTACTTTTGTTAACTCATTGGTTAATCCCATAACGTCCATTCCGGTTATTTTTAAGATAGCATTAAATTCTTCTTGAGTGGAATCTATCCATTTCGCTTGTACAATTCGATAGGCAAAATTGGATTGTAAACTTATCGCATTCGGACAGTCGGTTTTATGTACTTTTATCCCTTCATTAATAGTAACAAATCCGAAAACATTATCGCCTGGAATTGGGTTACAACAAGGTGATAATTTATATTCTAATTTACTTTGTTCGGTTCCAAAGACTAATAAATCTAGTTTTTTATTAGCATCGTTTTTTTGAACCTTTTCATCGGTTACACTCGGACTTCTTTTAATAGTTTTTTTGAAGAAGTTGACTAAAGTATTGCTTTTTTGAGCCGCATAATCACGCAACTGTTGGTTTTCAATCGCGCCAATTCCCACACGGTAAAATAAATCTAAACTCGTTTGTAGTTTAAAATAATTTACCAATTCATTAATTGTAGTTTCGTTTAAAGTGATTTTTAAATGGCGTAATTTTCGGGTAAGAATTTCTCTTCCATCTTCGCCAATTTTTTTGATATTATCGTTTAAAACGTTTTTAATTTTATTTTTTGCTCGCGCTGTTGTAACATAATCTAACCAATGTATGGTTGGTTTTTGATGTTGTGATGTAATAATTTCGACTTGATCACCACTGTTTAAAACATAATTTAAAGGCACTAATTTTCCGTTGACTTTTGTACCACGAGTTTTCACACCAATTTCCGAGTGAATACTAAAGGCAAAATCTAAGGAAGTAGCACCTTTGGGTAATGATTTAATTTCACCTTTAGGAGTAAAAATGTAAATTTCTTTTGCGTATAAATTCAGTTTGAAATCTTCTACAAAATCAACCGCATTATTATTTGAATTTTCTAATGCTTCTTTAAGTTGATTTAACCAAATTTCTAAACTATTTTCTTCCGTAGTATTGTTTTTATATTTATAGTGTGCTGCATATCCTTTTTCGGCAATTTCATCCATTCGTTCACTTCGAACTTGAATTTCTACCCAACGGCCCATTGGTCCCATAACGGTAATATGTAGCGCTTCATAACCTGTAGATTTTGGTGAAGAAATCCAATCACGTAAACGACTCGGACTAGGTCTGTAATGATCTGTTACTACGGAATAAATTTTCCAAGCTAAGAATTTTTCATCGTGAAGATTGGATTTATAGATAATTCTAAGCGCAAATTTATCGTACACTTCATCGAAAGTTACACCTTGAGCTTTCATTTTTCTACGGATAGAATAAATTGATTTTGGTCGGCCTTTGATGATAAAATCGATACCTTCTTCTAACATCGATTTTCCTAAAACTTCAGAAATGGATTTGATGTAAGCGTCTTGTTCTTCTTTTGTCTCTTTAATTTTACTGAAAATATCTGCGTAAACTTCTGGTTCTGTATATTTTAAACCTAAATCTTCTAATTGTGTTTTAATATTATATAAACCTAATCGATGGGCGAGTGGTGCATAAATATATAAGGTTTCCGATGCGATTTTCGCTTGTTTGTAATCTGCCATTCCGTCCATAGTTTGCATGTTGTGCAACCTGTCGGCAATTTTTATAAGAATTACTCGAACATCGTCGTTTAATGTCAGTAACATTTTTCGAAAATTCTCTGCTTGAAGCGAGATTTCTTGGTCGTTTTTTACTTTTGGAATTTTGGTTAATCCTTCAACAATTTTAGCAATTTTAGGATTAAACATTTTTTCAATGTCAGAAATTGTAATGTCTGTATCTTCCACCACATCATGCAATAGGGCAGAAGCGATTCCCGTAGAACCCAAACCAATTTGTGAAGCCACAATTTTAGCCACAGCTATAGGATGAAAAATATAGGCTTCCCCAGATTTTCTTCTTTGCTCTTTATGGGCTTCTACTGCAACGTCAAAAGCTTTACGTATAAGTTTCTTATCTTCATCAGTTAAACTCTGGTAACTAATACGAAGTAGTTCTTTATATTCGTGGGCAATGGCTTTTTTTTCGGCTTCTAAATCGATTTCTATCATATTCAAATATTGGGAAATATAAAAATAGTGTTTAAAATTCAGATATCAAAAAAAGATTAAAGAAATATTAAGGTAAGAACAGAGAATAAAATATATTAAAACACAGATTAGAGAAATTTTTAAAAGTTATATAATTTCTCTAATCTGTGTTGTTTTTATTAGTTTTTGAATTTGCTATTGTTTATTAAAATCTAAATCCTGAAAATCGTAACTAAAATCGGTTAAATCAGAAATTGCTGCCATTTTAATATTGGTGTTATTGGCTGAAAAAGTGATTAAAGCATCAGCATTGAAACTTCTATTGAACCATTTTACAGCAAATGTATTGTCTTTGTAGAAGAAAATTTCACCAGCAAATTGTGGAGAACGCTCTGATTTGAAATACAGTTGCCCTTTTTTCTCAGAAATGGTAATGTTTCCAAACCAATTGTCTTTGTAAGTTCCAACATAATTTTTAGTATCAATTTTTACTTTATTCTTCTTGTTTTCTGCAATTTTAGCCCAAACTTCTGTGGTAACTTTATCTGCTTCAGCGATATTATTCTTTTCTCTATCACTAAAAATTTTCACGTAATCTTTGTACTCAATTTTTAAATAAGCATCTTTAATGGTATTTGTAATCGCATTAAAAGCAGCACCAGATTGTTGATTTGTTAAAACTACAATTCCTAAATTTAATTCTGGTATAAGCGTGACTTGCGTCACAATTCCTTCTAAACCACCAGTATGCGTAACTTGTTTGTATCCTTTCACATCACTTAAAAACCAACCTAAACCATATCCAGAAAAATGAGTAAAATAAGGTTCTTTTGTTCTGGCAGGAATGATAGTTTGCAATTGCCACATTTCATTATGTTGTGCTTCAGAAAATAGTTTAAATTGTTTTTCAGAACCATATTTTCCTTGTTGTAATTGCATAATCATCCATTTACTCATATCGTTGACAGAAGAATAAATTCCGGCAGCCGCATCAAAAGTTTGGTTTTTATATCGAGAAATCACTTTTAATTTTCCATCTGTTGGTACGTGTGGATCAATTATGTTTGTAGTGTCTTTCAAACGTAAAAAGGAACCAGCGCTATTGTTCATTTCTAGAGGTTTCATCATTCTGTTTTCTATAAAATCGCACCATGATTGACCGCTTACTTTTTCAATCACTTCACCAGCAACAATATACAATAAATTATCATAATCATATTTGGTTCTGAAAGCTGAAACAGGTTTTAGATGTTGTAAATTTTCAATCACATCTTTTGGTTTGAAATTACTTCCGTCAGGCCAAATCATTAAATCTCCAGCGCCTAAACCTAAACCACTTCTATGCGTAACTAAATCACGAACCGTAAATTCAGTCGTCACATACTCATTATACATTTTAAAATTAGGTAAGTGTTTTACGACTTTATTATCCCAATTCATTTTTCCTTCATCGACTAACATCGCAATGGCAGCTGTAGTAAAAGCTTTACTATTAGAAGCTACTCCGAAAAGTGTATTTCCATCTACTTTATCTTTTTTCAGAATAGATTTTACGCCGTAACCTTTACTGTGAATGATCTTTCCATCTTTTACAATGGCTACAGCAACACCAGGAACGTTGAAAGCTTTTAGTGTGTTTTCCGCCACTTCATCAATTTGTTTTTCTGTAATTTGAGAAAAAGCAGTGAATGTGGTTAGAAGTGAGATTAATATTATTTTTTTCATTTTATGAAGTTTTTGGTTTGTTGTTTTATTTGGAACACAGATTGAAGAAATTTTAAAAATTTATATAATTTCTTTAATCAGTGTTGTTTTTATTGGCATAACTTGTCTCGGTTTTCGGGATTGACAAATTGATAATTGTCTAATTAAAATCCTCTTTGTCTTTTGGCTTCGAATAATAAAATCGCAGCAGCTACAGATACATTCATAGAATCGATAATACCTTGCATCGGAATGTTGATGTTTTTGGTTGAATTTTGTCGCCAAACTTCTGTAATTCCTGTGGCTTCTGTTCCCACAACTAATGCTGTTGGTTCGTTATAATTTTGAGTGTGATATGTGGCCGAATCTTGTAAAGTCGCACAAAAAATATTGATATTATTTTCTTTTAAAAAGGCAATGGCTTCTTCTGAAGTCGCCACAGCAATTTGACGTGTAAACAAACAACCCACACTTGAACGTACAATATTTGGATTGTATAGATCCGATTTTGGATTGGCAATAATCACCGCATCAATATTGGCAGCATCGGCAGTTCTTAATAAAGCACCTAAATTTCCTGGTTTTTCTAATCCTTCTGCAACTAAGATTAATGGATTTTTAGATAATTTTAAATCCGATAATTGTAAAGGTTTCGATTTCGCAATAGCAATAATTCCTTCAGTTGTATCGCGATACGCTAATTTCTGGTAGACTTCTTTCGAAATTTCAATTAATTCAACTTGTTGTGAAGTCAATTTTTTGATTTGGTTTTCCGAGATGATTTCAGGTAAAAATAAAATGGTTTCTAATTCGTAACCGCCTTTTACGGCCAATTCAATTTCACGTTGTCCTTCAATAATAAAAGTTCCTGATTGTTTTCGTGCTTTGGCTTTGTCTTGCAATAAAACTAAGTTTTTTACAAACGGATTTTGAATGGATGTGATTTGTTTCATAGTATTTAAGGCGCTAGTTTAGCCAAGAAGGCACTAAGACACAAAGGTATCTTTTTTAAGTAAAAAAACAAAGTCGCAAAACGAATGGCTTTGCGACTTAGAAAATGGTAATTTATTATTTATTGTTTTACTTCCGACTTCACACTTCCAGCTTCATATTTCCCTTTATATCTTTCGTACAATTCCGTTTGATGACTTTCTAAACTAATTTGTCTTCCATCAATAAAAGCTTGACTTAATTTATTCGTTTTCATATCTAAAGCATCGCCTTCAGAAATGAATAAAGTAGCACTTTTACCGCTTTCTAATGTTCCGTATTTGGCGTCAATTCCTAAGATTTTTGCTGTGTTTGATGTAATTAATTTTAATGCCTCTTCTTTGTTCATTCCCCAAGCGGCGCAAGTTCCAGCATAAAAAGGCATGTTTCTCGTTTGCATACGTTCCATATCACCTGAATTTTCTAAACCAACTATAATTCCTTTGTCTGTTAAGATTTTTGCAATTTTATAAGGTAAGTTTACATCTTCATCTTCAGAATTTGGTACGTCATGAATTCTTCTTAATAAGACAGAAATATTGTTTTCTTTTAATAAATCGGCAATTTTATGTGCATTATAGCCGCCAATAATCACTAATTTTTTGATATTATTTTTCTTTTTGAATAAGATAATATCTGTAATTTCTTTTTCGCCATTAGCATTTACATATAAGGTTTTATCACCGTTTTGTAATCCTTTCATGGCATCATAAGGAATGTCTTTTACTTTTTTATCCGAATTAGAATACCCTAAAGATTGATCAAAAAATAATTGAATTGCTTTTGTTTGTTCTTCGTATTTTTTGTTGGGTTCGATGCCACCTGGTTCTGCCCACCAACCTAATCTAGCATAGCTGTTTGGCCAACGCATGTGAATCCCGTCATTTTCTCTAATCACAGCGTCTTCCCAATTCCAAGCATCTAATTGTACTACTGATGAAGTTCCAGAAATTCTTCCACCACGAGGTGTAATTTGCGCTAACAAAACGCCATTAGGTCTAGCTGATTCTGTTAATTTTGATTCTGAATTATAAGCTATTAAACTTCTAATATGTGGATTGAATTCTCCAATTTCACTTTCATCATCCGAAGCACGAACGGCGTCGATTTCCACCAACCCTAAAGTTGAATTCGGTGCGATGAAACCTGGATAAATATGTTTTCCGTAAGCTTCTATGGTAATATCATGTTTGGCTGGTCTGGCTAAAGTTCCATCTGAAACCGAAGCAATTTTTCCATCAACAATCGAAATTAAACTGTTTTCTTGAATTTTTCCGTTACCTAAATGTGCAGTTCCACCCATAATTAAAATGGATTTTGTTTGCTTAGGTGCTGGCATTTGTTGCGCAAAACTCACTACTGAAGTTAGTGCTAATATGTATGTTAATTTTCTCATTTTATATTAATTTTTTATAACACAGATTTTAGAAATTATTTTAATCTGTGAAATCTGTGTTGAAAATATTGTAATACTTATTAATTATTGTATTTAGCGTGAAACTCTCTACATTTTTCACCAAGTGTATCACAGTGGTAATGTCCAGTCGATTTTTTCTTTGGTTCTTGTGTTTTTAAGCCTTTGTTTTTGGCATCTAGCAATAAATTAATCAGTTCATTTCTTTCTTTTTGAACTAATTCATTTTTCGCATTTTCTTGATCAATATCAAAGAAAACAATTCCATCTACTACCGTTTTTTCTGCTTTTGCATAAATGGTTAACGGACTATCTGACCAAAGTACTACATCGGCATCTTTACCTACTTTAATACTTCCCACTTTATCATCCACTTGTAATAATTTTGCTGGATTTAAGGTTACGAAATTCCAAGCTTGTTCTTCTGTTACTCCACCATATTTTAAAGTTTTGGCAGCTTCTTGATTTAATCTTCTTGACATTTCTGCATCGTCTGAATTAATTGAAACTGTTACACCAACATTATTCATAAGTGCAGCATTATAAGGAATGGCATCGTTTACTTCAAATTTATAGCCCCACCAATCAGCAAAGGTAGATCCACCAACACCGTGTTTCGCCATTTTATCTGCTACTTTATATCCTTCTAAAATATGTGTAAAAGTTTGAATTTTGAAGTTGTATTTCTCAGCTACTTTTAGCAACATGTTGATTTCAGATTGTACGTAAGAATGACAAGTAATGAAACGTTTTTTGTTTAAAATTTGACTTAAAGTTTCTAGTTCAATATCAAATCTTGGTGCGGTTTTACCTTTGTTTGAATTGTAAGCATCCCATTCTTTTTGGTAAGCAACTGCACGAGAGAAATAATCTTCATACACTTGTTCTACACCCATTCTTGATTGAGGAAAACGCAATCTTTCAACATCTCCCCAATTGGATTGTTTAACGTTTTCACCTAAAGCAAATTTGATATATTTTGGTGCATCTTTTACTAACATTTCATCTGGGTTGTATCCCCATTTCAGTTTGATGAAAGCGGCACGTCCACCAATTGGATTCGCAGAACCATGTAATAAATTGGCAGCTGTAACACCACCAGCTAAGTTTCTGTAAATGTTAATATCTTCAGAATTCACTACATCTTCAATAGTAACTTCAGCAGAAGAATTTTGTCCACCTTCATTTACACCATTAGAAATGGCAATATGTGAATGTTCGTCAATAATTCCTGCAGTTAAGTGTTTTCCAGTTGCATCAATTACTTTTCCTTTTTGAGGTAAGTTTTTACCAATTTTGACAATTTTCCCATTTTCAATTAACACATCGGTTTCTTTTAAATTCCCTTCTTTTTCACCTGTCCAAATGGTTGCGTTTTTAAATAAAATGGTTTCTTGTTTCGGTTTTGATGAGTTTCCGAAAGCAATATTAGGGAAAGTTACAGGATAAAAAACGGGCGCTTTTTTCTCGTCTTTTTTCTCTTCTTTTTTCTCTTCTTTTTTAACTTCAGTATTCGTTAGTTTTTTAACTGCAGACCAAGAAACTTCTTTACCGTTTTCTAAAATTGCTTTTCCAGATAAACCTGTTTCCGATTTTAATCCAGAAATTCTAATGAATTTAGATTCAACAGAATCTTTGCTTTTGATTACCATGGTAATCCAAGGCTCGTTGTAAGTTAGTTTTGTTCCGAATTCTACTTTATCTTGAGAAATTTTTGCGTCTAATTTTGAAATTTCACCTTCAATTGCTAAATCGTATTTGTTGTTATCTAAAGTCAAATCGTATTTTCCTCTAATGTCAGAAGGTTGCATTTTTTCAATTACAAATCTGTTTCCTTGAATCCAGTTTTCTTGTATGGTGTTTTTCGTATCAAAAATATCACCACTAACAATAATTAGGTTGGCTAAATTTCCTTTTTTCAAAGATCCAATATTAGTTTGATTCGCAATTTTTGCTGGAATTTCCGTTAAGGCAGCAATAGCTTTTTCTTTTGGAAATCCTAATTCTACTGCTTTTCTTAAATTCGTTAAAAAGTCTTTTGGGTTTTTTAAATCGGCTGTAGTTAATGCAAAATTGATGTTGTTTTCAGCAAGTACTTTTAAATTATAAGGCGCTTGATTCCAAAATTTCATATCTGCTAAAACTACTTGTTCCGCTAAAAAAGAATCAGAAACATCATAAGCCACAGGGAAATTAATTGGCATGATTAAAGTAGCATTCGTTTTTTTGACCTCTTCAATTCGTTCCAATTCATTTCCATTACCTTTAATGATAAAATTTACTCCAAATTCGTCTCCAATTTTATCAGCTCTTAAAACGTTTAATTTATCACCAGCATTGAAAATTTGAAGTAGATTTTTATTTTGATTGAAAACTTCTAATGAGGCATCTTTACTTTTTGATCCACCAGCAGCATACCATTTTGCATCGTGATAAAATTGACGGATTAATGCCATACTTCCCATTAATGAGGAAGGATAAGCTTGACTAGAAAGTGAACTTCTTTTAAAAGTAAGATGTTGTGATATTTTTTTATTTAAAATACGATTTCCATTAGTTTCTCCGTCGTTTAAGGTCCAAAGTAAACCTGTTCCTGCAATAATTCCGTCGTTATTGAAGCTTAAGACAGTTCCGAAGCCAGTTTCTCTTAACTCTTTAGCTACTTTTTCATCGTAACTTAAATTTTCAAAAGCATTGAAATCAGCTCTAATGTGGTCGTTCCAATAATATCCATTTCTTTCCGAATCATATTGCGGTGCTCTAGAATTTCTTGGTTTTGCTTGAGGTTTTTGAATACCAAATTCGGTATATAAATCAATAAATGATGGATAAATTACTTTATCAGTAGCATCAATTATGATAGCTTCTTTAGGAATGGCAATCTGTGCACCAATTTCTAAGATTTTATCCTCTTTTATTAAAATTGTAGCTTTTTCAATTTTAACATTTGAAGATGTGTAAACGGTAGCATTTGTTATAGCTACAACGTTTTTGAAGGTTTGTTTTACGCCGTCATTTTTTGGAAAATAATCTTGGCTAAAACTTAAATTAATAGTCATAAATACTATTAAAAGTTTAAATATTCGCATAGTTTTAGTTTTTTGAGTGCTAAAAATAGAAAAATTATTGAAAAGATTTGCCTTTCAAAAGATTTTTAACAGATGTTATATCTAAAGGGAATTCTAAAATAACGTGAGTTAAACTTAATAAATACAACCAATATAATCCCGTTTTGTAATCATATAAATAGAGTAATACTGATAGTATCCAAAATAAAAGAATTAAAACGATTTTTATTTTTGTGGTTTTATGCCATTGTATAACAGCGGTTTTAGAAAACCAATTTAAATAATGATAAGTGTATGCAAAGGCTATAAACTGCATTAATTTTATTCCGAAAGAAGAAAAATAAATACTTTGTTTTGTAGAGTTTTCTTCTCCAAAAAGGGACAATAAGATTTGATTTAGTTTTTCAAAGGATTCGTATTTTGAAAGTACATTTCCTTCTAAAAGTGAATTGTTCCAATTGAAATTCAGAAGAAAAATGCTCATGGTTACAAATACGATTAATGTCAATAGAGACAATTTGTTTTTAGTTTTTAGAAATCCAGAAAGCATAAAAATTCCAGTAAAAATAAAAACATGAATTAAGGATGGCAGAAATATAGAAAAAACAGTTTTAAAGTATTCTCGAAAATAAAATGTAGTCATGATTCCCAAACAAATTGAAAGTATAAATTTCCAATTTTTGTAAAGTTTTATGGTATCTGTTGAGTTGAAAATAGAAACTAAAAAGCTGAAAAATATTAAAAAAGGGATTAATGGTTTTAATAGAAATAAATTAGGTATATAAACAATACTTCCTATAATTAGTATTGGAACAAATAGATAATAAACATTTGTTTTATTGTGCAAAAAATAGTTTCGTTGTTGCAACCAATTGATTTCCGTGAGATAATGTAACGGACCTAAAAAGGCATATACCAAAAGAAAAGTTTGAAAAGGAAAAATAACAGCAACAACTCCAGAAAGTAGAATCAGAAAAATATTAAGACTATCTATTTTCATTTATCTTTTTAAAAGTAAATAACCGTTTAAAGGATTTGGATAATCGGGATCATTTAAATACAGAATGTAATAATATGTTCCTCCTGGTGCATCGTCATTTCCAACGGCATTTTCTGCTTTTCCATTCCAGTCGGGTTTTGAATTATCACCGGTCCAAATTAATCTTCCCCAACGATTATAGACTTCTAATTTAAAATTTATGAAAATATCTCGTAACCCTTCAATATAGAAAAATTCATTCAAACCATCATTATTGGGAGAAACCGCATTATAAACTATAGGTTCGCAATTGCGTGTTTTTAATAAAAAAGAAGTTATTGAAAAACAGCCGTCGGTATTTTTAATTCGTACCCAAATTGTTTTGGGAGTTGTAATTGCTTCGTAATTTGTTGTGTTAACAATTTCATTTGTTTCAGCAATTGCATCGTCTTCAGTCTCATAAAAAGTTACTACATCCGTTGTTTTAATTTTAATCAAATTTTCAGAAGCAGAAAAATCGAAAATGGCACGTGTTAATCCTAAATTACAACTTATAACATCATTTGGAATGTTGAAATTTGGAGATGCTAAAAGTCGAATTGGAACACTAAAAGAATTATTGGTTTCTGAAATTTCATTTACAATTCCAGATCCGTTACCCGAATCGTCAACTTGAGCTATCAAATTAAATTGAAGTGGAATGGAATTTGGAATAGTTACTGTTATTGTTCCCGTTTCAAAACCATCCATAGGAATGATATTTTGAGTTAATGCAGAACCAATTTCTATACCATTGGCATAAAATCTAATTGGAGTATTTGCAGGCAAATCAGCTGTAGCATTAAAATTAGTTACGGTATAATTTATAAGCAAATCTCTTACATTACAACTCAAATTAGGAGTCTGAAAATTAATTCTCGCATCTGGTAATTGACTATTTAATTTGGTTACGATGGCATTAACCATTACATAATCTTGAGAAGAAGTTAATTGAATTAAAGCTTGAGTATCTCCAACATTTATATTATTTTGAATATTGTAAATATCCAAATCCATATTGTATAATTGATTGGAACCCGTAACCGAATTTGTTCCGTTAAAGGCATTATTTGCAGGATTTAATGGCGGATTGCTAATGATATTTCCGTTAATTCTTAGAGTTTCATTATTAGCAATTCCAGAATCACCTTCCCATGTTAAAAAACCTATTTTAGCATCTAAGTTATCAATAACATTCAAGGCATTTAAAGGTACATCTAAAAAGTTTTGTAAACTTGAAACGACTTGCATACCATCATAAATATTCAACTGATTTAAGGGTAAAGTAGGATTTTTATAAACTATAATTAATGCCCAACCTGCGAAATTAGTGCTGTTTTGAGCGTGATGATTGATAAAAGAACCAACATCTAAATCGGAGATAGTATAAAGACCGTTTCCTGTTGCTTGAACTTGAGAAGTTACATCTGCAAACGCACTAAAAAAATTATAAATTTGTGGGGCTTGATTTAAGATATTTGAAAAAGTTCTGGTTGCTGTGATGTCAATTCCGTTTAATTTTACATTAAAATATCCTGTTCCACAACCTGCCCAATACAAATAGGCACTTTCAATAACATCACCTGAATTTAGAGTTAAATTTGCATCTGAAGTTGTTAATACAGCTGGAAAAGATTGGAAAGAATTTTCAATTGGATTAAGCGTGTTTCCTACAAAAGTAAAATCATATCTTCCATTAAATTGATTGTATAAACCAATGTTTTGTGAAAAACTTAACTGAAATATAAAAAATAAAAAAAAGAGTAATTTTTTCATCAAATGGAACTAATTTTAATATTTATAGTGAATAATTTTACCAAAGTAATAAATTTTACTAATTTCCCCAAAGATTTGACAAATGAATACATATAAAATAGTAAAATATACTTCTGAACACTTTCAATTGTGGAATAATTTTGTGGCTAATGCAAAAAATGCTACTTTTTTATTTCATAGAGATTTTATGGAATATCATTCCGATAGATTTGAAGATTTTTCGTTGTTAGTTTTCGATGAAAAAGAGAATTTAAAAGCAATTCTTCCAGCAAATATTTCAGTTAACAAACTCTATTCACATCAAGGATTAACTTATGGTGGAATTGTTATTGATTCTACTTTAAAAATAGAAAAATTCATTGCAATTTATTCAGAGATTCTTCGTTTTTTGAACGAGAATACTATTGATAGGATTCATTTCAAGTTACTTCCTTCCTTTTATTGTTTACAACCTTCGGAAGAATTAAATTATGCTTTGTTTTTATCTGAAGCGAAATTAACTCGAAGAGATGCTTTGGTGACAATCGATTTACAAAGTCAATTTAAAATTGATTCAAATAGAGTAGAAGGTGTGAAGCGTGCGGAAAAATTAGGATTAGAAATTAAAAAAGAAATTGATTTTACTGGTTTTTGGAAGGAAGTTTTAATTCCGAATTTGGAGGCGAAACACGAAGCAAAACCGGTTCATAGTTTAGCCGAAATTCAAAATTTACAAGAAAAATTTACAGAAAACATTATTCAGTACAATGTGTATGAAAATAATGAAATTATAGCAGGAACAACTTTATTTATTGATAAAAAAACGGTTCACGTTCAATATATTTCTGCCATTGGAGATAAAAACCAGCACGGTGCCTTAGATTATTTGTTTCATCATTTAATTATGAAAGAATTTGCTAATTATTCGTATTTTGATTTCGGAATATCGAATGAAAATCAAGGAAAAAACATCAATAAAGGCTTGCAATATTGGAAAGAAACTTTTGGTGCCAGAACTTTTTGTCAAGATTTCTATGAAGTAGAAACCCAAAATTTTGCCAAATTAAATCAAGTGTTTATATGATAAAATTTCTCGATTTACAAAAACTCAATCAACCATTTGAAACGCAATTTCTATCTAAAACAAAGGAGTTTTTAGATAAAGGTTGGTACATTTTAGGAAATGAAGTCAAACAATTTGAACAAAGTTTTGCAGCATTTTCCAAAGCCAAACATTGTATTGGAGTAGGAAATGGGTTAGATGCGTTAGTTCTTATTTTAAAAGGTTACATACAACTTGGAAATCTTCAAAAAGGTGATGAAGTTATTGTTCCAGCTAATACTTATATTGCAAGTGTTTTAGCAATATTACAAGCCGATTTAGTTCCTGTTTTTGTAGAGCCAAATATCGAAACGTATAACATCAATCCAGATTTAATTTCGGAAAAAATAACGTCAAAAACCAAAGCTATTTTATTGGTTCATTTATACGGTCAATTGGCTGAAATGGATGCGATTATAGCATTAAGTAATCAATATAATTTACTAATTATCGAAGATGCTGCGCAAGCTCACGGTTTGCCTTTTGAAGGAAATCATGCTCGTGCTTTTAGTTTTTATCCAGGTAAGAATTTAGGTGCATTAGGCGATGGTGGCGCAATTACAACAGATAATGACACTTTAGCAGAAGTTTTATTTTCGCTAAGAAATTACGGTTCAAATAAAAAATATCATAACGATTATATTGGTGTAAATTCTCGTTTAGATGAATTACAAGCGGCTTTTTTAAGTATTAAATTACCACATTTAAATGCTGAAAACGAAGCAAGAAAAAAAGTAGCGAAACGTTATTTATCTGAAATTAAGAATACTAAAATTGTTTTGCCAAGTTGCGATAATTTTGATAAACATGTGTTTCATTTATTAGTAATTCGCACGGAAAACAGAGACGATTTACAAGAGTATTTATTGAAAAACGGAATTGAAACCCTCATTCATTATCCTATTCCGCCACATAAACAAAAAGCACTATCAGATTTCAATCATTTAAGTTTCCCAATTACAGAAAAAATTCATCAGGAAGTATTGAGTTTACCTATGAGTTCAGTTTTAACTGAAGATGAAATTTCGAATATTATACAAACTTTAAATTGTTATTAATTGTCTGAAATTCGAAAAATAATACAACAACCATTATTCAAAATTACTTCTTTGAATAGTGTACATATTTTGCTGAAATTGGTTTTTGGTTTCATTACTTCCAAAGCATTAGCGATTTTTGTTGGTGCCAGCGGTATGGCTTATGTTGGGAATTTTAGAGCTTTTTTAAACGTTGTTGAAAATTTTTCCTTACTCGGAATTCAGAATGCAATTGTGAAATATGTTTCTGAATATCAACATGATAAATCGAAATTAAAATCGGTTTTAGCCACATTCGGATTGTTGCTTTTGGCATCTTCCCTTATCATTAGTTTAGGTTTAATTTTTGGTGCGAATTATTTATCGAACCAAATCTTTCATCATTCCGAAATATATAGTTTTGTGTTTTATGTTTTGGCGATTTTATTTCCCTTATATGTCTTTTCAACGTTTTGTATTTCAGTTGTTAATGGTTTTCAAGAATATAAAAAAGTAATTTATATTCAAATAATTTCAAGCAGTATTGCTTTGTTGTTTTCTGTATTTCTGATTTATTATTATGAAACGATCGGAGCTTTAATTTCGTTAGTTTTAGCGCCTGTTTTTGTGTTTTTTGTCAGTCTTTTTTATCTGAGAAATGTCATTTCACTGTTTGATGTTTTTTCTTTTCAATCATTTGATTTTTCAGTAGTTAAAAATTTATCTGAATATGTATTAATGGCTTTAGTTTCAGGTGTCATCGGATCCTTTGTTTTATTAGAAATTCGTACTGATGTCATTGAAATCACGGGATTGAAAAACGCTGGAATTTATGAAGGTTTACAACGCATTTCGTCTTATTATTTGTTATTCATTTCTTCTATAATGGCGATTTATTTTTATCCAAAATTAGCGGAGAAAAATTCGAATACGAAAGAAATTATATTCAATTATTTAAAAACGATTATTCCTGTTTTTGCCATTGGTTTAGTGCTAATTTATTTACTTAGAAAATTCATTATACACGTTTTATTTTCCACAGAATTTGAATCTATGGAATCTTTATTTTTATGGCAATTGGTGGGTGATTTAATAAAAGCAATTTCCTTAATTTTCGGAACCATTTTAATTGCTACAAAACAAACAAAAGCATTTATAAGTACTGAAATTGTTTCTTTAATTATTATGTATTATTCGTCCAATTGGATGTTGCATGCGATTGGAATTAACGGTATTGTTATCGCTCACACGTTTACTTATTTTATGTATTTGTTGGTTTTAGTAATTTATTTTAGAAAGAAACTGCGATGAAAATAGTAATTGTAATTCCGTTTTATAACGAAGTGAAAAGAGTAAATTATGAAGGTTTCATCGAAATTTTTACTGCATTTCCACAGTATAATTTTTTATTAGTTGATGATGGAAGTTCAGATAAAACAATTGCTGTTTTAGAAGAATTTAAATCGAAATGCTCTTCGCTTGAAATATTGAAATTAGATAAGAACGTTGGTAAAGCAGAAGCCATCCGTTCGGCGGTTTTGTCCATTTCAAATGCTGATTTTATTTCATATTTCGATGCAGATTTAGCGACACCTTTTTCGGAATTAGATACATTAATTCAGTTTTCTGTCCAACATCCAAACTATAAAATGGTAATGGGTGCTCGAATAAAATTGATTGGAAATGGTGTGAAACGCTCTTTAAAAAGACATTATTTTGGTCGAATATTCGCTACAATTGTCAGTCAGTTTGTATTAAAAGTTGCAGTTTACGATACACAATGTGGTGCGAAAGTCATTGATTTTCAAACAGCAAAACAAATTTTTGAACAACCTTTTATTTCCAAATGGTTATTTGATGTGGAATTGTTGAAACGTTTGCAAAAGATTCATAATATAAAAGAAGTGGTGAAAGAAATTCCATTAGAAAAATGGGAAGAAATAGGGAATTCAAAAATTAAAATCAGTGATTTTTTACGAATTCCTTTTCAATTATTTCAAATTTATAGAAAATATGAATAGGCTTTTTGAAAAATATGCTATTTTTATTTTAGTCCTTTTTGGTTTGATTTTTAGAATGTTATTTTATTTTTTCAACCCAAATGTACTCTTAACAAATGATAGTCAAACTTATATGGATTTGGCTAAACTTATTTCATCAGGTTCTATAAAAGGTTATTTTGGTGGTCGTTCGCCTGGTTATTCTTTATTAATTGCATTTTTAGGAAATTCCATTCAATTGGTGGTTTGGTTTCAAATACTCATAGGAATTCTATCAAGTGTTTTTTGGTATAGAATTCTGTGTCATTTTAAATTTAATTCGATTGTCTCCTTTTTAATTTCGCTATTTTTCAGTTCCTTTCTTCATGTTTTATCGTATGAACACGCGATTTTAATTGAAACGGTTAACTTGTTTATAATTACATTATTAATTTATTTTATTCTAAAAAATCAGATTTTAGAAACGGCATTTTGTTTGGCCATTTTAGTGCTTTTGAAACCGTTTTATATGTATTTGCCATTTGTGATTTTTGTGTTTTTCACCTATACTAACTTCGAATGGAAAGCCATTCTTAAACAAAAATTGATTGTTTTGATTTTGCCTTTAGTTGTTTTTATTTCTTGGTCATACGTCAATTTTTTAAATACAGGTTTTTTTGTTTCTTCCACCTATTTCGGATTGAATAAAATTCAGAATTGTGTCAATTTTATTGAAAAAGCTCCAGAGGAATTCAACTGGATAAAAACACCTTATGTAAAACAAAGAGCATTACATACTGAAAACGGTTTAGGAAATCCAATGTGTATTTGGTATGCGGTGGATAATGGCGATTTTGAATATAAAAAAATGACTTTTCCACAATTGTCCAATGAGTTTGGAAAATGTGCAGATGCCACAATAAAGCGTAATTTCGGATTGTACATCAAACAAGTAATTTTTCTCTCTTTTAAAGAGTTTTGGAATGTAGAAATGGTAAGTTCAAATTCATTAGAAAGTTCTGTTTTTCTAAAATATATATGGAAAATTCAAAGTATTTTTTTACGAAGTATTAAAACATTATTTTTACTTTTAATTCCGGTTTATATTTTCAGATTTTTAAAAAACAGACAATTTACTATAGAATTGTTATTGATATTAATTGTACTTTCAACTGCAATTTTACAAGCTTTAGTCGTTTATGGTTCTAATGCCAGATATGGTTTTCCATTTGAATTTATCATGATAACTCTCGTTTTACTATTTATAAAAAACAATTTTTTACAAGATAAAAATGAAACAACATTTACTAAATAACAAATATAGTTACGGATTAATTATAGTGCTTTTTATAGCGAAATTATTCTTCTTTCTTAGTTACAATACTTTCTCTGAAGCACCAGATAGTTGGGCATTTAATCATTTTGTTAAAGAATTGATTAATGACAATTTTGATGATTATCTTGGAGAAAGAACGCCAGGTTACCCATATTTAATTTACTTATTAAATCACGATAAAATTTTAGTGGTTTGGGTTCAAATGTTAATGGGAATTGTTACAGCTTTTTTTTGGTTCAAAACATTATTAAACCTTAATTTTTCTGAGAAAGGCGCTTTTTATGTAACGCTGTTTTCATCTTTATATTTACAGAATTTCTTTTTTGAAACGTTTATTTTAGCTGAAACCTTTATGTTATTGCTAAACTCAATTGTATTTTACTTTTTACTGAATAATTACTTTGAGAAAAAGCAAATAGTAGTTGAAATTATATTGAGTATTCTGATTACGATTTTAATTTTAGTGAAGCCGTTTTTTATCTTTTATCCGTTTTTAATTTTTGCTTTATATCTTATTAAAAATTTCACAGTGAAGAAGTTCATTTCTGTTAAATTAATCCTTTTTATCTTACCGATGTATGCGTATTTTAGTTGGTGTAGTTTCGTAAAAGAAAAAATTGGATATTTTGAACCAACAGCGTATTTTGGATTAAATTTAGCTCAAAATTGTCTTTATTTTGCTGAAAAAGGCCCAAAAGAGTATGATTTTATTATGCAACCCTATGTGAAATATAGAGAACAAATGTTACAAAATGGAGAAGATGCTTCCATGGCCGTTTGGAAAGTTTGGGGAGGTCAACATTTAGCGCCAAAATACACGAAGTTTGCTGATGTGACCAATCAATTTGGGAAGTATGCAAAAGCAACAATTGCTACTAATTTAGGCGATTATTTTTATTATTCGATTACGAATTCGTGGTTTGATTTTTGGAAAGTTTTTGACATGAAACCTTATATGGAATTTCAAGATAGTACTTTTAATGCTGTAGTTTCCATAATTAATTCTATCCAAATGGTACTCGTCTTAATTTTGAAATTTGTTTTTTTACTTTTAAGTTTTTACTATTTGTATGATTTGATAAAAAACAGAAAAATTGATTCGGTAATGATACTTCTTGCATTTATTCATGCTGCTGCGATTTTACAAGCATTAGTGGTTTACGGAACCAACGCTAAATATGCTTTTCCTTACGAGTTTTTTATGTTGGTTGTAGTTCTGTTATTCTTGAAAGAAAGATTTAATTGGTTTTCCAAACCTGAACATATTTCTCAGCCTGAGTAACATAATGGTGTTCTTTCTGAATAAACTGAATCGCGTTTATACCAATTCGTTCAATTTCTGCAGAATTTTCGATTAAAAATGATAGTTTTTCTATTATATAAGTAACATCGGGTAACGCATTTATTGCGACTTCATTTTCTTGTAAATGATAGTGATTCAAGAATTCAATTTCGGCTCCTGTAAATACCACTTTTCCTTTCGCCATAGCTTCTAAAGCATTATAACCTTGATCGAAACAATAGACTTGATCTAGTAAAATATGTGCTTTTTCAAAGTGTTTTTGATAGTCGGAATAAGGTAAGTTTCTTGTGATTAGTATTTCGATTTTATCTTGATATTTTTCTTGAATAATTGCAAGTGCTTTTTCAAAAAATGAAATCCCTTTTTTAAATGAATTCCCAGTATTGATGCCTAAAAAGACAACTATTTTATCTGAAATTTTATTTTCAATTATAGAAATTTTATCAGTGTTTATAGGATTAGCGATGACACCCAAATATTTCTCATTTCCAAGTAATGGTCTTACATAATCTAAGTCGGAAGCAATAACGCCTCGGATATTTTTGTATAAAAACTGATGAATTTTTTGATGTGGTTTATCTACAAAATCGAAAAAGTAATCATATTGTTTTTTGGCTTCTAGAATGTCTTCAAAATAAGCGTTCATCACTGAATACCTGTCTTTTTTCTCAAGCATGTGACTCACGGTAACATAATCAATTCCGCAACACAATAAGAAGACTTTTTGGTTTTGACTGAAAATTCGTTTGATTAAAAATAATTCTAATTTAGAAACAGTTTGAATCGGACTTTCGTTAATAAATTGAACAATATCGTAGTTTTTTAGCTTTTTAGAAATCCACCAAAAACGAATACCGTGTTCTAATAAAACCAAATCATATTTGAAAAGTCTGAACCAAATTTGTCTGGGAATATTTCCTAATTTCGATTTGAAAAAATTCGCACGAATACTAATATCAGCAGGAAAATTTTTAAATCCATCGCCATTATTCACTAAAACCACTTCATGACCTAAAGCCAAAAGTCCTTCTTTTAAGGAATTATGTAACCGACTAAATTCTCCTACGAGTAGTATTTTCATTACTTAATTTTAATATTTCAAATATAAAGAAAAAAACCTATAAGTAAAGTCACTTATAGGTTTTGATATTTGATAAATGGTTCTCAATACATTCCGATGAAAAATCGGAACACTCGAACTGACGTTTTTTATTTATTTTTTAATATCGAAAGTAATGGCGTTTTTTACTTTGTCTTTCAAAATAGCAATATCAATTACTTCTTTCATTGTGTCCACGTAATGGAAAGTTAAGCCCGTTAAATAATCAGCTTTAATTTCTTCAATATCACGTTTGTTATCGCGACACAAAATAATTTCTTTAATATTCGCACGTTTTGCCGCTAATATTTTTTCTTTAATTCCGCCTACTGGTAACACTTTTCCACGTAAGGTAATTTCGCCTGTCATCGCAATATTTTTCTTAATTCTACTTTGTGTAAAACTAGAAACCATTGAGGTTAACATCGCAATACCAGCACTTGGTCCGTCTTTTGGAGTCGCACCTTCTGGTACGTGAATGTGTATGTTGTATTGACTTAAAACTTCTGGTTCAATGTTCAGTTGTTTAGCATTTGCTTTGATATATTCTAAAGCAATGGTTACTGATTCTTTCATGACAGTTCCTAAATTCCCTGTCATTGTCATCGCGCCTTTACCTTTAGAAACTAACGATTCTATGAATAAAATATCACCTCCAACAGATGTCCAAGCCAAACCTGTAACCACACCAGCTGTATCATTATTTTCATATTTATCACGTTCCATTCTTGGAGATTTCAACACCTCAAGAATATCTTCATCAGTCACTTTTTTGTTGTATTCTTCTTCCATGGCTACAGATTTTGCAGCATGACGTACCATTTGTGCAATGGTTTTATCTAAACCACGAACTCCAGATTCACGAGTATAACCTGTTACGATTTTTTCTAATTGTTTTTTACCAATTTGTAAATCCTTCGTAGTTAATCCGTGTTCTTTTAATTGCTTTGGTAATAAGAAGTTTTTCGCAATTTCAATTTTCTCTTCAATCGTATAACCCGACATGTTTATAATTTCCATTCTGTCACGTAAAGCTGGCTGAATGGTTGATAAACTGTTAGAAGTAGCAATGAACATTACTTTAGAAAGGTCGTAACCTAATTCTAAGAAATTATCATGGAAATCACTGTTTTGCTCCGGATCTAAAACTTCTAATAGGGCAGAAGATGGATCACCATTATGACTCGAAGATAATTTATCAATTTCGTCTAAAACGAAAACAGGATTGGATGTTTTTGCTTTTTTGATGGATTGAATAATTCTTCCTGGCATCGCACCAATATATGTTTTTCTGTGTCCACGAATTTCCGCTTCATCACGTAAACCACCTAATGAAATTCTAACATATTCTCTTCCTAAAGCTTCTGCAACCGATTTTCCAATTGAAGTTTTACCCACACCAGGAGGTCCGTATAAACATAAAATTGGCGATTTCATATCGTTTCTCAATTTCAAAACTGCCAAATGTTCAATGATACGTTTTTTTACATCTTCTAAACCGAAATGATCACGGTCTAAAATTTGTTGTGCTTTTTTCAGGTCGAATTTATCTTTTGAAAATACGTTCCATGGCAATTCTAAAAATAAATCTAAATAGTTACGTTGGATTCCAAAATCAGGAGAATTTGGATTCGTACGCTGTAATTTATAAATTTCTTTTTCGAAATGTTCTGCCGTTTTCGCATCCCATTTTTTAGCTTTTCCTTTATTACGCATTTCTTCAATTTCTGCATCGTGTGAAACGCCACCCAATTCTTCTTGAATGGTTTTCATTTGTTGTTGCAAGAAATATTCACGTTGTTGTTGGTCTAAATCAAATCGAACTTTAGATTGAATATCGTTTTTCAACTCCAATTTCTGAAGTTCTAAATTCATGAAACGCAACGTTTCTAAAGCGCGTTGTTTTAAATCGACAATAGAAAGTAAGTTTTGTTTGTCTTCCACGTTTAAATTCATGTTAGACGACACAAAATTGATTAAAAAAGGATTGCTTTCAATGTTTTTTATAGCAAAAGTAGCTTCCGAAGGAATATTCGGACTTTCCTTTATAATTTCAATTGCCATTTCTTTAATAGACTCAACAATTGTAGAAAACTCCTCATCTTTTTTCTTTGGACGAATTTCATTTACTTCTTTTATTTTTGCTTTGAAGTATGGGTCTGTTTGAGTAAATTCCTCAATTTCGAAACGCTTTTTACCTTGTAAAATTATGGTTGTGTTTCCATCAGGCATTTTCAGAACACGCATAATTCTGGCTACAGTTCCAATATGATGAATTTGGTCTGTAGTTGGATCTTCATCATCTTCATTTTTCTGAGCGACTACACCAATAATTTTACCGGCTGCATTCGCATCGTTAATTAATTTTATTGATTTATCTCTTCCCGCTGTAATAGGAATTACAACACCAGGAAACAACACCGTGTTTCTTAATGGTAAAATGGGTAAATCTGCAGGTAATTCTTCATTGTTCATTTCCTCCTCATCTTCTGGAGTCATTAATGGAATTAATTCTGCTTCTGTATCTAGTTCTTGAAGCGACAAATTGTCAATCGCTAGTATTTTATGGTTCGGCATATCTATTTATAAGTCATTTTGTCATTAAAAATGGGAAGTAAATTTACGAATAATAATTGTGAATTGATGCAATTATCAATAAATACAAGGATTCAAGTATAATTTACATGGATATAAGTCAAGATTTATGCCATAAAAAAATCCCGTTTTGTTTTATGAAACAAAACGGGATATTAAAGTTGTAATTTTTTACAAATAAGTTATATCAAATGTTCCTTCTGTAATTAGTTTGGAACTAATTGGTGGGAATAAAGTTTCTGCGTTAAAAGTAAAAGTTCCTTTGATTCTTTTGGTTGAAGTATTATGTGAAATAATAGTTACACTACCAGTTCCTCCATGAATATTTGATGGATTGTTATCAATAATATACTGTCCTCTAGCGTCTGAACTAAAAGGTGTAAAATTAACAGTTGCTCCTGCTGTAATGTTATCAGCAAAAGATAAAGCAATATTTTCTACACTTCCTCTTCTTCCAATAATTGATATAAAACCACTACTTTTAAGTCCTGTAATATTTGTAGGATTAAATGCTGCTCCATCAAGTTTAGCAAAAAAACTATTATTTGTTGGTGCTGGTACATCAGTTGTATAACTTAAATTAAATTCTCCATTGGTAAAGTTTTTAATATTTAGCTGACTTCCATTAATTTGTCCTCCATTAAATTTAAATGTTCCTTTTATAATTTTATTAGCCGTATCAATTGATGAAATTTTTAGTTCTGCAGTATCATTATAGTTGGGATAAGCACTAAATGATGAGTTTGAAGCTCCTAAATATGGTATTTGACCAGAACCTCCTGAATAGGCAAGTGCTAATTGTGATGTGTTTGTGTTATTATACGTTCCAACAGCTGGAGTTCCTAATAATGTAATTTGGAAAAAGCTTCCATTAGATTTTAATCCTGTAATTGCAATAGTAGTATTGTTAACAATAGCTTGTGTTGAATTTGCTGTAAAAGTTTGACTATCAAAGTCAACTTTAAAAACTCCAGAAGCAGTTGAACCTCCACCACCTGTATTTCCACCACCTGAATTTCCGCCCCCTGAATTTCCGCCCCCTGAATTAGCTGGATCGGAATTTAATAAAGAAGGATCTAAAGGTTCATTTTCGCAAGAAAAGAAAGATAGAGCTGTAATAATTACAAAAATTGAAAGTAAGTTTTTAATTGTTTTCATGTGTGAATTTTAATACAAATATTTAGTGAAAATTATAAAAAAATCCCGAAAAAGAGTTCAGGATTTTAATGATGTTTGAGTTGTTTTTAGTTGATATATGAAGCGTCTAAACCATAATCAATTGTACCTGCAGTTACTTGATAAGTAATACCTGGTGCATTTGAAGTTTCATATGATAAAGTAAATGTTCCTTTAATTCTTCTAGTAGTTAAGTTGAATTCAGTAATAATGAATGAACCACCTGTTACAGTAGCCGTTGGAGCTCCTGCAATGTTAGGTAAATCAATTTGAACTTGCGAAAGTAAACTAGTAGTTAAATTAGTTTTTTCTGTTAATGGGTAAGTTCCCACAGCCCAATGGTTATTTGGAATATACAAACTAATTTCTGTAAGCGTACTTAAAACATCACTTGTAACGCCTTGTATTTTCAAATATCTTGGCGCACCAATTGGCGCATTGTTATTTAAAATTTGAACGTCAATCCCATTTTGATCATATAAATAAGGTTTCATTACATCATATTGAACACCATTAATATTGGCTTTCATTAATGCTGGAGTATAATCTGCTAAATCTACTGCTGCTGTAAAAGTGATTTCATTCCCATAAGATGTTCCATATGCATTAGTGGCATAGGCACGCAGATAAACCGTTGTTCCAGGTGCTATGTTTAAATTAGCAATTGTTGATGTAAAAGCACCTATTCCTGATCCATCTACAGTTTTTTTACTACTTGGAATTGTAGGGTTTGCACTCGAACCCCATACTACTCCTCTTGAAAGTACTGCTGAACCTCCTTGTGCAGTAATAGTTCCGCCTGTGGTTGCTTTTGGGAATATATTATTTGTAATTGCAGATGAAGTTAAAACAGGCAAATTTGCTGCATCTCCCGTAGTAATTACAACCTGATTTCCATAAGATGTTCCATTACTATTTGTTGCGTAAGCACGAATGTAATATACTGTGGCTGGTGTTAAGTTGTTTATTGTTGAAACAAAACTCCCAATACCTATGTTTTCTAGTGTTTTAGAATCTGCTATAGTAGGATTTTCAGCAGTACTCCAAACCACTCCTCTTGCGGTTATTGTAGAACTACCAGCTGAAGTAATATTTCCACCAGAGATTGCTGATGTGGAATTTGTATTTGTTACAATTGCTGTACTCACTACAGGTAATGAATTTGTACTAGCTGAGTCTTCATATAAAGTGGAATCGGCAAATTCATCTTCACAAGAAACAAACGTCAATGACGAAATAATCACAATAAAGGAAAGTAGGATTTTTATAGTCTTCATGTTTTTAGTTGTTTGTTATAAAATTCAAATATAAAATTATTTTTGAACTTTTAGCGTTCTATATAATAAAAATACACCTAAAACAAAAAATACTACTAAAAATAAAATGGCATTTCTCATACTTCCTGTAATTTGATCAATGAATCCATAAATAAGCATACCAATAACAATTCCTATTTTTTCGGCAACATCATAAAAACTAAAAAAAGAAGTAGTGTCATTGGTTTCTGGAATTAACTTCGAAAAGGTTGAACGCGAAAGTGATTGAATGCCGCCCATTACTAAACCAACAATTGCGGCTGTTGCATAAAATTGAATAGGTTCCGTTACGAAAAATGCGCCAATACAAATAAATATCCAAATGGAATTAATACCAATTAAGGTTTTAATGTTTCCGAATTTAGCCGCTAATTTTGAAGTAAGAATAGCACCTAAAACCGCTACTAATTGAATAACTAAAATACTTATTATTAATCCTGATGTTTTCTGTTCTGGATTTATCCAATTTATTTCCTGTTCTCCAAAATAGGTGGCTACTAACATTACGGTTTGAACCGCCATGCTATACACAAAAAAAGCAAACAAGAATTTTTTCAAAACTTCATCTTTAAAAAACAAAACTTGTACTTTCTTTAATTCTTTAAAACCATTAAAAAAGATGGAGAAATTTATGGGGTTGCTGTTTTTATTTCCTTTTGGCAAATAGTAAAATGTATATTGGCTAAAAAGTATCCACCAAATACCTGTGAAAACAAATGAAAGTCGCATCGCATCTAACGCCGCTTCACCCGTTTTACTTAATATATAAACCAAGCAAATTAATAATAAAACCACACTTCCAATATAGCCTAGTGAAAATCCTTTAGCACTTAATTTATCGTGTTGTTCAGTATATGCGATATCTGCCAAATAAGAATTATAGTAAACCAAACTTCCCCAAAAACCTAATAAACCAAAGTAGAAGCAAAAAATTCCCCAAACCACATTTTCGTTTGTAAACCAATATAAACCAATACAAGAGAACGCACCTAAATAACAAAAAAACTGCATAAATCGTTTTTTGTTTCCTAAGTAATCGGCAATTCCAGACAAGATTGGTGATAAAATAGCCACTGATAAAAAAGCAAATGCAGTGACAAAACTTATCAAGGCAGTTGCTTTAATTGATGAACCAAAAAGAACAATATTTGGATTTTCTTTTGTAAATAAATAACCAAAATATAAAGGGAATATGGAAGAAGTTATCACTAATGAATAAACTGAATTAGCCCAATCATAAAAAGCCCAAGCGTTCAATAGTTTTTTGTTTCCTTTTTCTAATTTTTGCATAAGTTATGGTATAAAAAAATCCCGAATTTGGGTTCGGGATCAAATATAAGATAATATTTTTACTATTTAAATGTTACTCCAAATTTTGCAGCTTCTGCTCTAGCTTGAGGTAAAAGTGCAGTTAACTCATTAATTCTAGTTTGATTACTTGGGTGTGTACTTAAAATTTCTGGTGGTGCTTGACCGCTTGATTGTGCCGACATTCGTTCCCATACTTTAACAGCATTAATTGGATCGTAACCTGCAATTGCCATTAAAGTTAATCCAATCATATCTGCTTCACTTTCATGCGATCTACTAAAGGGTAACATTCCTCCAACTTGAGAAGCAGCTCCATAAGCTTGCATCGCTAAAGCTTGTGTTTGTTCGTTTTTATTTCCAACTGCAATTTGTGTTCCAACAGCACCAATTTGTTGTAATAAACCAGCACTCATTCGTTGTTGTCCATGATTAGCTAATGCGTGTGCTACTTCATGACCCATAACAGCAGCAATACCTGCATCATCTTTACATATCGGTAAAATTCCAGTGTAGAAAACTATTTTACCTCCTGGCATACACCAAGCATTTACTTCTTTACTTTCTACTAAATTGTATTCCCAAGCATAATCGTTTAAATAATCTGATTTCCCTAAAGCAGTTAGATATCTTTCAGAAGCTACTTTTATTTTTGTCCCGATATTTGTGATGCGTTTGGCATCTGCAGTACCTTTAAGCACTTTGTTTTCAGATAAAAACTGGCCATATTGTTGAAATGCCGATGGAAATATTTGACTATTAGGTACAAAAGCCATTGTGCTTTTACCCGTGAATGGATTTTTAGCGCATGATATCACAATTAATCCTAATACTATACTAATTTTCAAAATCTTATTCATATTTACTTTATTTTTACATTATAAAAGCAAAGATAGTTGATTTAATAATTATTTTTTTATAGAATTTTATAAATTAGTTTTAAAATTATATTTATTAACTACAGTTATTATAATTTTGAACAAAAAATAAATTATGACAAAAAAAACTTCTAATATTGATACTCGTGTTCCAAAATCAATAGTTTTAATAGGGCGATTATTATATCGAATTTCACCATTTTTAGCTGAAAAATTTGCTCGAAAATTATTCATTACGCCCATCAAACATAAAATTCCAAAACGCGAATTTCTAATGGAGTCGGAATCAACTCAAACGAAATTATTTGTTCCTGCAATAAATAAAGAAATTGTGGTGTATTCCTATGGGAATTCCAACAAGAAAATACTTTTAGTTCACGGATGGTCGGGTAGAGGTACGCAATTGGTAAAAATTGCTGATGCTCTTTTAGAAAAGGGTTATTCCACAATTAGTTTTGATGCTCCTGCACATGGAAAGTCAGGCTCAAAAACCACTTTAATGTTGGAGTTTATCGAATCTATTTTAGAAGTAGAAAAAGCTCACGGGCCTTTTGAATTTGCTGTAGGGCATTCACTTGGCGGAATGTCAATTTTAAATGCGATTAAAAAAGGGTTGCAAGTTGAAAAAGCGGTGGTGATTGGTAGCGGAAATAGCGTGATTAATATTGTGAACACATTCGTCGAAAAAATCGGTTTGCCAAATAAAGTTGCCGTTTTAATGCGAAAAAGTTTTGAAAAAAAATACCAGTTTGATATGGAAAGTTTTTCTGCTTATGAAGCTGCCAAAGAAGTTAGAATTCCAGTTTTAGTAATTCATGATAATAACGATGAAGATATTCCGGTTTCGGAAGCACATCATTTAGCGGAAAACTTATCTGATAAAGAAGTTTTAATCACAAATAATTTAGGGCATAGAAAAATTTTAGGAGATTCAAACGTTATCGCCAAAATTGTTGAATTCTTAATGATAAAAAAATAAAGTCAGATTAGTATAAACAGATTATTAAATTTATTTTTGCAAAAAACTTTTTACAATGACACAACAAATTTCTAATTTAGAACAATTTACACAACAAGTTCGAAGAGACATCTTAAGAATGGTTCACGCAGTTAATTCAGGTCACCCAGGTGGTTCTTTAGGCTGTGCGGAATTCTTAGTAACTCTGTATCAACACGTAATGAAAAGAAACGAAGGTTTTGATATGAACGGAATCAATGAAGATGTATTCTTTTTATCAAACGGACACATTTCTCCAGTATTTTACAGCGTTTTAGCAAGAAGCGGTTATTTTTCAGTTTCGGAATTAGCAACTTTCCGTAAATTAAATACACGTTTACAAGGTCACCCAACTACGCATGAAGGTTTAGAAGGTATTAGAATGGCTTCTGGTTCATTAGGACAAGGTTTGTCTGTAGCGATTGGTGCAGCTCAAGCTAAGAAGTTAAACAATGATACAAATTTAGTTTATGTTTTAACTGGTGATGGCGAATTACAAGAAGGTCAAAACTGGG